>NZ_CALROB020000011.1:0-129529 GCF_943369675.1 Polaromonas sp. YR568 | reverse complement strand
CCGCCCACGTCAAGGCCAAGGAAGATGCCAAGGTCGCCAAGACCGCCGCCGATCCCGGCAAGGACAGCGCCCAAAAAGCCGAAGTCAAAAAAGACGCCAACGCCGAAAAACGCGAAGCCGAGTACAAAGCGGCCAAAGAGCGCTGCGATGCCCTGACCGGCGCCGCCAAGGACACCTGCCAGAACGACGCCAAGGTCAAATACGGCATGAAGTAATACGACGCCGCGTCAGCGGCGCCCGCAGGGGTGAACAACCCCCTCAGGAAAATCCCGGCCATGCACCCGCATGCCGGGATTTTTCGCTTCCGGCGCCGTCTTGCCCAAGGGCGGCGCTGGGGCAAGGAAGCCGCGCCTGCGGCGTTTGCGGACGCACTCTTAAAATGAGTGCTCCGGGCGGCCGTACTGACCGCCCGCTCAATAACAAAGGTCCGCATGCTTGTTCAGGATGGTTTGCCCGCGCGGGAGCGCACGCCTGCGCTGCTGGTCATCATTCTCGGCATCGTCATGGCGGTGCTGGACGGCACCATCGTCAACCTGGCGCTGCCCGACATCACGCGCGAACTCAACGCCACGGCCGCGCAATCCATCTGGGTCATCAACGCCTACCAGGTCGCCACGCTGGCGCTGTTGCTGCCGCTGGCCTCGCTGGGCGACATCGTCGGCTACCGCCGCGTTTACCTGGTCGGCCTCTCGGTGTTCACGCTGGCTTCGGCGGCCTGCGCCATGGCCGATTCCCTGACCACGCTGGCCCTGGCGCGGGTCGTGCAGGGCCTGGGCGCGGCCGGCCTCATGAGCGTGAACACGGCGCTGGTGCGGCTCATCTACCCCAAGCACCTGCTGGGCCGCGGCATCGCCATCAACTCGCTGGTGGTGGCCACGGCCTCGGTGGCCGGGCCTTCCATTGCGGCCGCCGTCCTCTCCGTGGCCTCCTGGCCCTGGCTGTTCGCGCTCAACGTGCCCTTCGGCCTGCTGTCGGTGTGGCTGGGCCGCAAGGCCTTGCCCGAAAACCACGCCAAGGCCGCGGGCCGGCTGTCGCCGCTCGACGTGGTGCTCAACGCGCTGATGTTCGGCCTGGTGTTCCTGGGCGTCGACGGCCTGGGCGTTCGCATCGAAACCGTGCCCGGCGCGGGTGCCGGCTCGTTGTGGGTGCCGCTGGCCGAACTCGCGGCGGGCATCGTCATCGGCATCATTTACGTGCGGCGCCAGCTGGCGCAACCGCTACCGCTGTTCCCGCTGGACCTGCTGCGCATTCCCGTCTTCGCGCTGTCCATGGGCACCTCGATAGGCGCCTTCTGCGCGCAGACGCTGGCCTATGTCAGCCTGCCTTTCCTGCTGCTGGGCACTTACGGCTTCAGCCACCTGCAGGCCGGGCTGCTGATGACGGCCTGGCCGCTGGCCATTGTGGTGACCTCGCCGCTCGTGGGGCGGCTGATAGGGCGCCATTCAGGCGGCGTGCTGGGTGGCATCGGCATGGCCTTCCTGGCGCTGGGCCTGATTTTTCTGGCGGTGTTGCCGGCGCATCCGTCCCAGCTCGACATCGTCTGGCGCATGGCTTTGTGCGGCATCGGTTACGGCCTGTTCCAGTCGCCCAACAACCACACCATCATCACTTCGGCGCCGCCGCATCGCAGCGGCGGCGCCAGCGGCATGCTGGGCACGGCGCGGCTGACCGGCCAGACGCTGGGCGCGGTCTTGCTGGCAATGATTTTTGCGATGTTCGACCCACAGGGCGGCCACGGTTCGTTTGTGGCGCTGTGGCTGGCGGCCGGCTTCGCGGCGGTAGCGGGTGTTTGCAGCGCGCTGCGGATGCGGCAGGTTTAGGAGCGGGACACCGCTGCGGCCTGCTGGATGCTCTGCAGCGTGACGCGGCCCAGGGGCTTGCCCTCCGCGTCCACAATCGCGGCCTCATTCGCGCCGGCGTCCAGCATGGCCGACAGCGCATCGCGCAGCGGCGTCGCGGCCGGCAGGCGCGGTGCATTGGCGGCCGGCGTGCCGCTTTCCACATAGGGGCCGGCCGTCAGCAGGGCCAACCGTTTGAGTGAGCGGTCGCCGCCCACAAAGGCCTCGACAAACGCGTCGGCCGGGTGCGCGAGTATGCGTTCGGGCGTGTCGTACTGCACCACCTTGCCGCTGCGCAGAATCGCGATGCGCGAGCCCATGCGGATGGCTTCGTCGATGTCGTGCGTGACGAACACAATGGTTTTTCCGAGCTCGCGCAGGATGCGCAGGAACTCGTCCTGCAGGCGCGCGCGGGTGATCGGGTCTATGGCGCCGAAGGGCTCGTCCATCAGCATCACCGGCGGGTCCGCCGCCAGTGCGCGTGCCACGCCTATGCGCTGCTTCTGCCCGCCCGAGAGTTCGCGCGGAAAGCGGTTGCGGTAAACCGACGGGTCCATGTGCACCAGCGCCAGCAACTCGTCCACACGTTTGGCGATGCGGGCGGCATCCCAGCCCAGCATTTTGGGCACGGTGGCCACGTTCTCGCCGATCGTCATGTGCGGGAACAGGCCCACCTGCTGGATCACGTAGCCGATGGAGCGGCGCAGCTCCACCGCGTCCATCTTGGTGACGTCGCGCCCGCCGACTTCGATGCGGCCCGAATCGGGTTCGACCATGCGGTTGATCATGCGCATGGTGGTGGTCTTGCCGCAGCCTGACGGGCCGATCAGCACGCAGATCTCGCCGGTGTTGACGGTGAGCGACAGCCCGTCGACGGCCGACTGGGCGCTGCCGCCGAAGGACTTGGTGAGGCGGTCGAGTGTGATCATGCGCGAAGCCCTTGGGGAGTCATGCGGCGCTGCAGCGCGCCAAAAAGAAAATCGGTGCCCAGCGCCAGCAGCGCCACCGGGATGGCGCCCACCAGCAGCTGGGGAACGGCCATCATGGCGATGCCCGCGGTGATGAAGTCGCCCAGCCCGCCGCCGCCTATGAAGGCGGCCAGCACGGCGCCGGAAATGATCTGCACCGCGGCGGTGCGCAGGCCCGCGAAGATGACCGGCATGGCCATGGGCAGCTCGACCTGCCACAGCAGCGACGCGCGCGTCATGCCCATGCCGATGGCGGCGTCCACCGCATCTGCGTCCACGCCGCGCATGCCGACGATGGTGTGCGTCACGATGGGCGGCAACGCGATCAGCGTGAGGGCGAAGAGGGCGGGCGTAAAACCGGTTCCCAAGATCGGCATCACCAGCGCCAGCACGGCCAGCGAGGGCAGGGTGCGCCCGACGTTGGCGACATTGACGACGGCCAGTGAGAGAGCATTTTTCCGCGCGACGGCAATGCCCGCCGGGATGCAGATCAGCGCGGCAATCAGCAGCGCCGAGGCCGACAGCGCGACGTGCACGCCCAGCGCGCGGTAAAACTGCGCGGGATGGGAAAGGACATAGTTCCAGGCGTCGGCAAGCATCAGGGCCTCTTGGGTTTCAGGCTGCGCGCCGGTTCTTCAGGCGCTGCTCCAGCAGCGCGAGCAGCATGTCGACGACGACGGACAGCGCGCAAACGGTCAGCGCGCCGGTCCAGATCTTGGCCGGGTGGTCGCTGGCGATGCCGTTGAAAATCAGCGTGCCCAGCCCGCCCGCGTTCACATAGGCGGCGACCACCGTCACGCTGATCACGGTGACGGCCGAGACGCGCAGGCCGGCCACGATCAGGGGCAGGGCCAGCGGCAACTCGATGCGCCGCATGATCTGCGCCTTGTTCATGCCCATGCCGCGCGCCGCGTCGATGATGTCGGCCGGCACTTCGCGTATGCCGGTGGCCACGCTACGGATCAAAATCATCAGCGAGAACGCGACCATGGTGATGATGGCGTTGGTGCGGCCCAGGCCCACCACGGGAATCAGGAAGGCGAGGAAGGCCAGCGTCGGGATGGTGTACAGAAAACCCGAGACCGTCATGACGGTGGCGTAGAGTTTTTCACGCCGGGCGGCGATGACGCCAATCACCAGCGACAGCGCGAAGGCAATCACCAGTGCCGTGAGCGAAATCGCGATGTGCTCCCACAAGGCGTAGGCCACGTCGGTCCAGTTGCGCAGGAACCAGGTCATGCTGCGCCCCGGTGAGCAGCTTCAGCGCCGAAGACACCCGCGGCGATGGCGCCGTGGATACGGTCTATGTCGGGGCCCAGCGGGCGGTCTTCGTCCAGCATGGGGACCAGCTTGCGCACCTGCGCAAAAGTGCGCCGGGTGCCTTCGCCCATCTGGCTGATGTCGAGCTCGCGCAGGTCCACCGCCTGGGCGGCGACCAGCAGTTCAATCGCGATCAGGTAGCGCACGCGCTCCACCAGCTCGCCGAGTTTTTCCGCCACACCCAGCGCCATGCAGGCATGGTCTTCCAGCGCTTCGGACACCGGCAGGTAATCAAGCGAACCCGGGTTGGCGCGCAAGCGCACCTCGGCCCAGAGCGCGGTCAGGGTTTTCTGCACCGTGGCAAAACCCGAATGGGCCGGGCCGTGGCGCGTGAGCTGCAGCGGCAGGCCGGTGAGCGCGGGCGACATGAAACGCTGGCTGCGCGACACCGACATGCTGGCGGCTTGTGCCAGCGCAATCGCCGAGGCGTCCAGCGCCAATGCCAGCGCCGGCACGTGGAAGTTGCCGTTGGAGAGCATCACGCCCTCTTCAGCCAGCACCAGCGGGCTGTCGGCCGCGCTGTTGAGTTCAATCTCGACCTGCGCGCAGGCCGCGTCCACCATGTCGCGCGCGGCGCCGTGCACCTGGGGCACCACGCGCATGGACACCGGGTCCTGCACGCGGCGCGCCGCGCCCGGCTCCAGCAGGGCGCTGCCCTTGAGCAGTTCGCGCAGCTGGCGCGCCACCTCGACCTGGCCGGCGGCCGGCCGGGCCGCCACCGCGCCGGGGTGCAGCGGCGAGAGGTTGGCCCGGAAGCCTTCATAGCCCAGCGCCACGGCGGCCAGCCAGGCGTCCAGCGCCACATTGGCGTCATGCAAGACGAGTGCGGCACGCGCCGTGGTGGCCGCATTGGAACTGATCAGCGCCAGGCCATCCTTGGCGCCCAGCGTCACCGGTTGCAGGCCCGCGCGTTCCAGCGCGGCGGCGCCGTTCAAAATTTCACCGCGCACCTCGGCCTGGCCTTCGCCGAACAGCGGCAAGGCCAGGTGGGAGAGCTGGGGCAGGTCGGCCACACCGATGGAGCCGAAGCGCGGCACCACCGGGTGGACCTGGAAATTCAGCATCGCGATGCAGGCGTCCAGCACCGCGGGCGAGACGCCCGAACCTCCGCGCGACATGCCGGCGATGCGCGCGAACTGCATGGCGCGCACCGAGGCTTTGTCATAGGCCGGGCCCACGGCCACGGCCCGGGCGCGCACGGCGCGGCGCTGGTAGTCTTCCAGGTCGCCTTCAGCCAGCACCGCGCCGGTGTTGGCACCCAGTGCGGAATTGAGGCCGTAGATGGCTTGGCCGGAGGTGGCCAGCCGCATGACCAGTTCGCGCGCGGCGACCACACGCTCACGCGCCTTGGGCGCCAGCGACACGGGTTCGCCGCTGCGCGCCACGCGCACCACATCCTGGATACCCAGCCATTGCTCCCCGACCGCTAGTGTCATGGCGTAAAAACTTTCACGGTGAAGGTACGGGGAAGCGTCGGAAGAGAAGTATTACTTGACCAGTCCCTTGGACTTCAGGAAGTCGCGGGCCACGTCCTTGGGTTCGAGCTTGTCGCCGTCGACCTGGTAGTTCATCTGGGCCATGGAGGTTTCGTCGAGCAGGGCGCTCACGCGGTTCAGGACTTCGCCGATCTTCGGGTTGGCGTCCAGTGCTTCCTTGCGGATCACGGGCACGACGAAGTACGGAGGCCACAGGCTCTTGTCGTCGCGCAGGCGTTTGAGCTTGAGCGCGCTGATCATGCCGTCGGTGGAGTAGCCGTTGACGACCTGGATCTGGTCGTTCTTCAGCGCCTGGTAGCGCAGGCCGATCGCCATCTGCAGGTCTTCACCGAAGACCATGTCGTACTTCGCCTTCAGGCCCGGCAGGCCGTCCTTGCGGTCACGGAACTCGGGGCCGGCGCCGACTTTCAAATCCTTGGCGGCCCTGGCCAGGTCGGACAGGGTTTCCAGCTTGAGCTTTTGCGCGGTGTCGGCGCGCACCACCATCACGTAGCCGTTGTTCAGGTTGGACTGGTTCAGCACCACAAAGCCCATCTTGGCGTAGCCTTCCTTGACCTTGTCGTACACCGCCTTGGCATCCGTCATGGGTTCCTGCTTGAGAACGGCCAGCAGCATGGTGCCGGTGTATTCAGGGTAGAAGTCGATCTGCTTTTCTTCCATCGCCTTCTGGGCGATCAGCGTGCCGCCCAGGTTGAGCTTTTTCTCGGTCTTGATGCCGGCGGCTTCCAGCGCCTGCGCATAGATTTCGGCGAGCACGAACTGCTCGGTGAAGTTTTTGGAGCCGACGCGCACGGCCTGCTGGGCGTGTGAGGCGAGCGGTGCGAAGGCGGCCAGCGCGAATGCGGACAGGGCCAAAAGTTTGCTGATCTTCATGGTGATCTCCGGATGAAACTGAAACAAGGAATCTTCTGGCCTGTTGCATGCACATCCCGTGCCTGGAAAACCGCGCCATCGTGGTGCTTCCAGCGCCCCAACTTGTATATACAACCTAATAATAGTAGCATATGGAAATAGCGTGTGCAAGACGGAAAATCACCCGGTGATAGCTGTTTTCCGCATAAACAAAACAACAACCGGAAGCCTCCTCCGCGTGTCTTTTCTTCCTTCAGTCTCCCTCCTCAAAGCCAGCGTGCCCGGCGCCATGGTGTGCGTGGTCATCGCGCTGGCGGCGACTTTCCTGTCCGAGCATTACGGTGGCCCGCAACTGCTCTACGCGCTGCTGATAGGCCTGGCCTTCCACTTCCTCAACAGCAATCCCAAGGTCAAGACCGGTGTCGATTTTTGCGGCCGCACCTTGCTGCGTGTCGGCGTGGCCCTGCTGGGCGCGCGCATCACGCTGACGCAGGTCGCCAAACTCGGTGTGGAGACGGCGCTGGTGATCGTGGTGGCGGTGGCGCTCACCATCCTGTTCGGCCTGTTGCTCGCGAAGTGGCTCAAACGCCCGCGTGAAGAAGGTGTGCTCTCGGGTGGCGCGGTCGCCATCTGCGGCGCCTCCGCCGCGCTGGCGATTTCGTCCGTGCTGCCGCAGACCAAGGAGAACGAGCGTTTCACCTTGCTGGCCGTGGTCGGCGTCACGGTGCTCTCCACCTTGAGCATGATTCTTTACCCCTTCGCCCTCAAGCTCATAGGCCTGGCGCCCGCGCAGGGCGGCATCTTCCTGGGCGGCACCATCCATGACGTGGCGCAGGTGGTGGCGGCCGGCATGATGCTGGGTCCCGAGGTCGGCGACACGGCCACTGTCGTCAAGCTGTTCCGCGTGATGCTGCTGATGCCCATCGTGCTGCTGATCGCCATCAGCTACCGCAAGCACCCCGACGCCAAGGCAGTGGAAGAAGAAGTTCCTCTGGTGCCCGGCTTCCTGCTGGCCTTCATCGTGCTGGTGCTGCTGGCCACCATAGGCGCTTTCACGCCGGCCATGACGCAGGCCGCCAGCGACACCTCGCGCTGGTTTCTGGTCACGGCCATCGCGGCCGCCGGCATCAAGACCAGTTTTGAGGACCTCATGAAACTGGGCTGGCAGCCCGTGGCCATGCTGGTGGGCGAGACGGTGTTTATCGCCGCGCTGGTGCTGGGCGCGGTGATCGTGTTCCGGTTGGGGCTGTAGAAAAAGTCAGGCAGTCGGGGCCTGCAGCCCCGCCGCGCGGTGCACTTCCACGCGTATCTCCTCGGTCAGCCGCGCCTTGAGCTCGGTGAACACCGGCGTGGTCTTGACCGAGTAGTGGCGCGGGTGCGCCAGCGGCACGGGGATGTCGCACTTGATGCGGCCGGGCCGGGCGCTCATCACCACCACTCGGTTGCCCATGAAGATGGCTTCGTCGATGTCGTGCGTCACAAAGAGCACGGTCTTCTGCTCGGCTTCCCAGATGCCTTGCAGCAGCTCCTGCATCAGCTCGCGCGTCTGGTGGTCCAGCGCGCCGAAGGGCTCGTCCATCAGCAGGATGCGCGGGTTGTTGGCCAGTGCGCGTGCCAATGCGGTGCGCTGCTGCATGCCGCCTGAAAGCTGCTTGGGGAAATGGTTTTCAAAACCCTGCAGCCCGACCTTCTTGATGAACTGGTGTGCGATATCGAGTTGCGCATCGAGCGCCATGCCTTTTTCACGCAGGCCGAAGCAGACGTTCTGCAAAATGCTGAGCCAGGGAAACAGCGTGTAGCTCTGGAACACCATGCCGCGGTCCGCGCCCGGGCCCGCGATGGGCTTGCCGTCCAGCACGATGGAGCCGCTGGTGGGCGTATCGAGCCCCGCCACCATGCGCAGCAGGGTGGACTTGCCGCAGCCCGAGGGGCCGAGGATGGTGATGAAGTCGTTTTCGGCAACGCTCAGGTCTGTGGCCTGCAATGCCACCGTGCCTGCGCCTTTGTGGGCGGTGAAGGTTTTCGACAGCTGGGTGACGGTCAGGATGGGATTGGAAGAAGTCATCGGCCTAACTGTGCCCACGGGAAAAGTTTACGGTTCAGCGCCTTGAAGGCCAGGTCGGTGACCAGGCCGAAGACACCGATCACGATGATGCCGAAGATGATCTGGTCGGTCGCCAGCAGGGCCTGGCTGTCGGTGATCATGTGGCCAATGCCGCTCGATGCGCCTATCAGCTCCGCGACGATCACATAGGTCCAGGCCCAGCCCAGCACCATGCGCAGTGTCTCGGCGATCTCGGGCGCGGCGCTGGGCAGCAGCACGCGCACCACGATGCCGCGGTCAGCCGCGCCCAGCGTGTAGGCCGCCTCCACCAGGTCGCGCCGCGTGTTGCCCACGCTCACGGCAATCATCAACACCAGCTGGAAGAAGGAACCGATAAAAATCACCGAGAGCTTCTGCGCCTCGCCGATGCCGGCCCAGAGGATCAGCAGCGGAATGAAAGCCGACGCGGGCAGGTAGCGCGCAAAGCTCACAAAGGGTTCAAAAAAAGCCTCGACCGGTTTGTAGGCGCCCATCATCACGCCCAACGGCACGGCCAGCAATGCGGCAATCGCAAAGCCGCCCAGCACCCGCCAGACCGTCATGCCGATGTCCTTGGCAAAGCCCTGGTTGGCCAGCAGGTCGTAGCCCGACCTCACCATGGTGATGGGGTCGGCCAGAAAGGTCTTGGAGACGTAGCCGCCCAGCGTGAAGATGGCCCACACGACGAAGAACAGAACGAAGAAGCTCACGCCCAGCGCGATGCGCGCGCCGGGCGAGACGGGTTGCAGGGGCCGCATGCAGTCGCCGGCTTACTTGAGGAATTTTGTGTCAGCCAGCTTGCCCATGTCGGGCAGCGACTTGATGATGCCCGCTTCCATCAGCAGGTCGGCGGCTTCCTTGCTGAAAGCGGCGTGTTCACCGGCAAAGAACTTCTGGTTGGCCGCGCGGTCCTGCCAGCGCAGGTATTTGGACGAGGCTTCAAAGGCTTCGCCGGTCTGCTTCACGTCGGCGCCCATGATCTCGAAGCTTTTCTTCGGCTCTTTCTGGATCATCTCGACGGCGTCGAAGTAGCTGTCGGCCAGTGCCTTGGCGGCCTTGGGGTTTTCGCTCAGGAACTTGGGCGTGCAGCCGAAGGTGTCCATCACCATGGGGTAGTCCAGCGTGGTGGCGATGATCTTGCCGGCTTCCGGCTTGGCGCGCACCGCGCCCAGGTAGGGCTCATAGGTCATCGCGGCATCGACACCGTCGGTGCCGGCGATCATCGCGTTGGCCGCGGCCTGCGGCTCCAGGTTGACGACCTTCACGTCCTTGGTGCTCATGCCGTTTTTCTTCAGCATCCAGGCCAGGGCGAAGTAGGGGGAGGTGCCGGGCGCGCTCGCGGCGACGGTCTTGCCCTTGAGGTCGGTGATTTTGGTGATGCCGGGTTTCACCACCATGCCGTCGGCGCCGTAGCTTTTGTCGAGCTGGAAGATCTGCGTGGTGGCCACGCCGTTGGCGTTCCACACCACCCAGGTTTCCACCGTGGTGGCGGCGCACTGCACGTCACCCGAGGCAATCGCGAGGTGGCGGTCTTTTTGCGGGATCTTCTTGATGGAAACGTCGAGTCCGTTCTTCTTGAAGATGCCGGCTTCCTTGGCCAGGGTCAACGGGGCAAAACCCGTCCAGCCCGAAATGCCGATGGCGACCTTGGTCTCCTGTGCGTGGGCGGCGCCCATGGCCAAGGCGGATGCTGCGGCCAGCAGGGAGATGACGAGTTGCTGTTTCATGAATAGGCTCCTGTGTGGATAGAGATAGCGATGTAGGTATCGCTAATGTATGCAGGCTTCATGCCAGCCGCAAGGCGGTTAACTCGGTGATTTGGGCTTCTCCGGCCAGGCCTATGCGCCCGCCCGCCACCAATTGGTGCACCCGTTCCATGTCGGGTGCGAGGCTGCGGTCATGCATCATGGCCGGCGAGGCTTTGCGCACCAGTTGCAACACGCCCTCCAGCACGGCGGAACTCTTGAGCGGGCGCAAAAATTCAATGCCCTGCGCGGCGGCCAGCAGCTCGATGGCGACGATGTATTCGGTGTTGCGCAGCATGGGCTGCAGGCGGCGCGCCGCGAAGGTCGCCATGCTCACATGGTCTTCCTGGTTGGCCGAGGTGGGCAGGCTGTCGACGCTGGCGGGGTGGGCCAGCGATTTGTTTTCGGAGGCCAGCGCGGCGGCGGTCACGTGCACGATCATGAAGCCGGAATTCAGGCCCGGCTCAGGCGTGAGGAAAGCCGGCAGGCGCGAGGCCACGGTGTCGACCAGCATGGCGATGCGGCGTTCGGTGATGGCGCCGATTTCGGCGATGGCGACGGCCAGCGCGTCGCAGGCCAGCGCGACCGGCTCCGCATGGAAGTTGCCACCGGAGAGAAGTGTCTCGTCTTCAGCAAACACCAGCGGGTTGTCGGTCACGGCATTGGCTTCGCGCATCAGCACCTGTGTGGCGTAGCGCATCTGGTCCAGGCAGGCGCCCATGACCTGCGGCTGGCAGCGCAGGCAATACGGGTCCTGCACGCGGTCGTCGCCTTCCAGGTGCGAGCGGCGGATTTCACTGCCCGCCATGATGGCGCGGTAAGCGGCGGCGCAATCGATCTGGCCCGGCTGGCCGCGCACCGCGTGGATGCGCGGGTCAAAGGGGCCGTCGCTGCCGCGCGCGGCGTCCAGCGTGACGGCGCCTGAAATCACAGCCGCTTCAAACAGCCGGTCGGTGGCCAGCAGCGCGTCCAGCGCGAGCGCGGTCGAGACCTGCGTGCCGTTGATCAGCGCCAGGCCTTCCTTGGCCGACAGCTTCACCGGTGTGAGGGACGCCTGCTTGAGCGCGTCGGCGGCAGCGATCCGCTTGCCCTCGTAAAACACCTCGCCTTCGCCTATCAGCGGGAGGCACAAATGGGCCAGCGGCGCGAGGTCGCCCGAGGCGCCCACCGAACCCTGGCAGGGAATCACCGGCGTCAGGCCCTTGTTGTACAGCGCCATCAGCATGTCGATGACAACTTCGCGCACGCCGGAGTAGCCGCGCGCCAGGCTTGCCGCCTTGAGCAACAGCACCAGGCGCACCACGCGCTCGGGCATGGGCTCGCCCACGCCCACGGCATGTGAGCGCAGCAGGTTGAGCTGCAGCGTTTCCAGGTCGGCCTGCGCGATGCGCTGGTTGGCCAGCTTGCCGAAACCGGTGTTGACGCCGTACACGGCCTCGCCACCCTGCGCGGCTTTTTGCACCAGCGCGGCGCTGGCGCGAATGCCGGCCGTGGCGGAAGGGTCTATCGCCAGCGTTTGCGCCGTGGTGTGGATGTCGCGCAACTGCGCCAGGGTCAGCCGGCCGGGTTCAATGGTGAGGGTCATGGTGTTGCCAACGATAAGAAAAGAAGAGAGAAACCGGGCTTACTCGGGCTTGATGTTTTTCTGCCGTATCACCTCGGTCCAGCGCACAGTGTCGGCCTGGATGGCGGCGGCCAGCTCGGCGGGTTTGCCGGTGGCGGCGTCCATGCCCAGCGCGGCCAGCTTTTCCTTGAGTTCGGGCCGCGCGAAGAGCTTGACGGTCTCCGTATTGAGTTTGTCGACGACGGTGCGCGGCGTGCCGGCCGGCACCATGAGCGCATACCAGGACACCGCCTCGAAACGCGGCAGGCCTTGCTCGGCAATCGTCGGCGTCTCGGGCATCAGGGGTGAGCGCTTGAGGCTGGCGACGCCCAGCGCGCGCAGCTTGCCGCTCTTGATGTGCGGCAGCACCGAGGACATCTGCGCGAACATCATGCTGACCTGGCCGCCCAGCAAATCATTGAGCGCCGGGCCTATGCCCTTGTAGGGCACGTGCAGCAGCTGCACGCCGCTGTTCAGCGCCAGCAACTCGCCGGCCAGGTGCGCCTGGCTGCCGGCGCCCGGCGAGGCAAAGCTGACGCTGTCGGGTTTCAGCGCGGCCAGCGCGAGCAGTTCCTTGACGTTTCGCGCCGGCACGGCGGCGTTGACCACCAGCACGTTTTCCACCGTGGCCAGCATGGTGACGGGCGCGAGGTCGGCGGCCTTGTAGGGCAGGCCGGGATAGAGCGCGGGATTGACCGCGATATTGCCCAGCGGGACGATGGCCAGCGTGTAGCCATCGGGCGCTGCCTTGGCCGCCAGGTCAATGCCAATGTTGCCGGCGGCGCCGATTTTGTTGTCGACCACGGCCGGCTGGCCCATGGATTCGGCGAGGCCTTGCGCCAGCACGCGGCCCAGCACGTCGACAGGCCCGCCGGGCGGGAAGGGTGCGATGACGTGCAGCGGTTTGGAGGGATAAGCCTGGGCGGCGGCACCGAAGGAGGCGGCCGCGAGCAGCAAGGCCAGCCATGTGGACCGCGTGAAGAAAAAATGTTTCATCAGAGGTCGTCCAGTGCGGGCGCGGGCCCGCCGTCCATGGCCGCCAGCGGCAGGTAGTCCGCGGGATCGGGAAAAGCAAACCCCGCGAGCAGCAGGCGCTGCATCAGCGGTGCGAGTTCCGGTGCATCGGCCGTGGCCTGCAAAGCCGCGCGCACTTTGGCCAGCGTCTCCTCGGGCAAATCGGCGGTGGCCACCAGCGGCGGAATCGGCAAGGCCGTCGTGCTGGCGATGGTGCGCACCTGCGCGGCAAACGCCGGGTCGTGCGCCTTGAGCAGGTCGTGGTAATAGCTGTCGAGCGGGCCGGCGTCGATGCGGCCGTCGGCCAGGGCGGTGATCACGCCGCGCGCATTGACCAGTTCACCCACGGCCTTGCGGTACAGGCGCGAACCTTTCGCCTCGCGGTAGGGTGCCAGGTGATGCCGCAGCGCCACGCCGCCCGACATGGAGTCGGCCAGCGTGTAGCCGATCACGCCGCCGAAGGTGTCTTCCAGGCTGCGGTAGGGCGCATCGGCGCGCACCACGATGTCGGTGAAGTACACCGGCTTGCCGCCGTAGCGGGCCGGCGAGGGAATCGGCGCGGCGACCAGCGTGGGCCGCTCGCCGCGTTGCGCAAAGGGCAGGCCGCACATCATCGCCAGGCCCAGGTCATTGCGCGCCCACAGCACCGACAGCGGCGCGGGTGCGTCGTAGTCGATGAGGTCCCAATGCAGGCCCGCGCGTATCAACACCCAGGCCAGCAAGGTCTTCCAGTCGGCCTTGACGGAGGGCGTGGCCGAGTACATGCGGGCGTTGGCCAGCAGCGCCTGCGCGGTCTGTGAGGTGCTGATGGCGTCCATGCTGCCTGCCTGCTTCAGCGAAAGCGCAGCTTCTGGCCCAGGCCCATGCGCTTGGCTTTTTCCAGCATGAAGGCGCCCAGCGCGATGTCCGACAGCGACAGGCCGCGGTGCCAGAACAGGTTGGTTTCGTCGTCGCTTTCGCGGCCGGGCTTGAGGCCCGCGACGATCTGGCCCAGTTCGGCGTGCAGCGTGGCTTCCGACAGCTTGCCGGCGTCCACATGGGCGCGCAGCGCGCCCAGCGGGCCGGCCTTGGCCTGGCCCCAGTCGTCCATCACCATCTTGTCCATGATGTCGGTCAGCGAGAGTTCGACCGCGCTCATGGTGCCGTAGGGAATCACGCAAGCGCCTTTTTTGATCCACTCGGTCTTCAGCATGGGCGTGGGCTTTTCCAGTCGCGAGGCCTCGACCACGATGTCGGCGCCGCGCACGCAGGACTCCCAGTCCTCCGTCACGATGATTTTTTTGCCCAGGTCTTTTTCGAGTTTGGCGGCAAAGGCGTTGCGGCTTTCTGGCCGGCGCGAATGCACGCGGATTTCGTCGAAGTCGTAGATCGAGTCGAGCAGGCGCACGTTCCAGTAGGAGGTGCCGCGCGCGCCTATGTGGCCCAGGATTTTCGAGTTCTTGCGCGCCAGGTGCTTGGCGCCCAGCGCGGTGATGGCGCCGGTGCGCATGTCGGTGATGTCCGAGGCGTCGATGATGGCGATGGGCGAGCCGTTTTTCGGGTCGAACAGGTTGAGCACGGCCAGCTCCGAAGGCAGGCCCTGCTCGTAGTTCTTGTAGAAGTCGCCCACCACCTTCACGCCGGCCAGGCCCAGCGGGCGTATGTAGCCGCGCAGCACGTTGAAGTGGCCGGGGTAGTCTTTTTCCGGCACCAGGTGCATGCGCGGTTCTATCGTCGTCTGCTTGTTGCCCTGTGCATGCAGGGCCTGCTCGACAGCGGCGATGATCTCGGCGTCGGTCAGGGCCAGGGCCTGGACGTCGGGGTGGTTCAGGTAGGTGAGATAAATCTCTGCGGTGCTATCGGACATGTGTTTCAGCTTCCTATCATGGGCAGGTTCAGCCCGTTGTCTCTGGCGCTTTGTTTCGCGATGTCGTACCCCGCATCGGCATGGCGCATCACGCCGGTGGCCGGGTCGTTGAACAGCACGCGGGCTAATTTTTCGGAGGCTTCGGCCGTGCCGTCGCAGACGATGACCACGCCCGAATGTTGCGAATAACCCATGCCGACGCCGCCGCCATGGTGCAGGCTGACCCAGGTCGCGCCGCTGGCGGTGTTGAGCAGGGCGTTGAGCAACGGCCAGTCGCTCACGGCATCGCTGCCGTCCTTCATGGCCTCGGTCTCGCGGTTGGGCGAGGCGACGGAGCCGCTGTCCAGGTGGTCGCGGCCGATCACGATGGGGCCCTTGAGCTCGCCGCTCTTGACCATTTCGTTGAAAGCCAGGCCCGCGATGTGGCGCTCGCCCAGGCCTATCCAGCAGATGCGTGCCGGCAGGCCCTGGAAGGCGATGCGCTCTTCGGCCATGTCCAGCCAGCGGTGCAGGTGTTTGTTGTCGGGGAAGAGTTCTTTCATCTTCGCGTCAGTCTTCTTGATGTCTTCCGGGTCGCCCGAGAGCGCCACCCAGCGGAAAGGGCCCACGCCGCGGCAGAACAGCGGGCGGATGTAGGCCGGCACGAAGCCGGGGTAGTCAAAGGCGTTGTCCACGCCGAAGTCTTTCGCGACCTGGCGCAGGTTGTTGCCGTAGTCCACCGTGGGGATGCCCATTTCGTGGAAGGCCAGCATGGCCTTGACGTGGACCACGCAGGATTCGCCGGCGGCCTTTGTCAGCGCGGCATGCTGGGCGGGGTCTTTCTGCGCGGCCTTCCATTGCGCGACCGTCCAGCCCATCGGCAGGTAGCCGTTGATGATGTCGTGCGCCGAAGTCTGGTCGGTCACGATGTCGGGGCGCAGGCCGCCGGCCTGGGCGCGCCTGGCGAGTTCGGGCACGATCTCGGCCGCATTGCCGCACAGCGCGATGGAGACGGCCTCCTTGCGCGAGGTGTGGTGCTGGATCATCTCCAGCGCTTCGTCAAGGTCCTTGGCCTGCTTGTCGACGTAACGGGTGCGCAGGCGGAAGTCGATGCTGGACTGCTGGCACTCGATGTTGAGCGAACAGGCGCCGGCAAAGGTGGCGGCCAGCGGCTGCGCGCCGCCCATGCCGCCCAGGCCCGCGGTCAGCACCCAGCGGCCGGCCAGGTCGCCGTTGAAATGCTGGCGGCCCGCTTCCACAAAGGTTTCATACGTGCCCTGCACGATGCCCTGGGTGCCGATGTAAATCCAGCTGCCGGCCGTCATCTGGCCGTACATCATCAGGCCGGCGCGGTCCAGCTCGTTGAAATGTTCCCAAGTGGCCCACTTGGGCACCAGGTTGGAATTGGCGATCAGCACGCGCGGCGCGCCCGTGTGGGTGCGGAACACGCCCACCGGCTTGCCCGACTGCACCAGCAGGGTTTCGTCGGCTTTCAGCTTGCGCAGCGAATCGAGGATGGCGTCAAAGGCCGGCCAGTTGCGGGCGGCCTTGCCGATGCCGCCGTAGACCACGAGTTCGTCGGGGTTTTCGGCGACTTCCGGGTCCAGGTTGTTCTGGATCATGCGGTAGGCCGCCTCGATCTGCCAGTTGGCGCAGCTCAGCGTGCTGCCGCGCGGTGCCCGCACCGGGCGGGCCTTGCTGTCAAGAAAGGGTGTTTGGGAAAGATCGGACATGGGGCTGCTCCGGGAATAAAAACAAAAACTTTCCGGACGTTTTTGCCAAAGGACTGAAAGGACGGGAATAAGGGCCGGGAAAAAACCAGGCGGGGGTGACTGGTGTAAATCGTAGTTGTCTATACAACTTGTGTCAACTGGCGTAAGCTACGCTTTGTGCGCAAGAATCTGTAAAGGGCCGCAAGGGCCTGCCTGCGGCTTTTTGCGGTGACAATGATTTTTTCTTAAATCCGCCAACATTGCGCTGAACCCCATGGCCACCACCCCACTGCCTGCCTACGGCCAGGTCAAGGCATTCATCAAGAAACGCATCAGCGCCGGCACCTGGAAGCCCGGCGACCCGGTGCCCAGCGAATCCGTGCTGATGGAGCAGTTCGGCGTGAGCCGCATGACGGTGAACCGCGCGCTGCGCGAATTGATGGGCGAGGGCATGGTCACGCGCATCCAGGGCTCCGGCACCTTCGTCGCCGAGCTGCACCGCATCTCCTCCACGCTGACCATCCGTGACATCCACGAGGAAGTCGTTGAGCGCGGCCATATCCACACCTCGCGCGTGCTGCTGGCCGAATCCGAAAAAGCCAGCGCCGACCTGGCGCGCACGCTGGGCCTGCGCCCGGGCGGCCGGGTGTTCCACACCATCCTGATCCACCTGGAGAACGGCGTGCCCATCCAGTACGAAGACCGCTACGTCAACCCGGCGGCCGCGCCGCACTACCTGGAAACCGATTTCAGCGAAACCACGCCCACCCACCACCTGCTGGCCGAAGCCCCGCTGACGGAAGCCAGTTATTCGATTGAAGCCTGCCTGCCTTCTGCGCTGGAGGCCAAACACCTCGAAATCAAACTCGGCGAAGCCTGCCTGGCCATGATGCGGCGCACCGTGAGCGGCGCCAACATTGCGAGTGTGGCGCGCCTGGTGTATCCCGGCTCGCGCTACAGCTTTGCGGGGAAGTTTCAGGCATGAGACCGCCGTGCCGTCCCAAGGGCTCGTACCGCAGCGCAGCAGCGCGGAGGTTTTCTCAATGAGCTGGAATATTGTGCAGCTGGCCGACATCCCCGCCACGCCATGGCGCAACGGCGGCGGCGTCACGCGCGAGCTGGCCATGTGGCCTGACGCGGGTGACTGGGCCTGGCGCATGTCGGTGGCCGACGTCGACCAAAGCGGGCCCTTCTCGAAGTTCGAGGGCATAGAGCGCTGGTTCGCCGTGCTGGAAGGCGCCGGCGTGCAGCTCGACGTGGCGGGCGTGCCGCATCGCATGACGGCCGGTGACGCGCCGCTGTTCTTCGACGGTGGCGCCGCCACTGGCTGCGAATTGATCAACGGCAAGACGCGGGATTTCAACCTCATGGTGCGCAGGGGGCCCAAGCCTTCACGCATGCTGCGTGTCGACGGGCGTTTTTCAGAAACGCTGGGTGACGGGACCACGATCGCCGTGTATGCGCACGCCTCGGCCGCAACCGTGCTGTTTGACGAAGAGCCTCTGCAGCTGCCCCCCGCCACTTTGGCCTGGCGCACGGTAACGGGCAGCGCCGCGGTGCGCATCGCCGCTCAGCAAGCCCTCTGGATGGAGATTCCCGCATGAGCCTGCAAGTCTGGACGAATTGCAATGCCGCCACGCTGCTGGCTGGCGCATCGCAGCCCTATGGATTGATCGAAGATGCCGCATTGGTGGTCGATGGCGAGACCATCGCCTGGGTCGGCCCGCGCGCTGAGCTGCCGGTGGAGTTGCTGGCGCGCTGCACCGCGCAGCATGACGCGGGCGGCGCACTGATCACCCCGGGCCTGATCGATTGCCACACCCATTTGGTCTATGGCGGCGACCGTGCCCATGAATTCGAGTTGCGCCTCAATGGCGCGAGCTATGAAGAGATCGCCCGCGCCGGCGGCGGCATCGCGTCCACCGTCAAGGCCACGCGCGCCGCCAGCGCGCAGCAACTGCAGGCACAAAGCGCTCCCAGGCTCAAGCAATTGATCAGCGAAGGCGTGACCACGCTGGAGATCAAGTCCGGCTACGGCCTGGCGCTGGAGCATGAACGCAAGACGCTCTCGGTGGCGCGCGCGCTGGCGCAAAGCCATGCGGTGGACATCCGCACGACTTTCCTGGGCGCGCATGCCGTGCCCGCCGAATTCGCCGGCCGCACCGATGCCTATGTCGATGCGGTGCTTGAGATGCTGCCGCTGCTGCACGCCGAAGGCCTGGTCGATGCGGTCGACGCCTTTTGCGAACGCATTGCCTTCAGCACCGCGCAGACCGAACGTGTGTTTGCCGCAGCGAAAGCGCTGGGCATTCCCGTCAAGCTGCATGCTGAACAACTGAGCGACAGCGGCGGCTCGCAGCTCGCGGCGCGTTACGGCGCCATCAGCTGTGACCACCTTGAATGGCTGTCGCCCGAAGGCGCACGGGCCATGGCGGCGGCGGGCACGGTGGCGGTGCTGTTGCCCGGCGCGTTCTACTTTTTGCGTGAAACCAAATTGCCGCCCGTGGCCCTGCTGCGCGAGCAGCGCGTGCCCATGGCGATCTCCACCGACTGCAACCCGGGCAGCTCGCCCTGCACCTCGCTGCTGTTGATGCTCAACATGGCTTGCACGCTGTTTCGCCTGACGCCTGAAGAGGCGCTGGCCGGTGTTACGCGCCACGCGGCGGCCGCGCTGGGCCTGCGCGACCGCGGTGTGCTGGCAGAGGGAAAACGCGCCGACTTTGTGCTGTGGGGCGTGCAGCGGCCGGCCGAGTTGAGTTACGCCCTGGGCGCCAACCCGCGCCAACAGACCGTCTTCAGAGGCCGGCTGGTATGAATGTTGCTGCACGCTGGTGCTCTGCGCCGGTGTGTGGCTGCGACGTGTGCGGCCTTGAATTCAGGCGAGTTTTTTCCCCTGTCAGCTTCCAGCGATTGAGTTGAGCCGCCGCATGGGCCGCTGCTTGCCGGCGTGAATGCCGGGCATCGCCGGACGCCAAAAAACAAACAGCCATTCCCAGCCAATGAGAAATAGTGCTTTGCGCGTATCGGCCAGAGCCGGATACTGAACCCATGTTGCCCGATGCTCCCGCTGTTTCCCCTCTTTCGACGCCTTCCGCCGTCGATCGCGCGCTGGTGGTGCTGGCCACGCTGGCGCAGCAGGGGCGGCCCCTGACGGCGGTGGAACTGCTGGCCAAAACAGGGCTGAGCCAGAGCACGCTGTACCGGCAACTGCTCTCGCTCAAGCGCTGGGGCTTTGTCCTGGAAACCGAGGGCCGTTATGCACCCGGCCCCTTGAGCCTGCAGCTGGCACTGGGCTACGACCTGGCCTCCCACCTGGCGCAGCGGGCCCGCCAGGACATGCAGTTGCTGGCGCAGCAATCCCAGGAAAGCGTCGGCCTGATCGTCGCGGTCAACGGCCAGGCCATTTGCATCGACATGGTCGAGAGCCGCCAGTCCCTGCGCTGTTCTTTTGAAAAAGGCCGCAGCGTGCCGCTGGAAAAAGGCGCCTCGGCGAAATGCCTGATGGCGCACATGCCGGCCGCGGCATTGAAAGCGGCGCTGGGGGCCGAACGGCAGCAGCCCGAATTGCTGGCCGAATTGGCGGAGATCCGCAAGGCGGGATTTGCCGTCAGCGACAGCGAGGTCGATGCCGGCGTCTGGGGCGTCAGCGCGCCGCTGTTCGCCATGGGCCAGCAGGCCGTCGGCGCCCTGACCTTGATGGCGCCCAGCGTGCGCATCCAGGGCAAACACCCGCCGCTGATCCAGATGGCGGTGGTCGCCGCCGCCCGCATTTCCCGAAGTTTGAGTCGCTGAGCGCTTTTGACCGTTTGATGTCCGAATTTATTTAACCCCCTGGAGAAAACACCATGACCTTCCGCTGCCAATTCATTGCTTCCTGCATCGCCGTCCTCGGCCTTGTTTCCCTCGGCGCGCATGCGCAGGACGTGCTTCGTGTCGGCACCGACGCCACCTTCCCGCCCATGGAATACGTTGAAAACGGTAAACGCACCGGCTTTGACATCGAACTTGTGGAAGCCGTCGCCAAGACCCTGAACAAGCGCGTCGAATGGATAGACATCGACTTCAAGGGCCTGGTCCCCGGGCTGGTGTCCAAGCGCTTTGACATGGCGGTGTCGGCCATCTACATCACCGACGACCGCAAGAAGGTCGTGGATTTCACCGAGCCTTACTACGCGGGCGGCCTGGTGGCCATGGTGAAAGAAGGCAACACCACCATCAAGACGCTGGCCGACCTGAACGGCAAGAAGGTGACCGTGCAGGTGGGCACCAAGTCGGTGAGCTACCTGGCCACCAACTACCCGCAGGTGCAGCTGGTGGAAGTCGAGAAGAACCAGGAAATGTTCAACCTGGTCGAGATCGGCCGCGCCGACGCCGCCGTGACCGGCAAGCCGGCCGCCTTCCAGTACGTGCGCACCCGCGGCGGCCAGCGCGTGCTCGAGCAGCAGCTCACCACCGAGGAATACGGCATGGCGCTGCGCAAGGACACGCCCGAGCTGACCAAGGCGGTCAACGGCGCCCTGGCCAAACTCAAGGCCGACGGCACCTACGCCCAGATCGTGAAAAAGTGGTTCAGCAACACCACCGCGCCGGCCGCCGCCAAATAAGCAGACCGAAGGCCTGACCGATGGAACTCGATTTCTCGCCCGCTTTCGCCGGGTGGCGCAACCTGCTGTCGGGTGCGCTGGTGACCGTGGAAATCACGGCGGTGGCCCTGGTGCTTGGCTGCATCATGGGCTTGCTGGTGGGGATCGGGCGCCTCAATCCGGCCCGGCGCGTGGTCTATGCGCTGTGCACCAGCTACGTGGCGGCCATACGCGGAACGCCGCTGCTGGTGCAGCTGTTCATCCTGTTTTTCGGCCTGCCGCAGTTCGGCATCATGCTGCCGGCGTTTTTGTGCGGCGTGATAGGCCTGGGCATCTATTCCGGCGCCTATGTGTCGGAAATCGTGCGCGGCGCCATCCAGTCCATCGACAAGGGCCAGATGGAGGCCGCGCGCTCCATCGGCATGTCTTACGGCACCGCCATGCGCAACATCATCCTGCCGCAGGCGCTGGTGCGCATGATCCCGCCGCTGGGCAACGAGTTCATCGCGCTGATCAAGAACTCTGCGCTGGTGTCGCTGCTGACCATCCATGAACTGATGCACGAGGGGCAAAAAATCATCAGCGTTTCCTACCGCTCACTGGAGGTCTATCTTGTGATTGCCGTCATGTATTTTGTGCTGACCGGGCTGACGACGCTGGCGCTGCGCCGCATCGAGCAGCGGTTGCGCGCCGGAGGCATGGTGCAATGAACACGCCAGAACCCAAAGGCAAGCAGCCCATCGTTACCCTCCGCGGCTTGCGCAAGTCCTTCGGCGAGCACGTCGTGCTGCACGGCATTGATTTTGACGTCCAGCCCTCGCAGGTGGTGGTCGTCATAGGCCCCAGCGGCTCCGGCAAGAGCACCTTCCTGCGCTGCTGCAACGGGCTGGAGACGCCCGACAGCGGCCGCGTCGAGATCTGCGGGCGCGTGCTGGCCGATGCCGGCCGCATGCTGGACGACCAGGCGCTGAACCACTTGCGTGAAGACGTCGGCATGGTGTTCCAGTCCTTCAACCTGTTCCCGCACCTGTCGGTCATCGACAACATCACCGTCGGCCCGCGCAAGGTGCGCGGCCTGTCCAGGCAGCAGACCGAGGCCGACGCCATGGCGCTGCTCGACAAGGTGGGCCTGCGGCAAAAAGCCCATGCCATGCCGGCCAGCCTCTCGGGCGGCCAGAAACAGCGCGTGGCGATTGCCCGCGCGCTGGCCATGCAGCCCCAGCTGATGCTGTTTGACGAGCCCACTTCCGCGCTGGACCCGGAGCTGGTCGGCGAGGTGCTGCAGGTCATGAAGCTGCTGGCAAGCGAGGGCATGACCATGATGGTGGTGACCCACGAGATGGACTTCGCGCGCGAGGTCGCCGACATCGTGGTGGTGATGGACGGCGGCGTGCTGATCGAAGCCGGGCCGCCCGATATCATCTTCACCAATCCCACGCAGGCGCGCACGCGCGATTTCCTGCATGCGGTGTTGTCACGGACCTGACCGTGCTGTTATCTTCCGGTCTTTCGCACCCCACTTTTTCCAGAGGCCAGACCCCATGAGCGACTTCAGCGATGCAAACGGCGTGAGTGACGTTTTCAGCCTGCAGCAAGGCACGATGCCGCTGCTGGTCAGCATGCCGCACATAGGCACCGAGATACCGGCTGAACTGCAGGGCGGTTACACAGAGGATGCGTTGCGGGTCGAAGACACCGACTGGCACCTGCACCGGCTCTACAACTGTCTGCCCGGGGTCGGTGCCAGTGTTTTGCGGCCGCGTTATTCGCGTTATGTCATCGACCTCAACCGCCCGCCCGACGACGCCCCCATGTACCCCGGCGCGTCGAATACCGAGTTGTGCCCCACGCGCTTTTTCAGCGGCGAACCGCTGTACAAAGCCGGCCACGAGCCTGGCCCCGAAGAGCGCATTCGGCGGCGCGAAGCCTACTGGCAGCCCTACCACGCGGCGCTGGCCGCCGAGCTGGCGCGGCTGAAGGCGCTGCACGGCTTTGCCCTGCTGTGGGACGCGCACAGCATTCGCTCGCACATCCCCTGGCTGTTCGAAGGCAAGCTGCCCGACCTCAACATCGGCACGGCCAGCGGCGCCAGCGCGCACGCTTCCATCACCGATGCGGTGGTGCGGGCCTGCGAGGCCGCGCCCCACATCAGCACCGCCGTCAACGGCCGTTTCAAGGGCGGCTACATCACACGCCACTACGGCCAGCCGGCCGGCAATGTGCATGCCGTGCAGCTCGAAATGTGCCAAAGCCTTTACATGCAGGAAGTGCCGCCCTATGCCTACGAAGAAGCGCTGGCGTGGCAGGTACAGCCTTTGCTGAAGATGATGGTCTCCGGCGCGCTGGATGCCGCCGTCCACCTCTACGCATGAATGCTGAATGCCTGAAACACCATGAGCCCTGATCCCAAAACTTTTTTCGCTCCCCAGGCCTGGGTGCAGGGCGCGTGGGCCAAAGACGTCCTGCTGACGGTGGCCGCCAACGGCGCCTGGCAAAGCGTGCAACCCGGCGCCACCGCGCAAGAAGCGGCGGGTGCCACGCGTTTGCCCGGCCCGGTGCTGCCCGGCCTGGTCAACGCGCACAGCCATGCCTTCCAGCGCGCGATGGCCGGCCTGACCGAACGCCGCAGCGCCGGCGCCCATGCATCCGACGATTTCTGGAGCTGGCGCGACCGCATGTACAGCGCGGCCAACCGCATCACGCCGGACCAGCTGGAGGCAATAGCGACCCAGCTATATGCCGAGCTGCTGGCCGGCGGCTATACCCAGGTCTGCGATTTCCACTATTTGCACAACGACGTGAGCGGTGCGGCCTATGCCGACCCAGCGGAGATGTCGCTGGCCCTGGTGCGCGCCGCGCAGCGCACCGGCATAGGCCTGACGTTGCTGCCCACGCTGTACATGCGCTCCGGCTTCAAGGCCACCGGCCTGCGTGAAGACCAGCGCCGGTTTTCCTCCACGCCCGAAAGCGTGATGCGCACGGTCGACCAGATCCAGCGGCAGACGCAGGGCGATGCGCGCATCAACGTCGGCGTGGCGGTGCACTCGCTGCGCGCCGCCAGCCCGGCCGCCCTGCATGAACTCACCGCGGCGGCGAAAGAGGCCGGCCTGCCGGTGCACATCCACATCGCCGAGCAGACGCAGGAAGTCGACGACTGCCTGGAGCACACCGGCCAGCGCCCGATTGAATGGCTGCTGAACAACGCCGGCGTCGACGCCCGCTGGAACCTGGTGCACGCCACCCATGCCACGCCGGCCGAGCTGCAGGGCGTGCAGGGCAGCGGCGCGGCCATCGTGATCTGCCCGGCCACCGAGGCCAACCTGGGTGACGGCGTGTTTGATTTGCCGGCCTACGCGGCGGCGGGCGGGCGCTGGTCCATCGGCTCCGACAGCCACGTCACGCGCAGCTGGCCCGAAGAGCTGCGCCTGCTTGAATATTCACAGCGCTTCACGCTGCGCCAGCGCAACATCGCCGCGCGCGTGCTCGGCCACGAAAGCAGCGCCGCCGGCCTGTTCGAGGCCGCACTGGCAGGCGGCTTCCCGGCCACGGGCCAGATGCAGGCAGGCCTCGCGCCCGGCCATCGCGCCGATTTTGTGACGCTGGACATGGCATCCCCCGCGCTGCTGGGCGTGCCGGCCGGCCATGCGCTCGATGCGCTGGTGTTTTCCAGCCCCGGCGCGGCCTTGGGCGAGGTGTATGTGGCCGGTGAGCGCGTCGCCGCCCACGGCCAGGCCACGGGAAGCGCGCGTGGCGGGGTGCTCCAGCCGCGCCTCATGCAGGGCTTTGTGCGTGCCATGCAGGAGCTTTGGTCCGCGGGACGCTAGCTTAACGCCCGGACGCTCCATCGGCCTGCGAGGTGGCCTCTTTCCCCTTCGGCCAGGGTGCCCGTCCGGGGCGGCCCCGCTTGACCGACAATCAAGCTCCGGCAGGGCCACAATGAACGATTCAGCCTGGCCCCTGGACTATGCCTGCCAGGCAGCCGTTGGCCTGGCCACAAAAAATCGAAAGAGGGGGAGTTGAATGACCATGCATGCCACGTCGGCCGTCGACGCATTTGTTGAGGAAACCGGCTTCGGTAACTGGTTCCTGCGCACCATGACCTGGAAGGTCCACGTGCTGAACCGTGCCCTGAACGACCTGCAAACCCTGCTGCCGCCGGGCGCGCGCTACGACCGCGTGCTGGACGTGGGCTGCGGCTTCGGCCATTCGTTCGCCGAGCTGTCCAAGCGCTTTTCCCCGCAGCTGATCGTCGGCATGGACATGGACCCCGGCCTGCAGCAGCGCGCCGGCGCCGAGGCCAGGGCCTGCCCCAGCCCGGTGGAGCTGCACGCCGGCAACGCCTCGCGCATGCAGTGGCCGGACAAGCATTTCGACATGATTTTTTGCCACCAGACCTTCCACCACATCGTGGCCCAGGAAGAGGCCATGGCCGAGTTCTTCCGGGTGCTCAAGCCCGGGGGCGTGCTGCTGTTCGCCGAGTCGACGCGCAAGTACATCCATTCGCTGCCGATACGCGTGCTGTTCCGCCACCCGATGGACGTGCAGCGCACCGCGCCCGAGTACGTGGCCATGGTCAGGCAGGCAGGTTTTGATTTGCCGGACTCGCGTGTCTCCCTGCCTTATTTGTGGTGGAGCCGGCCCGACCTGGGCTTTCTGGAGTGGATAGGCAAGCCGCTGCCGGTGGAGCGTGAGGAAACCCTGGTCAATGCCGTGGCGGTGAAGCCTTGAGCGGCGCTGCCGCCGCAGGCGTGGATCGGCTTGGCCTGCGCGCCGTGGTCAACGGTTTTATCCTGGACCACATCCGCGTCATCGAAATGGTCGGTGTGCTGATGCGCATCTTCAGCTTCGGCCTGGTCAGCTGGCTGGGGCCCGCCAGCCCTTTCCTGTTTGTCTGGGCCTTCAACACCGTCGACGCCGTGATGCTGTCGTGGTGCTCACTGCTCAAGCGGGATGCGGCTTATTCGCTGCTGAACCTGTTCTGGATTCTGGTCGGGGTGGTGGGCATGCTCAGGGCGATGAATCTGATTGGGCACTAGGGAGTTGTAGAAGCCTCTTTGTGTTTCAGGCGCTAGGGTTGTTTTGAGTTCCGGGGCCGGGGTCGCCCGGCATGCGACTCACTTTTTTTGCTTCGCCAAAAAAAGTAAGCAAAAAAAGGCGACCCGCAGTCTGCGTCCCTCCGCTTCGCTGCGGGCAACCTGCGGTGCTCGGTCCAGACGGGGTCAAAAACAACTCGCCTGCGGCTCAAACAAGTTTTTGCCCTGATCCGTCTGGCCCTCCGCTCCTCGGCGCATCCACAAGGGGTAGGAGCGGGGAGTGGAATCCAAACTGCCGAATACCAACAACCGTTCGGGTGACTCAGGGGATTGGGTGTGGTTTATGCCGCTATACCGGCATGTTCCCAACTGCCCCACTGGGCTTGCCCCAAGGCGCCGGCTTCTTCCCATCGCAGCGTGGCGGGTGTCGCCGGATAGACCGCTATGGTGAACGCTTCACCCCTTCCAACCATCGCCGCGTCGTCACCATCTTTGCGGGGTATGAACCGGGCTGATCGCATCGAAGGCCGTAATGCAGGTGCCGGAACTGCAGAACTCACCTGCTTGAGCCAAGCCTCCTTGAGTGTCCACTGCGCGTAAAACCAGGCTTGCTGTTCTTGTGGATCGACGGGCCCACCCTGCAGGGCGTCGGGTTCGTGCATCCATTCGTTGAGTGCCTGGAAATCGCGGGGGCGGTCGCTGCATTCAACGTCGACGCCAACCGCTTGCGGTGACACCGCGCAGGCCAGCCAGTCGCCGCTGTGGCTCAGGGAAAAATACCAATGACCAGGCACCGGTGCCGCCAGCACCTGCGGCGCGCCATCGTCGGGTGCCGACAGGGTGTAGTCTTGCCAGCGGCCGCCGGCGCGGGCTGCCAGGCACCGGCGGGCCAGCCAGCGCCCGGCGATGAACTGGGTGCGGCGGCGCGGGGCGGTCATGGCTGCCAGGCGTTCCTGTTCCGCTTCACTGAGCCAGTCCAGGCCCAGGCCAGACAAGCCCGCATGGACGGCCGCCACGCTGTCCAGCTTGAGGCTGACGATGGGGCCGGGTGTGCTGGCGCTCATCGTTTGCCCCCGGTCGCCGCTCAGATCTTGAGCAGTTCGCCGCGAATGGATTCCTTGAGCTCGGCCACCCAGTTGTTGTAGAAAGGGTGGATGACGGGCTCGCCGTTGCGCTGGCCGTAGTTCATGTCGATGCTGTCCTGGTACGCCAGGGAGTACTTCACCGGCGTGTAGGTGATCAGCACGATGACGGTGTGCTTGCCGCGAACTTTCAGCGTTGCCTGCAGGTTGCCGTCGGCCTGCTGGGCGACCGTCCAGTTCTTGGCGGCGGCGCCGGCCAGGATGGCTTCCTTGACGCGTGCGGCGCTGGGGGCGTTGCCGCTGGTGGTGACCACGGGAACGTCGGGGTGGTTCACGATGGGCATGGGCCAGCGCGCGCTGGCGGGGCCGGCGGCAAAAACCAGCGCAAAAATCAGGCCGGCGAAAAATTTCGATTTCATGGTGTGTTCCCTCTCTCTTCAGTTGACGACTGTGCCGGCTTATCCGGCCGGCTGCTTTTCATTCGGGCGTGGGGGCGATTCCCCCGGGCCTTCGTGATGGTGGACGGGCGGACCGCATGGCGTGTCCGGCCGGTGAATTCTCAATGTTTGCGGGCGGCACGCTCAGTCCGCCCAGCGCCGGAAGATCAGCGAAGTGTTGATCCCGCCGAAGGCGAAGTTGTTGCTCATGACGATGTCGGTCTGCAGGCTGCGCCCGCCTTCGCGCACGTAGTCGAGGTCGCCGCAGCGCGGGTCGACATTGCGCAGGTTGATGGTGGGCGCGAACCAGCCGTCGCGCATCATCTCCACGCTCATCCAGGCTTCCAGCGCGCCGCAGGCGCCCAGGGTATGGCCCATGTAACTTTTCAGCGAGCTGATGGGGGTGCGGCCGCCGAAGACCTCGTAGGTGCCCTGCGTTTCGGCGAGGTCGCCGTGCTCGGTGGCGGTGCCGTGGGCGTTGATGTAGCCGATGGCCTCGGGCGGCAGCCCGGCGCCTGCCAGGGCCAGGCGCATGGCTTTGGCCATGGTGCGCGGGTTGGGCTGGGTCACGTGCGTGCCGTCGCTGTTGGTGCCGAAACCGATGATTTCGGCCAGGATTTTTGCGCCGCGCGCGCGGGCGTGTTCCAGCTCTTCCAGCACCAGGGTGCAGGCGCCTTCGCCCAGCACCAGGCCGTCGCGGTCGGCGTCGAAGGGGCGGGGGCTCAAGTGCGGCGTGTCGTTGCTGGTGCTGGTGGCGAACAGGGTGTCGAACACGGCGGCGTCGGTGGCATCGAGCTCTTCGGCGCCGCCCGCCAGCATGGCGACCTGCCGGCCGCTCTGGATGGCCTCGAAGGCGTAGCCCACGCCCTGGCTGCCGGCGGTGCAGGCGCTGGAGGTCGGGATGATGCGCCCGGTGACGCCCAGGAACACGCCCATGTTGACCGCGGCCGAGTGCGACATCATGCGGATGTAGGTGTTGGCGTTGATGCCTTCGGTGGTCTTGCGCGCGATCATGTTGCCGAAGTCGCCCATGGCGGCGGGCGAGCCTATCGACGAGCCGTAGGAGATGCCCATGTCGCCGCCGGTGACGAGCGGGTCGCCGGCCAGCCCGGCGTCGGCCAGGGCTTTTTCACTGGCCATGGTGGCCATGATGGCGACCCGGCCCATGCTGCGCGTGACCTTGCGGTTGTAGTGCGCGGGCATCTCAAAGGGCGCGGCGCGGGTGCCCAGCCGCGTGTTCAGGCCCTCGTACTCGTCCCATTCGCGGATGTACTGGACCACGTTGCGCTCTTCCCGCAGGCGGGCGCTCACGGTGGGCCAGTCGTGGCCCAGCGGGCTGATCGCCCCCACGCCGGTGATGACGACGCGCTTCATCCGACCATCCCCCCGTTGACGGAGATGACCTGGCGGGTGATGTAGGCGGCGTCGGGCGACAGCAGGAAGGACACGGCGGCCGCCACCTCTTCGGGGCGGCCCATGCGGCGGGCGGGGATCATGTGGAGGGCTTCTTCCAGCACTTGGGGTTCAATCATGTCGGTGTCGATCAGGCCGGGGGCCACGCAGTTCACGGTAATTTCGCGCTTGGCCAGTTCCACCGCCAGCGCCTTGGTGGCGCCTATGATGCCGGCCTTGGCCGCACTGTAGTTGGTTTGGCCGCGGTTGCCCATCAGGCCTGACACGGAGGAGAGCGTCACGATGCGCCCGGGGGCGCGCCTGCGCACCATGGGCATGACGACCGGGTTGAGCACGTTGTAGAAGGCGTCGAGATTGGTGTGGATGACGGCGTCCCAGTCTTCGCCGCTCATGGCGGGAAAGGCGTTGTCGCGCGCGATGCCGGCGTTGCAGACGACGCCGTAATAGGCCCCGTGCGCCTCGATGTCGGCCAGCAGCATGCTGCCGGCCAGCGCGCGGTCCGTCACGTCGAAGCACAGCACACGCGCTTCGCGGCCCATCTCCAGGATGGCGCCGGCCACCTCTTCGGCCTGCTCGCGCTCCCGGCGGCAATGCACGACCACGTCATAGCCGTCTTTGGCCAGGCGCAGGGCGATGGCCCGGCCTATGCCCCTGCTTGATCCCGTGACCAGCACGCAGCGATTCATGACGTCTCCCCTTTTTTCTCAGTTTTATGAAGATTCAGAAATGCCTCTCCCTCGGGAGGCTCGAACACCGACAGGTTGGCCGAGGCCGCAAGCTCGCCATCCACCAGGATGCGGCAGGCGAACATGCCCAGGCCGTTGTCCGCCATCAGCTCGCAACTCGCCTCGATGCGCAGGCACTCCCCCGGCTTGAAGGACTGGCGTTGCACATCATAGCGACGCGTGCCCACCAGGAAGCCCAGCGTGACGCGGCGCCCCTCGCGCTGCGCCCGGTGGCCGGCCCAGGCGGCGATGGCCTGCGCCATGTATTCGATGCCTGTCCAGGCGTCGAGCTGCCCATTGCGCAGGAACAGGCTGCCCTCGCCGATATCGGCCTCGGCCACCACGCGTTCGGCGTCGACGCTGACGATGCGGTCCAGCCAGCTCATGGCGCCGCGGTGCGGAACCAGGTCCGCCACCTGAAGACGAAGCGATGCGTCCGGCTGGCCCATCAGGCACTCCCCAGCAGGACGGCCGCATTGCTGCCGCCGAAAGCGAATGAATTGCTCAGCACATAGCGCGGCGCGCGGCCCAGGCTTTCACCGGGCGCGACCAGGCGCAGCGGCGCCAGGGCCGGGTCCCGCTCGCCGTCCCACCAGTGCGGCGGCAGCAGGCCTTGCGGGTTGCCTGCCAGCGTCAGCCAGCCGAAGGCCGCCTCGACGGCGCCCGCGGCGGCCAGGGTGTGGCCGGTCAGCGGTTTGGTGGAACTGACCGGCACCTCGGCGCCCAGCACTTCGGCGACGGCCAGGCTTTCCATGGCGTCGTTGTGGGGCGTCGCCGTGCCGTGAAGGTTGAGGTAATCCACCGCGCCGGCCGCCACGCCGGCGCGCTGCAGCGCCGCCCGCATGGCGCGCATGGCGCCGCGGCCGGTGGGGTCGGGCGCCGACATGTGGTGCGCGTCCGAGCTTTCGCCCCAGCCCGCCAGGCGCACCGGCGCCTCTTCTCGCGTCATCAAAAACAGTGCCGCGCCTTCGCCCAGGTTGATGCCGCGCCGGTTCACCGACATCGGGTTGCAGCGCGCGGCCGAGACCGACTCCAGCGCCGAGAAGCCCGCCACCGTGAAGGCGCCCAGCGCGTCGCAGCCGCCGGCCACCACGGCGTCGGCCATGCCCGCGTTCAGCAGGCGCGCCCCGCTGGCCAGCGCCTTGGCGCCCGAGGAGCAGGCGGTGGAGATGACGTGCGCGATGCCCGTGAGGCCCAGTTCGGCGGCCAGGAAGCCGGCCAGGTTGCCGAGCTCCTGCTGGGCGTAGCTGAAGCCCGCGGGCCAGGCGCCGGTGCGCTCATGCAGTTCGCGCGCGGCCTCGCCCTCGGACAGGCCCGAGGTGCTGGTGCCGACCACGACGGCGACACGGGATGGGCCGAAGCGGTTGATCGCGGCTTCCACGGCCGGGCGTATCTCCTCAAGGGCCAGCAATGCGATGGCATTGTTGCGCACGCGGTACTGCGGCGCGGCATGGGCCAGGCAGGGCAGGGCCGCGTGGACTTCGCCCAGCGGCAGGCTGCGCCCAGGCGAATACCGCCCGGTCTGCGTCAGGCCGCCCGGGCCGGCCGCGTTCCATAGCGCTTCGCGCACCTGGGGCAGGCCGTGGCCCAGCGCGCAGACCAGGCCGGGGGGATGCAGATAGATCGTGCTCATGGTGCGGCGAAATCAGGCGATGCGCCCCGGGTGCGGACTTGCACGGTATAGCCTTCGGCATGCTGGGTCAGCTCGACGTGATCGGGCGCCAGCTTGCGCACCGAGGTCACCACGCGGCCTTCATGAAGGAGTTCACGCGTTTGCGGCGACTCAACCAGCTGCCAGCCCGGCGCCAGGCCCGCGCGCACGGCCCCGGCCGGCCACCAGACCAACTGCAGGTCGCTCAGCACGCGTTCGGCGCTGACCACCTTGGGCCAGCCCGGCGCCAGGCTTTGCGCGAGCTGCCGGCCGTCCCATTCCAGGCGCGCAATGGTCTGGCCCAGCTGCATGAAAGCCATGCGGACGGATTGCGCGTCGGCTTCAAACGCGACGTCCAGCGAGCGCGTCTGGCCCGCGGCGTTGACTTCCAGCTGCTGCACCACCGCCAGTTCGCGGCCCAGCGATGACGGCGCCAGGCGCAGCAGCGGCGTGGCGCTTGCGGGCGACGTGGATGGCATGGCTGCGCAGGCCGACAGCATCGCCGCGGCCAGCATCGCTGCAAGGTGTTTCAGGCCGAACACAATTCCTCCAGCACGGCCAGCCGCCGTTTGGACTCCGCGACGTAGGGGTTGCCGGTGTCCCAGGCATAACCGGCCAGGATGGACGAAATCATGCGGCGGATTTCCGGATTGGCGTTCTCGTGGAAGATGACTTTCTGGAAGCCGCCGGCATACCAGGATTCGACGAACACGCGGAAGGTGTCGACACCGGCTTTCAAGGGCTGCGCGTAGTCGCTTTCCCAGTCCACGGCCTCGCCGGCCGCCTGGCGCTGCAGGCAGGTGGCCGCCAGGCTGGCCGACTTGAAGGCGATGGTCACGCCGCTGGAAAACACCGGGTCCAGGAATTCCCCCGCGTTGCCGAGCAGCGCATAGCCCTTGCCCCACAGCGACTTGACGTTGGCCGAATAGCCGGTGATGCTGCGCGCCGGCGTGTCCCACACGGCATTGCCCAGCAGGGCGCGCAGGCCGGGCGCCTCGCTCACGATGGCCTGCAGGCGCTCCGTATCGCTGCCGGTGTACTGCGCAAGGAATTCGGTGCGCGCCACCACGCCCTGGGAGCAGCGGCCGTCGGAAAACGGGATGGTCCAGTACCAGACGTCGCAATGCTCCGGGTGCACGGTGACCAGGATTTTTTGCCGGTCAAAGCCCGCGCCGGCCGGCACGTTGTCCTGCACGTGGGTGAAGATGGCGCCGCGCGTGGGAAAGCCCGAAGGGTATTCCAGGCCCAGCAGCCGGGGCAACACGCGGCCGAAACCGCTGGCGTCCAGCAGGAAGTTGGCGGTCACGCCATACGTGCGGCCGTCGGCGCCCCTCACCTGCACGCTGGGCCGCTCACCCGCCACGTCCACCGCCAGCACTTCGTGGCGAAAGCGGACTTCGGCGCCCATGCGCACCGCCTCTTTGACCAGCACGTCGTCAAAGCGCGCGCGCTGCACCTGGTAGGTCGTGCCCCAGCCCTGGGAGTATTTGTCGCGGAAGTCGAATTCGGTGTGCCGGTCGCCGCAGGTGAAGGCTGCGCCGTTTTTGTACTGGAAACCCGCCTCGACGACGGCCCGCAGCATGCCGGCCGCCTCGATGTATTCCATGCTTTGCGGCAGCAGGCTTTCGCCGATGGAAAAGCGCGGGAACTGCTCGCGCTCCAGGATCAACACCTGCCGGCCCTGCTTTCGCAGCAAACCCGCGGCCACGGCGCCTGCGGGGCCGGCCCCGATGATCAGGATGTCCGTGTGTTCCTGTTGGTCTTGTGTCATGCCTGCCTTGGGTTGGGTTGATGTAAACGAAAAAGGGGAGCAAGCAGGCACACCAGCGCCAGCCCGATCAGCAGGGTCAGCCCGAAGGCATGCAGGGCCGGCGTGGCCGACAGGGCCAGCAGGCCGAAGGACAGGCCGGTGCTGAGCGCGCCCAGCAGCACCGCCAGCCAGGCGTGGCCCTGGTCCTCGCCCTGGTGCTCGAGCAGGAAAATCCCGTAGTCGACGCCCATGCCCAGCAGAAGCATCAGCGCCAGCAAATTGAAAAGCTGGAAGGGCTCGCCCAGCCAGCCCAGCGCGGCCAGGCAACCCAGCGAAGCCAGCGCGGTCGGCAGCCAGGCGCGCCAGGCCGAGCGCCCGAAACGCAGCGCCATGGCGGACCATACCACCAGGTGCCCCAGCACCAGCAGCCAGCCCATGGTGACGCGAAAGCGCCCCAGCAGGCCCGACATGTCGCCTGCGCGGTCCACCCAGTGCACGCCTTCGACCTGCGCGCCGAGCGCACGCAGCGCCTCCGCCTGCGGGTGATTGGCCAGGCCGCGTATCAGCACGGCGCTGGCATAACCGCCGTCGACCTGGCCCAGCCACTGCGCGCGCGCCGCGGCAGAAGCGGGGCTGGCCAGCCAGGCCTGCAGGTCCAGCGGCGCCGGGTCGAAGGCCGGGCGTTGCAGGTCCTCGCCCAGCGCCTGGCTGACTTTGGCCAGCACCTGCTGTTCGGCCCGCGCGGTGAGCAGGCGGTTTTCCGCCTGGCGCGCGGCCGACGGCACCCAGTCGGAGACGGCGCTGAGCGCGGGCGCATCGGCTTTGGCATCCTGCAGCCGCAGCCTGTCCTTGAGCGCCTCTTCGCGTTGCAGCACGACTTCGGGCGTAGGGCCCTGCACCACAAAAAACTGCGCCGGGCTGGGGATTCGCAGCAGGCGGCTGACCTCGATCTGGTCCTTGATCAATTCGGGGGGCGAGGACTGCAACTGGCGCAGGTCGTCGTTGGCATGCAAGCGCGAAACACCCCAGGCGCACAGCAGCGTGAAGAGCGCCAGCAGCACCCACAGCCTGCGCCCCCGCAGCACGGGCCAGCGCGCCAGGCTGGCCGCCACTGCGCCGGCCATGCGGCTGCCGCGCAGCGCGCCGCTATCCAGCGCGGGAAACCAGCACACGGCGGTGAGGAAGGCGGCGACCAGGCCCACGGCCGAAAAAACCGCCATCTGCCGCAAGCCCGGAAAGGGCACCACAGCCAGCACCAGGTAGCCGAGCACGCTGGTCAGCAAGGCCAGCGCCAGCCCGGGCAGCAGGTGTTTCATCAGCGGCCAGCGCGGTGTATTGGGTGAGGCCAGCCGCGAGGTGAAGTAGTGGATGCCGAAGTCCTCGGCCACGCCGACCAGGCTGGCGCCGAACACCAGCGTCAGCAAATGGACCTGGCCGAACACCCACACCGTGACCGACAGCGCCGCGGCGCAGCCGACCCCCAGCGACACCGCGATCAGGGCCACCGGGCGCAGCGCGCGGAAGGCCCACCACACCAGCGCGATGACGGCGGCCAGCGACCCCCAGCCTATGGTGTTCATTTCGCGGTTGCCCTGGGCCGCGCCGGCTTCGGCATGCAGGGGCACGCCCGCGCGCAGCACCGTGACGGGGCCCGCCGCTGCGGCCGCGGCGTCGAGCGCATCGCCCCAGCGGCGGTCACCGTCGAAGCGAAAGGCCGAGCCTTCGGTTTCGTAGAGCAGCACCGCCCAGTCGCGTTGGCCGTCCGGGTCGGCCACCCACAGCAGGCCGTCGCGGGGCCTGGCCGCCGTCAGCCCGCCGCGCTGCGACCACCAGGCGCTCCACAGGCCCAGCGGGTCGGCCAGCCAGGCCGTGGGCTGGCCGGTGTTCAGGCCGTGCAGCCGCTCCAGCGCCTGCGCGGCCAGTGTTGCCGTGTCCGCGTTGCGCAGGTCCGCGCGCTGGGTGTCGGTGAGCAGTGCGTCGCGCCAGGGCCGGTAAAAATCCAGCGCCTGCGCGGCCACGCCGCCGTCGCCGGCGCGGCGCAGGCCCGCATGCGCGGCGGCCAGCGACGCGTCAAACCGGCCGGCCGCATCCTGGGCGCCGCGCCAGTCGGCCGCGCCCAGCATGATGACCACACGGCGCTCGCCCTGCTCGCCGAGCTGGCGCATGGCGCGTTGCGCGACCGGGGCTTTTTCGTCTTGCGGCAGCAGCGCGAAGACGTCGGTGTCCAGCCGCGGCGCTTGCCAGAATTGCCACTGGTGCCAGCCTATGGCGGCCACGACCAGCAGCCAGGCCAGTGCCAACCATTGCGGTGTGCCCAGGCGCGCGGAAAATCTCATGGCCCGAAACGCGCGGCTTCGGCCGCGCTCAGGCTGGAGGCCGCATGGTTGAAAAAGCGGATGCGGCTGGCGTCGCCCGAGGCCTCGTGCAGGTTCACGCTGTCGACGTGGCGGCTGCCTTCAAGCTCGATGCGCGTGATGAAGCCGGCCAGTGCCGCGTCGCGCGGCTTGAGCGCCAGGCGCCAGCCCTGCGCGCCTTGCAGCGCGCCTTCGGCCGCGAAGCGTTCGGCCAGCGCCTTGACGTCGCCGGCCAGCAGCGCCATCAGCATGTCATTGACGGCGCGCAGGCCCGGTTCCTGGCGCGTGTCGATCTGCCGGCTGGCGCCGCTTTCGCCGAGTGTCAGCAGGCGCTCGCGCGTGACGACCACGGTGGACGCAAAGGGCTGGGCGGTGACCCACAAGACGCCTTTATCGCGCGCCATCACAAATGTGCCCTTGGACACCAGCGGGCGTTTGAAGCCCTTGATGGTTTTGGTTTGTTCAAACTCGCCGCGCAGCACGGCGGGGTTTTCCAGGCGGCGGCCTATTTCGGGCAGCAGGTCGGGCGCGGACTGTGCGTGCGTGGCGCTGCCCATGACGGCCAAACCGGTGGCCAGGCCGGCCGGCAGCAGCGTGAGCAGTTCGCGGCGCTTCATGCGCCCGGTCCCTTCACACCCAGGCGCTCCCACAGCACAGGCGGGCAGACCCAGCACATTTCACCGGTGCGGATGTCGAGCGCGACCTGCACGGTGCTGGCTTTGTTCAGCCTGGCATTGGTTTTGGCACACAGGATCAGGTACTCGATCTTGAGCCGGTTCTCCCACTCGACGATGCGCGCGCGTATGCGCACGCGCTGGCCGTAATGCACCGAGCCGACGTACTTCACGCGCAGGTCGACAATCGGCCAGGCATAGCCGGACTCGTGCATCTGCGGGTAGTCGTAATTGAACTTGGCCATCAGCGCGTTGCGCGCCAGTTCCAGGTACTTGACGTAGTTGCCGTGCCACACGATGTTCATCGGGTCCAGGTCGTGGAAGGCCGGGCTCAGTTCGATCTCATGGCTGAGGTCGGGGCCAGGGCCGGCGGTGGTGTGTTCAGCCACGGTCATAAAGCCTCCATTGCCCCGCGCGCATGCCGGCCAGCAGGCGCTGCAGGTCGGCGTCCAGCGCGCGGTCTTCTTCGACCAGCGCGATCTCGCCGGACAGGCGCTCCAGGAAGCCGGCCAGCGGCGCGGGCAGCGGAAGTTTGCTCAGGGGCAGGCGCAGGGCCAGCGCCTGCCGCGCGGCGATCAGCAGGGCGGCGACGACCTGTTCCGTCAGTTCCAGCACGCGCAGCGCGTCGCGCGCGGCGATGGTTCCCATGCTGACCTTGTCCTGGTTGTGGCATTCGGTCGAGCGCGAGAACACAGAGGCCGGCATGGTCTGCTTGAGCGCCTCGGCGGTCCAGGCCGAGACGCTGATCTGCAGCGCCTTCAGGCCATGGTTGATGGCCGCGCGCGGCCCGGTGGCCGCCGACAGGTTGGCCGGCAGGCCGTGGTTGAAACGGGTGTCCACCAGCAGCGCGAGTTGCCGGTCCAGCAGGTCGGCCACGTTGGCGACCACGTTCTTGAGCGTGCCCATGGCCAGCGCGATGTGGCCGCCGTAGAAATGCCCGCCGTGCAGCACGCGCTCCTCGTCGGGCTCTATCAGCGGGTTGTCGTTGGCGCTGTTGAGTTCGTTTTCAACCAGCTGGCGCAGCCAGGGCATCGCGTCTTCGAGCACGCCGATGACGTGCGGCGCGCAGCGCAGCGAATAGCGGTCCTGCAGCCGGCTCTCATTGCGCGCGGGCCGGTCGGACAGCAGGTCTTCGCGCAGGCGGCGCGCCACCAGTTGCGGCCCCGCGTGCGGCTTGAGCGAAAAAAGCGTTTCGTCGAAATGGTGGGCGTTGCCGTCGCTGGCCCAGACGTTGCACGCGGTCAGTCGCGTGGCCAGGCGCGCCACGCCGTCGGCGCGCTCCCAGGCCAGGCAGGCGAGACCGGTCATGACCGAAGTGCCGTTCATCAGCGCCAGCGCTTCCTTGGGCCGCAGGCGCAAGGGGGCCAGGCCGATGCGGGCCAGCGCCTCGGCGGCAGGCTGGCGCCGGCCTTCGAACAGCACCTCGCGCTCGCCGCACAGCACCGCGGCCACATAAGACAGCGGTGTCAGGTCGCCGCTGGCGCCCACCGAGCCTTCGGCCGGTATCAGCGGCAGCAAGTCGCGCACCAGCAGTTGCTCCAGCTGCACCAGCAGTTCCCAGCTCACGCCCGACACGCCCTGGCACAGCGAGGCCAGGCGCGCGGCCAGCACGGCGCGCGTTTCTTCGGGCGTCAGCCAGCGGCCCGCGCCTATGCCGTGGAAGGTGTAGAGGTGGTGCGGCAGCTCGGCGACCAGTTCGGGCGGAATGCTGACGGTGCAGGAATCGCCGTAGCCGGTGGTCACGCCGTAGACCACGCCGTCCTCGCGCAGCAGCCGGTCCAGGAAGGCCGCGCCGCGTTCGATGCGGGCGCGAAAGGCCGGGGCGTGGCCGAGCGCCGCCCGGCGCGCGCGCGTCGACAGCGCGACGACGTCTTCCACGTCCAGGCGCCGGCCGTCAAAAGTCACGGGTTCTGCAAGTTCAGCGGTCATGGTCGCGATCAGGTTGTGCGGTGCGCGGGGGAACGGCCTGCGCCCAGAAGGGGAAAAAATTGAACCAGGCCAGCGGCGCGCGCGCCAGCAGCACTTCCAGCCAGCCGGCGAATTGCTGCGCGTGCGCGGCCAGCGCTTCACGGCGGGCATGGCGCGGCAACCGCACCTCTTCGGCCAGGCACTGCACGCGCAGCGTGTAGCCGCCGCCGTCGCCACCTTGCATGCCGCCTTCGCGCACGCAGGCCATGGCATACAGCGGGCACTTGAGCAGCGCGGCCAGCACATAGGGACCCACCGGCCATTGCGCTTCGTGGCCCAGGAAGCGGGCCGGCACGGCCATACTCTGGCGCACCGGCACGCGGTCGCCGGCGATGGCGACGAACTCGCCTTGCGCCACCTTGTCGGCCAGCAGCATGGCGGTGGCCGGGTTGACTTCGGTGACCTGGATGAAACGCACTTCGTTGTCGGGGTGCAACTGCTGCAGGATGCGGTTGAAGCGCTCCGCGTGCCGTGTGTGCACCAGCACGTTGAGCCGTATTCCGCGATGCCTTTCCGCGCTGATGCGGCACAGCTCCATGCAGCCGATGTGGCCGGTGACGATCACCGCGCCCCGGCCCTGGGCGCAGAGGGCCACCAGGCCTTCTTCGCCTTCGCTGCGAAGGCTGCCTTGCGGCATGCCGCCGCTCACGGCCAGCAGCTTGTCGAGGATGGCGTCGGCGAATGAAAGGAAATGCCGCAGCGTGTCGCGCCACGCCGGTGCATGGCCCAGGCTGCCGGTGGACGCTTCGAGTTTTTGCAGGTAGTCCAGCGAGGCGCGCCGCGCATCGCCGCGCGTCGCCCAGTAATAAGCCACCACCGGGTACAGGCACAGGCGAAAAGGCAGGCGGCCCAGCACGCGGTACACCCAGAAGAGCAGCCGCACGCCGGCGACAAAGGTGTGTTCGCCCAGGCTGGCCCAGTGCGGCGCGGCCGGCGGCGTGATGGACGGCTGCATCACGATGCGACCTTGCGCCACAGCAGCAAGGGCAGGCGAAGCAGCATGCCCGCCAGCATGCGCGCATGCATGCCGGAGATCAGGACGTTGTCGCGCACCAGCTGGAAATGTGAAATGCCGTCGGCCGGGTAACGCACCCGCGTCGGCAGGTTGACGATGCGCAGGCCGCGCCAGTGCAGGCGCACCAGCAGCTCGGAATCGAAATCCATGCGCCGGCCCAGGCGTGCCTGGTTGAACAGCTTGACGACGGGCTCCAGCGGATAGACGCGAAAGCCGCACATGGAGTCGGTGATGTCCAGCGACAGTGTGTTGATCCACACCCAGACGTGGGTGGCGTAGCGCCCGTAGAGCCTGGCCTTGGGGACCGAATCGTCGTAAACGGGCACACCGCAGACCACGGCATCGGGCTGCACGGCCGAGGCCGCGAGAAATTTCGGGATGTCCGCCGCCTCATGTTGGCCGTCGGCGTCGATCTGCAGCGCATGCGTGTAGCCCAGCGAGAGCGCGTGCCGCAGGCCGGCCATCATCGCGCCGCCCTTGCCCTGGTTGTGGGTGAGCCTCAGCAGCACCATGCCGGCGCCTTGCGCGGCGGCCAGTTCGTCCAGTACTTTGGCACAGGCCGCGTCGCTGCCGTCGTCAACCACCACCACCTCGAGGCCGTGGGCGTGCACCGCGTCCACCATCGAGCCTATGGTTTTTGGGTGGTTGTAACAGGGGATCACCGCAACCGGCTTATGCATGGGCGGCTCCCGGCTCATACGACCAGATGGCGCGGCCGCTGGCGTGTTCGTTCGGGGCCGATGCGCTGGAAGCATCCCTTCCCTCATGCGAATACAGGCGAAAGCTCAGGCTGCACAGCGTGGCGTCGGCCAGGCTTGGCTTGAATTGCAGCGCCAGGTGCAAGGCCGTGCCGGGCTGCACGGGCCGCACGAATTTCAGGGCTTCCAGCCGCACGAAGCGCTGCGGCAGGGCAAAACATTCGCGCCCCAGCGACAGCGCCCAATCGAGTTGCGCGACGCCCGGCAGGATAGGCGCGGCCTCAAAATGGCCGTCAAACACCGTCAGGCCCGCATGGATGTCAAGCGTGGCCAATGCATCTGTCTCACCGCGTACCAGCCATTGCACGGCGGGCATTTCGGGGCGTGCCGCGGGCGCTTGAGGTGCGAAAAGCGCCGCCAGCAAGGCCTCCGGCGTTTTGCCTTGCGCATTCACCGGCAGGGCCTCCACAAAGCGCCAGCGCCGGGGAAGCGCGACGGCCTCCACACGGCTGGACAAGGCCTCACGCAGCAAATCAACCAGGCCGCGCCGGCCCAGGTTTTCCTGCTCGCGGCCTGCGGGCGTCAGCACGGCCACCACGCCCACGCGGGCGCCCACGGCCGTGTCAACCACCAGCGCTTTGGCTTCCCGCACCCAGGGCGTTGCCAGCAGCTGCTGCTCGACCGCACTGAGCGATACGCGTTTTTCTTCGATCTTGGCGATACGGTCGACGCGGCCCAGCAGGCGGAAGCTGCCGTCGCCGGCCGGCGCGGCGCGGTCGCTGGTGGTCCACCATGCAGCGTCGGGCAGCCGTGGGGATTGCACGCTCAGGCATTCACCGTCCAGCCGCCAGTGCACGTCGGAAAACGGTTGCCAGGGCTGATCCGCGGCCGCGCTCTGGCGCCAGGCGATGCCGCCGGTTTCCGAGCTGCCGAAGACCTCGATGGGCGTCCGGCCCAAAATCGTGGCGGCTGATTGGGACACCTCAAAAGGCAGCGGCCCGCCCGATGAAAAAATGGCGCGCAGCTGGTGCCTGGCCTGCTCCCAGTTCGGCGGCTCACCCAGGCGCTTCAGGTGCGCGGGGGTGGACACCATGATGGAAGGCTGGGCGCCCAGGCAGGCCGCGAGGTCTTCCGGGTAGAGCAGCCGGCGCGCGCCGAAAGGCCGGCCCGCCGCCAGCGGCCACAGCACCAGGAACAGCAGCCCGTAAATGTGCTGGTGCGAGACCGTGGCCCACACCGTGGGTGCGCCGACCTGCGCATCCCGGCCCGCCAGCAGCGGCCCGAATGCGGTTTGCAGCGCCTCCACTTCGGACACCAGCTGGTCCAGGCGTTTGTCGATCGCCTCGGGCTGGCCTTGCGATCCCGAGGTGTAGAGCCGCAGGCGTGCTTCGGAAAGATTCAGGGGCTGCCGCCCGGCCGCTTCCGGCACGGCGCCGGCCTGCAGCGCGCCGGGCAAATCACCGGCCAGCAGGTAGCCGGCCTCCAGCATGGCACGCACCGTGTCGGGCCGGTCATCGCCGGGCAGCACGGGGGTTTTGCCGGCATGCCAGGCCGCCAGCAAAGCCGCCGCGAACTCGAAGGGGTCGTTGAAGTAGAGGGCGAAGTGGGATTGCGGCCGCGCGGAAAAAACGCCTTGCCAGCAGGCCGTTCTTTCAAGCAGGTCGGCATGCGACACATGTTTGCCGTCGCCGGTCAAGGCCACCAGGCGCCGCGCGTCGGGCGGGCGGCAGGCGAGATCGCTCAGGGACCACCAGTCAGCCATGGTCACTCAACCCCGCGCGGTATTCGCCGCGGCGGCGATGCGGGCGCGCACCCGGCGGCGCACCAGCCACTCCCCGGCCATCAGCGCGCCCATGAGGCAGTACGAAACAAAGCCGTTGTACAGCGTCCAGAGCGCATCGCTGGCCCAGATCGCCGTGGCGAATGCCGTGAGGCCGTTGGCGGTAAAAAAGAGGCACCACACCTGCGTCACGCGCCGGGTATAGGCCACGGCTTCGGCCGGCAGGTCGGGTTCGCGCAAGCGCGCCAGCCGTTCGATGGCGCTGGGCGGATGCAGCAGGCTGGCACCGAACAGCGCCAGCAGCACGGCGCTGACGACCACCGGGTAGAACTTGAGCGGCATCCACGCATTGCCGGCCCAGCTGAAAGTGGCCAGCAGCAGCGCCCCGGCCGCGAAGCCCCAGGTGACGGCCGTGCGGCTCACCACCAGGCGCATCAGCGCCAGGACCAGCAGCAGCAGTGCCAGCCAGCGCGGCTCAAGCCGGCCCAGGCTGAGATAAACAATCAGCGGATAGGCCAGCGTGACAAGCGCCAGCAGCACGCTGACGACGCGCCATTTAGGCATCGGCCGCCTCGTGCCCCGCCGTCAGTTTGTACAGCGCGTCGACGACGTCGCTGACGGTACGCACCGACTTGAAAGCCTCGGGTTGCAGCCGTTGCCCCACCAGCGGCTTGAGCTGCACCATGAGGTCCACGGCGTCAATGCTGTCGATGTCCAGGTCGTCGCGCAGCCGGGCTTCGGGCACGATGCGTTCGGCCTCTATGCCGAAGGTTTCCACAAGAATGGTCACGATGCGCTGGAGTATTTCTTCTTTGGTCATGATGGCGTCCTTGCAAAATGGATTTAGCGCGTGCGCTGCGAGCCGACGAATGCGGCCAGCGCCTGCACGCTTGCGAAATAGCCCCGCGTTTCCTCGGAGTCGGCCGAAACGCTGACGCCGTAGCGCCGCTGCAGGGCCAGCCCCAGCTCGAGGGCGTCTATCGAGTCCAGGCCCAGGCCCTTGACGAACAGGGGCTGCGCGGCATCGATGTCGGCGGGCGCCAGGTCCTCCAGCGCGAGGGCGCTGATGATGAGGTCCTTGATCTCGCTCTCAAGCGCTTGCGTGTCGTGGGTCACTGCGCGTCTCCTTGGTGAAATAGTCGGCCAGGTGTTCCGTCAGCCGGCGCGCGGCCAGGGCCTCGCTGCCGCAGTTGCCGACCACGGAAGCGATGGGCATGTCGTCGCGCACTTCAATGCGGAAATGCGGGCGGCGCGCGGGAATGCGCCACCACGGCACGCCCTTGGCCAGCATCGACGGGTTGCACTGGATCAGCACCGGTGTCACGTCGACCTTGCCCCGCACCGCCACGTTGGAGGCGCCGCGCCGCAGCGTGGCTGGAAAGCCCTTGGCGGGTGTGCGCGTGCCTTCCGGAAAGATGATCAGGTTGTTGCCCGCGCGCAGCGAGGCCACACCGCCCTCGACCATCGCCGGCCCGGTGTCGTTGCAGATGAAGCCGGCGGCCAGGACCGCGCCGCGCGTGAACGGGTTGGCCGCCAGTCCGGCCTTGACGACGCAATCGGCTCGCGCAGTGAACGAAATCAGGAAGACCACGTCGATCAACGAAGGGTGGTTGGCCAGCACCAGCAGCCCCTGGCGGTTGAGCTTTTCGAGGCCGTGCGTCTCATAGGTGAAGATGCCCAGCCTGTGCATGAGGCCCACGAAGGCGCGAAAGGACTGGCGAATGACCCAGCGCGCCGTGATCGACAGCCGTCCGGGGTCGCGGATGAACAGCGACAGCACGGGAAACACCACGATCCACAGCAGCAGGCCGCCCAGCCCGAAGCAGCTAAAGCTCAGCGCGGTTGCGAAGAGGCGCCAGGCGTAATTCAGGCGCCTAAGCATGGGCGCTCCAGGCCCACTGGCTGCCCGCCCTGTCGTGGCGGATCAACGCTTCGGGCACGGTGGCTTGCGGTACGGCGATGGCCTGCAGCACGTGGTGCAGCACGGCCAGGCCGGCGGGCCAGGCCGCGGTACCGGGGTTGGCGGCGCCGCCGCTTTCATCCACGGACAGTTCCAGCTTCAGCAGCGGCGAAGCATCCCGGCCCGGATATCCCGAATGCCCCGGAACTGCCACGCGCCAGGCCCAGGCGTATTCGCAGGCGGCCTCGTCTTCAAACTCGGCGTAGTGGCCCGGCAAGGGGGCTTCGTAATACACCACCAGCACTTCGGGCGCGCCGTCCGCCAGCAGGGCGGCGGCTTCGGTCAGCGCCGCCGCGACGCTGGCGCGGCCGGCAGCCACCACCACGGTGTTGCCGGTATGGCCCTGCGCAATCGAATACAGGGCCGAAATGGCGTTGTGCACGGAGAGTCCGAATCCGGCCGGCGACAGGGGCTGGCCCTGCACCAGGTCGCCGAGCAGCGCCAGCGAGCGGGTGGCATCGCCGTAGCGCGATGCGAACACCATGGGCGCGTCGTCGGCGGCTTCGCACCAATAGGCCACCTGGCAGGCCAGGCGCCCCAGGCGGTCGACGCGGCGCCGCATCATGGCGGGCATTTCCGTCAGGGCGGGGACGGTTTCTACCGTCGCCCCGGGAAGCTGGGGGAACCCTTCGGCCCACCTGAGCCAGTCACGGTGATGGGTGAGGCCGTCGGCATACGCGGACCATTCAAGGAGGATGAATTCGAATCGCAAGACTGACTCGTTGGTTGATGACCTTAAATACCTGATCGGGCCGATCACAAACCATTTCACCGTGTAGCGGGCCCCCCCAAGGCCCCGCATCAGCGGAGCCATCTTGTGTTTTGGGCAATTTTACACGCACCGATGCTGTGCCTTGCCCCCTTTACAAGGGCGCAAGCTCCCCTGGTTGAGGGGGAAACGGGGTAAAACGGCGTGCTTGGGCGATACCATCACTTCATTTGGCTGACAAGGCGCGCCGTGGACCATAAATGGCTGGAAGACTTCATTGCCCTGGCGCGCGAGCGCAGCTTTTCGCGGGCGGCCGAGTCGCGCCATGTGACGCAGCCGCAGTTCTCGCGCCGCGTGCGCGCGCTGGAACTCTGGGCGGGCGCCGACCTGGTCAACCGCGCCGTGGTGCCGCTGGGGCTCACGGCCGCCGGTGAGGAGTTGCTGCCGGTGGCGCGCCGCGCGGTGGCGGGCCTCGCCGACGTGCGGGCCCGCATTCGCCATGCGCAGGGCGGCCTGGACTGGATCACGCTGGCCACCGGCCGCACCTTGTCGCGCACCACCGTGCCCGCGTGGCTGGCGCGCGTCAAGCGCGGCGCCGGGGAGTTCCGCCTGCGCATACTCACCGGTTCCATCCACGAAGGCGCCACCGCGCTGGAGCAGGGCGCGGCCGATTTCCTGCTGTCCTTCACCCATCCGCGCCTGCCCATGCGGCTGGACGACCAGGCCTTCGAGGGCCTCACGCTGGGCACCGAGGAACTGGTGGCCGTGAGTGCGCCGCGCGCCGACGGCCAGGCGCAGCACACCTTGCCCGGCACGGCGCGCGAACCGACCCGGGTGCTGGGTTACGCGCCCACGCTGGCGCTCAGCCAGATCCTGCAGGACGGGCTGAGCCGCGATGCGCGCGAGCTCTTCCTGCACACGGTGACCGAGTCGGACTTCGCCGAATCGCTGCACGAGCAGGCCCTGCAGGGCGTGGGCCTGGCCTGGTTGCCGCGCGGGCTGGTCGGTGACGACCTGCGCAGCGGCCGGCTGGTGGCGGCCGACCCGCAGGCGATTGCCGTGCGCTTCGAGATACGGCTGTACCGCAACCGCAGCCCGCGCAACGACCTGGTGCAGCGCATCTGGGCCGCCACTAGCGCCTGAGCGAGCATGCGCATACGCCCATGCGTGATGCGCATGCGGCCCCGGGGGATGAATTCCTAGACTGGCTCCACCACTAAGGAGCCTTTATGCCCACACCTTCTTTTTTCCCGCGTCGCCACCTCGGCGGCGCCCTGCTGGCCTTGCTGGCCTTTTCGGCCTTTTCGATCTTGCCCGCGGCGCAGGCCCAGACCCAGGCCTGGCCCACGTCCAGGCCCATCTCGCTGGTGGTGGGCTACCCGGCCGGCGGCAGCGTCGACCTGGTCGCGCGCATCATCGCCGAGCCGCTGTCCAAACGCCTGGGCACGCCGGTCGTCATTGAGAACGTGGGCGGCGCCGGCGGCACCATAGGCGCGCAGAAAGTCGTCAGCGCCAATCCCGACGGCTACACGCTGCTGCTGGGCTCGGGCAGCGAGGTGTCCATCGCCAAGCTCTTCAATGCCGCCGTCAAGTACAACGGCGAAACCGACCTGGCCCCGGTGGGCTTGATAGGCATCACGCCCATGGTCTTCGTGACCAACACCAAGACCGGCGTCAAGACCATGGAGGAGGCCATCGCCAAATCCAGGCGCGAACCCAATCAGCTGAGTTTTGCCTCTTCGGGCATAGGCACGCCGCTGCACATGTCGGGCGAACTCATCAACCTGCTGGCCGGCACCACCTTCCGCCACGTGCCCTACCGCGGCGCGGGCCAGCAGCTGCAGGACCTGCTGGGCGGCAACATCGAGTTCAGCGTGTCGGTGCTGTCCTCCGCGCTGCCGCACATCGAGTCGGGCAAGATGATCCCGCTGGGCGTCACCACGCCCGCACGCTCGCGCGCCGCGCCGCAAATCCCCGCGCTGGCCGAGAACCCCAAATTGAAGGGCTATGACATGAATGTCTGGTTCGGCCTCTTCGGCCCCGCGAAACTGCCCACGCCCATGGTCACGCGGCTGAACCGCGAACTCAACGACATCCTGCGCGAGGAAGCCGTCTGGCAAAAACTGCAGAAGGCCGGCATCTCCAACGAAGGCGGAACGCCCCAGGCGCTGGCCGCCTTTGTGCGCGCCGAAACCCAGCGTGTGCGCCTGGTCGTCAACAAGGCGGTCAGCACCGGGACGGCGAACTGATGCACCACCCGGTCACTACCTTGCCGCCCAAGCTCGCGCGCTGGTCGGCGTCCGGCACCGGCGTGCACCACGTGCATGAGCGGGTGGGTGCCGCGCCCGGCCCTGAGATCCTGGTCACGGCGCTGGTGCACGGCAATGAATACTCGGGCGCCATCGCGCTGGCCGAACTGCTCGCCGCCGGCTGGGCGCCGGCGCGCGGCCGTGTCACGCTGGCCTTTTGCAACGTTGCAGCATTCGAGCGTTTCGATCCGGCCCGGCCCGACGCCTCGCGTTTTGTCGATGAGGACTTCAACCGCGTCTGGGCAGCCGATGTGCTGGACGGTCCGCGCCGCAGCGCCGAGCTGGAGCGCGCGCGGCAACTGCGGCCCTTTGTGGACCGCGCCACGCACCTGCTGGACCTGCATTCCATGCACGAACCCTGCACGCCTTTGCTGGTGACGGGCACCCTGGCGCGCAACATCGCGTTTGCCCAGGCCCTGCGCACTTCGTCGCAGGTGATCGTGGACGGCGGCCATGCCGACGGCGTGCGCATGCGCGACTACGGCGAATTTGCGGATGAAAACGGCGAACGCATCGCGCTGTTGCTGGAGGCCGGCCAGCACTGGCACCCGCATGCCGTCGTCGCCGCGCGAGATACGCTCATGCGTTTCCTGGTGCAGGCGGGCGCGCTGGCCCGCCTTGACGTACCGGGCGGCTGGTTGCTGCCCGACCGCGAGCCGCCCGCGCCGGTGGTGGTGACAGATCGCGTGGTGGCGACGTCCATGGATTTCAGCTTCACCGAAAATTTCACCGGCGGCGAAACCATGGACAAGGCGGGCACCGTGATCGCCACCGATGCGGGCCGCGACATCGTGACGCCATATGACGACTGCGTACTGGTTATGCCCTCGCTGCGGCAACTGCGGCCCGGTGTGACCACGGTGCGGCTGGGACGGCGGGCCTAGCAAGGCTTTGGCATGCGCCCGCATGCCGGAAGCTGCCGGGTTGCTCTTGATGCGGGGCACCTCGGGTGGGTGCATCTAAACAGCTCCACTGTTTTCCGATATGACGCCCCGATGCTACGGTGCTGCAGTGCGCATCATGCCGCAGCCCGCGACAACAGCAAACCCTCCTGGAGCAGCTTTTGCACAATGTCCGCCTGCAGCAGGTCGCGCCGGCGCTTGGCTTCCGGCCTTTGCGGCGCATTCTTCGCCATCCAGCGCTTGAACTCCACAAACGACTCAGGCTCAATGGTGCGCATCAGCGTCATGCGTCCTGTCGCTGAGATCACTACATGTTCAAACCGCGGCGCATTCGTCAGCACTGAAGCACGCACCGCCTGCACCGGCCACAGGTCGCCTTCGTCATCCGAAAAGCGGAAGGGGTGCGGATCGTCGCCTTCGGGCTGCCGGCGCAGAAAGTCGACTTCGAATCCTTTGGCGTTGATGGCCGTTTCGTTCTGGCCTTCCTTGCGCACAAAGGTGGGATCGGCGCGCTGCAGAACGCTGAGCATCGAAGCGTCCTGCTTGCCGATGTCCGTGATGAAGCGCACGCGCCGGCGGGCATCCCACAACAAATCCACATCCTGGGTTGCCAAGGCGCCCTGCACAATGCGTACCCCGGCGGCAGCCTCATACGCATACAGCGGATGCGTGCCCACCACGGTGAAATGCTGGCCCAGGCCAGCGTCTTCGATGGCTTGCAATACAGCGATCACGGGTGAGGGGACACGCCCCACCTTCAGGGCCTTGTTCAGGCGCTCGGCATCCTTCAACGCATCGCGCAGGGATTTCAGCCGCGCTTCTACCTGGCGTTTACGGGCTGTGAACTCTTTGTGGATTTTTTCAGTTTCGGCAGAGCGCGGCCCCACTCGGGCCTGCCGATTGTCCGGCTGGGTTTTAACCAGGTATTCGTAATCACCCTGGCGCTTCCAGTACATGCCTCCGGCATAGTTACGCGCTTGGGATTGGACGCGCACGAACTCATCGAACACTGTGGTGGAGTCGATGAGTTGCCTGGCGGCGTTGTCGGAAAGGGGGAGATAGTCCATTGGCCGTAGTTTTTTAGAAATTGAAGTTTATACGGCCAATGGATAAACAGCAAACTTGCGGCGCTTCAGTGCATCTAGGGAATGCTGGAAACGATGGCCGGTTGGCTTGTGTCTGCCGGCTTTGTATCGCTAACAAGGCGCGGCCCAGGCTTAACGAATCTCCACCGTGTAGTGAAACCGGTCGGCCGGCACATAAGACACCCGCCATTCGATGACGGCGCCGCCGTGTTCCGTCATGGAGCGTTCAATGCGCATGCACGGCGACTTGCTGGCGACCTTGAAAATCTTCGCGTCTTCCTTGGGCAGGCTGTCCATGGCCAGGTCGTCGACCGCGCGGAACACCACCACGCCGCAGACCGCGTCGTACACCGGGTAGAGCAGGGGCGGCGATTCTTTCTGCAAATAGGGCAGCAGCTTGGCGAAGCGGCCTTGCGGCAGCCAGATGTGCTCCACCAGCACCACCTCGTCGCCGTAAGAGCGCGAGCGGTGCAGGTAGATGGTTTTGTCGTTGGGCGCCAGGCCCAGTTTGGCATTCGCCTGCGCCTCGCCCTTGCGCACTTCCATGGTGAGGATCTTCGCGGTCGGCAGCTCGACGGTGCCGGGCTCCCGGAAGCGCACGAAGCGCAGCATGGAGCTGCGCTCGAAACTCCGGCTTACAAAAGTACCCTTGCCGTGTATGCGTTCCAGCACGCCGTCCTGCACCAGGCCCTGCATCACCTTGCGCATGGTGCCGACCGAAATCGCGAACTCCAGCGCCAGCTTTTCTTCGCCCGGCAGGGCTTCGCCGGTTTTCCAGGCGCGGTCCGCGATGCGCCGCATCAGTTCGTCCTTGACCTGGAGATGCCGGGGCAGGCGGGGATCGTGGGGCGTGGGCAAGTTTTTTCCTGGGGTGAAGTAAGGGTTGCCCCCATGTTAAGGCACTGCGTTACATCTATACTCCTGTATAGGTGTTGTTGATTCAGGTCAACGTGCACGGCCGCATCCGACATTGAACAGGAGACAAACCCATGAACACATCCAGAAGGCTTTTGCTGGCCGCTGCGGCCGGCCTGGCCGTTTGCGCATCCGGCGGCGCCATGGCGCAAGCCGCTTTCCCCGACAAGCCGGTTCGGATCATCGTGCCCTTCCCGCCGGGCGGCAGTTTTGACGTGATTGCGCGCGGCCTGGGCATACGCCTGGGTGAACTCTGGAAGCAGCCCGTCGTCATCGAGAACCGCGCCGGCGCGGGCGGCAACATTGGCGCGCAGTTCGTGATCGGCGCGCCGGCCGACGGCTACACGCTGCTGCTATGGGGCGACGGCGTGCTGGCCAATCCTTTGCTGTATCCCAAGCCGCCTTTCGACGCGATACGCGACCTGGCCGGCGTGGCCCTGCTGGCCCGGGCGCCGCAGGTGCTGGTCAGCGGCCCCAAGGCCAACATCGCCAGCATGAAGGACGTGCTGGCCGCCAGGGAGCCGCTCAATTACGGCACGGCCGGCGCCGGCTCGCCGGGCCACCTCGCGGCCGAACTCATGAAACGCGAAGGCGCAAAACAGCTGACCCACGTGCCCTACCGCGGCGGCGGCCCGGCCCTCGCCGACCTGATGGGCGACCAGATCCAGCTGGTCTCCACCGGGCTGCCGGCCTGCATTGCGCTGATACGCAGCGGCCGCATCAAGGCGGTGGCCGTGTCGTCCGCGAAGCGGCTCAAGATATTGCCCCAGGTCCCTACCGTGGGCGAGACCCTGCCGGGCTATGAGGTCGACACCTGGTTCGGCATCATGGCGCCCAAGGCCACGCCTGTGGCCGTGCGCAACAAGATCGCCGCCGACGTGCGCACCGTGCTGGCCAATGCCGAGCTGCAAAAGAAACTCGGCGACGACGGTTTTGAAGTCGCCACCAGTTCACCCGCCGAACTCGACGCCAAGATGGTCAACGACCTGGCCTTCTGGCGCGCGCAGGTCGCCAAGTCGGGCGCGCGCGCGGAATGAGTTCCCTGCCAACGATGACGGCGCCGCACATGATCACCGCCAGCGACGGTTGTGTGCTGGCCTTGCACACGCTGCGCCCTGGGCGCGCGGACCTCGAGCCCCTTGTCTTCCTGCACGCGCTCGCCATGGATGCCCGCATGTGGCAAGGCGTGGCCGACAGGCTGGGCACGGAGGCCACCCTCTACGCCCTGGATTGCCGGGGACATGGCGCGTCCGGCAAGCCGGCGGGCCCTTACACTACGGCCCGGTTCGCGAACGACCTTGCGCAGGTGCTCGACAGCCTGGGCGCCGCCCGCGCCCATGTGGTGGGCTGCTCCATGGGCGGCACGGTGGCGCTGGCTTTCGCGGGCCTCTACCCGCAGCGCGTGGCCAGCCTCAGCGTCATCGACACCACCGCCTGGTATGGCGACGACGCACCCGGCGCCTGGGAAGGCCGGGCGCAACGCGCGCTGCGCGAAGGCCTGGCTTCGCTGATCCCCTTCCAGGCCGAGCGCTGGTTCAGCCCGGGCTTCGCGGAGTCCAGCCCCGAGGTGCTGGCCGGCGCGGTCGAGGTCTTCCTGCGCAACGACGTGAACGCTTACGCGGAAAGCTGCCGCATGCTGGGCCGCGCCGACGAGCGCGAACGCATCAGCCGTTACACCGGCCCGGCCATCGTCGTCGTGGGCGAGTCCGACTATGCGACGCCGCTGGCCATGTCGCAGGACATCATGGGCCGTCTGCCAGGCGCCGAGCTGGCCGTGCTCGACGGCCTGCGCCACTACACACCGATGGAGGCGCCCGGCAGGGTCGCCCGCCGCATTGCTTCCGTTCTCGCCCGTGCCAGTTCGGCACTTCAATAACAAAGGAGACATCCATGCAACTCAATCGCCGCCACCTGCTGGCCGGTTTCGCCGCCGCCGCGGCCTCCCATGCGCTCACCGGCTGCGCCAGCGTCGCCGCGCAAGACCAGGTCTTTGATTCGCACTGCCACATCATCGACCCGCGCTATCCCATCATTGAAAACCAGGGCTACACGCCGCCGCCTTTTCCGCTCACGCAATACCTGGCCGATACCGCGCCGCTCAAGGTCACTTCGGGCGCCATCGTCTCGGGCTCCTTCCACGGCTTCGACCAGACCTATCTGCGCGCCACGCTCAAGGAGCTCGGCCCGCGCTGGGTCGGCGTCACGCAGGTGCCGCCCAACATCCCCGACGCCGAAGTCGCCAGCCTGGCGGCACTGCGCGTTAGGGCCCTGCGCTTCAACATCTTCCGCGGCCGCATCGACAGCGTCGACGACATCGTGGCCCTGGCCACCCGCGTGCATGCCGTGGGCGGCTGGCATTCGGAAATCTATGCCGATGCCGCCGCGTTGCGCCCGCACGTCGCCAAGCTCTCCAAGCTGCCGCAAATCGTCATCGACCACCTCGGCATGACCGAAGCCGGCCTGCCCGTGGTGCTGGACCTGGTCGACGCCGGCGCGCGCATCAAGGCCACCGGTTTCGGCCGTGTCGACATGAACGTGCCCAAGGCGCTGGAAGCGATTGCCAGGCGCAACCCGAATGCGCTTGTCTTCGGCACCGACATGCCCTCCACCCGCGCCAAACGCCCCTTTGCCGCGTCCGATTTGCAACTGGTCAAGGACGTGCTCGGCCCCGAGCTGGCGCGCAAGGCGCTGTGGAGCAACGGCGTGAGCCTGTACCGGCCACAGGTATAAAGGCGGAATCGCTTAATTCCTGAAGGAGTTCCCATGGCCCTGGATGCCGCCCTCGTCAAGGCTTTCACCCCCACTGGCGTCCTGCGCGCATCCATCAACCTGGGCAACCCCATCCTGGCCAAGGCCGGCCCGCCCGGCGGCGACCCCACGGGCGTGTCGGTGGACCTGGCCAGGGCTTTTGCCGGGCGGCTGGGCGTGCCGGTCGAGTTCGTGGTGTTCGACACTGCCGGCAAGTCCGTGCAGGCGGTCAGTGACGACAAGGCGGACATCGGCTTCTTTGCCATCGACCCCCTGCGCGGCGCCAGCATTGCCTTCACGGCGGCTTATGTGCTGATTGAAGGCTGTTACCTGGTGCGCGATTCGTCGCCCATCACGCGCAACGAAGAAGTCGACAAAGCCGGCGTGACGGTCACCGTCGGGCTGGGCAGCGCCTACGACCTGTACCTGAGCCGTGAACTCCAACACGCGAGCATCGTCAGGGCGCCCAGTTCACCGACGGTGGTGGAGACCTTTGTGGCGCAGAACATCGACGTCGCCGCCGGCGTGAAGCAGCAGCTGGAGCTTGATGCGAAAAAGCACACAGGCCTTCGCCTGCTGCCGGGCCGCTTCATGGTGATCCAGCAGGCCATGGGCACACCCAAGACACGGGGCGAGGTCGCGGCGAAAGCGCTGCACCTTTTTGTCGAAGAGATGAAGGCCACGGGTTTTGTCGCCGGGGCTTTGGTGGAGCACAAGATAGAAGGGGCTTCCGTCGCGCCTGCAACCTAAAAAAAACAGGGCTTGGCGCCGCTCACAAAGCCCAGCGAAGCGGTCCTGGCTAGGCGCGTCGCCGCAGACAGTGCTCCAGCACGGCAAGGCGGCGCAACAACGCCAGGAGGGCTTTTTGAGTGGCGCCTAGAACGCCCGCACACCCATGTGCCAGGCCCCGCGCACGATGGGCATATTGCCGCTCATCTTCACGCGTATCAGGTCGGCCCTGAGGCCGGTCGCGAGTTCGCCCCGGTCATGGAGGCCGATGGCGCGCGCCGGGTTGCGTGTCACCGTCCTGACTGCCTTGGGCAGGCTCCAGCCCACCGTGTCGCGCAGCAAAAAGGCCGACTGCAGCAGGCTGGCGGGCACGTAGTCCGATGAAAAAATATCCAGCAGATCCAGCCGCGCCAATTCGGCCGCCGACACGTTGCCGGAGTGAGAGCCGCCCTTGACCAGGTTGGGCCCGCCCATGACGATGGCAATGCCCGCGGCGCGCGCGGCCTGGGCCGCCGCCACCGTGGTCGGGAATTCCGAGATGCGAATGCGCTCCTCGCTGGCCTGCTCGACGTGGTCGACTTCGGTGTCGTCGTGGCTGGCCAGCGGCAGGCTGCGGGCATGGCTGCCGGCGATCACGGCGGCGCGGTTGGGAATGGCGTAACGGATCTGGTGCTCCTGGCGCTCCGCGATCATGGCGTCGTACTCGGCATCGCCGAAGCTGCCGAAACGCTCGGCGTAGCGCCGGTATTTCGTGAGGTCGCGCCATTGGCGCTGGCCCGGCGTGTGGTCCATCACGCTGACCAGCTCCAGCAGCGTGTCGTCGGCGTAGCGCTCGAACACCTCCACGATGTCGGGCGCCGACACTTCGCAGCGCAGGTGCAGCAGGTGCTCCACGCGCAGCAGCTCCTCGCCGCGGCAGGCGTGCAGGGCCTGGATGGCCACGTGCTGGGTCTGGCTGCGCGCGCCGCCCTGGTCCATGTCGCCGATGACCACGGAATCCAGCACGGTGGTGATGCCGGCCGCCGCGCACAGGGCGTCGTGCATCACGGTGGCGGAATGCGCGTTCCAGATCACGCCGGGGCGCGGCACCAGGTGTTTTTCGAGGTTGTCGGTGTGCAGCTCGACCAGGCCGGGCAGCAGCCAGTCGCCGGCCCAGTCCTCGGCGGCGGGCACCGAGGTGTCGCCGCGTTCGATGGCGCGTATGGTGCCGCCTTCAATCACCATGCAGCCGGTGAACTCCTCATCGGCAGTGACGATTTTTGCGTTTTTGATGATGCGTTGTGTCATGGGATGTGTTCCGGTTTAAAGCGCTTGCCTATGCTGTTCGACGTCAAAGCAGCGGCTGGCCACGGCCTCGCGCACTTCGTCGTCATGAAAAATGCCCACCACCGCGGCGCCGCGTTCGCGCGCCGCGTGGATCAGTTCCACCACCACGCGGCGGTTGTCCGCATCCAGCGAGGCCGTGGGCTCGTCCAGCAGCAGCACCGGGTGGCCGGCGATCAGGCCGTGCGCGATGTTCACGCGCTGCTGCTCGCCGCCCGAAAAAGTCGCCGGCGGCAAATGCCACAGGCGCTCGTGCAGGTTCAGCCGCGCCAGCCACAGGGCGGCCTGGTCGCGCGCCTCCTGCGCCGCCACGCCCAGCCGGCGCAGCGGCTCGGCCACGATGTCCAGCGTCGAGACGCGCGGGATCACGCGCAGGAACTGCGACACATACCCCAGGCTGCGGCGCCGCACTTCCAGCACCTCGCGGGGCGCGGCGGTCGAGAGGCTGAGCCATGTGTCGTCGTGGCGTATGCGCACCTCGCCGGCGGTGGCGGCGTAGTTGCCGTAGAGGCAGCGCAGCAGCGAGCTTTTTCCGCTGCCCGAGTGGCCAGTCAGCGCCAGGCATTCGCCGGCGCGCACGCTCAGGTTGATGCCGGCGAACACGGGCAGCTGCAGGCCGCCGCGGCCGTGCAGCGTGAAGGTTTTGGACAGGTCTTGGGTTTCAAGCAGGGCGGTCATGGTGGTCGTCACAAATGAGGAGGGCAGGGATGGATCTCAGGGCGTGAGCACTGAAGACACCAGCAGTTGCGTGTACGGGTGCTGCGGATCGTCCAGCACGCGGTCGGTCAGGCCTTGTTCGACCACCAGCCCGTCCTTCATCACCAGCATGCGGTGCGCCAGCAGGCGGGCCACGGCCAGGTCGTGGGTGACGATGACGGCCGCCAGCTGCAGCTGGTCGACCAGCTCGCGCAGCAGGTCCAGCAGCCGCGCCTGCACCGACACGTCCAGCCCGGTGGTGGGCTCGTCCATAAAGACCAGGCGCGGATGGGTGACGAGGTTGCGGGCAATCTGCAGGCGCTGCTGCATGCCGCCCGAATAGGTGCCGGGCAGGTCGTCGATGCGCGCCACGTCAAGCTCGACGCGCTCCATCCAGTCCAGCGCCTCGCCGCGCAGCTTGCCGTAATGGCGGCTGCCCAGGGCCATCATGCGTTCGCCGATGTTGGCGCCGCCCGAGACGTTCATGCGCAGGCCGTCGCGCGCATGCTGCTCGACATAACCCCAGTCGGTGCGGGCCAGCCAGCGCAGGCGCGCTTCGGAGAGGCCGGCCAGGTTCACCAGGCCTTCAATGTCCTGCGCCGCTACGGCACCGGCTTCATCACGCAGGTTGTAATGCACCGAGCCTTCGTCGCAGGCCAGGCGGGACGCCAGCAAACGCAGCAGCGTGGACTTGCCGGAGCCGGACTCGCCGACGACCGCCAGCACTTCGCCGGGATAGAGGTCAAAACTCACGTCGCGGCAGGCCCAGCGCGGGCGGTTGCCCTGCATGAAGTTTTTGCCGGCGCCGCGCACGGATAAGAGCAGCTGCTTGTTCATCATGCAGCCTTTTCCGACGCCAGCACGTCGCGCAGGCGCACCGATTGCTGCGTGCCGACATGGCCGGCGTCGCGGCGCTCGCCGCAAAAATCGCTGTCCGAGCAGACGAACAGGCGGCTGCCTTCGTCGTCCACGATCATTTCGTCGAGAAAACTTTCGCCGGAGCCGCACAGCGCGCAGGCATGCTCCCAGCGCTGCACTTCAAACGGGTGGTCTTCAAAATCGAGGCTGCGCACGGCGGTGTAGGGCGGGATCGCATAGATGCGTTTTTCGCGCCCCGCGCCGAACAGCTGCAGGGCAGGGTTCATGTGCATCTTGGGGTTGTCGAACTTGGGGATGGGCGAGGGCGAGGTCAGGTAGCGCTCGTTCACCAGCACCGGGTAGTCATAGGTTTTGGAGATCGCGCCCAGCTGCGCGATGTCTTCATACAGCTTGACGTTCATCAGGCCGTACTCGGCCAGCGCATGCATGGTGATGGTCTCGCGGCGGCGCGCCTCCAGGCGGAACATGGGCTCCGGCATGGGCACCTGGTAGACGATGACCTGGGCTTCGGTGAGCGCCGCTTCCGGGATACGGTGGCGGGTCTGGATGATGGTGGCCTGCGCGGTTTTGTCGGTGGTGGCCACGCCGGTGGTGCGCGCGAAGAAGCGGCGTATGTTGACCGCGTTGGTCGTGTCGTCCGCGCCCTGGTCTATCACCTTGAGCACGTCGCGCTTGCCGATGATGCTGGCGGTGACCTGCACGCCGCCGGTGCCCCAGCCATACGCAAAAGGCATTTCACGCGAGCCGAAAGGCACCTGGTAGCCCGGTATGGCGACGGCCTTGAGCATGGCGCGCCGTATCATTTTTTTGGTGCGCTCGTCGAGGAAACCGAAGTTGTAGTTCTCGTCCATCATGCTGCTTTCTGCAGGGCCTGAGCCTGCTGTTCGGCGTCTCTTTCCTGCGCATGGGCGGCGCGCAGTTTGCGCACCAGCTCCAGTTCCGACTGGAAGTCCACGTAATGCGGCAGCTTCAGGTGCTGCACAAAACCCGAGGCTTCCAGGCTGTCGGCATGCGAAAGCACAAACTCCTCGTTCTGCGCCGGCGCGGTGGCCGTCTCGCCGAGTTCGCGCGCGCGCAGGGCGCGGTCCACCAGCGCCATGGCCATGCTTTTGCGTTCCCCGCCGCCAAAGGCCAGGCCGTAGCCCTGCGTGAACTGCGGCGGCACCTCGCGGTTGCCGGCGAACTGGTTGATCATCTGGCACTCGGTCACCTCAACGTCGCCGATGTCGATGGCAAAGCCCAGTTCGTCGGGAAGAATCTCCACCGACACGCTGCCGCGCCGTATCTCGCCGGCGAAGGGATGGGAGTTGGCGTAACCGCGCTGGGTCGAATACCCGAGCGCCAGCAGCCAGCCTTCGTCGCCGCGCGCCAGCGCCTGCAGGCGCAGCGGCCGTTCCGCGGGAAACATCAGCGGCTCGCGCGTCAGGTCGCCGGGCTCGCCGTCCGACAAAGGCCGTGGCGTTTCCATCAGGCCTTCGCGTGCCATCAATTCGTTGACGCGGGGCATGCTGGCCGGCATGGCTTGCGTGGCCGTGGGGATTTCTTTGGCCACGTCGGCGCCACCTTCGGCCAGCAGCGCGAAGTCGAGCAGGCGCTGCGTGTAGTCGTAGGTGGGGCCCAGCACCTGGCCGCCCGGCACGTCCTTGAAGGTGGCCGAGACGCGGCGCACCAGCTGCATGCGCGCCGTGTCCATGGGCAGGCTGTAGCCGAAGCGCGGCAAGGTGGTGCGGTAGGCGCGCAGCAAAAAAATGGCTTCAACCAGGTCGCCGCCGGCCTGCTTGATGGCCAGCGCGGCGAGTTCTCGGTCATACAGCGAACCCTCGGACATCACGCGGTCCACCGCCAGCGGAAGCTGTTCGCGTATCTGCGCCACCGACAGTTCCGGCAGCGAGGTGTCGCCGCGGCGTTGTTCGGCCAGCAGGCGCCAGGAGTTTTCGATGGCGGCCGCGCCGCCCTTGACGGAAACGTACATGCTAGATCCCTTCCAGACGCCGCACACGCGTGGTGCGCGGCAAACCCAGCGCGGCATCCGCGCAGGTGAAAACAATGTCGATGCCTTGCGGAAACGCGGCATGGTTGGCCTGCCAGTGCGCCCAGAACTTGTCGGGCAGGCCGGCGATGCGTACCGTCTGCATGTCCTGTATGCCGGGGCCGCGCCATTCGACGGCGGGGCCGCCGTCCAGCGAAGCCACCTCCACCAGCAAGGTCGCGGAATGTTCGGGCGACTCGAGCGAGCCGGCCGCGAAGGCCTCCAGCGCCGGCAGGGCACCCGCGTCGGTGACCACCGCGAAGGCGGCAAGCTCCGGCGTGGCGGCCAGGCTTGCGCCGGTGTGAAAGCGCAGCCAGCCGATGCTGGCCTCGTCATGTTGCTGCCACCACACCGGCGTGTCGTCATCGGTCAGCGTCAGCAGCAGGTGCGACATGGCGGCGCCCAGGGCCAAGCCCTTGACGGGGCTGCCGATGGCGACGCGCCGGCCCGGCCGCGACAGCGCGTCGAGCAGGCCGCGAAACGCGTTTTGCGCATCGTGCACGGCGTCGGCAAAACCCGCGCTGAGTTGTTGTTGTGTTTGTTGCGTGCTCATGCCTCGCCCCTGACCATGGTGAAGAATTCAACTTTGGAGGCGGCGGCCGAACGGCCGGCCGCATCGCGCCGTGCGGCCTGTTGATCAGCCAGCATGTCCACCACATCGCGCTGAATCGCTGCCTGCCGCGCCGGGTCCTGCAGCAGCGCATCAAAGAGCGCAATCAGCTCGGCCTTTCGCTTGTCGCGCCCCAGCGCATAACCCACGCCCAGCGCGCCCGCGCCCACACGCAAGGCGCAACGTGTCACCGTCGCTTCGCCCAGGTTGAAGGCGTCGCCGGTGCCGCCCACGCGGCCGCGCAGCATCACCATGCCGGGCTCCGGCTGGCGCACGTGCTCCAGCGGCGGCAGTTCACCGAGCGCGGCGGCGGCTTGTTCCAGCGCCGGCTTTTCGGCGCGCGCCAGCACCGACAGCCAGCGTTGGCGCGGCGCGTTGTGTGTGTCCATGGACGGGTTTGTCATACGGATGTCTAAATCAGTTACTAGAGTTGAAGGGTGGCCAATAAACACCCGCTGTGGGTGTCAACAGGTCCTAGTTCAACCGGGCAACATGACCAAATGATGACAAGCGAACGCACCCTTTCAAGTGCTCCAGGCAGGCGCAGCGGTGTCGCCGTCTGGAAGCAGATTGCCGATACGCTGAGCACCGAAATCCGCGACCGAGCCTTCACGGACACGGGGCGTTTGCCCAGCGAAAACGAACTCGCCACGCGCTTCGGCGTGAACCGCCATACGTTGCGCCAGGCCGTGGCCGCACTGCAGTCGGACGGCCTGGTGCGCATAGAGCCGGGGCGCGGCATGTTCATCCAGCACGAGCTGCTCGACTACGTGCTCTCGCGCCGCACGCGCTTCACTGAAAACCTGCTGCGCCAGGGCCTGCTGCCCAGCAAGCTGCTGCTGACGGCCCGCGAAATGCCGGCGCCCGAGCGCGCGGCGCATGAACTCAAGCTCACCAAGGGCGCCAAGGTGCTGATGGTGGAGATGCTCGACGAAGCCAACGGCCAGCCTATAGGCCTGGGCACGGCTTATTACCCCGCGCTGCGTTTCGCCGGCCTGCTCGACATGCTCAACACCGGCATGCGCACCACCGAAATCCTGCGCCACTTCGGTGTGCAGGACTACGTGCGCGCGGAAAGCCGCATCACCACCCAGATGCCGTCGGAAGAAACCGCCCGCCTGCTCAAGCAGCCCGTCACGCGGCCGCTGCTGTGCGTGGAATGCCTGGACGCCGACATGGAGGGCAGTCCCATCAAGTACGGTGAGACGGTGTTCTGCGGCGACCGTGTGCAGCTGGTGGTGAATTCCGGCGCCGATGAAATAGCAGGAGCGGAATGATGGGCCCGCGTTACGCCGTTTATTTCGCGCCCGACAAATACTCGCCCTGGCGCGAGTTCGGCGCCCGTTGGCTGGGCCGCGACGAATACGACAACAGCGTGCTGCCCCAGCCCGCGCTGGACGGTTTGGCGCCGCAGGCCTTTGCACAGATCACGCAGGAACCCAGGCGCTATGGCTTCCACGCCACGCTCAAGGCCCCTTTGCGGCTGGCGGCCGGCTGTGATGAAACCGGCCTGATGCGGCGCTTGAACGCTTTGGCTTCCACGCTAAAGCCCGTGGCGCTTGGCCCCCTGCGCGTGACCGCGCTTGGTGATTTTGTGGCGCTGGTACCCGATGGCCAACCCGCGGGCTTGCAGGAACTGGCCGCGGCCTGCGTGCGTGAACTTGATGATTTGCGCGCGCCGCTGGGCGAAGCCGACCGCGCGCGCCGCCGTGTGGACCTTCTCGATGCGCGCGGCGTCGAGTTGCTGGACCTCTACGGTTATCCCCATGTGATGGAGCGTTTCCGTTTCCACATGACGCTGACAGGCCCCGTCGATCCGGCGACGGCGCAAAGTGTCATCGACGCCGTGGCGCCGCAAGTCGCCCGCCTCAATGCAAGCGCCCCCTTGTTGCTGGACCGGCTCTGCCTGTTTGTCGAAAGGTCGCCCGGCGACCCCTTCCTGCGGCTCATCGACCTGAAGCTGCACGCATGAGCGGCTCCTGGATTTTTGTCTGCGGCCCCTCGGGCGCCGGCAAGGACAGCGTGATCGCGTCGGCCAGGGAAATGCTTTCATCGCGTCAAGACATCGTGTTCGCGCGCCGCATGGTGACGCGCCCCGCGCAGCAGGGATCGGAGCACGACCCGGTGGCGGAGGCCGACTTCCTCGCGGTGCTGCAAGCGGGCGGCCTGAGCTGGCACTGGCAGGCGCACGGCTTTTATTACGGCATTTCGCGGCACTATGCCGACGAGGTGGAAGCCGGGCGCATCGTGGTGGTCAACGGCTCACGCGAGCACGTCAACAGCCTGGCGCCGTCGCCCGGGCTGCGTGTGGTGCAGATTACCGCTGGCCAGAACCAGCTGGCGGAGCGCCTGGCGCAGCGCGGCCGGGATGCGGCGAGCGCGGTCACCGAAAGGCTGGCGCGCAACACACGCTTTACCGGCATGCAGGCCGATTGTGTGATCGTCAATGATGCGGAACTCGCGGTGGCCGGGCAGCGCCTGGCCAACTACCTGGCAGTTCAGGCTGCGACAGAAACCCTGCAGGCGCGTTCCAGCACCGCCACATAGTGCGCCCAGCCGGGCGGCGTGGCGGCGGGGTCTTTCGCCAGGTCATCCCAACGGCGCAGCGCTACCGCGTCGGCGGCAAAGGGCTGGGCGATAAAGGCGGCTGCCTCTTCCGCCGAAAACGCGCCGCCCTGCAGCTCCAGGCTACGCTGCGACGCCGGCGACAGGCCGGCCCAATAGGATTCATCGATGTGGCAGAGGTAACGCTTGGCATCCACGTGCATGCGCACCGGTTCCAGCACCCCCTCGCCGAACACGCCGCGCAAAAACGGAATGGCCATGTACTGGTGCAGGTCGTCAATGCCCGCGGCCTTGGGCGCGGACCGGGGCAGCAAATGACCGAGGTCATGCAGCAGGGCCGCGGCGACCAGTTCGTCCGGGCTGCCGGCCCGCTCGGCCAGGTGTGCGCACTGCAGGGCGTGCTGCTGCTGGCTGATGGCTTCGGCGCCATAACGCACGGCGCCCTGCACCAGAAACAATTCGGTGATCTGCGCTATCTGCAAGGCCATGAAGCTGCTCCCTAGACGAGTGCTTTGCGTATGCGTGCCGAGACCAGGTCTATCAGGGTCACGGTCACCACGATGATGATCATCACGGCGCAGGTTTCGGCGTATTGAAACCCGCGGATGATTTCCCAGAGGATCACGCCCACGCCGCCGGCGCCCACCATGCCCACCACGGAAGCCGAGCGGACGTTGGATTCAAAGCGGTACAGCGAGTAGGAAATCCACAGCGGCAGCACCTGCGGGATGATGCCGTAGACGATTTCCTCCAGCGCATTGGCGCCGGTGGCGCGTATGCCTTCCACCGGCTGCGCGTCGATGGATTCCACCGCTTCCGAGAACAGCTTGGCCAGCACACCCGTGGTGTGCACGAACAGGGCCAACACGCCGGCAAACGGCCCCAGGCCCACGGCCACGATGAACAGCATCGCGAACACCATTTCATTGATGGCACGCGCCGCGTCCATCATGCGCCTGACCGGCTGCCGCACCCAGGCCGGCGCGATGTTGGCCGACGACAGCAAACCCAGCGGGATGGCGAACACCACGGCCAGCGCCGTGCCCCACACCGCGATCTGCAGCGTCACCAGCATTTCCTTCAGGTAAAACTGCCACTGGCTGAAGTTGGGCGGGAAAAAATCCGCCGCGTATTTCGCCATGTTGCTGGAGTCGCGCACCAGGTCCAGCGGGCGCATGTCCGCGCCCTGCCAGGACGCGGCCAGCACGGCGATCAAGCCGCCCCAGGCCAGCATGCCCAGCAGGCTGGACTTCGGGACGTCCACCTGCAGCGGCGCCACCGCCAGCGGAGTCGAGGGGGCGCTCATGCCGGTGCTTTCACGTATCGGTGGCCGTAAGGGGAACGCATCTTATTGCTGGCTGAGTTCGGCAAGCTTCTTGTCGATCTCGGCGATCTTGAGCTGCTTGTCGGCGGCGGCCATGCCGGCGTCGGCTTCAAACTTGTTGCGGTCCTTGAAAAGTTCCAGCTGGCGGATGGGGATCAACTGCGCGTTGGTCGAAGGCTTGAAGGCCGACAGCTTGGAGAGCTTCATCAGGTTGTCTTTTTCCACCTGGCTGTCCTTGCCGTAGGTATAGAAGAAATCCTGGATCTTTTTCTTGGTGCCTGCGGGCACGTCCTTGCGCATCACCAGCGGGTCCAGCGGGATCAGCGGCGAGGTCCAGATGATGCGAATCTCGGCGAACTTCTCGGGCTGGCGCTCCTTGACCTTCTCCATCACCTCGCTGTTGCAGGTGGCCACGTCGACCTGCTTGTTGGCCACGGCCAGGGCGTTGCTCTCGTGGTTGGCGCCGCGCGAGACCTTGAAGAAGGTCTTGGAGTCGATCTTGTTCTTGGCAAACACGTAGTAGCCGGGCACCAGGAAGCCCGAGGTCGAATTGGGGTCGCCGTTGCCGAAGGACAGGTTCTTGCCGTTCTTGAACACGTCGTCCAGCGTCTTGAGCGGGCTGTCCTTGTTGACGATCAGGTGCGAGTAGTAGCCCTGGGTGCCGTCGGCATTCACCATCTGCGCAAACACCTCGCCGCCGGCGCGGTCCACCGCTTCCATGGCCGACTTGTTGCCGTACCAGGCGACGTGCACCTTGTTGAAGCGCATGCCTTCGATGATGCCCGCGTAGTCGGAGGCGAAGAAGGCGTTGACCTTGAGGCCGGTCTTTTTGGCCATGTCGTCGAGGATGGGCTGCCAGTCGGACTTCAGGTTCTGCGACGACTCGGTGGAGATGATGCCGAAGTTGATTTCCTTGAGTTCTTGCGCCATGGCAGGCGTGACCGCCAGGACGGTGGCCGCGGCCAGGCCGCTGATGAATTTTTTAAGCATGGTGAATCCTTGAGGGGGTAGGGAACAAAAAAGGTGGATGTGGGTTCAGGCGGCCTGCGCCAGCGGCGTGGGCCAGGCCAGGTGAGGGACGGGAATGGCGGGGAGGACGGGGATGACCTTGTCTTCCAGGCTCGAGATATGGTCGCCCAGGGACAGGATGTCGTCGGCTTCCGCGCCGTACAGGTCGCGCAGCACGGCGGGCGTGAGGCCGACGGAAGGGCCGTCGTACACCACCTTGCCCTGGTGCAGGGCGATGGTGCGCGGGCAGTATTTGATGGCCACGTTGACCTGGTGCAGCGACACCACCACGGTGCATTGGTCTTCACGGTTTACGCGCGCCAGGATGTCCATGACCTTGCGCGAGGATTCCGGGTCCAGCGAGGCGATGGGCTCGTCGGCCAGCACCACCCTGGCGCCCTGCACCATGGCCCGTGCGATCGCCGCGCGCTGCTGCTGGCCGCCCGACAGCGTGGAGGCGCGCTGCGCCCAGCATTCGGCGATGCCGACACGGCGCAGCGCTTCGATGCCGCGCGCTTTTTCCTCGGCCGTAAACCAGCGCGCCAGGCTGCGCCACAAAGGCACTTTGTGCAGCGTGCCGGCCAGTACATTGATGATGACGGGCAGGCGGCCCACCAGGTTGAACTGCTGGAAGACAAAACCGACACCCGAGCGCACAGAACGGATGTCGGAGGCGATCCTGCCGTTGCGCTGCACGGTGCGGCCATGGATTTCGATGGAGCCTTGCGAATGCGTGTCGCCGGCCATCAGCCCGGCCATGTGCCGCAGCAAGGTGGATTTGCCGGAACCCGAGGCGCCTATCAGCGCCACCATTTCGCCGGGCGCAATGGCCAGGTCAATGGCCTGCAGGGCTTTGCGGCCGTTGCCGAAGGTTTTGCTGAGCGTGTTGATTCGAATGGCGTCCATGATCGGTCCCGGAGTTGACTGGGCTGAATCTAGGGGCGCAATGTGTCGTTTTCGTGTCAGGTGCTTTGTAGGGTTTTGTGCTTTTCCCCCTCTTCCTATGGGGTGAGAGCCGGCTGCGCGCGCGGCGGCCCCCATCCCAACCTTCCCCCAGAGGGGGGAGGAGCAATACAACAAGGCGCGGAGAGACGGCAGCTTTACAGAACTGTTGCACGCAATGCTGCACTGCAGCGGAACTATTGCGCTAGGCTTTCCGTCTACCGAACGCGCCTGTCTGCCCTTGCCTGCGCGTGCCGGATGTCCAACGCTGATTCATGAAAAAAAACTCCCCCACCTATGCTGTCCGGCTTCTTGTTCTAACCCTGGCCGCCGCATCGCTGACGGCCTGTTCTCCGGGCGATGCGGGCGGCAAGGCCGCCGCCCAGCCCCGTGAAGTCGGCGTGCTGACGCTCAAGACGGAAAAAATCTCCTTCAGCACCGAGCTGCCGGGCCGCACGGCGGCCACCGTGATCGCCGAGATCCGTCCCCAGGTCGGCGGCATCGTGCAAAAGCGCCTGTTCACCGAAGGCTCGCAGGTCAAGGCCGGCCAGGTGCTCTACCAGATCGACCCCGCGACCTACCAGGCCGCCTACCAGAGCGCGCAGGCCGGCACGCGGCGCGCCGAATCGGCCCTGGCCACCGCGCGCACCGTCGCCAAACGCAATGCCGAGCTGGTCAAGATCGACGCGATCAGCCAGCAGGCCAACGAAGAAACGCAGGCCGCGGCCCAGCAGGCCGAGGCTGACCTCGCCGTGGCGCAGGCGGCCGAGCAGTCGGCGCGCATCAACCTCGGCTACACCCGCATCACCTCGCCGGTGTCGGGATGGGTGTCGCTGTCCAGCGTCACGCCTGGCGCGCTGGTCACGGCCAACCAGGCCACCGCGCTGGCGACCGTGCAGCAACTCGACACCATGTATGTCGACGTCACGCAGTCGAGCAGCGAGTTGCTGCGCCTCAAGCGCGAGCTGGCGGGCGGGCGCATGCAGAAAGTCGATACCGTTTCGGCGTCCATCAAGCTGCTGCTGGAAGACGGCACGCGTTACCCGCACGACGGCAAGCTGACCTTCAGCGGCGTCACGGTAGACGCCGGCAACGGCAGCGTGACCTTGCGCGCCGTGATTCCCAATCCCGAGCGAACCCTGATGCCCGGCATGTATGTGCGCGCGGTGCTGCAGGAGGCCGTCGACGAGGGGGCCATCCTGGTGCCGCAGCAGGCGGTGACCCGCGCGCCCGACGGCAGCGCCTCGACCCTGGTGGTCGGCGCCGACAACAAGGTGGCCAAGCGCCCCATCACCGTGGGCCGGGCGGTTGCCGCGCGCTGGCAGGTGCTGGGCGGCCTGGCGGCCGGCGAGCGGGTGCTGGTCGAAGGCTCGCAGCGCGCGCGGGTGGGCGACACGGTCAAGCCGGTTGAAGTGTCCGCCGCGGCCGCAGCCGCCGCATCGGCATCGGCATCGGCGCCTGCCGCCGCCAAGCTGGCCAGCGCCGCGCGTTAAGGACGGTCCATGGCACAGTTTTTCATCGACCGCCCCATCTTCGCGTGGGTGCTGTCCATCGTCATCATGCTGGCCGGCGCCATGTCCATCAAGACGCTGCCGCTGGAGCAATACCCCGACATCGCGCCGCCGCGCGTCTCCATCAACGCGACCTACACCGGCGCCTCGGCCAAGACCGTCGAGGATTCGGTGACCCAGGTCATCGAGCAGCAGATGAAGGGCCTGGACCGCCTTCTGTACATGCAGAGCACCAGCGCGTCGTCGGGCAGCGCGCGCACGCAGCTGACCTTCGAGGCCGGCACCAACATCGACGTGGCGCAGATGCAGGTGCAGAACAAGCTGCAGCAGGCGATCTCGCGCCTGCCGCAGGAAGTGCAAAGCCGCGGCGTCACCGTCACCAAGGGCGGCAATGACTTTTTGCTGATCGTCTCGATGTATTCCGCCGACGGCAGCGCCTCGGCGGTCGACGTCGGCGACTACATCACCAGCAGCCTGGTCGACGTGATCAGCCGCATCGACGGTGTCGGCGACGTGCAGACCCTGGGCACCGGCTACGCCATGCGCATCTGGCTGGACCCGGACAAGCTGCGCAAATATGCCTTGATGCCGTCCGACGTGATCTCTGCGCTCACGGCGCAGAACACGCAGGTCTCGGCCGGCCAGCTGGGCGCGCTGCCGGCCACCGGCGGGCAGCAGCTCAACGCCACCATCACCTCGCGCAGCAAGCTGCAGAGCACGGACCAGTTCAACAACGTGGTGCTGCGCGTGACGCCCGACAGCGCGGTGGTCCGCCTCAAGGACGTGGCCCGGGTCGAACTCGGCGCCGAGAACCTGACCGTTCGCTCGCTGCTGGGCGGCAAGCCCGGCGCCGGCATGGGCGTGGTGCTGGCCGACGGCGCCAATGCGGTCCAGGTCGCCGACGCGGTCAAGGCCAAGATCGCCGAACTCGAGCCGCTATTTCCCAACCAGCTCAAGACCTATGTGAGCTACGACACCACACCCTTCGTCAGCGCCTCCATCGACGAAGTCGTCAAGGCGCTGGTCGAGGCCATGATCCTGGTCGTGCTGGTGATCTACATCTTTTTGCAGAACTTCCGCGCCACCCTGATCCCGGCGATCGCCGTGCCCGTGGTGCTGCTCGGCACCTTCGGCGTGCTGTCGGTGTTCGGTTATTCCATCAACACCCTGACCATGTTCGGCATGGTGCTGGCCATCGGCCTGCTGGTCGACGACGCCATCGTCGTCGTCGAGAACGTCGAGCGCGTGATGAGCGAAGAGGGCTTGTCGCCCAAAGAAGCCACGCGCAAGTCCATGGCCGAAATCACGCCCGCGCTGGTCGGCATCGCGCTGGTGCTGTCGGCCGTGTTTATCCCCATGGCCTTCTTCGGCGGCTCCACCGGCGTGATCTACCGCCAGTTCTCCATCACCATCGTCTCGGCCATGGTGCTGTCGGTCTTCGTCGCGCTGACCCTGACGCCCGCGCTTTGCGCCACCCTGCTGAAGCCGCTGCCCAAGGGCGAGCACCACGCCCACGCCGCGCCGCGCCCCGGGCTCGTGGGCTGGTTCGACCGCTTCTTCGGCGGCTTCAACCGCCGTTTCGACCAGACGGCCGACAAATACCAGGGCTTCGTCGGCGGCATGATTCGCCGCGGCAAGCGCAGCCTGGTGGTGTATGCGCTGATCTGCATTGCCATGGCGGTGATGTTCCTGCGCCTGCCCACGTCCTTCCTGCCCAACGAAGACCAGGCCTCGCTGTCGGTGCAGATCACGCTGCCGCCCGGCTCGTCGAATGCGCGCCTGCAGCCCATCATGGACCAGGTGCAGGACTACTTCCTCAAGCAGCCCGACGTCGTCAGCATCAACATGATCACCGGCCAGAACGGTGACCAGAGTTCGGCGCGCGCCTTCGTGATGCTCAAGGAATGGGCTGAACGCAAGACCAAAGCGCAGTCCTCCGACGCCATCGCCCGCAAGGCGACGGCCGACCTCTCGAAAATCCGCGATGCGCGGATTTTCGTGTCGCTGCCGCCCGCGGTGCGCGGGCTGGGCGCCAACGCCGGCTTCAACTTCAACCTCAAAGACACCAACGGCCTGGGCCACGACGCGCTGGTCGCGGCGCGCGACCAGGTGGTGCAGCTGCTGGGCCAGCGCAAGGAAGTCGCCAACGTGCGCAGCAACAACCTCGACGACACGCCGCAGTTCGCCGTCGACATCGACGACGCCAAGGCCGGCGCGCTCAGCCTGTCCACCGGCGCCATCGACAGCACCTTGTCGACCGCCATGGGCGGCACCTACGTCAACGACTTCCTGAACAACGGGCGCGTCAAGCGCGTCTACCTGCAGGGCGACGCGGCCTTCCGCATGCTGCCCGAGGACATCAATCGCTGGAGCGTGCGCAACACGCTGGGGCAGATGGTGCAGTTCCCGGCTTTCTCGAGCACGCGCTGGACTTACGGCTCGCCGCAGCTGCAGCGCTACAACGGCAGCTCCAGCTACGAGTTTGTCGGCGACGCCGCGGTCGGCGTGAGTTCCGGCATCGCGATGAATGCCGTCGAAGACGTCATGAAGCAGATGCCGGCCGGCATAGGCTACGAGTGGACGGGCGCCTCGCTGCAGGAGCGCATCTCGGGCGCGCAGGCGCCGCTGCTGTATGCGATCTCCATCCTCTTCGTGTTCCTGTGCCTGGCCGCGCTGTATGAAAGCTGGTCCGTGCCCTTCTCGGTGATCCTGGTCGTGCCGCTGGGCATCGTCGGTGCGCTCTTGTTCACCTGGACGCGCGGCCTCAGCAACGACGTGTACTTCCAGGTCGGCCTGCTCACCACCGTGGGCCTGTCGTCCAAGAACGCCATCCTGATCGTCGAATTCGCCAAGCAGCTGCAGGAGCAGGGCAAAAGCATTCTCGAAGCCACGCTGCAGGCCGTGCGTTTGCGGCTGCGCCCCATCCTGATGACCTCGCTGGCCTTCGGCTTCGGCGTGCTGCCGCTGGCCATAGGCACAGGCGCCGGCGCGGGCGGCCGCCAGTCGATCGGCACGGCCGTGCTGGGCGGCATGGTCGTCGGCACCGCGCTCGGCATCTTTTTTGTTCCCCTGTTCTTTGTCATGATCCGCAGCTTTTTGCAGCGCCACAAGAAACCCGCGCCTGAGGGCGCCGCACCGGACCATCCGGCGGCCCAGGGAGAACAGTCATGACCCGGCTTTCACGCACCGCCGTGCCGGCCCTTTCGCTGTTCGCCGCGGCCATGCTGCTGGCCGGTTGCGTCAACCTCGCGCCCGCTTACCAGCAGCCCGCCGCGCCCGTTCCCGCCGCGTTTCCGGCCACCGGCCTTTCGGCTCCCGAGGCCCAGGCGCCGGCATCCATAGGCTGGCGCGAGTTCTTTGTCGATGCGCGTTTGCGCCGCGTGGTCGAGCTCACGCTTGCCAACAACCGCGACCTGCGCGTCGCGGCGCTCAACATCGAGCGCGCGCGCGCCCAGTACGGCATCGCACGGGCCGACGCCTGGCCTTCGGTCAACCTCGGCGCCGCCGCCTCGCGCGCCAGGACCTCAGGCACCACCGGCAGCACCAGCACCCTTGCAACCCAATACAGCGTGAACCTGGGCCTGGTCAGTTATGAGCTGGACCTGTTCGGCCGCGTTCGCAACCTCGGCGATGCCGCGCTGGAAAGCTACTTCTCCGTCGACGAAACCCGGCGCAGCGTGCAGATCAGCCTGGTCGCCGAAGTGGCCTCGGCCTGGCTGGCCCTGGAGGCCGACACGCAGCGCCTGAAGCTCGCGCAGGACACGCTGGCCAGCCAGAAAAAATCGTTTGAACTGATAGAGCGCAGCCACGCGCTGGGCGCGCAGTCGGGCCTGGCCCTGGCACAGGCGCAAACCACCGTCGACAGCGCGCGCCTGCAGGCCGCCACCTATGACAGCCAGGTCGAGCAGGACCGCAACGCGCTGGCCCTGCTGGCCGGCGGCCCGCTGCCCGACGAGCTGCTGCCCACGCCCGGCACGCCGCTGTCCGCGCCCGTGGCGCAACTGCTGGTGCCGCCCGCGGGCCTGCCGTCCAGCGTGCTGCTTCAGCGCCCCGACGTGCTGGCGGCAGAGCACGTGCTGCGCGCCAGCAATGCCGACATAGGCGCCGCGCGCGCGGCCTTTTACCCGCGCATCTCGCTGACCGGCGCGGCCGGCACCGCCAGCAACACCTTGTCGGGACTCTTCAAAAGCGGCAGCAGCACCTGGAGCTTTGTGCCGTCCATCAGCTTGCCGATCTTCGACGGCGGCGCCAACCGCGCCAACCTCAAGGTGGCCGAGGTGCAGCAGCAAATCCAGCTGGCAAGTTACGAGAAGACCTTGCAGACCGCCTTCCGCGAAGTCGCCGACGCCCTGGCCGCGCGCCGCACGCTGGCCGAACGCATGGCGGCCCAGCAGTCGCTGGTGGCCGCCTCCCAGCGCAGCTTCGACCTGTCGCAGGCGCTGTTCAGGAGCGGCGGCGGCGCCTACCTCGATACGCTGATCGCGCAACGCGCGCTTTACCTCGCGCAACAGGATCTGATAGACCTGCAGCGCGTCGAGCAGGTGAACCGGCTCACGCTGTACAAGGTGCTGGGCGGCGGGTGGAGCGAGGCGTCAAACGCCGTCCCGGCTGCGACGGCACCCTGAGCGTTGCCGTTTGTAAAGAGGCCGTTCAGCAGCCGGAGCGGGTTTTCCGGTCACACCTGGATACGATTCGGCCGATTCGGCGTGATTCCCTACGCCTGCCGCACCCAAACGATGGCGCTTGCCTGTGGCTACCCCTGCCAACATGAAGTGTCTCTGAAAGGGGTAAACAACATGTCCCAGCCAAACACCGATACCGTTGACCGCATTTGCCTGATCGATCCACCCGGCGTTCGTTCCTGGTGCTCCGAACTGGAATGCACCGAGCACGAATTGCGGCAAGCCGTCTACGCAGTCGGCAGTGAGCCAGAGCGCATCCGGCGTTACTTTCTCCATCTGGATATCATGACTCGCCTGTGAGCCGGGCCAGGCCGTGACTCCAGCGCCTTGGTGTGCTGAACACTTTAGTTCGTACGCTGAAACTGCAATACACAACGGAGTTTTCCGACAAGCGCTGGCGTGCCGGGTTTTTAAAATTCGGCCATGAAGGATTCAAAATTCCCCGTTGAGGATGAGGCGCCCAGGCAGTCCGGCGAGGCCAGCGTTGCCGACCTGGCTTTGGCCCTGGTACTGACGGCGGCCGTGGCGACGGTTGTGTATGTCGCCATCCAGCTTTGGTGACGCGGCGTTTTCCTACAATGCGCAGCGCGAAGCCTGGTTAAATTGACTGGGCGATTGCTCAATCGCAACTCTCCATCTGGAATTTCCAAAAAGTTGGGCTCGGTTCATCCGGGCTTTTTTTGGGCTTGGGCTCATTCCCCACGCGCCACTTCAACCGGCTTTCAGCCTACCCACTTTTGAAGGCATGCAGCCGCGCGTGCCGTTCAGCCACGAAGGACCCGCTCAGCCTCGCGGACAGGTCCTCCCTGCGCATCTCCGCGCCGCATACCTGGCAGCTGGGACCCAGGCCGGGATCCTCGCCGCACGGGATGTGCGTGTAGTGAATGGCGACTTCTTCCTCCTCGGATTTGCACCAGGCTTCTCCCCAGGCGCGCAGCGCCAGGAACACCGGATAAAAGGCCTGCCCCATGTCCGTCAGGTGGTATTCGTGGCGAAGAGGCTTGTCGTTGTACGGGCGGCGCTCGACCATGCCGTCCGCCTCCAGCTTCTTCAATCGTGTCGCCAGCATCTGCGGGGTGGCCTGCGTGTGCGCCTGGATCTCCTCGAAGCGGCGCGTGCCCAGGAACAGCTCCCTAAGGACCAGCACGGTCCAGCGGTCACCGACGATGTCCTGCGCCCGGGCAACAGGGCACAGCGTTCCCTGTTCCATGGATGTCGGAGGCGGGGTTTGATCTGGCTTTTTGGTCATTTTAGACATCATATCTCTTGTCACTATGAAAATCATAGGTATAGTGGAAATCGTTCGCAAAAATGGTTTGCCGACCTTCTCTTGTGAACCGCGGAATCAATCGATCTTCCGCGAACAACACTGGATGACATCGAAAGGTTTTCTCATGTCTGAATTGACCCAACAGGATATTGCCGCCATCGCCGACCGCTACGCCGCCGCATGGCTCTCCCACGATCCCGGGGCGATTGTCGCGATGCACGCGCCCCACTCGAGCTTCCAGGCGCATGGCCGTGGCGCAGAGGTGAAAGGCAAGGACGCGTTGCTCAAGGAGTTCGCCGAAGTGTTTGAACGCTATCCCGGTTTCGGCGTGGAGACGCACCGCCTCCTGCTGGGTGACAAACACTGGACGCTCGAATGGGACCTGACCTTCCAGCCCCCGGGCAAGGCGCGCAGGGGCTTCCGTGCGCTCGACGTCGTGGAGGTGGACGACGCCGGGCTTGTCACCCGGAAAGACACCTTCTTCGACTTTGCGCAAGTCAAGGCCGCGTTCGAAGCGGCATGAGGGACAGGAACATGACCAACGCCAAAGCGCCTGCCGCCGATAGCGTGACACCCTTGTTCGACAGGGCCTTGATCAACGCTTTGCCGGTCGAACATCTGTTCGATCTCAGCATAGCCCTGGAGCTAGGCCAGGTGATCCCGACCCCTCTCGGCACCCGTTTGACCTTTGTGGTGAAGGGCGGCCGCTTCGAAGGCCCCCGCTTGCGCGGCGAAATGCTGCCGGGCGGCGGCGACTGGGTCTCCCTGGGCGCCGACGGCACCAGCCGCATGGATGTGCGCGCGACCTTGCGCACCGATGACGGTGTCCTCATTCACTATGAGTCTCACGGCATCCTCCGGTTTCCGGCGGACGGCCGCCAGCGCCTGGCCAGGGGTGAGCGTTTGTCCTTCGATGAAAGCTATGTGCGCCCGACGCCCAGGTTCGAGACCTCCGACGAGCGCTACGCGTGGCTGTGCGGCATTGTCACCGTCGGCTACGGCGAATACGGCCCGGGCCGCATTGATCACCGGATGTTTTGCATCCTGTGACATGGCCTGCGCAGCGCGTGAAAGCAGCGCTGCGCAGGACTCGTCGCAAGTGAGGTCCCGCTCAGGCCGCCATCACCTGTTTGAGCTGCTGCGCACACACGCGCAAGGGCTGTGCCGACTGCGCGGCCCTGGCCATGGCCATGGCGCCGGAATAGGTCGCGACCACCAGTGTCGCCAGCGCCTGCGGGCTGGCCGTGCCGCCGCGCCCGGCCTTCCTGTCATCGCGGATCTTGTCGGCGATCGCCTTGCGCCAGGCGTCAAACAGCGCTGCCATCGGCACGCGGAATTCCTCCTCGCCTGACAGTTCCACCGCGAGGTTGTTCAGCGGGCATCCGTTGACGCGGCCCCGGTCTTCCAGGCCGGCAATGATGCCGCCAAAGACCCGCTGCACGCCGCGCGATGCGTCGGGTGCTGTCCGCATCGGGGCCATCCAGCTTTCCTCAATCGCCACGGCGACGCGTTCATGGACCACGGCCAGGCCCAGCGCTTTCTTGCTGGCGAAGTGGTGCGCGAGCGCGCCGCCGGTGGCGCCGGCCAGCTCTCTCAGGTCCTGCATGCTGGTGCTGGCATAGCCGCGCGTGGTGAAGGCCTCGAAGGCCGTGTCCAGCAAGCGCTGGCGCAGCCCGTCGGGGTCATTGGTGCGCCCTGTTGCGACGGGCGCGGGCTTCTTCTTCATCGGCTTTCTGGCTGCGGTCTTCATGGGCACAAACATGGCGGAGTTGACAAAACAGGATGATTGTCCTGTAATTCACGGCCTATGACAAGCCACACCCCCGACGCCCCCGATACTTCCGCCCACCCCGTGATTGAACTGCGCCGCTATCGCCTGCACCGCAGTGCCCGCGAGACGCTGATCGATCTGTTTGACCGTGAATTCCTCGAAACGCAGGATGCGGCCGGCATGTCCGTGCTGGCCCAGTTCCGCGACCTGGACGATCCTGACGCCTTTGTCTGGTTGCGGCGGTTTGAAGACCTGCCCCGTCGCGCGGAAGCGCTGCGCAGCTTCTACACCGGCCCGGTCTGGGCGCGGCACCGCGACGCAGCCAACGGCACCATGGTCAATTCCGACAACGTGCTGATGCTCACGCCCCTGGGCGATGCGGTCCCGCCGTCCTTGCTGGGTCCGGGCTCCTTGCCCCCGCGTTTTGGCGCGAACCGCCCACCGCCCGCAACCGATCTGGGCGAACCCGGCGTGTTCGAGATGACCACCTGCTACCTCGCCCCGCGCACCGACACTGCATTTGCCGCATGGTTTGAGGAATCGGTCCGCCCCGCCTTGCTGGCCGCCGGCGCCGGCGTCGAAGGCCGCTGGCTGGTGGACCACCGCGAGAATAATTTCCTGGGCCTGCCGGTGCGGGAAGGGGAGACGCTCTTCATCTGGCTGCTGCGCTTTGACGGCCATGATGACCTGCAGAAGTTTCACCAGAAGCTGGCGGATTCAGCGGTGTGGCGTGATCAGCTGTGGCCGGAGATGAACAAGCGCACCTGGCGTGAAAACGAGGTGCTGCGGCTGGCGCCTACCGGCCGCTCATTGCTGCGGTGATGAAGAAATCCAAAGCGGATTTCATCAAATCAGGACGCGGCCCGGGCCTCCGCGATGGCCCATGATTCAGGCCCGCTCGGTGGCGACCTGCGCAAGCAGCCACGCGCGAAACACCGTCAGCGCTTCAAGCGTCGATGATTCTTCCGGGTACACCAGGTAGTAGCCGCGGGTGGAAACCCATTGTTTCTTCGACAGCCGGCGCAAACGGCCGGTCGCCACCGCATCGCCGGCCATGAAGTCGGGCAGCAGCACCGCGCCCAGGCCCGCGACCGCGGCGTTCAAGGCCATGGACATCAACTCGTAGCGCGGCCCCTCCTGCCCGGTGCCGATCTGGATGCCGGCATGGTCGAACCATTTTTTCCACGCGTCCAGCACGGTGGTGTGGTGCACCAGTTCGGACATCGGCGTGCTGGAACTCAGCGACTTTCCGTTTTTGGCGATCCATGCCGGTGCGGCATACGGCGCCATCGCCAGCGGCAACACAAAATCGTTGTGCAGGCCGGCGCGTTTTCCGTCGCCGAATTCGAGCGAGGCATCCACCGGCATGCTCTTGAAATCCACCGACCCCACGCGGGTGGCGAAATTCAGGGTGATCTCGCTGTGCGCACGCGTGAAGCCGGGCAGGCGCGGAATCAGCCAATAGCTGCCCAGCGACGCGCCGACCGACAGCGCCAGTGTGCCCCCGCGCCCCTTGAGGGCCATCACGTTGGCCGTCGCGCGTTCGAGGCGCTGGAGAATGGGGCCGACTTCGTCCAGGTAATAGCGGCCGGCTTCCGTGAGGACGACCGCGTCGCGGCGCCGCACAAACAGCTTGAGGTCAAGGCGGCTTTCCAGCGCCATGATCTGGCGGCTCACCGCGCCCTGTGTCAGGTGCAACTCCTGCGCGGCCGCGGTGAAAGAGCGCAGGCGCGCGCTGGCCTCAAGGCATACCAGGGACATGGTGGAGGGCGCGCGCAGCATCATGGTGCATGAGGAAAAAGCATGGAAGACGCAGAAATTGTCGTTTGTAGCGGAAGGTTTGTCCACGCATCATTCGGTTTCCTCATTGCTCAACCCCAAGGTGGCTTCCATGAACGAATACCGGACCCAGCGGCGAACGCTCCTCAAACTGGGGGCTGCCGTGATCGCCTCCTCACCCCTTTTGGCGCGCGCCGCCTGGCCGGACCGGCCCATCCGCCTGATCGTTCCCTCCGCCGCCGGCGGCTCGCCCGACAACATCTGCCGCATCCTGACCAGTGAACTGATGAAGAGCCTGGGACAGCCTTTTGTGATCGACAACAAGCCCGGCGCAAGCGGCAACATCGGCATGCAGGAGATCGTGCGCGCGGCGCCCGACGGCTACACGCTGGGCTACGGCAATGTGGGAACGCTGGCGATCAACAAATCGCTTTTCGCGAAACTTCCCTACGACCCCGACAAACAATTGCTTCCCGTGGCGCTGCTCGGTTATGTCCAGAACGCGCTCGTCGTCAGGAACGACCTGGGCGTGAACAGCGTGGCTGAACTGATCGCGCTGGCAAAGTCCAGGCCCGGCAAGCTCACCATGGCGTCCCCCGGCAACGGCACCACCGGCCACCTGGGCGGTGAGCTCTTCAAGAGCATGACCGGCACCTTCATGACCCATGTGCCTTACCGCGGCAGCCCGCAGGCCATCCAGGACCTGATGGGCGGCCAGGTCGACCTGATGTTCGACAACCTGTCGTCCATCGCGCCGCACATCAAGAACGGGCGCATCAAGGCGCTCGGCGTTTCAGGCCGGGCGCGCAGCCCGCTGTTTCCCGAAGTGCCCGCCATCGGCGAGTTCGTCAAGGGTTATGAAACGACGGCCTGGGGCGGCATCGTCGCGCCGGCAGGCACGCCGCGCGACGTCGTCATGCGGCTCAACGCGGACATCAACAAGGTGCTGGGCAATGCCGCGGTCAATGAGCGCTATGCCGCCATTTCCTTCGAGACCACCATAGGCTCGCCCGACCGCCTGTTTGACCGCGCCCTGCGCGAGACGCGCATGTGGGCGGAGGTCGTCAAGCGCGCCGGCGTCCAGGTGGATTGAGCGCGCATGTTCGATCTCATCATTGAAGGCGGCGAGCTGATCGACGGGACGGGCACCGCCAGGGTGCGCGCCGACCTCGGTGTGTCCCGCGGAAAAATCCTCTCCATCGGCGACCTGTCGGCCGCGCGGGCACACGAACGGGTCAGCGCGCAAGGGCGCATCGTCGCGCCGGGTTTTATCGACGTGCATACCCACGACGACCGCCTGCTGCTCACGCCCGCGGCGGGCGCCCACCCCAAGCTGTCGCAGGGCGTGACGACGGTGGTGGCGGGCAACTGCGGCGTCAGCCTTGCGCCGCTGGAGACGACGAATCCGCCGCCGCCGCTGGACATCCTGGGGACGGACGGCTGGATCTACCCGGATTTCGCGGCCTACCTGGATGCGCTCGACGCATCTCCCCTGGCCGTCAACGTCGCCTGCCTCGTGGGCCATTCCACGCTGCGGGTCAAGTACATGGCGGATCTTGAAAGGCCGGCCACCCGTGCCGAATCGGCGGGCATGGCGGCGGAACTGGCCCGCGCACTGGCCGCGGGCGCCATAGGCCTGTCAACGGGCTTGTACTATCCACCCGCGAAAGCCGCCACCGCTGAAGAAGTGATTGCCGTGGGCGCGCAGCTCAAGGCCGCCGGCGGCATCGTGGCCATGCACATCCGCGACGAAGGCGACGCCATCGACGAGGCCTTGCGCGAGGCCCTGCACATAGGCCGCGAACTCGGCGTGGCCACCGTCATTTCCCATCACAAGCTGGTCGGCACGGCCAACCACGGCCGCTCCGTGCAGACCCTGGCGATGCTGGAGCAGGCGGCGCGAGGGCAGGCCGTCTGCTTCGACTGCTATCCCTACAACGCCTCGTCCACCATGCTGCTACCCTCTCGCGTGAAGCAGTCCAGCGACGTGCTGGTGACCTGGTCCGGGGCCGAGCCCGGTGTTGCCGGCCGCTCGCTAAAAGAGCTGGCACGCGAGAGAAACCAGACCGAAGAAGAAGTGGCGCGCGCATTGCAGCCGGCCGGCGCCATCTACTTCGCCATGAGCGAGGACGACGTCAGCCGCATCCTGGGCCATCCCATGGCCATGATCGGCTCGGACGGCCTGGCGCATGACGTGCGCCCGCATCCGCGTCTGTGGGGCACTTTCCCGCGCGTGCTGGGGCACTACGTGCGTGAGAAAAAGCTGTTCCCGCTCGAAGCCGCCATCTACAAAATGACGGGACTCAGCGCAAGGCGCTTCGGCCTCGCCGGCCGCGGAACCCTGGCGCCCGGCCATCACGCCGACATCGTCATCTTCGACGAACACCGCGTTGCGGCCAACGCCAGTTACGAGCACCCCACCGAAGTCAGCTCGGGCATAGCCGCCGTCTTCGTCAACGGCCGCTTGGCATGCCGCGACGGTGTCAGCGTCAACGTGGATGCCGGCCGGGTGCTGCGCAGGCAAGGTGCGCTTGCATGAGGGCGCCGCATGCTGCCGGCAGCGTGCCGACTTCGCCAAAGAACGTCAATCCGTGCCTGTGAGGCCCGCATCACGAGATCACCAGGTCAACCACCCGGCCCTGTCGCCGCGATGCCGCCGGCGCGGCCCTCGGACCAGCCGCCGCCCAGCACCTTGTACAGCGTGACCAGGTTCGACATTCGCGAAAGCCGCATGCCTATCAGGTTCTGCTGCGCGCTGTAGAGCGAGCGCTGGGAATCAAGCACAGCAAGGTAGCTGTCTATGCCATGTGAGAAGCGGGCGCGCGACAGTGCCTCGCTCTCGGCCGTGGCGTTCACCAGGGACTGCTGCGCCTCCAGCTGGTCGCCGAGCGTGCTGCGCTGCGCCAGCGCATCCGACACCTCACGGAACGCGGTCTGTATCGCCTTTTCGTACTGGGCAACGTTGATCTCGCGGGTGATTTTTGCCACGTCAAGGTTGGCGCGGTTGGCGCCTCCATCAAAAATCGGCAGCGATATCTGCGGCAGGAAGCTCCAGGTGCCTGAGCCGCCCTGAAACAGGCCCGACAAGTCGGCGCTGGACGAGCCGGCCGATGCGGTCAGGCTGATACGCGGAAAAAAAGCCGCCCGCGCCGCGCCGATGCTGGCGTTGGCCGACTTCAGCTGGTGCTCGGCCTGCAGGATGTCGGGCCGGCGCTGCATCAGCGTTGAGGGCAAGCCGGCCGGCAGCTCAGGCAGCGCATTCAGCGAGTCGGCCAGGCGGGCGGGCAGCAATTCGTCCGGTACCGCCGATCCAACCAGAAGCATCAGCGCGTTGCGGTCCTGCGCCACCTGCGCGGTGTAGCGCGCCACGTCGACACGCGCGGTATCGACACTGGTCTGTGCCTGCCGCAGTGCCAGCGCCGACGTCACCCCGACCTCAAAGCTGCGCTGGCTGAGCCGGTAAGACTCGCCCTGGCTCGCCAGCGTGTTGCGCGCCAGGGCCAGCCGCTCCTGGTCGGCGCCCAGCGCCAGGTAGGCGTTCGCCACCTCGGACACCAGGCTGATGTGGGTGCTGCGGCGCGCCTCTGCGGTCGAGAAAAACTGCTCCAGCGCCTGCGCGCCCAGGCTGCGCACGCGGCCGAACAGGTCGACCTCGTAGGCGCTGACGCCGACGCCCGCGCTGTACTGGCGGCTGATCCCGGGGTTGCCCGGCAGGCGCAGACTGTCGGCCGTGCGGGTGGCGCTTTGGCTGCCCGTGGCATTGACGGCGGGATACAGGCCGGCGTCCTGTACGCGGTACTGCGCGCGCGCTTTCTCGATATTGAGGGCGGCCACGCGCAGGTCGCGGTTGTTGGCCAGAGCCAGCGCCACAACCCGGCGCAGGCGCTCATCGGCAAAAAATTCACGCCAGCCGATGTCGGCCGCGTCAACGGGCGAGGATGAGGACGGGCCACCGGGCGATGCGGCCACCGGGTAGGCCGCGGGCACGGGCAGCGCCGGCTGTTCATAAGTGGGCATCAGGCTGCAGCCGCCCAGGGCGGCCGCGCAGGCCAGGGTGATCAAGGTCAAGCGGGTCATGTCAACGGCCTTCCAGCAAAGGGGTTTCGGTATGCGTCACCGGTGGTGCGGCAGCGGCGTTGGGCCTCCTGTCGAACAGTCGGCGCACGACCACGAAGAACAGCGGCACGAAGAAGACGGCCAGCACCGTGCCCGAGACCATGCCGCCGACCACGGCCGTGCCCAGCGCGTTCTGCGCGCCGGCCCCCGCGCCCTTGCCCAGCATCAGCGGGAGGACACCCAGGATGAACGCCAGCGAGGTCATCAGGATGGGCCGCAAACGCATACGCGCCGCAGTGAGCGCCGACTCGACCAGGCCCATTCCCCGGGCGTGCAAGTCCTTCGCGAACTCCACGATCAGGATGGCATTCTTCGACGCCAGGCCCACGGTCGTCAGCAAGCCGACCTGGAAATAGACGTCATTCATCTTCCAGGCCAGCAGCGCACCGATCACCGTACCCAGCACACCCAGCGGCACCACCAGGATCACCGAGAACGGGATGGACCAGCTCTCGTACAAGGCCGCCAGGCACAGGAATACGACAAGGATGGATACCGCGTACAGCAGCATGGCCTGACCACCGGCTTCGCGCTCCTGGCGCGAGATGCCGGTCCACTCAAAGCCGATGCCGGCGGGCAGCTTGGCCGCGTGGCGCTCCACCAGGTCGAGTGCCTGTCCGCTGGACATCGCGCCGGGCATGGCCATGCCGAGGATCTCGACCGAAGGCACGCCGTTGTAGCGTTCCAGCCTCGGAGAGCCTGAGGTCCAGCCGGCCTTGGCGAACGCGCTGAAGGGCACCATCGCGCCACCGGCGTTGCGCACAAACCAGTTGTCGATGTCGCCCGGCAGCATCCGGAACGGCGCATCGGCCTGCAGGAACACTTTCTTCACGCGCCCCTTGTCGATGAAATCGTTGACGTAGCTGCTGCCCCAGGCCGCCGAAAAGGTGTTGTTGACGTCGGACATCGTCAGGCCCAGCGCGCCGGCCTTGTGCTCGTCGATGTCGAGCCGGAACTCGGGCGTGTCTTCCATGCCGTTGGGCCGAACGGCGACCAGGCCTTTTTCCTTCATCAATGCACCCAGCAGCTGGTTGCGGGCCTGCATCAGCGCATCATGGCCGAGGTTGGCGCGGTCTTGCAGCATCAAATCAAAGCCGCTGGCATTGCCGAGTTCGGACACTGCCGGCGGCGCAAAAGCGAACACCGTCGCATCGCGCAGCTGCGAAAAGCGGCTGATCGCCTTGCTGGCGACCGCCGAGGCGCTCAGCCCGGGGCGCGTGCGTTCGCTCCAGGGCTTGAGCTTGACGAAGGCGAAACCCGCGTTTTGCCCGCTGCCGGCGAAGCTGAAGCCCGCCACCGTGAAGATCGAATCGACCGCATCCTTCTGGTCCACCAGGAAGTGATGCTCAACCTGCTCGATCACCTTCATCGTGCGGTCCTGCGTCGCGCCGGGCGGCAGCTGCACCAGCGCGAACAGGGACCCCTGGTCTTCATCCGGCAGGAAGCCGGCGGGAATCTTCGCGAACACGAAGCCAACCGCGAGCACCAGCACCGCGTAGCCCGCCATATAGCGCCAGCCGCGGCCCAGCATGTGGCGCACCACGCCCTGGTAGCCGCGGTTGCCGCGGTCGAACAGGCGGTTGAACGCGCCGAAGAAGCCGGTGGTCGCCAGCGCGTGGCCTTTTCCCACCGGTTTGAGCAGCGTGGCGCACAGCGCCGGCGTGAGGATCATGGCGACCAGCACCGACAGCGTCATCGCCGAGACGATGGTGACGGTGAACTGGCGGTAGATCACGCCCGTCGAGCCGCCGAAGAATGCCATCGGCACAAATACGGCCGCCAGCACCAATGCCACGCCCACCAGGGCGCCGGTGATCTGCCCCATGGATTTGCGTGTGGCCTCGAGCGGCGAGAGCCCTTCTTCGCTCATGACCCGCTCGACGTTCTCCACCACCACGATGGCGTCGTCAACCAGCAAACCGATGGCCAGAACCATCGCCAGCATGGTCAGGGTGTTCAGCGAATAGCCGAAGGCTGCCAGCACGCCAAAAGTGCCGAGTAGCACCACCGGCACCGCGATCGTCGGGATCAGCGTCGCGCGGAAGTTCTGCAGGAAGAGGTACATCACGACAAAGACCAGCACGATGGCTTCGATCAGCGTCTTCACCACCTCTTCGATGGAGATGCGCACAAAAGGCGTGGTGTCGTAAGGCTTGACCACCTCCACACCGGGCGGGAAGAACTTGCTCAGTTCGTCGATCTTCGCGTCGATGCCGCGCACCGTGTCCAGGGCGTTCGCGCCCGTCGCCAGCTTGATGGCCAGGCCGGCGGCGGGCTTGCCGTTGAAGCGGCCGACGGTGGCATAGCTCTCGCTGCCCAGTTCGATGCGGGCGACGTCGCTCAAACGCACCGCGGAGCCATCGGCCTGCGTGCGCAGCAGGATCGCTTCGAATTCGGCGGCGGTCTTCAGCCGTGTCTGCGCGGTAATCGTGGCGTTCAGCTGCTGGTTTTTCACTGCCGGCAGGCCGCCGAGCTGGCCCGCGGAGACCTGGGCGTTCTGCGCCTGGATCGCGTTCTTCACGTCCAGCGGAGTCAGTTTGAAGCTGTTGAGCTTGCCGGGATCGAGCCAGATGCGCATCGCATACGAGGCCCCGAACAGTGTCGTGTCGCCCACGCCCTCGACACGGCTGATCGCGTCCTGCACGCTGGCCGCGACGTAGTCCGACAGATCGGCGTCGGTGAGCTTGCCGTCCCTGGACACGAAAGCCAGCACGTTCAGGAAATTGTTCGCCGACTTGGTGACCTGCACGCCTTGCTGCTGCACCTCCTGCGGCAGCAACGGCGTGGCAAGCGCCAGCTTGTTCTGCACCTGCACCTGGGCGGTGTCCGGGTCGGTGCCGTTCTCGAAAGTCAGCGTGATGGTGACCGCGCCCGACGATTCACTGGTGGACGCGATGTAAGCCAGCCGGTCCAGGCCCTTCATCTTCTGCTCGATGACCTGGGTCACCGTGTCTTCCAGCGTCTTGGCCGATGCGCCGGGGTAGCTGGCGGAGATGGCGATGGCCGGCGGCGCGATGGTCGGGTACTGCGCGATGGGGAGGACCTTGATGGCCATCACGCCTCCCAGCATCACGATGATGGCGAGCACCCAGGCAAAGATCGGGCGGTCTATGAAAAAACGAGCCATGGTGTAAATCTCCTGGAAGTCAGTTCGCGGCCACGCGCGCAACGGGAGCGCTGGCCGGTGCGGCCGGCGGCGCGGCGACCTTGACCACCTGGCCTGGGTGCGCCTTCTGCTGCCCCTCGACGACCAGGCGGTCCCCCGCCTTCAGGCCGGCCGTCACCAGCCACTGGTCGGCGACGGCGCGCTCGGTGGTGATGGCCCGCGATTCAAGCTTGCCATCGGCGCCGACCACAAAGGCAACAGCCTTCCCGGTCGCGTCGCGGCTGACCGCCCGCTGCGGCACCAGCAGGGCCTGGTCGCTCACACCTTCCTCCACCACGGCGCGCACATACATGCCGGGCAGCAGGTCGGCCTTCGGATTGGGAAACACGGCGCGCAGGGTGATCGCACCCGTCCCCTGATCGACCGTCACGTCGGAAAACTGCAGCTTGCCGTTCAGCGGATAGGTGCTGCCGTCTTCCAGCAGCAGCTTGACGACCGCGGCATCCGGGCCGCCGCGCTTCAGATGGCCTTGCGCCAGCGCATGCTTGAGCCGCAGCACGGAACTGCTCGACTGGGTCACATCCACATAAATGGGGTCCAGCTGCTGCACGGTCGACAGCAGCGCCGCCTGGTTTGCCGTGACCAGCGCGCCGGGCGTCACCGACGACTTGCCGATGCGCCCCGAGATCGGCGACACGACACGCGTGTAGGCCAGGTTGATTCGCGCGCTCTCCAGCGCCGCCTTGGCGCCGGCCACGTCGGCTTCGGCTTGCTGCAGTGCGGCCGATGCGTCGTCCTGGTCCTGCTGGCTGACCGCCTTGATGGCGGCCAGCTCGCTGTAGCGCTGTGATTTCAGCCGCGTCGAATGCACATTCGCTTCGCTCCTGTCCAGGGCGGCACGGGCGTTGTCGTAGCTGGCCTGGTAGCTCGCCGGATCGACCTGGTACAGCGCCTGGCCGGCTTTCACCAGTCCTCCCTCTTCGAAATTGCGCGTCTTGACCAGGCCCGTGACCTGTGGGCGCACTTCGGCAATCTGGTAGGGCACGGTGCGGCCCGCAAGTTCGGTGTTGAATGCAAACCGCTGCGGCTGCACCACCAGCGCGCTGACCTGCGGTGGCCCCGAGGCCTCGGGCGGGGCGCCGTTCGGCGGGTCTCCGCAGGCCGCCAGCAGCACCGACAGCAGAACCGGCAATGCGGCCCCGCGGGGCAGGGAAAGAATCGAAGGCATGGGAAAGCTCCTTGAACATGGCGAAATGCCGGAATCAATCCAGGAAAATCACCGTATAAACATACTGATGAGTATATTATAGGCATTGACCCATTCTTGATGTCAAGAGATAATGAACTCATCAGTTCAAAATAAAGGCATTGACGTGAGAGTAAAAACAGAGGCAAAGCGCGAGTCCATCCTCGAAATCGCATCGCAGGTGTTTCAGGAAATGGGCTACGAACGCACGTCGATGGATGAGATTGCCGCGCGCATGGGCGGCTCGAAGGTCACGCTGTACGGCTACTTCCCGTCAAAGCAGCACCTTTTCCTGGAAGTCGCCAACTACGCCGGAATGCGCCAGCTGGGACCGGCCTTCGATGAACTTGTGCCCGGTAGCGACGACTTGCCGCGCATGCTGCGCCGCTTCGGCGAGAAGTTCCTGTCATTCGTCTGCACACCGGAGGCCGCGGGTACCTACCGTATGGTGGTCGCGCAATCCGGCCAGTCCGACATAGGCCGCAGTTTTTTTGAACTGGGGCCCAAACGCGGCGAAGACCTGATCGCGGCTTTCCTTCAGTCCGAGATGGACAGCGGCCGGCTCAAGAAGGCGGACGCATCGATTGCGGCCATGCAGCTGTCGGCTTTGTTGACGGCCGAGACCCAGCATCGCACCCTGATGGGTGTGACGGCGTCACACACGCGCCAGCAGATCAAACAGATGGTTGACCGCGCGGTGGCGGTTTTCATGGATGCGTATACCCCATGAATACCGGCGGCCATTATGGAGACTTGCTTGAATCACGGCCAATCCTCACGACCGTTCGCCCCGGCCTGTCGCAGGGCTTTGACAGGATTTGCCCGAACGGCGTGGTGTCTTGATCTACGAAAACATCCATCGTCATTTGGACCTGCGCAGTGCTGATGTCGTCCAGGCCAAGGAGCGCTTATCGTGACTGCAAACCGTTTGACGGCCTGACCGCCAGCGCCACAATCGCCGCACCGGCGGCCACCACCAGCGCGTCCTCGATCAAGCCGCTGCGCGTCTGGCCCATGCTTGCCATCGCCCGCTTGCGGCCCGCCAGCGTCAGATAGGCCAGCGGTACGGCGGTCGCAACCGCCGTCAAGGCACCAGCCCGCTCACGGCCACGCGGCGCCAATGCGGCCCCCGCAATGCCCGCGCTCATCACCCGCGCCAGCAGCCCCAGAAAGACCGTGCGGTCGGGCGCGCTCTTCATCTTGTCGCCGAACAGTTCGCCCACACCCATGGCCAGGGCGCCGTTCCTGAACAGCGGGCGGTCCAGCAGGACGAGCTGCCCCGGCGTGCGACGGTTCAGCAGCCGTGCCGCCGCGATGGTGGCCATGGGCGTCATCGAGCGCGCACTGGCAACCGCGCCTATGAGGGCGGAGAAGATCAAGCTGTCATCTTTCATGTTTTATCCCATGGAGGTATTACTGAGCCATCGTGCTCGGGCCTGCTTTATGGAAGTAGGGGAAAAGCACCCGAGCGGGCGTAGGAAGCGGCGAAGGCGTCACACCGAGGCCGACTCTGTACTCAGCTTCAGGCCCGAACCGGCTACCATCGGCCGGAAACGGCCAAAGCGGCCCTCAGGAGATGCCATTGAAAGTTCAAGGCCAATGCCATTGCGGCGCGATTCACTACGAAGCGGAAGTCCAGCCGGGCACCATCACGGTCTGCCATTGCACAGATTGCCAGACCCAATCCGGCTCCGCATTCCGGGCCAACATCCCGGCGCTTGCAAACGGTTTCCGGCTGGTGAAGGGCACACCCCGCACCTACATCAAGACCGCGGCCAGTGGATCAAAGCGGGTGCTCGCGTTCTGCGAGGTCTGCGGCAGTCCCCTGTATGCCTGCGCTGAAGAGAACCCGCAGGTGTACTCACTTCGCATCGGTACGCTGAAACAGCGTCATGACCTAGGCGCCCCGCAGCGGCAGATCTGGACGCAACGCTGTCTTTCATGGGTGGCGTTGCCGGCGGAAATTAAGGCTTTTGATGGCCAGCCATGAGAGGTGAATCTCTTTGCCTGCGTATCACCACCACACTCAAGGCAGCGTGCATTCAGCCCTAGCTTCCTGATTGCACGGAAAGTCCGTATGCCCAGCTCGCCCTGGGCGCCCTCGCGGCTGTGAAGCCGCCGCACGAGATGACGGCGCTGGGAAACGCCGTCCTCACCTTGGCCGGCACCCCATGTCGACATGGTGTTTCTTGAACCCGGCGCTGTCCATGTCGCCCCGTGGACACGGGCTGGGTCCATTCTCTTTCGCGAAACGAACAATTACCACTTAAGGACGATGCGATCTGAAGATTCTGATCGCAACATAGCGCTATCGCTCTACAGCATTTCTTTTTTACAAATTGATGAAACCCATCCCGGACCTGGCGCCACTTTCCCTGTCGCGGCATTCGCCGCACAATCTTCGCCTGCCACCTCATCCGGGCAGGCGGTTCATCTTGAACAACACGAAAGGATTTCCATGAGCACGTTCATCACCAAAGACGGCACGCAGATCTATTACAAGGACTGGGGAACCGGTCCCGTCGTGAGCTTCAGCCACGGCTGGCCGCTCAATGCCGACGCCTGGGAGGCGCAGATGTTCCACCTCGCTTCCAACGGCTTTCGCTGCATCGCGCATGACCGCCGCGGGCACGGCCGGTCGAGCCAGCCCTGGCACGGAAACGACATGGACACCTATGCGGACGACCTCAACGAGCTTTTCACCGCGCTGGATGTGAAAGGCGTCACCATGATCGGCCACTCCACGGGGGGCGGCGAAGTTGCGCGCTACATCGGCCGCCACGGCACGAAGCGGGTAGCCAAGGCTGTCCTCATGGGCGCGGTTGCGCCTATCATGCTCAAGACCCCGAGCAATCCGGGAGGACTCCCGATGGAAGTGTTTGACGGCTTTCGCCAGGCGTATCTAGCGGACCGTGCCCAGTTCTTCCTGGACGTGGCGAGCGGGCCGTTCTTCGGCTTCAACCGTCCCGGCGCCAAGGTGTCCCAGGGGCTGATCCAGTCCTGGTGGACGCAGGGAATGATGACCGGCCACAAGAATGCCTACGACTGCATCAAGGCATTCTCTGAAACCGACTTCACCGAGGACCTGAAAAAATTCGATATACCGACGCTTGTCATCCACGGTGACGACGACCAGATCGTTCCCATAGGCGCGTCGGCCATGCTCTCTTCGAAGCTGGTCAAGGGCGCGACCCTGAAAATTTACCCGGGCGGCACGCACAGCCTGGGAGACACCAGCAAAGACAAGCTGAACGCCGACCTGCTGGCATTCGCGAAGTCCTGACACATGAAGGCGGCCGCTGGATGGCCCGCAACGCGCCTGCGGCCTGGAGGGCCGCATAACCGGCATCTCGCAGAAGGTGTGGATCGAGTAGCTGCGCGCGCTGGGGGAATACGGCATGGTCAGCCGGCAGCCCAGCGCCGTCGACAGCCAGGGGATTGAATAAGGGCTCACGCCACTGGGGGAAAGCCTGCGGCCCATCCTGGAGTCATTGAGTGAATGGGGAAGCCATCATGCGGAGGCGCTGGATGAGACGCCCAGGCTTGTGCCGTGCGAGGCCTTGATTCGGGAGCGCGTTGGTTGATGCCTCGGGTATCAGGGCAACAGCTTGCGCGTGTCCGCGGTGCTGATATCGTCCAGGTGCCTGAACGCGGGTGCAATCCTGTCGATGTCGCCGGCCGGTACGCCCGAGCGCTCGAACGATACCTTCCATTGCCGGACCACCCGCCAGACTTCATCCATCAATTCGCCGGCACGCGCCCGGCTCAAGGAGAACACCGCGTGCCCGTCCAGCGCGTTGTCGAGTGTCGCGAGGCGGCCCTGGGGCCCGATTCCCAAATGAAGAAAGCGCTCGGTCGCCAGGCTGGGCCGCGGCAGCACGTCGTAAAGCGGGCTGAGCCGCCAGCCCGGCAGCCGGGGGTCCCACAGGAATCCGTGGTTGCGCAGGTGGTCGTCGTCGTTGCTGGTGAAGATGTTGAACACCATGCGCTTGAAGAGTTCTTCGTTGTCTGGGCGAATCACGCCTGGATGGCAGTGTCGGCGCACGGCGGCCGCCAGGTCGGCGTAGGATTTTGTCCGCGACTCCGTCTCGTCACATCCGACCAATGTCAGCCCGCTCACAAAGCCCATGCGGCGCTCGGTCAAGCCCTCGGCGGGGGCTAGCAGCAAGTCTGTTTCCGCGGTGGGCTGTGTTCCTTGCGCCAGCCAGTAGCGGTCGAAACGCCGGATCATCATGATGCGGCGGTCACCCAGCACGCGAGTACTGACCGGGGGCACGTTCAAGCCGGCCTCCCGCGCGAGCACCAGCGAAGCGCATTCCACCGCGGGAATGTCGAAGGCGTCATTCCTGCTTTGAAACTTCGCAAGCCAAAGGGCGCCGCTCTCGTCGCGCACGGACGCTTTGGGCCGGGCGCCGCCGAGTCCCGATCCAACTTCGAATATGTATTCAAGGCTGGCGGGAATATCCTCTCCGGCCTCGATGCGCTCCGCTGCCTCCATCAAGTAGCTGAGCGCATGGACGCCTCCTGCGGCGCCCGTCGGCCCGTCAGCGATGCTGGAACGGATGTCGAGCGCACCGACTCTCTCGCTGCCCGCATGCAGCAGGTATTGTGATTCGGCCAGGCTGTTTGCCGGCACCTTGAGCTTGGCCTCGATGACCCGGCGCCCCCAGGAATCCGGCGCGGCGTCGCGGATGCCGCCGAAATTCAGCAGCTTGTTGACCGGCAGCAACTGCTTGCCCTTCACGGGCTCCGGCCCACGGATCGCCAGGCTGACCGGGTCCACCTCCAGTGCATCAGCGCGAGCCAGGTATTTCGTGCCGTAGGCAAAGCGCGATGCCAGGAGTTCAGAGCCCTGCTCCGTCATCGTGAGCTGCCCGCAAGGCGCCCAGGCCTCGTTCAAGTAGGCGAAGGTCATCAGCTCCAGTTCTTTAGCCGCCATAAAAATTCCGCTTTGCTTTAGATAGATGGCACCGCGCGGTGCGCGCATGAATTCAGAAATTCAGTTTGTCGAGTTCGGCGGCACTCAGGTCGCGAACGCGCTTTGTCGATTCCCGGGCCTGCAGCGCCGTCAGCGCGGGGTCGGTTTCAGTCAACAGGTCTGCCAGTGTTGTCCCCGGCGCGATGGCATCGAGGTAGCGAAGCACCTGCCCAATCGCCAGGCCGGGGTCGCCTTTCTCAAGGCGGTAGGCGGTGTTGCGCGAAAAGCCCGCGCGCAGCGCCGCGTCGGCCTGTTTGACCTTGCGTGCCTGGCGCAGGCGCGCAAGAAGATGCCCGAGGTGGGCAGTCTCCTGCGCGAGCTGGGGGCTGAGGATGGCCGATTGGTTTACTTTCATGTTCGTCAAATCACTCGTTCTATTGATAAAGATTGATTTAACGAGCATGTTACATCGGTATTGACTTATGGTCAATATATGATCGATTAATCAAGCTTTATGAGCTTAGTGATTGGTTTAAAGATTATTAATACTGGAAATGGCCCCCACTGTAGGGAGAAAGTGGTAACTATCTGCGATTAGTCAGGTAGTGCATAGGTCCCCTTCGAGACTTTCTTCAGTAGCTTTCTTCCCATTAACGTCGACATGGCATTGGCATAGGAGTGGTGCCACTTTTCGTAGCCGAGTGATGGATGAATGACGTATCGGTCAAAGATTTTTCTTGCTTCTACAACTACGTTTATTGATTGCCCCCGCTTTAGCCAATTAGCTCTGGATATCCCGAACGCAAGTGCTGCTCGATAAATCAATCGATTCCCCCCGGGGTCCTCGCCATATCCAATGTGACCACTCCCTCCAACGAAGGAGAAGGACCAGGCGGCATACGCCGCAAGTGATAGCGGTAGGCCGGCAATTTCTTCCTTCGAAAAGGCCTTCGGTTCACAGGAAGAAATAATCTTGTCGTACCGCATTACTTGCGCGACTAGATTCGCGTCAGGAATGGCGTCGATTCTCGGAAAATACCCATTGCAAAAGTCACACCTATGAAGATGCTCTTGACCCCTAAAGTCCACATAGTGCGGAGTAAGCTTTTTACATAATTCGCACGGCAAGGGTGTGCGCGAGCCACGCCTGAAGTCTTCGTCAAAAATGTCAGAGCGGTTCCCAGTCACATCAATTTTTCGAATGGAGTCGGAACTCCATTCGAAAATTGGCCAAGGATGGTAAAGAGAGAAATAGTCAACCCAGAATCCAGAAGCATTTGGCCAACCAACGCCTTCGATCAACCAAGCGCTCCAATCGTGGCACCAACCAATATGGGCGCTCTTAGTTTCAAACCATTCGCAGTTGAGAGCCGCCGCAAGAATGGATCTCGGTTGGGCAGAGATTCTTGCTTTGGACGCAGAAGCTGCGTGTTCCGGAATCTGTAGAAGCGAGGTATGAAACTTGTCAATTTGATCCACGCATCCCATAACCTCTGCGTCATAGAGCGCAATGCAGAGCGTAGTTGCGCGGGAGTATGCACAGAACAGTTCAGCATCATCCATCTGTTGCGCTCCCCAGATGATCACTGCAGGGGCTTCTAAACCTCGAAATCTGGATACCGTTTCAGATCTCACGCCTTCGGGAGGCTCCATGTCCCATTTGCTGAGTATGACAATGTCCGTTGGGGCAATTCCTTGATCGCGGAGATACTGCAACGTCTCGGCTAAGGCCTGCGGCATATCAATGCACAACCTCTCGCTAATGGCATCAGCTTCGTGCTCCCTAGGGGAGAACATCTGGAGTGATGGCGGTAGAACAGTTGTAAGTCGGTCAAACACAGCTCTAGGCGATCGAATAGAAATACTCAAAGAGAACGGCTGATCGACGTTGATGATTGCGCAGAGTTTCTCAATGGAAACACGTTCTTTTTCAAAAGAAAAAATCTGAGTTTCGTCGCAGAAGGCAATCAACTTCTTTTTGTCATGCCATTGAGCAAGCCATTCACACCATTCGGGTTTGAACGCTTGCGCCTCGTCGATTAGCAGAACGTCATAGCTTTTCAGTCGTCCAGCTCGCTCCGCTAAACGAACATCATCGATGCAGCCTTTGTCCATCCAATCTTCCTCAAACTCATCTTTCCCGATGCTCCTCGCGGCAGACATCGCAAAGCTGTGCCAGGTAGAGATGGCTGAGTGATATTTCGGATGAAATTGTTCACGCAAGTACTGCATCAGAAGCTTGTTGAAAGTCAGGATCAAAACGCTCAGTCCTTCAGCCATCATCCTGCGTGCTAGTTCGATGGCTATAACTGTCTTACCTGTCCCTGGCCATCCAGTTAGAACGAATCGATTGGAGCGAGTCGCGCTATTGACTACGGTAGCCTGTTCCTCCGTCAGCCTCAACCACATTTTGTTGTCGAACCAGACTCTTGCGCTCCAATCCGGTGTTCCGTCAAAACCAGGGCAGAGACTATTTATAAGAAGCGCGGTTTTCTCTGCTCCAAGTGGTGGGTTGTTCAGGGCGAGGGACCAATACGTCATCATTCGTACGACCTCCGCACCAAGTAATGGCATCTGGGTGCGGCCAATATACAGTTTGGCAGGTGGGGTAACACTGCGATCTAGTAAGGCTGCTCCAATCTCTTGCCCCGTGAAATCACTATCGGGGAAAATTACTCCATACCCAATCCTGATTCGTAGGGCCGGTGATTGCCCCAGCCATCTGGCGAGTCCATGGACGTTATTTCGCGTCTGCGCGACAACGGGAACGACTCTTCCTGTTTTTACGTGCACGAACACCAGACCGGGCGATTTGTAAGCTCCAGACTTCACTTCTAGAGCTATAACGCCTAGCTGCGGGTGAACGATTAAGAAATCAATTTCGCCTGTGGGCGGCTTCCCATCGCTGAGCTGAGATGCTGCCGAACAAAGCCACGGCAGGCTATGAATGACCGTGAATTCATCGGAGAGTTGGTCCCGAAGAAGGTAATACGCTTGTCGCTCGCCAAAGCTTTCCGTTTCAGTTGGACCGCAAGATGGAATCATTACTGCCATAGGAGTTCTCTTCTGAATTAGTTACCTGGTAGTTGATTTTTGAATAGTGGAGAGTCTTCATGACTAGGAGTATTTTCTATTAGATTGCCTTGACGCCTTCTATATAGGCACGATCACGTATGAGTCCAGCAAGCGCTGTCCTAGGCCACGAAGTTGGCTACGTGGCAGAGAATCGAGGCAACAAAATTTCGAAAGCGGCAGCGTACCTCGAGGCAGATCCATACACTCCGTGGTGCGATTTGAGGATGTTCTTGACTCAAGTGCTAATGGGAAGACGCAATTTTTCTTGGGGGAATTTCTTCGTTTGCTTGATTGCAAACCGGAACACCTACGAGGTAGCACTGGGCCCCCCTCATTGAATGGTGGGTCCTTCTTAACTGTGGCAACAAAAAACCCGCCATGCTCAATGAACACGCGGGTTGTGATGTGACCTTGAAAAATCTGAAGCAAGGTCCTGGTGCGGCCAAAGGGAATCGAACCCCTATCTGCCCCTTAGGAGGGGGCCGTTCTATCCATTGAACTATGGCCGCACGTCTCTTGGAGAGAAGCGGTGATTGTATTCGGTGGATGATGGCCCATCCCGCCCCCCCGGGAGACGCCTCAGTCGAACGGCACCGTGAAGATCAAATCCACCGCGCTTTGCTGGCCGGCCTGGGCGCGGACGGTGAAGCGTTGCGAGAGGTCGTAGAACACATAGAGCGTGCCCAGCGCGCCGGAGATCGTGCGTTCATAGGACGCATAAAAATTGCGCGAGAAGCGTTTGCCCAGGGTGATGGCGCTTTCGGTGGTGCTGCCGTCGGCGTTGTTGGAGGCGCCGCGGTAGGACAGCTCGTCCAGGCCCAGCGAGGCGGCGAGGCCGCCTGACATGCCGCCGCTTTTGCTGCCGAGCAGGGCCAGGGCGGCCTGTTGCAGCAGCGCGGCTTCTGCGCCGCCCGTGGCGGAGGAGCGGCCGACGATCAGCCAGGAGAGTTTTTCGGCATCGGGCAGTTCGGGCTGGGCATACAGGCGCACGCGGGGCAGCAGGGCGGTGCCGGTGATCTGCACGCCGACGCGCTGGGTGAGGTTGGGGCGTATGGCGAGGATGTCGAGCGAGGGGTTGTCGATGGCGCCGGTGAAGCGCAGCACGCCTTGTTCGACGTCCAGGCGCTGGCCGTAGGCGCGGTACTGGCCGTCGGCGGTGCGTATGGTGCCGTTGAGGCGGGGGTCGCGCAGGGTCTCGCCGCTCAGGGCCAGCGTGCCTTGCACGCGGGTGTCCAGGCCCTTGCCCTGGATGCGGAAGTCGCGGCCCAGGTCGAGCTCGACGGCGAGCTTGAAGGGGCGGGCTTCGCGCTCGACGGTGTCGCCGCTGGCCTGGGCCGGGGCCTTCTGGCCGGCTGCGGCGCCGCGGGTGCTGCGCACCACCACGTCGTCGCCGAGTTGCGGCGTGCCTTCTTCGGGCAGCAGGATGCGGGCCTGGTCGACCAGCAGCTTGCCGGTGAGTTCGGTCTGCTGGCCCTTGAGGCTGGCCTGCACTTCGCCGGAGATGGTGATGCGCCTGTCGGTGCGTATGCTGGCGCGCAGGCGCTCAAGTTTTGCGCTGAGCTGGACCAGCGGCTTGCCGTCGACCCAGCCGGCCTCGCCCTGTGCGGTGAGGATGCCGCCCGTGCCTTTGTCGCCGGCGCCCTGCAGTGTGAACTCGTCAATGCGCATGCGTGTGCCGTCGAGCTTGGCGCGCAGCTTGCCGTTGCCAAATTCAATGCCATCGACCACCGAGCGCAGCGCCAGGTCGTTGGCCTGCAGGTCGCCGGCCAGTTGCGGCGCGGCGCGTGTGCCGCTGATGGCGACGTCGGCGCCCAGCGAGCCGCGCAAGCGCCAGCCGGGCGGCGCGAGCACCGACCAGACGCCTATGCGCGGCAGCTGCGCGCGCAGCTGGCCGGCCAGGGGCGCGTCGCCGGGCCAGGTCCAGCCGCCGGCGGGCACGCGGGCCAAGCGTGTGCGCAGCTGGCCGTCGGCGGTGCCGGCGCGTTCGCTGTCCCAGCGCAGGGCCAGGGTCACGGCTTCGCCTTCGCTGATGAGCGAGAGGCGTGCTTCCTTGACGCCGGCGGCCACGCGCGCCGACATGCCTTGCGCGGTTTCGGCCTGCACGGTGATGTCGCCGCTGCTGCGCGCGAGGTTCGCCTTGAGGCGCAGCGTGTCGCCCAGCGTGGCGTCCCAGTCGCCGTCGAGCAGCAGGGTGCCGCCCAGCCCCGCGCCTGCCATTTGCGGGCCGGCCAGCAGCTCTATCCACGCCAGCGGCAGGCCGCTGAGCTTGCCGGCGCTGACAAGTTCTATGCCCGGCCGCCAGCGCACGGGCTGCCAGGCGAGCGTGGCTTGCGAGGGCGTTGTGGCAGCCGAAGCGCCGGCCGCACCGGAAGCAGGCGCGATCAGCAGCGCCTCGCCGGCGCCGCTCTCAAATGCGCCGCCGTTGCGCGCGGGCGTCCATTTGAGCGGCACGGCATTGCGGGTCTTGAGCTGCCAGGCGCCGCTGCCCAGGGCGGGGTCTTGCACGCTGACGCTGAATTGCTGCAGCAGGCCTTGCCAGGCGGATTCGGCGAGCGGCGTGTTGCGCGTGGCGCCCATGCGCCCGCCTTCGGCTGCGAGTTGCAGCGTGTAGCGGCGTGTGCCGGTTTCGACGCGGCCTTGCGTGCTGAACTGCGCCTGGCTCAGGCGGCCCGAGAGTGTGGCCTGGAAAGCGCGGATTTTGATCAGGTTGGCGTCTGCCGTTGTGGGGGCGGCGCTGGTCGTGGCCGGTGTTGACGCCGCCATGCGCCAGTCAAGCGAAGGCAGGTCCAGCTTTGCCTGCAATTCCGGGTCATGCCAGCCGCCTTGCCAGTTCGCTTGCAGCTCGGCGCTGCCGGCGGCCGAGGCGGATTTGAGCGCGGCGGGCATGCCGGGCAGCTTTTGCAGCCAGCGCAGGGCTTGGGCCATGTCGCGGCCGCGCAGGCTCAAATTACCCTTGCCGCTGGTGGGGCGCAGCTCGCCTTGCACCTGTGCGTCGATGCCGGGCGCGGTGAGTACCAGCTTGCCTTTGCCGCCTTGCGCGGCGGGCTGGGCTTCAAGCTGGCCGCTCAGTTCGGCGTCGTCGCTGCGCACCCGCAGCGCCGAGAGCACCAGGGTGCCGCCGGCCTGCTGCGGGTTCCAGCTGCCGGTGGCGCTGGCGTCGCGCAGGCGCAGCGGGCCGAGGGGATTGGTTTTGCTGTTCGCAGCATCGTTGCGCGCGGCCTGTACGTTCGCGTCAAACGCGATGGCCGCGCCCTGGCTGTGGACCTCGGCCTTGCCGTCCAGCGGCAGCGGTGCGAGCTGGCTGTGCAGCAGGGCGGGGTTGACGTGTTGCAAGGTGGCTTGCAGTTTCCAGGCGGGTGTCGTCGGGGCAGTGGCGGGTGCGGCGCGGGCCGTGTCCCATTCACCGCTGGCGAGCAGTTCGCCGCCGCCCAGCTGGGCCTTGAGCGTGCGCACCAGGGCCGCGCCGTCGCGCCATTCGCCCTGGCCTTCGAGCCGGTCTATCGGCAGCCTGTGCTGGTCCCAGGGGCCGGGCTGGGCGTTGGCGAGTTTGAGTTGCAGCAGCCAGGCGGAAGCTGACGAAGTGGCTGAAACCGGGCTGCTGTCGGCCGGGCGCACACTGGCGCTGCCGGTCAGCTGGGTTTGCGGGCCCTCGGGCCAGAAGGCGGCGACGTCGAGGTCGCGGAAGGTCGCGTCAGCCTGCGGCAGCGGCTGCGGCGCCCAGGGCATGACGCGGGCGGTGGCGCTGGCTTGCGGCTGCAATTGCATTTTTTTTGCCGGGGCCGGGGCCGGGGCTGGGGTCTGTGCGCGCATCTGCAGGTCGGCCTTGACCAGCAGTTCGGTGAGCGGGCCTTTTGCCGTGGCGGTGAAGGCCAGCGGGATAGGCGTTTTGCCTCCGGGCAGGGGTGCATCGAGCGCGCCCGCGAGGCTGGCATCGAGTTGCAGCGTGCCCAGTGAAGACAGGGAGGCTTTGCCGCTGTAGCGGCCGTGGGCCACCTGCGCGCTGAGCAGTTCGAGCTGGTGCGCCAGGCCGTTGAAGGAATAGTTGCCGGTGATGGCCGAGGCGGAAAACGCGGCCTTGCCCGTCCACTGCAATTGGTCGACAGAGAAACCTTCGAGCAGCACCGGCAGCGGCAGCCCGAGCGCGGAGGGCGGCACCGAGGGCGTGGTGGAGGGCGGGCGCTGGTCGTCCACCTGCACGCTGGCGGCGGCCAGGCGGTTGACCTTGAGGATGCCGTGCAGCAGTGACCAGGGTTGCCAGGCCAGGGTGACGTCGCGCACGTCCACACGCAGGCCGTTTTGCTGCCAGACCAGCTGGTCGACGTGGCCGCCGGCGCGCAGCGAACCGGTGACGCGTTCGGCGCTCAGCGGCTGCGAGCGGGCGATCCAGCGCAGCGCGGTCGCCAGCGAGCCGTCGGTGCCGGCCCACCACCAGGCGGCGCAGGTGATGGCGATGATGAGCGCGGCGATGCCGCCCAGCGTCCAGGCGGCAATGCGCCAGCCGCGCCGGGGTGGGCGTGCCGGGCGGGTTGGCTCAGGCGGAGCCATGGTGTTGGCCGGCGTGTCCATCAGAAAACAAATCCCACGGTGACGTGCAGGCGCAGCGCCTTGGGTTTGACGCCGTAGGCGACGTCCATCTGCAGCGGGCCTATCGGGCTTTTCCAGCGCACGCCGGTGCCTATGCCGACGGAGGGTTTCATGTCCTTGGGGTTGTCGGCGACGGAGCCGGCGTCGATGAAGAAGGTGTTTTCCCAGTCGCTGGGCCGGCCGTCTTTCATCATGGGGCGCTGGTATTCGACGCTGCCGACGGCCATGTAGCGGCCGGGGCCGGTCGCGCCGTTGTCCAGCTTGATGCCGATGTCGCGCCAGCCGTAGCCGCGCACGGTGGTGTCGCCGCCGGTGCGGAACAGCAGGGTGCCGGGGATGCGGGCGGAGTCCTTGGCGACCACGGCGCCGCCTTCGGCGCGCATCGCGATGCGGCCGCGCCCGAGCGGGACTATGCCCAGCCAGCGGCCCACGACGCGGCCCAGGGGCAGGTGCTGCGCGCCCATGGTGCTGCCGGCGCCGAGTTCAAAGCCCAGGCCGTAGCCTTTGTTGGGGGCGATGAGGCTGTCGAAGTAGCGCCCGGTCCAGACGTAATTGGCCGTCAGGGCCGAGCCGTCGCCGGTGTCGGCGGCGCTGGTGCCGGTCTGGCCGCTGCCGCTGACGCTGGCCCTGTCGTACTGCAGGTAGACGTTGCGGTCTATGCGTTCGCCGGACTGGGTTTGGCCGAAGCGCAGGCGACTGGAGCGGGTGACGAGCGTGTCGTCATCGACGCGCTCGGCGCGCGCCAGCGCCAGCCAGCGCCAGTTGGCTTCATCGGGAATGGAGGTCCATTCGGTCTGAGCGAAGGGCGATTTTTTTTCGATCTGCAGCTTGGTGGCGGCGCGCCAGTTGGTGCCCGGCACGCGCAGGTGCGTGTGTTCGATGGAGGCGCGCGGGCCGGCGTCGGTCGTCACGCCGACGCCGAGCACGATTTTCTGCAGTTTGGCCTCGCGCACCTGCACCTGCACGGGCGCGGCCTCGGGGTCGCTGTCGGGGTCGACAAACACATAGGCCGAGTCGAAATAGCCGCTGGAGGCCAGGCGCTGCTGCGCCTCGACGAGCTGGTTCTGGTCGTAGGGTGCGCCGGTGCTCAGGCGCGCCAGGCGCGGCACCAGCACCGGGTCGTAGCGTTCGATGCCGGTGACCTGCATGGGGCCCAGGCGGTAGAGCGGGCCGGAATCAAGATTGACGCTGAGCGCCGCGCTGTGTTCGGGCGCGTCCACGTCGGCCAGGCTGCCGGCCAGCTTGCCGGCCGGGTAGCGGCGCGCCACCAGCTCGCGCAGGGCCTGGGTCTTGGCGCCGTCCCAGGCGTCCTGCGTGAAGCGCCGGCCGGCCGGCAGGCGCCAGTCGCGCTGGATGTCGGCGCGCTGGGCCTGCGCGGCCGGGTCGGGCGATTCGGCGATGTCGCCGGTGAAGTCGATGGCGACCGTGCCTATGGTCGTGGGCTGGCCGGGATCCACGGCCACCACGATGGTCGGGCGCTGGTTGACGGCGCCTTCACGCGTGATGTTGATGTTGGGGCTGAAGTAGCCCAGCGTGCCGACCAGGTTGCGCACGTTGCGCTCGGCCAGCACGATCAGGCGGGCGAGTTCGGCCTCGTCGAGGTCGGTCACGGCGCGGTAGCGTTGCAGCTCCAGGTGTTTGTCCAGCAGTTCCTTGACGGCCTCGGGCGCGCGCACGGCGATGTCGAAGGCGGTGACTTCGGGCTGGGCGCTGGTCGGGCCGGTGGCGCCTTGCGGTGTGGTGTCGGGCGTGACTTTTTCGGGGGGCGCCGGCGGGGCGGGCGCCGTCTGCACGACGCCTGAAGGAGGGGTGGCCGTGCTGTCCATCGCGGCCGTGCCAGTTTGAGCGGTTTGCTTGGGCGCAGGCGTCTGCGCGGCGGCCAAAGGCGCCAGCAAGATCGCGCAGAGGGCGAAAGCAGGGATGAAGCCGGCGTAGGGGGTCGTTCCTGCCGGGGTGGCCGTCCGTGCGCAGTGGGTACTGGGGTGGGTCACCGGGCCAGTTTACTTGAGCGATTCCGCGTACTGCGTAGGAGGCGGGCGCGTGGCGCTGCCCCTTACCCTTACCCCTTGCCCGTTACTTGGACAGCAGGCGCATGGCTTCTTCGAGGCCCTTGATGGTCAGCGGGTACATGCGCTGGTTCACCAGCTGCTGGATCACGGCGATGCTTTGCCGGTATTGCCAGACGCCTTGCGGTTCGGGGTTGATCCAGGCGAACTTGGGGAAGGCGTTGGTCAGGCGCTGCATCCATTCGGCGCCGGCTTCCTCGTTGTTGTATTCGACGCTGCCGCCGGGCTGCAGGATTTCGTAGGGGCTCATGGTCGCGTCGCCGACGAAGATGAGTTTGTAGTCCTTGTTGTACTTGCGGATGATGTCCCAGGTCGGGAATTTTTCGCTGAAGCGGCGGCGGTTGTTCTTCCACATGAAGTCGTAGACGCAGTTGTGGAAGTAATAAAACTCCAGGTGCTTGAACTCGGCCTTCACGGCCGAGAACATTTCCTCGACGCGGTGGATGTGCTCGTCCATGGTGCCGCCCACGTCCATCAGCAGCAGCACTTTCACGTTGTTGTGGCGCTCGGGCACCATCTTGATGTCCAGCCAGCCGGCGTTGGCGGCGGTGGAGCGTATGGTGTCGTCCAGGTCCAGCTCTTCGACGTTGCCCTGGCGCGCGAATTTGCGCAGGCGGCGCAGCGCGACCTTGATGTTGCGCGTGCCCAGTTCCTGCGTGTCGTCGTAGTCCTTGTAGGCGCGCTGGTCCCAGACTTTCACCGCGCTCTTGTTGCGGCTTTTTTCCTGGCCTATGCGTATGCCCTGCGGGTTGAAGCCGTTGGCGCCGAAGGGCGAGGTGCCGCCCGTGCCTATCCATTTGCTGCCGCCCTCGTGGCGTTCTTTCTGTTCTTCAAAACGCTTCTTGAGCGTTTCCATGAGCTCGTCCCAGCCCATCTTCTCAATCTTCGCTTTTTCCTCGGGGCTCAGTTCAAGCTCAAGGTTTTTGCGCAGCCATTCAAGCGGGATGTCCTTGGTGAAGTCGGCGATCATCTCCACGCCCTTGAAGTAGGCGGCGAAGGCGCGGTCGAACTTGTCGTAGTTTTTTTCGTCCTTCACCAGCACGCAGCGGCTCAGGTAATAGAAGTCGTCAATCTTCCAGGCGCCTTCGCCCCCATGCGCTTCCAGCTTGTCGCTGTTGGGCCCGACGACGCCGGCCTCCAGCGCCTCGAGCAGCATCAGGTATTCCTTGACGGAGACCGGCAGCTTGGCCGAGCGCAGGGTGTAGAAGAAATCGATCAGCATGGAAAACTCCTGTCGCCGGGCGCTTCAGGCTCTGGGCTTGTCCAGCAGGTACAGCAATTGCGCTTTGACCTCGGGCCATTCGCCGGCGGCCAGGCTGTACATCACGGTGTCGCGTATCGTGCCGTCGCGGCGCAGCGCATGGCCGCGCAACACGCCGTCCTTGCGCGCGCCCAGGCGCTCGATGGCGCGCTGCGAGGCGTGGTTGAAGTTGTCGGTGCGCCAGCCCACGATGTTGCTGCCCAGGGTGTCGAAGGCATGCGTGAGCATCAGCAGCTTGCAGGTGGTGTTGACGTGGGTGCGCTGGCAGCGCGCGGCATACCAGGTGTAGCCGATCTCGACGCGCTTGAGGTTGGGCACGATGTCGTGAAAACTCGTGGTGCCCAGCACCTCGCCGCTGGCCGCGTCGGTCACCGCGAAGGCAAAGCGGTTGGCGGTGGCCAGGGCGGTTTCGATGTAGCCGCGCGTTTCATGCGGCTCGGGCACGGAGGTGATGCGCAGCTTCCAGAGTTCGCCGTCGGCGGCCGCGGCTTTCAGGCCGGCCTCGTGTTCGAGGCTGAGCGGCACCAGGCGCACGCCGCGCGCCTCCAGTGTCACGGGTTCGACAAAAGCCACCATGCTCAGTTCTTTCCTTCGGGTTTCTGCCGGTTCCTCCAGCGCCTGGCCAGCTGCAGGCCGAGGCCGCCGCCCAGGCCCACCAGCACGATGCCGGCGATGGCGCCGTTGCCGTAGCCGGCCTCAAAAATATCAAAGCCGAACAGGTGGCCGGCCCCGTAGCCGAGCAGCGCGCCGCCCACAAAGCCGACCGCGTCGGAGAGGCCTTCGAGCAACATCGATTTCTGGTTCATCTGTGAGTCCCGCGTTCAGCGATTGTTGCGCTGCATGAAAACCAGCTTCTCAAAGAGAGTCACGTCCTGCTCGTTCTTGAGCAGCGCGCCCACCAGCGGCGGCACGGCGACCTTGTCGTCCTTGCTTTGCAGGGCATCGAGCGGGATGTCTTCGGCGACCAGCAGCTTGAGCCAGTCCAGCAGTTCGCTGGTAGATGGTTTCTTCTTGAGGCCGGGCAGGTTGCGCACCTCGTAAAAGGTTTTCATCGCGGCCGTCAGCAGCTCTTTCTTGAGGTCGGGGAAGTGCACGTCCACGATCTGCTTCATGGTGTCGGCGTCGGGGAACTTGATGTAGTGGAAAAAGCAGCGGCGCAAAAACGCGTCGGGCAGTTCTTTTTCGTTGTTGGAGGTGATGAACACCAACGGGCGGTGCCTGGCCTTGATGAGCTCGCGTGTTTCATACACATAGAACTCCATGCGGTCGATTTCGCGCAGCAGGTCGTTGGGGAATTCGATGTCGGCCTTGTCGATCTCGTCGATCAGCAGCGCCACCGGCGTTTCCGAGGTGAAGGCCTGCCACAGCACGCCCTTGACGATGTAGTTATGGATGTCCTTGACCTTTTCGCCGCCGTCCACGGTGGACAGCTGCGAGTCGCGCAGGCGCGACACCGCGTCATATTCATACAGGCCCTGCTGCGCCTTGGTGGTTGACTTGATGTGCCATTGCAACAGCGGCAGGTTCAGGGCCTGGGCCACTTCCTCGGCCAGCATGGTCTTGCCGGTGCCCGGTTCGCCCTTGACCAGCAGCGGCTTTTTCAGGGCGGCGGCGGCGTTGACGGCAAGCATCAGGTCCTGGGTGGCGACGTAGTTCTTGGATCCTTGGAATTTCATGGTCTGGCGTCGGAAGTGAACGGGTTTGAAGGGCTATTCTCGGTTGTTTGCAGGCAGACGGCGCCTTGGGGCAACAGGCCCAGATATAATCCGGGGTTGTTTATAAGATGAATTCCCACCTGATTGTGCGCGCAAAATGAATAAGCTGTTCACCACGATATTCGCCGTAACTGTCTCTTGCGTGACGGTTGCCAGCCTGGCCCAGGAGATCAAAGGCGACGCCAAGGCCGGCGAAACCAAGAATGCCATGTGCATAGGCTGCCACGGCATCAAGGGCTACCAGGCCTCTTTCCCCGAGGTCTACAAGGTCCCGATGATTTCGGGCCAGGGCGCCAAATACATCACCGCCGCGCTCAATGAATACAAAAAAGGCGAGCGCAAACATCCGACGATGCGCGCCATCGCCGACTCCCTGACCGACCAGGACATCGCCGACCTGGCAGCCCACTACAGCGCCGACGGCGTGGTGGCCGCCGAGCCGGCCAAGGCCGCCAAAGAGCCGAGCGCCGAAGTCAAGGCCCTGCTGGCCAAGGCCAATTGCGCGTCCTGCCACGGCGACAACTTCAGCAAGCCCATCGACCCCGCCTACCCCAAGCTGGGCGGCCAGCACGCCGACTACCTGTTTGTGGCGCTCAAGGCCTACAAGGTTGAAAACAACCCCAAGGTCGGCCGCAGCAACGCCATCATGGCCGGCATGGCCAAGCAGTACACCAACCCGGAACTCAAGATGCTGGCCAATTACCTGTCCTCGGTGGACGGCGACCTGAAGACCATCCCGCAGAAGAAATTCCGTTAAGCCGGAATCTCCCGCACACAAAAAAGCCGCTTCATCAAGCGGCTTTTTTTATGTCTTAGTCGCGGGTTGCCCTGCGCTGTACGCAGTCGATATAGGCCGCGCCATCCGGCGGGCGCCCCGCGCGCTGGCTTTCCCAGACCATCTGCCCCAGGCAGTCCATGGTTTCATGGTGCGCGTCGTGCAGGGAGTCGCGCTTGGCCGTCAGCAGCTCCACCGCCTGGCGTATGCCGCGCGGCTGGTCGATGGAGCATTGCTCGCTGATCGACAGGTGCATGGACAGGTGCAGGAAAGGGTTGGTCTTGCCGGCGTCCACGTCGTACATTTTGTCGAGCGCTGCGTCAGCGTCGGAAAAGTCCGCATGGTATTCGGGGTGCTCTTCGATCCACTGGCTGGCGAGGGTTTCAATCGCCTCCATGGGCTGGCCGGCGCGGGCCTTGGCATAGACGGAACAGAAGAAGTGCCGTACGTCGGCTTGCGAGGGCGTGAACATGGGGAAAGCGTATCACGCGGGTGTTTTCCAATGCCCGTATGGGGTTGTGCTTTCAGCGTTTGGGACACAGCGTGCGCTGATGGCGTCCTACAGACAGTTTGGGCGCCGGTGCCTACATTGCTACTCACAGAGTGGCGCAGTTCCGGGGCAGGGCCACTCCCATCATTCACAGCCCGGCGAGGAGATTTCACATGAACGCAGCACGCATCACAGGCATTGTCCTGATCGTTTTGGGCCTGGCCGGCTTTTTCACCGGCGGCTTCAGTTTCACCAAGGACACGACGGCCGCCAAGGTCGGCCCCATCCAGCTGACCGTGAAGGAAAAAGAGTCGGTCAATATTCCGCAGTGGCTGAGCCTGGGGGCCGTGGTTTTGGGCGCAGTCGTCCTGGTCATCGGTTTCAAGAAAACCTGATTTGCCCACCAGCGCTTAATTGCGCTGGACGCTGAGCATGCGCGAGATCGCCTGCGCCGCCGTTAAAAGCTGCGGCAGCATGGTCTCCTGCATGGCCTTGGCGCTGGTGCGGTTGGCCTGGCCGCTGATATTGAGCGCGGCCACCATCTGGCCGGCGCGGTTGGTAATAGGCGCCGCCATCGACACCAAACCCTCTTCCAGTTCCTGGTTCACCAGCGACCAGCCCTGCTTGCGCACCTGCGCGACCTTGGCTGCGAGTTCCTTCACATCGGTCACGGTGTATTTGGTGCGGGCCGTCAGTGTTGAGGCCTGCAGGCACTTCATCAGTTCGGCCTCGGGCAGGGCCGACAGCAGCATGCGGCCCATGGACGTGCAATAAGCCGGCAGGCGCGAGCCCACGCCCAGGCTGATGCTCATGATCTTGTGCGTGGGCACGCGCAGCACGTAGACGATGTCCGTGCCTTCCAGCATGGCGGCAGAGCACGACTCCTTGACTTCCCCGACCAGCGCCTCCATCACCGGCTCGGCCAGGTTCCAGATCGGCATTGACGACAGGTAGGCAAAACCCAAATCGAGGATGCGCGGCGTGAGGCTGAACAGCTTGCCGTCGTTGTGCACATAACCCAGCGTTTCCAGCGTCAGCAAAATGCGGCGCGCGCCGGCGCGGCTCAGGCCGCTGCGGCCGGCGACTTCGGTCAGCGTCTGGCGCGGCGCGTCGGCGCTGAAGGAACGTATGACCTCCAGCCCGCGCGCGAAGGACTGGACATAGCCGTCACCGGGCTTGCGGTCGTTGGACAGGGTGGATGCGGCGTTTGCCATGGTGCGGGAAATCTCCTAAAATTCATTATACGAACTCTTGTTCTAATAACGAACAATAATTGATGCCGGCGCGCCTGTGAGTTTGGGCGGCCGCCATACCTGGAGACTCCTGAATGATCAACAAGATTGCCGCCTCCGTCGCCGACGCGCTGGCGGACGTGAAAGACGGCGCCACGGTGCTGATAGGCGGCTTCGGCACCGCGGGCATTCCCAATGAGCTGATCGACGGCTTGATAGAGCAGGGCGCCAAGGACCTCACGGTGGTGAACAACAACGCGGGCAATGCCGAAGTCGGCCTGGCCGCGCTGCTGAAAGCCGGCCGCGTGCGCAAGATCATCTGCAGCTTTCCGCGCCAGGCCGACAGCCAGGTGTTTGACGGCCTGTACCGCAGCGGCAAGCTGGAACTCGAACTGGTGCCGCAGGGCAACCTGGCCGAGCGCATACGCGCCGCCGGCGCCGGCATAGGTGCTTTTTTCTGCCCCACGGGTTTCGGCACCGAGCTGGCGCTGAACGCCGACGGCAGCGCCAAGGAAACCCGCGAAATCAACGGCCGGCAGTATGTGCTGGAGATGCCGATTTACGGCGACGTGGCCCTGATCAAGGCCGAGCGCGGCGACCGCTGGGGCAACCTGACCTACCGCATGGCGGCGCGCAACTTTGGCCCGGTGATGGCGACGGCGGCGAAGAAAACCGTGGCCACCGTGCACGAGGTCGTGGAGCTCGGCGAACTCGATCCCGAAACCATCGTGACGCCCGGCATCTTTGTGCATCACATCGTCAAGATTTCCCGTATCGCCACGCAGGCCGGCGGTTTCAAGAAAGCGGCATGACCATGACTTACCAACGCCGCAGCAAGGACCAGCTCGCAGCCCGCGTCGCGCAGGATATTTTTGACGGCGCCGTCGTCAACCTCGGCATAGGCCAGCCCACGCTGGTGGCCAACCACTTGCCGGCCGGCCGCGAGGTCATCCTGCAAAGCGAGAACGGCATCCTCGGCATGGGCCCGGCGCCCGCCGAAGGCGAGGAAGACTACGACCTGATCAATGCCGGCAAGCAGCCGGTGACGCTGCTCAAGGGCGGCGCCTTCTTCCACCATGCCGACAGCTTCGGCATGATGCGCGGCGGCCACCTCGACATCTGCGTGCTGGGCGCCTTCCAGGTCTCGGCCACCGGCGACCTGGCCAACTGGAGCACCGGTGAGCCCGGCGCGATTCCCGCAGTCGGCGGCGCCATGGACCTGGCGATCGGCGCGCGGCAGACCTGGGTCATGATGGATTTGCTGACCAAACAGGGCGTGAGCAAGCTGGTGAGCCAATGCACCTACCCGCTGACCGGCATAGGCTGCGTCAAGCGCGTGTATTCCGACCTGGCGACACTGGCATGCACGCCGCAGGGCCTGAAGCTGATCGACACGGTTGACGGCCTCACGCACGCCGAACTTGAAAAACTGGTCGGCCTGCCGATTGCGGCCGCCTGAATTCCACCCTCTTCGAAAAGACACCACACCATGACCCAAGCTTTTATCTGCGACGCCATGCGCACCCCCTTCGGCCGCTACGGCGGCGCCCTCAGCAGCGTGCGCACCGACGACCTGGGCGCGATCCCCATCAAGGCGCTGATGGCGCGCAACCCCAATGTCGACTGGCAGGCCGTCACCGACGTGATCTACGGCTGTGCCAACCAGGCCGGTGAAGACAACCGCAACGTCGCGCGCATGGCCGCCTTGCTGGCCGGCCTGCCCATGGACGTGCCGGGCGCCACCCTGAATCGCCTGTGCGGCTCGGGCCTGGACGCGCTGGGCACGGCCGCGCGCGCCATCAAGTCGGGCGAAGCCACCTTGATGATTGCCGGCGGCGTTGAGAGCATGAGCCGTGCGCCCTTTGTGATGCCCAAGGCCGAGAGCGCCTTCAGCCGCGCCAACGCGGTCTACGACACGACGATTGGCTGGCGCTTCATCAACAAGCTCATGAAGGAAAAATACGGCGTCGACGCCATGCCCGAAACCGCCGAGAACGTGGCGACCGACTACAAGATCAACCGCGAAGACCAGGACAAGATGGCGCTGGCCAGCCAGCTCAAAGCCGTGGCCGCGCAAAAGGCCGGCTACTTCGACGCGGAAATCACGCCGGTGACGATTGCCCAGAAAAAGGGCGACCCGATTGTGGTCAGCAAGGACGAACACCCGCGCGAAACCTCGCTCGAAGCGCTGGCCAAACTCAAGGGCGTGGTGCGGCCCGACGGCACGGTGACCGCCGGCAATGCCAGCGGCGTGAACGACGGCGCCTGCGCGCTGCTGCTGGCCGATGAAGCCACCGCCGCAAAGAATGGCCTCACGCCGCGCGCCCGCATCGTGGGCATGGCGACCGCCGGTGTCGCGCCGCGCATCATGGGCATTGGCCCGGCGCCCGCCACGCAAAAAGTGCTGGCCCTCACCGGCCTCACGATGGCGCAGATGGACGTGATCGAACTCAACGAAGCCTTCGCCGCGCAAGGCCTGGCCGTGCTGCGCATGCTGGGCGTGCAGGACGACGACCCGCGCGTCAACCCCAACGGCGGCGCCATCGCGCTGGGCCATCCGCTGGGCGCATCGGGCGCGCGCCTGGCCACCACGGCCGTCAACCAGTTGCACAAAACCGGCGGGCGTTATGCGCTGGCCACCATGTGCATTGGCGTGGGGCAGGGCATTGCCGTGATCCTCGAACGGGTTTAAACAATGCGTTCAGAGGTGATGCTTTTTTCGGCATCACCCCTAGAATCGCGCGATGGCCTCGCCCGACGATTCCACCGAACGCATCTACGCCCTGTGGGACCACATGGCGGGCTTCGAGGCCGCCCAGCAGGACGTCGCGCTCAAGCACCTCTTGAGTGAACTCTGCGCGCTGGTGGATGCGCAGAACGCCAGCTGGGTGTGTGCCGTGCGCATGCCGCAGATGGGGCCGAATGACCCGGTCAACGGCTGGCGGCCGCGCCTGTCCGAACATCTCCATCCCTTCGCGCGCCTGCGCGCCGGCGCGCGAGAGCAGACCCGCATGCTCGAAGAGGGCGACATCGACCTCACCACGGTGCGCAACGTGGCGCTGGCCGGCCGCTTTCGCGCTAACCGGCTGATCGACCTGGTGCCCGAGGAATGGTTTTCTTCCGGCTACTACCGGAATTTCTACGAAGGCCTCGGCCACACCGACGCGATCTGGGCGGGCTGCCCGGTCAATGCGGATGCCGAGGTCTACTTCGGCCTGTACCGCGGCGAGGGCCACCCGCGCTTCACCGAGGCCGAACGCGACATGGCGGCCGCTGCGCTGCGCGGGCTGAAATGGTTTCACCGCAACCAGTTGCTGGGCCACGGCCTGCTGGTGGCCGCCACGCCGCTCACGGCCGCGGAACGCGGCGTGCTGCAAGGCCTGCTGGGCGGCGAGCCGGAAAAGCAGATCGCCGCCGACCTGGGCCAGAGCTACCACACCACCCATGAGCACGTCATGGCGATCTACCGCAAATTCGGCGTCAACAACCGGGCGGCGCTGATGGCGCTCTGGCTTGGCAAGGCGGGCTGAGTTTTTCGCACTTTCTTTTTCAGCTGGCCGTTGAAACAAAAACCTTTGTTTTAATTTCCCCCTTTTTAGGGGGTTCCGTGATTCTGCGCTTGTGGGCATAGTGCGGTCACTGTGGCGCCGGCGGCTTTGGCGGCGCCCGCCCATCCATAAAAAGTTCCTGTCACCGGAGGAGTCTCGCCATGAGGGACCACGCCCGCCGCTTTCGTGCGCCGCTGTTGATGGTGCGCTGCTGCACCGCCGTACTCATTGCGCGCGCGTTCACGCCATCGCAGAACCGCGCAGGCGGTGGTTTTTTTTCCGGTGAGCGATGGATCACCCAGCTGGTGGGCGCGGGCCTCGCCGTGGCTGGCTATGGCGGGGCTTGCGCGCAGGAAGGCCTGCTGTTGTACGCCACAACGGCGACCAACGACGTCTCGGTCCTGCGCACCAACGCGGATGGAACCCTTGGCGCCGTGACGACGATCAACGTTGGCGCCGCCAGCACCCACGCCGTGGTGCGGGGTGACCAAGCCTTTGCCTATGTGACGCTGAACGGGCAGGACCAGCTCAAGGTCATAGACACCAGGACGAACACGGTGGTGCAGACCGTGGCGACGGGCGACGGGCCGCGCGGCGTCAACGTCAGCCCCGACGGGACACGTGTTTACGTGGCGAACAACGCCGGCGGCGCCAACACCCTCTCGGTTTTCAGCGCGGATGCCCGCACCGGCCAGCTCACCGCCCTGACGAGCATTGCCACAGGCGCGAACAGCCAGCCCCGCCAGGTGGTGTTCAGCCAGGACGGCTTACGCGCGTACATCGCGAACCAGGGCACCGGCGCGAACGGCAGCGTCAGCATCCTCGACACGGCCACGAACACCATCATCGGCACGGTGAACACCGGCGGCCAGCTGATCGCGATTGCGGCCAACCCCGCCGGGACGCGCGTCTATGCCACCAGCGCCACCAACCAGGTCTTTGCCATCGACACGGCCGCCCCGGTCCCGGGTGTCATCGCGACACTTCCGACCGGTAGCCTGCCGTTTGGCGTCACCGTCAGCCCGGACGGCAGGTATTTCTACGTCTCGAACCAGAACGACTTCACCGTCCGGCAATACGACGCCGCCAGCAATACGCAGGTCGGCGGCCCCCTCGCCGCCGGCTTTAATCCCATGGGTGCGACGATCAGTCCGGATGGGCGCTACATGTACATCGCGCTTCAGGGAACTGACGACAGGATCGCGGTGTTCTCGCTCGCTGATGGAACGGGGGTGCCGGTCAACACGCTCGCGTTTGCCTCGACGGGAAACGATCCTCTCAATGCGGGCCTGTGCGGCAACGGCGGCGGGATGCTCGCGGCCGGCGCCACTTTTGTCGCCAACACGGCCGGCGCGCTGGGCTGCGCGGGCACGGCGCCGACGTTTACCGGGGGCACGCTGCTGGTCAACGGCGCGGATCTCACACTGGCCACGTCGATGGTGCTGGGCGCCGGCGGAGGAACTTTCGATACCAACGGCAACACGGCGACGGTGTCCGGCGTGATCAGCGGCACGGGCGGCCTCACCAAGGCCGGCGCCGGCACGCTGGTCCTCTCAGGCGCCAACACCTATTCCGGCGGCACGGCCGTCAATGCCGGCACGCTGGCGGTCAATGGTTCCCTGGCCGGTGGAGTGACGGTGAATGCGGGCGGCACTCTGGGCGGCACCGGCGCCATCAACGGAGCGGTGAATGCCGCGAGCGGCGGCGTGCTCGCGCCCGGCAACTCCATCGGCACCCTCACGGTCTCGGGCAATGTGACCTTCGCTCCCGGTTCCATCTACCGTGTCGAGGTGGACGCCGCCGGCAACGCCGACCGCATCAACGTCACTGGCGCGCCGGGCACGGCAGTGATCAACGGCGGCACGGTGGACGTGCAGGCCGGCGCGGGCAATTACCAGGCCAGCACGCAGTACACCATCCTCAACGCCCGCGGCGGCGTGACGGGCAGGTTCGCGGCAGCGACGTCCAACCTTGCATTCCTGACGCCGTCACTGGCCTACGACGCGAACAATGTGTTTCTGCTGCTCAGGCGCAACGACCTCGGTTTCGCGGATGCCGCCGGAACACCCAACCAGCGTTCGGCCGCCGGGGCGCTGCAGGCCGGCAGCGGCAGCGTGGGTGACATGGTGGCGGTGACGAATGCCATCACAGGGCTCTCGGTGCCGCAGGCGCAAGCGGCCTTTGATGCCATAGGCGGGGCCTCGCTGGTCGCGCTGCGGCGCGCCGGTGAGGTTTTCGCCGGCGGCTTCGGCCTGCAGCTCAATCGCCGGCTTGGCGTGGTGGCGTCGGGTGATGCGGCGCGGCAGGCGGTGGCTTTCGGTTCGCCCTTGTTGTTGGCGGCGAATGACTGGCAGGCTGACGGGCGGCGCGTCGCCCAGGCAGGCATGGGCGGGGCGCTGGACGGCGCGCAGCAGCAACCCGGCGCGCGCGGCTTCTGGCTGCGCGGCTACGGCGCCGGCAGCAACACCGACAGCGATGGCAATGCGGCGGCGAATACCTTGCGCGGCAGCGGGCTCTCCGCCGGAGTTGATGCCGAAGTGAGTGAAGGCCTGGTGCTCGGCGCGGCGCTGACCAGCGGTACGTCGCGTGTTTCCTTTGACGGCACAGCCGACACCGGCCGCTCGCGCGGCAATGCGCTTGGTATTTACGGCAGTTACGCCACCGGCCGCTGGGCTTTCAAGGGCCTGGCCAGTCTGGCCTGGAACGCCAACCACATGGACCGTGCGGTGGTCGTCGGCCCGCTGGCCCGCACGGCGAGTTCGGACTTCGACAGCCGCAGCCAGTCGGTGTATGCCGAGGCCACCTATGACTTGCCGAAGGCCGGCTACCTGCTGCAGCCGCTGGCCGCGCTGTCCTATGTGCGCACAAAGACGGACGGCTTCACCGAGACCGGCGCGGGCGCGCTCAACCTGCAGGTGGCGGGGCAGACCACGACCTCGACACGCACCCTGTTGGGCGCGAAGACGGTGCATGAAGTGGGCAGCGTCAAGGTCGAGCCGCGATTGCTGTGGGCGCATGAGTTCGGCAATGTCAACGCGCCGCTGGCCGCAAACCTCACGGGCGCGCCGGCCGTGGGCAGCTTCCAGGTTTCGGGTGTGGCGCTCAAGCGCGACAGCCTGGTGCTGGGCCTGGGTGTTTCGGGCCAGGTCGGCAAGGGGTTCACGCTGGTGGCCGATGCGCAACTGGAAGGCAATGCGCGCCAGCGCAACCTGGGCTTTTTTGTGGCGCTGCGCGGGGCCTGGTAGGGCTTTCGCGCAGCCTGGGTGACGGCCCATCAGCGGGCCTCTGTGGTGAAATGCGGGACTTCATTCCTGAGGGAGGCGATTGCCTTGATCGCCTGCCCCGCATTCGCACTGTGACTTCATGACCTTCCCGCTGATCACCGACCCCTATTTCTACGCCGTCGCCGTCCCAGCCGTGATCATGCTGGGCGTCAGCAAAAGCGGTTTCGGCGCGGGCTTCGGGTCCCTCGCGGTGCCGGTGATGGCGCTGGCGGTCACGGTGCCGCAGGCGGCGGCCATCCTGATGCCGGTGCTGCTGCTGATGGACCTGCTGGGGCTGGCGGCTTTCCGGCGCGACTTCGACTTCAAGTTCCTCAAATTCCTGATCCCCTTTGGCCTGGTGGGCACGGTGGTGGGCGCGCTGTTGTTCAAGGTGCTGGACGCCAAGGTGGTGGCGGCGCTGGTGGGAATATTCACGCTGTTGTTTTTGGCGCAGCGCCTGCTGTTCCCGCCGCGGCCCGACAGCGCGCCGCCGCCGAAATGGCTGGGCGCGATCCTGACGGTGACCTCGGGCTTTACCAGCTTCGTTTCGCATGCGGGCGGGCCGCCGCTGAGCGCCTATGTGATCCCCATGCGCCTGAGCCCGGTGAAGTTCGCCGCCACCATGGCGGCTTTCTTTTTTGTCATCAACCTCTCGAAGTGGATTCCCTACGCCTGGCTGGGCCTGCTGGACGTGCGCAACATGGCGACCTCGCTGGTGCTGCTGCCGCTGGCGCCGCTGGGCGTGTGGATGGGCGTGCGCATGGCGCGCAGCATCAGCCCGGTGCTGTTCTACCGTTTGCTCTACGTCGGCATGCTGCTGACGGGTTGCAAGCTGCTGTGGGACGGGTTTCACTGAAGAAGCCGGGCGTCCGCCGGCCATAGCGGGAATTGCCGCTTCCGTCCAGCACGGCCCGATGCCCGGCCGGGTCTTGCGCCGGCCCCCGGACTTTTCCCGGCCTGCTTTTCACGAATTTCTGTGAGAATCGCGGAGATGAGAACAATATGCTTACATTGCGTCTGACTTCCCCTTCATGACCACGGTTGTTTTTGCCGATCTTGTGGGCAGCACCAGCATGTTTGAACGGCTGGGCGATGAAACCGCGTCGCGCTTCGTGACGCAGCTCATCGGCGTGCTCAGCCAGGTGTTCCAGGAGCACCAGGGCCGGGTCGTGAAACTGCTGGGCGACGGCCTGTTCGTGGTCTTTCCGAACGAGGGCGACGCGCTCTCGGCCTGCATCAGCATCCAGAAGCGCCTGCAGGAAAAACCCATCAAGCCCGGCGGCAGCGGCGCGCCGGTGCAGATGCAGATGGGCATCGAATCGGGTGAAGTCGTCGAGATCGACGGCGACTGCTTCGGCGACACCGTGAATTCCGCCGCCCGCCTGGCCGACTTGGCCGGCGCCGCGCAAATCCTCACCACCGAAAACGTCTGGACGGCGCTGCTGCCGGCCCAGCGGGATGCCTTGCGCAGCATGGGCCCCATGTACCTGCGCGGCCGGGCCGAAGCCAGCCACGTCTACCGCGTCGAATGGCAGACCGGGCGCGACGAGGACGCGACCATGGCCGGGCGATCGATGTTCGCCTCGCCCAGCCAGGCCTTCCTGGAACTGAGCTACGCCGGCCAGACCGTGCGGCTGGACGCCAAAAGCAGCAAGCTGGCGCTGGGCCGGGGCGCCGATGCGGCGCTGGCGCTGAACGACCCGCGCGTCTCGCGCATGCACGCGACGCTGGAGTGGCGCGGCGGGCATTTTGTGCTGACGGACGCTTCGAGCTACGGCACCTGGGTCTACCTGGGCAACCAGAGCGAAGCCGTGGTGCTGCGCCGCACCGAGTGCTACCTGGTCGGCAGCGGCCACATCGTGCCGGGCTGCGACCGCAGCGAGGACAACGCGCCGCTGGTGGCGTTTTCCATCCGGACCTGAGGCAGTGGAACCGGCCGCGGCAGGGGCCGCGCACCGGAAAAAGTAACGGTTTTCAACGGTTTTGCCTCCGGGCGATGCAAGCTAGAATCGATTTTTGTTTCAAGACGTAGCCGGGCTGTGGGGCCGCCCGCAGGCCATCCCGCCTTTTTGCCTCCCCGCCCACTCGCCCACTCGCCCAATTCAACCTCCTCATGAGTCTCAAGAAGCTTGGCCGATACGATCTGATCCGCGTCCTGGGCAAAGGCGCGATGGGGCTGGTGTACGAGGGGCGCGACCCGAACCTGGACAGGCGCGTGGCGATCAAGACCATCAAGGTCGAGAACCTCTCGGAAGAGGCCGCCGCCGAATACGAGGTGCGTTTTCGCACCGAGGCCCGCTCGGCGGCGCGGCTGCAGCACCCCAACATCGTGAGCGTCTACGACTCCGACCGCGACGGCGACATCGCCTTCCTGGTGATGGAATTCATCGCCGGCGACGACCTCAAGCACCACCTGGACAAGGGCGACCTCTACACACTGGCGCAGACCCTGGGCATCATGGGCGACCTGTTGTCGGCGCTGGATTACGCGCACCGGCAAAACATCGTCCACCGCGACATCAAGCCGGCCAACCTGCTGATCGAAACAAAGGGGCGCGTCAAGCTCACCGATTTCGGTGTGGCGCGCATCCAGGATTCGGGCGAAGCCACGCGCACGCAGGGCTCCATGGTGGGCACGCTCAAATACATGTCGCCCGAGCAGGTGCAGGGCCGGCCCATAGACGCCCGCGCCGACCTGTTCGCCGCCGGCATCGTGCTGTACCAGCTGCTGACCGGCAAACGGCCCTTTGACGGCGACACCGATTTCGCGACCATCCAGCAGATCGTGAACCACACGCCGGCGCCGCCCAGCAGCTTCAACGCCAGGCTGCCTGCCGCGATAGACGCGGTGGTGATCAAGGCCCTGGCCAAGTCGCGCGACCAGCGTTATGCCAGCGCGCAGGACTTCCTCACGGCGCTGCAGGCCGCGGCCCGCGAAGCGGCCGACACCGCGGTGCTGCCGCCGCCCCTGCCGCCGGGGCAGGGCAGCCATTCGACCTGGACGTCGACGCTGCTGGCCGGTGAGGCGCTGGTGGACCAGCAGTCGGGCACCAGCGCCAACATCTCGGTGGTGACGCAGGAGCTGGAGCTGGTCTACTGGAAAGAGATCAAGGAGTCCATGGACGTCGAGGACATCCAGGGTTTTCTCAGCAAATTTCCCTCGGGCATCTATGCCGACCTGGCCCGCCGCCGCCTGAAAAAGATGGGCGTGCCGGGCGGGGAAGATTCGGACATCGGCACGCGCTCGCGCACCGGCACGCTGGGCATTCCGCGCCCGGATGACGCGGCTGCCCTTGCCGCCGCGGGCGGCACCTCCGCCGGCACCGGCACGGCGACCGACATGGCCTGGAAGGCACTTGAAGAAGCCGCGGCCCAGGCGCCTGTGCCGGCATCTTTTGCGCCAGCCGCGCCAGACGTGCCGGCCATGCCCGCCGCCGATGACCCGGACGCCACGCGGCTGGGCGCCCCCGCGGCGGCTGTGCCGCCGGCATTCGCCGAGACGCAGCAGCACGTCGAATCCGAGTGGCCCGAGACCGTGTTCAGTGATGCCCACCTGGGGCATGCGGAGCCCGCGGCGGCCCCTGCGCAAGCCAGGGAAGTCAAACCGGCCAGGGTGGCGCCGGTCGCCATGCCCGCCGTCAAGCCGGAAAAAGCAGAGTCCGCGCGAAAGCGCCGCAGTGCCGAGCCGGCCGCATCCGGGGCGGCGGCGCCCGCGCCTGCTTCGCGTTACCTGGTTTGGGGCGTGGCGGGCGTGGTGCTGCTGGCGGTCCTGGGTTTGGGGATCAAGTCTTTCACCAAGCCGCGGGCAGCCGCGGTGGAATCCGCCCTTCCGCTGGCGGCTGATGCCGCGGCCAACACCAGCGGGGCAGCGCCAGCCGCACCGGTGGCGCCCGAGCCCGCGGCCTCCGCGGCGGTAGCGCCCCTGTCCCCGGCGTCCAAGGCCGCGGCCGCACTGGCCGTCGCGGCCCGCAAGGCCGCCCAGGAGAAAGAACGGCTGGCCAAACAGCAGGCCGCCCAGGCCAAAACCGCCGGCGCAACACCCGCGGCGGCCGCTGACCACGCCACCGCACCGGCGCCGGCCGCGACCTCGGGCAATCCAAAGCAGGCCTGTGAAGACCGCATGCTGATCGGTTTTCAGATCTGCATGTCGGAACAGTGCGCCAAGCCGGCCTTCACCAACCACCCGGTGTGCGTGGAACGCCGCGCGATGGAGCAGCGGCGGCGCGACGCTGAGCAGTTCAGGCGCTAGGAGCCTGGGCGCCCGGGTTCCCGCTAGCGGTCCAGCGGTTCCTGGTCCTGCCAGCCGGCGGGCCGGCGCTGGGCCTGCAGCTGGCGCTCCTGGGCCAGTTGCTCCTCCAGCTGCAAGCGTCCTTGCGTGGCCACGGCGATGACCTTGGTGCGGTCCTTGCGGTGCGGGTACATGCGCTCAAACAGCTCGAGGTTGTGCTGGCGAAACCGCATGGCCGCCTGGCGCGCCTCGTGCGGCGGCTGGCCCAGCAGCTCCAGCACGCTGCGCGCGCTGCGCAGGCTGGACTCGAAGACCTCGCGTTCCACCAGTATCACGCCGCGGTCGCGCAATGCGTTCCAGTGCGTCACGTCGCGCGCGCGGGCGACGATCTGCATCTGCGGGAAGTTCTCTCGCGCGATGTCGACGATCTTGAGCGACTGCTCCATGTCGTCCACCGACAGCACCAGCACCTTGGCCGTGGCCGCGCCGGCGGTGCGCAGCAGGTCCAGGCGCGTCGCGTCGCCGTAGAACACGCGGTAGCCGAAGGCGCGCACGGTTTCTATCATCTCGGCGTCGTGGTCCAGCACCGTGGCGGGAATGCCCTGTGCCAGGAGCATGCGGCCGACGATCTGGCCGTAGCGGCCGAAACCGGCAATGATGATGGGCGCCTCCTGCTGCTCGGAGATTTCCTCCATCTGGGGGAGGTTGCAGTTGGCGTAGCGCGGCACCCAGAATTTGTCGACGCCCACCAGCAGCAGCGGGCTCAGCAGCATGGACAGCGCCACCGCGCCTATCAGCAGCGACGCGGTCTCGGCGGAAAACACCTGGGCCCCGGCGGCCGCCTGGAACACCACAAAGGCGAACTCGCCGCCCTGCGCCAGTAGCACCGCGAACACCGGCCGCTCCTGGAAGGGCAGCTTCATGAGCTTGGCCAGCCCGTAGATCACGGCCAGCTTCAGGCCCAGGAAGCCGAACAGGATGGCGGCCATCAGGCCGGGCGAGCGCCACAGCACGCCGAAGTCGATGCTCATGCCGACGGCGATGAAGAAGAGCCCGAGCAGCAAGCCCTTGAAGGGCTCGATGTCGGTTTCGAGTTCGCGCCGGTATTCGCTTTCCGCCAGCAGCACGCCGGCCAGAAAAGCGCCCAACGCCATCGACAGGCCGACGAACTGCATCAGCGCGGCGATGCTGACCACCAGCAGCAGCGAGGCCGCGGTGAAGATCTCGGGCGTGCCGCTGTTGGCGATCCAGCGCAGCAGCGGGCGCAGCAGCAGGCGGCCGCCCAGGATGATGGCGGCGATCGCGCCGACGATTTTCAGCGCTTCGAAGGCCCGGCTGCTGTGGCTCACAGCTTCGTTGTCGCCGGCCATGGCGCCCAGCAGGGGCAGCAGCGCCAGGATGGGGATGGCCGCCACGTCCTGGAACAGCAGGATGGAAAAGCCCGCCTGCCCGCTGGAGGTCGGCATCAAATGGCGCTCGCCGATGGCCTGCAGCGCGATCGCGGTGGACGACAACGCCAGGCCCAGGCCGGCGACCAGCGCGATCTGCCAGCTCACGCCGAAGGCCATGGCCACGCCGGTGAGCAAGGCGGCGCAGCCCAGCACCTGCGCGCTGCCCCAGCCGAAGATGGGCCGGCGCAGGTTCCACAGGCGTTTGGGTTCGAGCTCAAGCCCGATCAGGAACAGCATGAGCACCACGCCGAACTCGGCGAAATGCAGGATGTCCTGCACGTTGGTGACCAGGCCCAGGCCCCAGGGGCCGATGGCGATGCCGGCGGCCAGGTAGCCGATGATGGAACCCAGGCCGAGCTTTTTGGCCAGGGGCACGGCGATGACGGCGGCGGCCAGGTAGATAAAGCTGTTGACCAGCCAGACGGGCGTGTGCTCCATCACGCAACCCTCACGGCGTTGGCGGCGGCATCCAGGTGCTCGACCGGCCTGTCCTTCATGGGCACCACGCAGGCGGCGCATTGCTCCAGGTCTTCCAGCTCGGGCCAGTCGGGGTAGCTTTGCAGGCGCTGTCCGAAGGTGGCGACGTGGCTGGCAACAGTCTGGCGGTCGACGGTGTGGGCGCCGTGCAGCACCAGCGGCGGCAGAAAGCGCATGCCGCACAGGGCCGCAGTCTGCTCGTAAGGTGGCAGGAAGGCGTCAAAAAAGTAACGGTTGTAGCCCTGCGGGTGGTAAGACCCCTCGGGGCCGCCCGTGGTGGCGACCAGCCACAAGTCCTTGCCTTCGAGCGCGCGGCCCGGGCCGCTTTCCCCGTCGCCTTCGCCGTAAGCCCAGCCGTAGGTGAGCACGTCGTCGATCCAGAGCTTTTGCAGCGCCGGCATGGAATACCACTGGATGGGGTGCAGCAGCACCACGAGTTGCGCGCGTTCCAGGGCGGCTTGCTCCTTCGGCACGTCGATGGCGTAGTCGGGGTAACTCGAATAAAGGTCTTGCACATGGGTGCGCGGCAAGGCTTTTGCGGCCTCCATCATCGGGCGGTTGACCCGGGATTCGCGCCACGCCGGATGGGCCGCAATGACATAAATGTCAGGGTTTGGCGTGCCGTCCGTGGGTTTTTCAGTGGTTGTGAGAAGGCTGTCCATGCCGTTACCATAGCGGAAAAGCTACATCAAGAGTTCCCAAGAACGGACAAGTTCTAAACCTGAGGAGATTCGCATGCCCGTGGTTGTGATCGCCAATCCGAAGGGGGGCGTCGGCAAAACGACGCTGGCCACCAATGTTGCCGGATACTACGCCAGCCAGGGCCATTCGGTCATGCTGGGGGATGCCGACCGGCAGCAGTCCTCGCGGCTGTGGCTGGGGCTCAGGCCGCCGGCTGCCCGGCAGATCGCCACCTGGGACGTGAACGCTGACCTGATCGTCAAACCCCCCAAGGGCACGACGCATGTGGTGCTGGACACCCCCGGCGGCCTGCACGGCTGGCGCTTCAACGATGTCCTCAAGCTGGCCGACAAGGTCATCGTGCCGCTGCAGCCCAGCGTCTTCGACATCTTCGCCACGCGCACCTTCCTGGACCAGCTCGCCGAACACAAGCACGCCGGCAAGATGCAGGTCGGCATTGTCGGCATGCGCGTGGATTCGCGCACCATCGCCGCAGACAAGCTGCGCGGATTTGTCGAAGGCCTGGGCCTGCCGGTGCTGGGCTACCTGCGCGACACGCAAAACTACATCCACCTGGCGGCCCGCGGGCTGACCTTGTTCGACGTGGCGCCCAGCCGGGTCGAAAAAGACATGGAGCAGTGGAAGGCCATCTGCCAGTGGCTGGACCGCTGAGGCCGGGTTTTTGCGCGGTGGCTTGTCGCTGAGCCGACAAAAAACGCGCGATGCTGCCGTTACAGTGGCGGCATGAGAATTTTTGACACATTGGCCGACCTGGCCGCCTGCACCGGCCAGGAAGTCGCCGTCAGCGACTGGATCACCATCACCCAGGAACAGATCAACCGGTTCGCCGAAGCCACGGGCGACCACCAGTGGATCCACGTCGATGTCGAAAAAGCCGCCGCCGGGCCCTTCGGCGCGCCGATTGCGCACGGATTCCTGACGCTGTCGCTGCTGCCGCGCTTTTTTGAATCGTCTTTTGACATCACCGGCTCGCGCATGGGCGTGAACTACGGGCTCAACAAGGTGCGCTTCACGGCGCCCGTGCCGGTCGGCAGCCGGCTGCGCGGCCGCATGAAACTGCTGGCCGCCGAGCCCATCGCCGGCGACGGCATGCAGATGACCTGGGAAATGACGGTGGAACGCGAGGGTTCGGCCAAGCCGGTGTGCGTCGCCGAGTCGCTGGTGCGGCGCTACCCCTGAGCCGAAAGGCCCGGAAACCTAGATTCGAAGCAACTGGCCGGCCGGCAGCCAGCCCTCAAACACCTCGATCAGGCTGTTGATGCGCTCGGCCGCCTCGCTCTGGCTGTGGGTCTGGGCAATGCACTGGTGCAGGTCGCTGCGCAGCAGCCACAGGTCGGCCGGCGTCTGGGCCACATTGATCTTGTAGAGAACCCGCTGGGAACGCATGCACCGGCAGTCGTGCAGCAGGGCCTGCAGGCTTTCCCGGACCTGCTCGACCGGCAGGCGGTTAACCTGGCGGCCGGAATCTGAAAATGCAGGCGTTGCCATGCCAAGAATGCGCTTGATGACCGTGTTCACAAAAGACTCCTGCCAGTCTTGTGAACTGGGGACGATGAGGAAGGGGATACGCCGGAATCGCCGGGGGTATCGGCATCCACACGCTTCAAAGCTTTAGGTTTGAAGCATCGGATTATAGGGTTTCTACTTACTTCCTGACAACGGATTTGGCCAGGCGGGCGGGCAGGTCTTCAGGGCGCTGTCAGGAAGCCGGCCCGCCGCCAAACCCGTTTTGGCGCCAGGCCTCAAACACCGTCACGGCCACGGTGTTGGACAGGTTCAGGCTGCGTTGCCCCGGCCGCATGGGCACTTTGAGGCGCTGGCTTGGGGGGAAGGATTCCCGCAGTTCCGGCGCCAGGCCGCGGGTTTCCGCGCCAAACACCAGCCAGTCACCGGGCAGGAAGCGCATGTCGTAAACACTGCCCGAGCCTTGGGTTGTCATGGCAAGGAGGCGATGCAGGGGTGGTTGCTCACTTTCGAGCATCGCCTGCCAGCTGGCATGGCGAAGCACCTGCGCGTACTCGTGGTAATCGAGTCCCGCGCGGCGCATGTGCTTGTCGTCCATCGAAAAACCCAGCGGCTCCACCAGGTGCAGGCGGCAACCGGTGTTGGCCGCCAGCCGGATCACGTTGCCGGTGTTGGGAGGGATTTCAGGTTCGACCAAAACGATATTGAACATGCGGGAGAAGGGTGAAGAGAGCCCGGGATTTTAGGCCGGTGCTGTGCGAGCGAGCACCACGGCGGTGATGTGCGTTGCGCCCGCATCGCGCAAAATCTGCGCTGCGGTGTAAAGCGAGGCGCCGCTGGTCATCACGTCGTCCACCAGTACCACGCGCCGGCCGCGCAGCTCCGCCGCGCGCAACGGATCCACCTGGAAGGCGCCCTTGACGTTGGCCAGCCGCTCCTTGCGCTTGAGCTGGCTTTGCGGCCGTGTGTGCCGCGTGCGCAGCAGCAGCAGGGCGTCGAGGCGGGCCTGCGTGCGCGCCTGCCGGGCCAGCGCGGCGCACAGTTCCCAGGCCTGGTTGAAGCCGCGCGTTTGCAGGCGCTGCGCCGACAGCGGCACCGGGACCAGCCAGTCCTCGCGCGTCAGCTCGCCCAGCACCTGGGCAAGGCCCGGCGACTGCAGCAGCAGGCCGGCAAAAAAAGCCGCCCAGCCGTGCTGTTCGCCGAATTTGTAGCCGGCGACCAGCGTGGACCAGGGATAGGCATAGCTCACGCCGGCGAAAGCGCGGTCCAGCGGCGGCGGGTCGACAGCGCAGGCGCCGCACAGCGGCGGCCCTGTGCGAAGGCCCATGGAAAGATCGGCCGGCAAGGCGAGGGCGCAGCGCGTGCAGCGCTGCACCGGCGGTGCAAAGCGGGCAACGCAGGGCCCGCACACCGGGTGCGCCGGCCAGCTGCGGCAGACCGCGCACTGGCTGGCGATGCCGGCGGCAAAGCCCGAAGCCAAACCGGAAGCAAAGCCCGGGGAGCGGGGCAGGAATGCGGCGGGGGCAAGCAGGCGGGTGAACACCGTGTCAATATACTCGCGTACTTTTCGGCGATCCGCCTTCTCCTTCTTTTGTCCTCCTCCATGACCCCCACCGAGCGCCCGCCCACGCTAGACCCGATCGCCGTCAGCCGCTGGGAGCGCAGCGCGCCCCTGGCTTCGCCGTGGCTGCATGAGGAAGTGGCGCGCCGCATGATGGACCGGCTGCAATGGATCAAGCTGCAGCCAAATTCCTGGGTGCATTGGGGGGCCTTGCGTGGCGGCTTGCTGGCCCATGCGCAGCTGGCCAAAACCTACCCGGGCGCGGCAGCCTTTGTGCTGGAGTCCGGTGAGGCGCGCACAAAAGAGGCCGTCAAAAAAATAACGCTCCCGTGGTGGAATCCCCGGCGCTGGCTGGCCGCGCCGCTGCGCTTTGAAGCACCGACTCCGGGCAGCGCCGACATGCTGTGGGCCAACATGGCCCTGCATGAATCAGCCGACCCGCAGGCTTTGCTCGCGCAATGGCACCAGGCGCTCAAGGTCAACGGTTTCCTGATGTTTTCCTGCCTGGGTCCCGACACCGCGAAAGAATTGCGCGAGGTCTATGCGCAACTGGGCTGGCCGCCCGCGGGCCATGAGCTGACCGACATGCACGACTGGGGCGACATGCTGGTGCAAACGGGCTTTGCCGAGCCGGTGATGGACATGGAGCGCATCACGCTGACTTACGCCACGCCCGCGCGGCTGCTCGAAGACCTGGCCGAACTGGGACGCAACTTCCATCCCGCGCGCTTTCCTGCGCTGCGCGGCCGGGCCTGGAAGGCGCGGCTTGAAGAGGCGCTGGCCCGGCATCTCGTCAAGGGCGAGGACGGGCGACTGTCCCTGACCTTCGAGGTCATCTACGGTCACGCCTTGAAGGCGCCGCCCAAAGTCAAGGTCAGCGCGCTCAGCGCGGTGTCGGTGGCCGACATGCGCAGCATGCTGCAAGGTGCGCGGCCCGGATCCTGAGCCCGCACGTGTTGCGCGGGCGCCCGCCGGCCCTGCCGTGATCACCGGTTTGAGGGCTTTTTCAGGGGAGCGCCGAGGCAAACCGGCTACAATTCAATACAGAATTTTGGGTATGTTCCCAAGCCTCATGCGGCCCTTGCACGGCATGGTCCGCTGTTTTTTTGGGGGGTTGCCGCATGCTGCAGCCAACGCCAGCGTTTCGTTTTGCCACCATGCCCGCGCAGGGCGCCCACAGCCACGACGCTGTGTTGTGGCTTCTCAAGCGTCACTGTTCACTCACCCCGGCCCAGCTCGGGTGGCTGTACGTGTCGCTGTGCGGCGTTTCGCTGGGAATTGCGGCATTTTTCTGGGCACAGGGCGCCACCATGGTGATGCCTTTTGCCTGGGCTGAATTGCTGGCGGTGGGCGCGGCCTTTGTGGTGTACGCCCGCCACGCGGGGGACGGTGAAAAAATCGTCCTCGAAGGCGGGCAGCTGGTGGTGGAACTGGAAACGGCGGGGCGCACCGAGCGCGCGGAGTTCAACCGCGAATGGGTGCGCATTGAACCCAAGGATGGGGACGGCTCGCTGATCGAGGTGTCCGGGCAGGGGCGGTCGGTGCAGGTGGGGCGGCATGTGCGGCCTGAACTGCGTCCGGCGCTGGCCCGCGAGATTCGCATGGCGTTGCGGGGCGGTTGAAGAAGGCTTGAAAGCCTCGCGTCAGTTCAGGTGCGGCGGGAGGCTCCGCCGCTAACTTTATAATCAGCCGGTTAATTTGGTCGGTAATTGAAGCAGAAAAAGTGATCACGATGAACGTAAGCAACACCATGAGCAAAATGACACGGCTTGGCATGCAGCATGCAGGCGCAATTCTGGCATCTGCGGCCGCCTGGGTCAGCACCGCCGCTTACGCCGTCAACGACCTGCCCGGCGGCCCGGCCGTCAACCAGCTGAACCTGCACCCGGCCGCTACCAAGATCGCCGCGGAGCAGCAGTGGCTGCACTGGTTCATGATGGCCATCTGCCTCGTGATCTTCGTGGCGGTGTTCGGTGTGATGTTTTATTCCATCCTGAAGCACCGCAAGTCGGTCGGCCACAAATCGGCCAACTTCCACGAGTCCACCGCCGTTGAAATCGCCTGGACCATCGTTCCTTTCATCATCGTGATCGCCATGGCCCTGCCGGCCACCAAGGTGCTGGTCGCCCAGAAGGACACCACCGCCGCCGACCTCACCATCAAGGCCACCGGCATCCAGTGGAAATGGGGCTATGACTACATCAAGGGCGAAGGCGAAGGCATAGGCTTCGTTTCCACGCTCGACAACACCCACCGCGAAATGTCCGACAACGGCGGCCCCAAGGCCGGCGAAGCGCCCGACAACTACCTGCTCAAGGTCGACAACCCGCTGGTCGTGCCCGTCAACAAGAAAATCCGCATCATCACCACCGCCAGCGACGTGATCCACGCCTTCGCGGTGCCCGCCTTCGGCATCAAGCAGGATGCGATTCCCGGTTTTGTGCGCGACACCTGGTTCCGCGCCGAACAGGTCGGCGACTTTTACGGCCAGTGCCAGGAACTCTGCGGCAAGGAACACGCCTACATGCCCATCCACGTGAAGGTCGTGTCCGCCGCCGACTACAGCGCCTGGGTTGCCGTGAAGGCCAAGGAAGCCGCCGCCAAGGCCGATGATCCGACCAAGGTCTGGACCCTGGTCGACCTGAAGGCCCGCGGTGAAAAAGTCTACGCCGCCAATTGCGCCGCCTGCCACCAGGCCAACGGCAAGGGCGCCGGCCCGATCAAGCCGCTGGACGGCTCGCCCATCGTGCTCGACGCCGACCACGCCAAACAGATCCATACCGTGCTCAACGGCGCCGCCGGCGGTGCCATGCCTTCCTGGAAGGCCCTGAGCGACACCGACATCGCCGCCGTGATCAGCTACTCCAAGAACAACTGGTCCAACCAGACCGGCCAGATCGTCCAGCCCGCCGAAGTGCAGGCCGCCCGCAAGTAAGCCGATCGCCCCACGACCAGAATTCGCCGGCGCGTTGTGCGCCGGCAGCCACGATAAAGCTACAGGCCAAAGCCACCAAAGGAAGCCAAGATGAGTGCAGTTCTAGACCATCACGACCACGCGCACGACGACCACCACGACCATGCCCCGGTGGGCTGGCGTCGCTGGGTCTTCGCGACCAACCATAAAGACATCGGAACGCTGTACCTGCTGTTCAGTTTCTTCATGCTGATGTTCGGCGGCGTGCTGGCCCTGCTGATCCGCGCCGAGCTGTTCCAGCCCGGCCTGCAGCTGGTCAACCCCGAGCTGTTCAACCAGCTCACCACCATGCACGGCCTGATCATGGTGTTCGGCGCCATCATGCCGGCCTTCGTGGGCTTCGCGAACTGGATGATCCCGCTGCAGATCGGCGCGGCCGACATGGCCTTCGCCCGCATGAACAACTTCAGCTTCTGGCTGATGATTCCCGCCGGCGCCATGCTGGTCGGTTCCTTCTTCATGCCCGGCGGCGCGCCCGCCGCGGGCTGGACGCTCTACGCGCCGCTCACGCTGCAGATGGGCCCGTCCATGGATGCCGGTATTTTCGCGATGCACATCCTGGGCGCTTCGTCCATCATGGGCTCGATCAACATCATCGTCACCATCCTGAACATGCGCGCTCCCGGCATGACGCTGATGAAGATGCCGATGTTCTGCTGGACCTGGCTGATCACCGCCTACCTGCTGATCGCCGTGATGCCCGTGCTGGCAGGCGCCATCACCATGACGCTGACCGACCGCCACTTCGGCACCAGCTTCTTCAACCCCGCCGGCGGCGGCGACCCGGTGATGTACCAGCACATCTTCTGGTTCTTCGGCCACCCCGAGGTCTACATCATGATCTTGCCGGCCTTCGGCATCATCAGCCAGATCATTCCCGCCTTCTCGCGCAAGCGCCTGTTCGGCTACGCCTCCATGGTGTACGCCACCGGCTCCATCGCCATCCTGAGCTTCGTCGTGTGGGCGCACCACATGTTCACCACCGGCATGCCGGTCACGGGCCAGCTGTTCTTTATGTACTCCACCATGCTGATCGCCGTGCCCACGGGCGTGAAGGTGTTCAACTGGATCGCCACCATGTGGCGCGGCTCCATGACCTTTGAAACCCCCATGCTGTTCGCGGTGGGCTTCATCTTCGTGTTCACCATCGGCGGCCTGACCGGCGTGATCCTCTCGGTCGCGCCTATCGACACGCAGCTGCAGGATACCTACTACGTGGTGGCCCACTTCCACTACGTGCTGGTGGCCGGTTCGCTCTACGCGCTGTTTGCCGGCTACTACTACTGGTCGCCCAAGTGGACCGGCGTCATGTACAACGAAACCCGCGGCAAGATCCACTTCTGGTGGTCGCTGATTTCCTTCAACGTGACCTTCTTCCCGATGCACTTCCTGGGCCTGGCCGGCATGCCGCGCCGCTATGCCGATTACCCCATGCAATTCGCCGACTTCAATGCCGTGGCCAGCGTGGGCGCCTTCTTCTTCGGTTTCGCGCAGGTCTATTTCTTCCTGTTCATCGTGGTCCCCACGATGCGCGGCAAGGGTGCACCCGCCAAGCAAAATCCCTGGGTGGACGAAGGCGGCAAGGGCGCCGAAGGCCTGGAGTGGGAAGTCCCATCGCCCGCGCCTTTCCACACCTATGAAACACCGCCCAAGCTGGATGCCTCGGCAACCCGCGTGATCGGCTGATTGATTTAATCCCCATCGGTAACGCCATGACCACACCTGAACAAAAGAAAAGCAACCTGAAGCTGGCGCTGATACTGGCCTCGGTCGCGCTGGTCTTTTTTGCGGGCTTCATGGCCAAGATGATTTTCCTGAGCCACTGAGCCGGCGCGTCCGACTCCAGGCTCAACCCGGTACCACTGCAATGCGGCTCAAGCGCGAAAATTTCAACATGATGGGCAAGCTGGGCGTGATCGTGCTCGGCATGTTTGCCTTCGGTTACGCGCTGGTGCCCATTTACAAGGCGATCTGCGAGATGACCGGCATCAACGTGCTGGCCCTGTCCGACCGGCAGATTCCCGGGGCCACGTCCAGCCTGCCGGCCAACACGCAGGTCGACCTGACCCGCACCATCACGGTCGAGTTCGACGCGAACTCGCGCGGCCCCTGGCACTTCAAGCCGGCCCAGAACACGCTGCAGGTGCATCCGGGCGAGTTGACCACGGTTATGTACGAGTTCCAGAACGTGCAGAACCGCACCATGTCCGCCCAGGCCATTCCCAGCTATGCGCCCGCCCAGGCCGGCGCGCATTTCAACAAGCTCGAATGTTTCTGCTTCAGCCAGTACACGCTGGCGCCCGGCGAGAAAAAGCAGTGGCCGGTGGTGTTTGTGATTGATCCCAAGTTGTCGAAAGACGTGGCCACCATCACCTTGTCTTACACCTTCTTTGAAGTGGGCGGCAAGACGCCAGCCGCACCGAAGGCAACGACGGCCGCCGTGCCACCTGAAAAACAGGCAGGCGCATGAACATGGCTGCAACTCCCGCCAAAAAACCTTCCTTCCTGCGCACGGTCAAGGCCGTGGCCTGGTCCTTCGTGGGCCTGCGATCCCGCGGCGACTACGAGGAAGACGTGAAAAATTTGAACCCCCTCCACATCATCGTGGTCGGGCTGATTGCCGTGGTCGTGTTCGTCGTGGTCCTGGTGCTGCTGGCGAAGTGGATGGTGGCGCGCTGAAGGCGCGGCGTTCACGCAACCATCACGGTTTGAGTTAAAGATTATTGGAAATTCGAGAGAAAAACAGGAGTCGAGCGATGTCATCAGCAACCCACGGGTCAACCCCCCACTACTTTGTCCCCGCCCCGTCGAGCCACCCGGTGATGGCGTCTATCGGCCTGTTTTTTGTCATTCTCGGCGCCAGCCAATGGATCAACGGCGCCGGCTGGGGCATGTGGTCGCTGGCTTTCGGCATGGTGTGGTGGCTGGTGACGCTGTTCCGCTGGTTCAGCCAGTCCATCGCCGAAAGCGAAGGCGGCCTGTACGGCCGCAAGATCGACCTGTCTTTCCGCTGGAGCATGAGCTGGTTCATCTTCTCGGAAGTGATGTTCTTCGGCGCTTTCTTCACCGCCCTGTGGTGGGCCCGCGCGCACTCGCTGCCGGCCCTGGGCAGCCTCGAAAACGCGCTGCTCTGGCCTGATTTCAAAGCCGTCTGGCCCAGCCTGGCCGCCGGCGTGACGGCATCGCCCGCCGACATCATCGAGCCCTTCACCGCGATGAAGCCGCTGATGATTGGCGGCGGCATCTGGGCTTCCATCATGGGCTCCCTGCCCACCGTCAACACCGCGCTTCTGCTGACCTCCGGCGTCACCATCACCATCGCCCACCATGCGCTGATCGAAGGCAAGCGCGCCCGCACCATCGCCTTCATGTGGGCGACCGTCCTGCTCGGTATCGTCTTCCTGTTCGTGCAGGGCTATGAGTACTTCCATGCCTACCATGAGATGAACCTGAAGCTGTCTTCGGGCGTCTATGGCTCGACCTTCTTCCTGCTCACGGGCTTTCACGGTTTCCACGTGTTCGTCGGCATGCTGATGCTGCTGTTCATCACGCTGCGCCTGCAAAAAGGCCACTTCACGCCGGAAAAACACTTCGGTTTTGAAGGCGCCGCCTGGTACTGGCACTTTGTGGACGTGGTCTGGCTGGGCCTCTACATCCTGGTGTACTGGCTGTAAGGCGGAACCAATCGCGGCGTAGCCGCTCAACCAAAGGCCGCTTGATGCGGCCTTTGTTCTTTATTTTCCATTCTTTATCGAGTGTCACTCACAAAACCCAGCGAAGCGGTCCTGGCCAGGCGCGACGCCGCAGACAGTGCTGAAGCACGGCAAGGCGGCGCAACAACGCCAGGAGGGGTTTTGAGTGGCGCTATTTGCCTGCCGGGATGCCGGTGGGCTGGATATATCCCAGTTTCCACGCGATCAAAATGCAGATGAACAGCAAGACCGAAAACCCGACACGGAACGCCAGCGCGCGTGCCATGTTGCTGGTTTTGCGTTTGCTGCTGCCTTCGTTCTCCTTGCCGCCCTTGAGCATAAAAAAAAGCGCCGAGGCCAGGCTGGCGAGGATGGCGATGAATGCCAGTGCTACGAGGTAAGTCATGAACAGGATTATCCGCGCATGACCCCGGCTTTGCACTCCCCTCGCTTCTGGCTGCTGACCTTGGCCGCCGTGCTGGTGGCCGGCACCACCTTTTCGCTGGGCCAGTGGCAGTTGCGCCGCGCCGCGCAAAAAGAGGCGCTGCAGGCTGCTGTCGACTCCAAAGGCCGGCTTCCCACGCTGGATGCGCAATCGCTGCTCTCGGCCAAAAACATCAGCGACGACATCCACCGGCCCGCCGTGCTCAAGGGCGTCTGGCGGCCGGAACACACCGTCTACCTGGACAACCGGCCCATGAGCGGCAAGACCGGCTTTGTGGTGCTGACGCCGCTGGTGCTCGAAGGCAGCTCGCAGGCCATCGTGGTCCAGCGCGGCTGGGTGCCGCGCAACTTCGCCGACCGCACGCGCCTGCCGGAGATTACAACCCCCGCGGGAATCGTCACGGTAGAGGGCCGCATCGCGCCGCCCCCCTCCAGGCTTTATGAGTTCCAGGGCGTCGAGAGCGGCCGGATACGGCAAAATCTCGATGTGCCCGCCTACCGCGCGCAAACCGGCCTGCCGCTGCTGGAGGTCTCGCTGCTGCAAACAGGCGCGGCCGGCGAGGGTCTGCTGCGTGAATGGGCTGCGCCCAACCTGGGCGTGGACAAGCACTACGGTTATGCCTTCCAGTGGTTCGGCCTGTGCGCCCTGGTGTTCATCCTGTATGGCTGGTTTCAGCTGTTTCTTCCTTTCCGTGCCCACCGTGCCCAAAGTACCTCATCACGCCGCCCAAAAAGCGGTGATCAACCGCCGTGACAAATACGCCTGACGCTTCCTCGACCCCCGCCGCCGCATCTCCCCTGCAGGACCAGCCCCTGGGCCTGACCGTGCATGCCATGCCGGTGCCGGACCAGTCCAGCGCGCCCAGCACCGTCGCGGGCCGCTGGAAGATGCTGGCCGTGCTGCTGGTGTGCGCCGCCCCGGTGGTCGCTTCCTATTTCACTTACTACGTGGTCCGGCCCGAAGGCCGCCGCAACTTCGGCGAACTGATAGACCCGCAGCGCCCCCTGCCGCCGTTGGCCACGCGCGCGCTTGACGGCCGTGCCGGTACGCTGACGGCGCTGAAAGACCAGTGGCTGCTGATCAGTGTGGCGGGCGGCGCCTGCGATGCGCGCTGCGAACAAAACCTGTATTTCCAGCGCCAGCTGCGTGAGTCGCTGGGCAAGGAAAAAGAGCGCCTGGACCGCGTCTGGCTGGTGGCCGACGAAGCGCCCGTGCGCGATGCCTTGCTGCCGGCCCTGGCTTCGTCCCCGGTGCTGCGCGTGGCGCCCGCCGACCTGGCGAAATGGCTGGAGCCCGCCGCCGGCCAGCGCCTGGAAGACCACCTCTACCTGGTCGACCCGATCGGCAACTGGATGATGCGTTTCCCGGCCGACATGGATGCCGCCGCCGCCGCCAAGGCCAAGCGTGACCTGGAGCGCCTGCTGCGCGCCTCCAGTAGCTGGGACAAAGAAGGCCGGTGAATATGGCCCCCACGTTCGCCCACTGCGTGTGGCTCTCTGCCCCCCGAGGGGGCTGGCCTTGCTTGGGGCGGCCCTGCGCTGCGGCCTTGGCTCTTGTCGCTGATAGCGGAGTTATTCCTTTTTACGCGCGCGGAAGTGACCATCTCTGCCCTCTAGTTCTTGATCTTTAGAACCTGTTCACGGTCTAAACGGCGCCGCGTTGGGATGCAATCGGGATGAGTGGGCCGACCGGGCACGCCGCATGGGCTGATGCCCATGCAAGGGCCTGGGTGGCTCAATCGCCCGATTTCATCCCAACCCGGAGGGCAAGTGCCT
>NZ_CALROB020000010.1:0-145465 GCF_943369675.1 Polaromonas sp. YR568 | reverse complement strand
TGGGTGCGCATCGCGGCGCGCGCGGCCTCGGCGTCCTGGCTGCGGATGGCGTTGTAGATGCTCTCGTGCTCGCTGTTGACGCGCTGCAGGTAATTGAAGCGGCCCTCGGGCGCGCTGTGCGCCGTGTTCACGCGCGTGCGCGGGATGATCATGGTGCCCAGGTAGGTCATCAGGTCGGCGAAGTGCCGATTGCCGGTGGAGCGCGCCACTTCCATGTGGAACTGGAAGTCCGGCGGCACCGCGTCGGAGTCCAGGCTGATGGAGTCGTGGAAGGCGCGCAAGGCCTTTTCCATGGCGACGAGGTTTTCCGGCGTGCGCCTCTGGGCGGCCAGGCCCGCGGCCTCGGTTTCCAGGCTGATGCGCAGCTCCAGCACCGAGATCACGTCGGCCACGGTGGCGAAGTCTTCAGCGGTGATCCTGAAGTTGCCGGCGTCCTGCGGCTGCAGCACGAAGGTGCCGATGCCGTGGCGGGTTTCGACGAGGCCCGAGGCCTGCAGCTTGGACAGCGACTCGCGCACCACGGTGCGGCTGACGTCGAAGCGGGCCATGATTTCGGCCTCGGTCGGCAGTTTTTCGCCGGGCTGCAGGCGGCCTTCGCGGATGCTGCTGGCCAGGCTTTCGACGATCTCGCCCACCAGTCCGCGGGGCCGGCGCATGCGCGGCGGCTCCTCTTGAAAGGCAGCCGTAAGGCCTGCTTCCGGGCGACTAGGGGTTTTCCTTGAGTCCATTAAAAAACCATTGACAAGCTAGGGGGCGAAACCGAGAATTCCGAGTCATCAGACAACCTATGACTCCTGTATTTAGGTTGACTTTAACAAACTCCAAAAAAAAGTCCAGTGTTTGTCGGCGTTTATGACGGCACCGGGCTCAGACCTGAAAAATGACCATCAAAGTGCATGAAAAACTGTTGTTGACCGGCGCGGCCGGCGGTTTGGGCAAGGCCTTGCGTGAGCGCCTGAAGGCCAATTGCTCCGTGCTTCGCCTGTCCGACGTGCAGGCTTTCGGCGCTGCCGCGGCCGGCGAAGAGGTGGTGCTGGCCGACCTGGCGGATTCCGCCGCGGTGCACACCATGGTCAAGGGTGTGGACGCCATCGTCCATCTGGGCGGCGTCTCGGTGGAAGGCCCTTTCGGTCCCATCCTGCAGGCCAACATCCTGGGCGCGTACAACCTGTATGAAGCGGCGCGCAAGCACGGGGTCAAGCGCATCGTCTTTGCCAGCTCCAACCACGTCACCGGCTTTTACCGCCAGGACCAGACCATCAACGCCGACCACCCGCCGCGCCCCGACGGCATGTACGGCCTGTCCAAGGCCTTCGGTGAAGACCTGTCGCGCCTGTACTTCGACCGCTACGGCATTGAAACCGCCTGCGTGCGCATCGGCTCCTCATTCGCCGAACCCAAAGACCGCCGCATGCTCGCCACCTGGCTGAGCTTTGACGACCTGCACCGCCTGATCACCGCCTGCCTCACGACGCCGGTGCTGGGCCACAGCATCGTCTTCGGCATGTCCGACAACGCCGTGACCTGGTGGGACAACAGCCGCGCGCGCCACATCGGCTACGTGCCCAAGGACAGCTCCGACATCTTCCGCGAGGCGGTCTACGCCCGCACACCCGCGCCCGACCTCAAAGACCCGGTGGCCCAGTACCAGGGCGGCGGCTTTGTCGTGGCCGGCCCCTTCGGCGACTGAGCAGGCATCTGTCTATATATGAGTGAAGCTCAAGCCGAACTGGTTCTCGACGCGCGCAACGGCGTGGGCGAAAGCCCGGTCTGGGACGCCGCTGAACAGGCGCTGTACTGGGTCGACATCCCCGCGCGCCGGCTGTGCCGCTGGAGTGTGGCCGACGCCGCGCTGACCGAATGGCTGGCGCCCGAAATGCTGGCCTGCATAGGCCGCCTCGGTGCCAAGGACTGGATCGCCGGTGCCGAGAGCGGCGTGTTCCGCCTGAGCCCGCAGGCCGGCGGCGAACCCGGTTTTGACCGGCTCGCCAGCGTGACCCATGCCCAGGCCGGCATGCGCTTCAATGACGGCCGCTGCGACCGGCAAGGGCGCTTCCTGGCCGGCACCATGCAGATGAACATGGCGGCAGGCGCGCGCGTCGGCAGCATCTACAGCTACCAGGGCAACGGCCTCAAGGTGCTGCTGGAAGGCTTCATCACGCCCAACGGCATGGCCTTCAGCCCGGACGGCCGCACCATGTATTTGTCCGATTCGCATCCTTCGGTGCAGTCGGTGTGGGCCTTTGACTACGACACCCAGACCGGCATCCCGTCGAACCGCCGCCTCTTCATCGACATGAACCCGCTGCCCGGGCGGCCCGACGGCGCGGCCGTCGACGCCGACGGCTGCTACTGGATCTGCGGCAACGATGCCGGCCTCATTCACCGCTTCACGCCCGCCGGCAAGCTGGACCGCTCGCTGGCCGTGCCCGTGAAGAAGCCCGCCATGTGCGCCTTCGGCGGCGCCGGGCTTGACACCCTGTTCGTGACATCGATACGCCCCGAAGGTGTCGATTTATCTGACCAGCCGCTGGCCGGCGGTGTGTTCGCGTTGCGCCCCGGCGTGCGCGGGCTGCCTGAAGCCGCGTGCCTGTATTAAAAAATTTCTCACCACCAACCTGAAATGAAGGAGACAACCATGACTTTCCGCAGAAAATTCATTGCCGCCGCTGCCCTTGCCACCGTGGCTTTCGCGGCCCCGCTGGCGGCGCAGGCCCAAATCGTCCTGAAGGCGGCCGACGTGCACCCGACGGGATACCCCACGGTTGCCGCCACGGAAAACCTGGGCAAAAAGTTTGAAACTGCCACCAACGGCAAGTACAAGATGCAGATGTTCCCCAACAGCGTGCTGGGCGACGAAAAGACCATGATTGAGCAAACCCAGATCGGTGCGATCAACATCCTGCGCACGTCCCTGGGCCCGGTCGGCGCCGTGGTGCCGGAAGTCAATGTGTTCAACATGCCGTTTGTGTTCCGCAACGAAGCGCACATGCGCGCCGTGATCGACGGCCCTATCGGCCAGGAAATCATCGACAAAGTCAACGCCAGCCCGGCGCGCCTTGTCGCGCTGGCATGGATGGACGGCGGCGCGCGCAGCCTGTACACCAAGAAGCCTGTGCGCACGCTGGCTGACCTGAAGGGCCAGAAAGTCCGCATGATGGGCAACCCGCTGTTTGTGGATACCATGAATGCACTGGGTGGCAACGGCATCGCCATGGGCTACGGCGAAGTGTTCACCGCCTTGCAGACCGGTGTGATTGACGGCGCGGAAAACAACCCGCCCAGCATGTTCACGTCCAACCACTATACGGCCGGCGCCAAATACTACGCGCAGACCAATCACCTGATCATTCCTGAGTTGCTGGTGATGTCCAAAGTGACCTGGGACAAACTGACGCCTGCCGAGCAAACGCTGATGAAGAAATTCGGCCGTGAGGCGCAGATGGAGCAGCGCGTGCTTTGGGACAAGAGCGTTACTGAATACACCGCCAAGCTCAAGGCTGCCGGCGTGGAGTTCATCCAGGTTGACCAGAAGCCCTTCTACGATGCGACGGCACCTGTCCGCGCCAAATATGGCGCCGCTTTCACGGACCTGATGACGCGTATTGCCGCCGTCAAATAACGGTTCATGAACCACCTGGTGATGCCGGCCATCGGCCGGCGTCACCCAGGTGATTGAAGCCTGGCCGTCCTCGCGACGCATTCCGGCCCCCTTTTTCTCTAAGTTCCCCATGAAACATTCGCTGCATGCCGTACTCGACGGTCTTTATCTTGCCTGCATCTGGGTCGCCGGCATGGCGATCCTGGGCATGAGCCTGATCATTCCTGTGGGTGTATTCGCCCGTTATGTGCTGGGTTTCGGTGCCCAGTGGCCGGAGCCGATTGCCATCTTGCTGATGGTGGTCTTTACATTTATCGGTGCCGCCGCAGCCTACCGCGCCGGCGCGCATATCGCCGTCGCCATGATGACCGATCGCCTGCCGCCCTTGTGGCAGGGCGTATGCCGATGGGCGGTTGACCTGTTGATGATCGCGATCTGCCTCTTCATGATTGTCTACGGCGGAAAACTGTGCCTGGAAACGATGGGCCAGACGTTGGCGGATCTGCCGTGGCTTCCTGTGGGTATCAGTTACCTGCCGGTACCTTTGGGCGGCCTGATCACCTTGTTGTTTGTTCTTGAACAATTGGCTTTCGGCGTGCAACACGACCGTGCGATTGTTTGTTTTGACCACCAGGTCGAAGACTTGGGAGTCTGAAAATGGATACCGTCATACTTTTGGGCAGCTTTCTGGTCCTCATCCTTATCGGGATGCCGGTCGCCTATTCCCTGGGGCTCGCGGCGCTGATAGGCGCTGTCTGGATTGAATTGCCGCTGGAGGCGGTCATGATCCAGATCGCCAGCGGCGTCAACAAGTTTTCCTTGCTGGCCATTCCTTTCTTCGTGCTGGCCGGCGCCATCATGGCCGAAGGCGGCATGTCGCGCCGTCTTGTGGCCTTCGCGGGCGTGCTGGTAGGTTTTGTCCGGGGCGGCCTGTCGCTCGTCAACATCCTGGCCTCCACATTCTTCGGTGCCATTTCCGGATCGTCGGTGGCCGACACCGCCTCCATCGGCTCTGTGATGATTCCCGAGATGGTGCGCAAAGGATATCCGCGCGATTTCGCCACCGCGCTCACGGTCAGCGGATCGATTCAAGCCACGCTGATTCCGCCCAGCCACAATGCGGTGATCTATTCCATGGCTGCGGGAGGATCGATTTCCATCGCCGCGCTTTTTATGGCCGGTGTATTCCCCGGGCTGTTGCTGGGCGGCACGCTCGCCACCTACTGCCTTTATATCGCGCGCAAGCGGAATTTCCCCAAGGGCGATGCCATGCCTTTGCGGCAGGCGGTCAAGATTGCCATTGACGCGCTGTGGGGCCTGATGACCATGGTGATCATCCTCGGCGGAATTTTGTCGGGTGTCTTCACGGCCACCGAGTCGGCATCCATCGCGGTGATCTGGGCGTTCTTCGTCACGATGTTCATCTACCGCGACTACAAGTGGCGTGACCTGCCCAAGCTGATGCACCGCACCGTGAAGACGGTCTCCATCGTGATGATCCTGATCGGTTTCGCGGCCAGCTTCGGATACATCATGACCTTGATGCAAATCCCTCTGAAGATCACGACGGCGCTGACTGCCTTTACGGACAACCGCTATCTCATCCTCCTGTGCATCAACATCCTGCTGCTGTTTTTGGGAACCCTGATGGACATGGCCGCATTGCTGCTGATCCTGACGCCCATTTTGCTGCCGGTCGTCAAGGCCGTCGGCGTCGATCCGGTTCATTTCGGAATGATCATGATCGTCAATCTCGGCATCGGCTTGATCACGCCGCCGGTCGGCTCCGTGCTGTTTGTTGGCAGCGCCGTAGGGAAGCTTCCCATCGAAAAAGTCGTTCGCGCATTGCTGCCGTTCTTTGCCTTGCTGGTTATCGTGCTCGGCATCGTCACCTACGTGCCTGCGCTCTCCCTGTGGTTGCCGCGCCTTGTAGGCGTCTGACGCAGGTGAGTCCCGACATGCCCACCAAGCCGCTTCACATCCGCATGCACCCTCGCGACAACGTCGCGATCGTCGCGAACGACGGGGGCCTGCCCGAGGGCGCCGCTTTCGCGGACGGCCTGCGGCTGGTGGAGCGTGTTCCGCAAGGGCACAAGGTGGCGCTGGTGGATTTGGCCAAGGGCGCCGCGGTGCTGCGCTACAACGTGCCCATCGGCTACGCGCTGAAAGACATTCCCGCCGGCAGCTGGGTGCATGAGCGCCTGCTGGAGATGCCCGACGCGCGCACGCTGGACAACCTGCCCAAAGCCACGGTGCGGCCCGAGCCGCTGCCGGCCCTCGAAGGCTATACCTTCGAGGGCTTCCGCAACCCGGACGGTTCCGTGGGCAGCCGCAACATCCTGGCCATCACCACCACTGTGCAGTGCGTGGCCGGCGTGGTGGACTTCGCCGTGCAGCGCATCAAGTCCGAGCTGCTGCCGCGTTTCCCGAACGTGGACGACGTGGTGGGGCTGGAGCACACCTACGGCTGCGGCGTGGCGATCGACGCGCCCGACGCCATCATCCCGATACGCACCCTGCGCAACATCAGCCTGAACCCCAACTTCGGCGGTGAAGTCATGGTGGTGAGCCTGGGCTGCGAGAAGCTGCAGCCCGAGCGCCTGCTGCCGCCGGGGACCATACAGATCATCGACGAGCGCAACGTGGCCGACGTGGGCACGAATGCGGAAGCGGCGCTGGATGTGGTCTGCCTGCAGTCCGAGAACCACGTCGGTTTCATGTCCATGATTGACTCCATCATGGAGACCGCCTTGCTGCACCTGGAGCGGCTCAACGCGCGCAAGCGCGAGACCGTGCCCGCCAGCGAACTGGTGGTGGGCGTGCAGTGCGGCGGCAGCGACGCGTTTTCCGGCGTGACGGCGAACCCGGCGGTGGGCTTTGCCACCGACCTGCTGGTGCGCGCCGGCGCGACGGTGATGTTTTCCGAAACCACCGAAGTGCGCGACGGCATCGACCAGCTGACCTCGCGGGCCAGCACGCCGGAAGTAGCTGACGCCATGATCCGCGAGATGGCCTGGTACGACGCCTACCTCAAGAAGGGGCAGGTGGACCGCAGCGCCAACACCACGCCGGGCAACAAAAAGGGCGGCCTGTCCAACATTGTCGAAAAGGCCATGGGCTCCATCGTCAAGTCCGGCAGCGCGCCCATCAGCGGCGTGCTCTCGCCCGGCGAGAAGGTCAAACAAAAGGGCCTGATCTACGCCGCGACGCCGGCCAGCGACTTCATTTGCGGCACGCTGCAGCTGGCCGCCGGCATCAACATCCACGTGTTCACCACCGGCCGCGGCACGCCTTACGGCCTGGCCGAAGTGCCGGTGATCAAGGTGGCCACGCGCAGCGACCTGGCGCGGCGCTGGCATGACCTGATGGACATCAACGCCGGCCGCATCGCCGACGGCGACGCCAGCATTGAAGACGTCGGCTGGGAACTGTTCCAGTTCATGCTGGACGTGGCCAGCGGGCGCAAGAAGACCTGGGCCGAGCACTGGAAGCTGCACAACGCGCTGGTGCTGTTCAACCCGGCGCCCATTACCTGATCCGTTCACAGGCACAAGGAGACACATGATGCAACGCCGCACCCTGCTCAATACCGCGCTGGCCGCCATGGCCGGCGGCCTGTCCGCGCTTCCCGCCTTCGCGCAGGGAAGCTGGCCCACCGGCAAGCCGATCACCTACCTGGTGCCCTTTCCCGCGGGCGGCACCACCGACGTGCTGGGCCGGTTGATCGGGCAGAAGCTCGGCACGGTGCTGGGCACCAACATCATCGTCGACAACAAGCCCGGCGCCGGCGGCAGCGTCGGCTCGGAAGTGGGTTCACGCGCGGCGGCTGACGGCTACACGCTGGTGGGCGGCACGGTCAGCTCGCATGCGATCAATGTCAGCCTGTACCCGAAAATCGGCTACGACCCGATCAAGTCCTTTTTGCCCATCACGCTGATCGGCACCAATCCGCTGGTGCTGGTGGTCAACCAGGCCAGTCCGTACAAAACCCTGAAGGACGTGGTTGAGGCCAGCAAGGGCAAGGCCGGCGGCCTGTCGTCCGCGTCGGCGGGCACTGGCACCTCGCAGCATTTGTCGCTCGAATTGCTGGCCTTCCGTTCCGGCGTGAAATTCACGCACATTCCCTACAAAGGCAGCGGCCCGGCCATCCAGGACGTAATAGGCGGGCAGGTAGACATGATGTTCGACACAACCGTGGTGGCGGCGCCGCACATCCAGAGCGGCAAGCTGCGCGCGATCGCGGTGACCTCCGCCAGCCGGCTTGCCTCCTTGCCTGATGTGCCGACGGTGGCCGAATCCGGCTTGCCGGGGCTGGCCAATTTTGAAGTGCTGTCCTGGCAGGCGATTTTTGCGCCGGCCGGCACGCCCGCGCCCGTCATTGATCGCCTGCACACCGAGATCGGCCGCATCCTGGCTGAGCCCGAGATGCAGGGAAAACTCAAGGGCTTCGGCATGGAGCCGGCCACCATGACGACGGCACAGATCGCCGCTTTCCAGCGCGCCGAAGTCGCCAAGTGGGCGCAGGTCATCAAGGCCGCGAACATCAAGGCCGACTGACGCATCCGGCCGGCCCCGCGCCGGTCCGCAAACCGAATTCAAACAGAGACTGCAAAAGCAAACACCATGACACAAGCCACTCCCTACCAATCGTTTCCCAACAGCTTCAAGCGCGACCTGCTTGCCGGCAAAAAGCTGATCGGCTGCTGGTCGTCACTGGCCAACGCCATCACCACCGAGGTGCTGGGTGTGGCCGGTTTCGACTGGATCCTGCTGGACGGCGAGCATTCACCCAACGACGTGGGCACCTTCATTCCCCAGCTGATGGCGCTCAAGGACAGCCCCAGCGCGCCTTTCGTCCGGCCGACCAGCAACAACGAGGTCGAGATCAAGCGCCTGCTGGACGCGGGCTTCTACAACTTCCTCGTGCCGTTCGTCGAAAGCGCCGATGAAGCGCGCCGCGCCGTGGCTGCCACGCGTTACCCCCCGCAGGGCGTTCGCGGTGTGTCGGTGTCGCAGCGCAGCAACCGCTACGGCACGGTGCCCGAGTACTTCAAGGGCATCAACGACCAGATCTGCGTCGCGGTGCAGATTGAAAGCAGCGCCGGTGTCGCGGCCGCGCGTGCGATAGCCGAAATCGACGGCGTGGACTGTATTTTTGTAGGCCCTTCGGACCTGGCCGCCGGCCTGGGCCACCTGGGCAACGCGGGCCATCCCGATGTGCAAAAGGCGATTGCCGGCGTGTTCGCCGACGCCAAAGCCTGCGGCAAGCCCACGGGCATCCTGGCGCCGGTGGAAGCCGACGCGCGGCGCTACATGGAAATGGGCGCCACCTTCGTGGCGGTGGGCAGCGACCTGGGCGTGTTCCGCTCGGCCACGCAAGCCCTGCACGACCGCTACCGCGCCTGACGCGCCTGACGCGCCTGATGCGCCTGATGCGCAAATTCCGATTCTTTTTGACCAAAATTTTGACTGGAGTATTTCAATGAGCAAGCTTGGATTTATCGGCCTCGGGATCATGGGCAACCCCATGGCGGCGCACCTGATCGCGGCGGGGCATGAAGTTTTCATGACCACCCTGGGCAAGGTGCCCGCCGAGCTGTTGACCGGCAAGGGCAAGGCCTGCGATTCGATCACCGACGTGGTCAAGCAGGCGGACATCATCTTCCTGATGCTGCCCGACACGCCCGACGTGGCCAAGGTGCTGTTCGGCGAAGGCGGCGTTTCCTTCGCGCTGACCAAGGGCAAGACCGTGGTCGACATGAGCTCCATCTCGCCGATGGACACGAAAGAATTCGCCAAGAAGATCAACGCGCTGGGCTGCGACTACCTCGACGCCCCGGTGTCGGGCGGCGAAGTCGGCGCCAAGGCGGCCAGCCTCACCATCATGGTCGGCGGCCCGCAAGCAGCCTTCGACCTCGTCAAGCCGCTGTTCGAGCTGATGGGCAAGAACATCACGCTGGTGGGCGGCAACGGCGACGGCCAGACCTGCAAGGTGGCCAACCAGATCATCGTGGCGCTGAACATCGCGGCCGTCGGTGAAGCCCTGCTGTTCGCCAGCAAGGCGGGCGCCGATCCGGCCAAGGTGCGACAGGCGCTGATGGGCGGCTTTGCCTCCTCGCGCATCCTGGAAGTGCACGGCGAACGCATGATCAAGCGCACCTTCGCGCCCGGCTTCCGCATCGGCCTGCACCAGAAAGATTTGAACCTGGCCCTCAGCGGCGCGCGCACCCTGGGCCTGGCCCTGCCGCAAACCGCGGGCGCCGCTCAGCTGATGCAGGCCTGCGCCGCCAACGGCATGCAGGACCTGGACCACTCCGCATTGGTGCGGGCGCTGGAACTGCTGGGCAACCACGAAGTGGCGAAGGCCGCGTAAACACAAACAGGCGCGCATGAGGAGCCCGCAGAAGGCTTCCGGCGCAGCGGTCAATGTGACCGGGTTTTTAAAAACGTTCAGGAGACAAACATGGCGATCAATCGACGGGAACTTATCGCGGCTTCTCTGGCTTTGGGCGCTGGCGCCGCAAGCGGCACCGCGAGCGCCCAGGCCGCATGGCCCTCCAAACCGATACGCCTGGTGGTGCCTTACCCGCCGGGCGGTTCCTCGGACATCATCGCGCGCGCCATTGCGCAGCCTTTGTCGGAAGCGCTCAAGCAGTCGGTCATCGTCGACAACAAGGCCGGCGCCAACGGCAACCTGGGCGCCGACATCGTGGCCAAGTCCGCGCCCGACGGCTACACGCTGCTGCTGTGCGACACCGGCGCGCTGGCCATCAGCCCATCCGTCTATACCAAGCTGGCGTTCGACCCGTCCAAGGACCTGCGCGGCGTCACCATGCTCGCGTATTCGCCGCACCTGCTGGTGGTCCATCCCTCCGTGCCCGTGAGCAACCTCAAGGAACTCGTGGCCCTGTCGCACAAGTCCAACCTGAACTTCGCGGTAACGGCCATGGGCAGCGCGCCGCACCTGGCTGGTGTCGCCGTAGAACGGGCCGCAAAGGCCAAGTGGCAATACATCCCCTACAAGGGCGGCTCGCAGGCCGTCACCGACACGATCGCCGGCCAGACCCAGGTGCTGATGAACGGCATGCTGGCCACGCTGCCTTTTGTGCAGAGCGGCAAGCTCAAGATTCTGGGCGTGTCCAAGCGCACGCGCATGCCGCTGATCGGCGACGTGCCGACGCTGGCCGAGCAGGGCATCACCGATTTCGAGTCGGGCACCTGGCAGGGCCTGCTGGTCGCCAACGGCACGCCGGCGGCCGTCATCAACCGCCTGAACACCGAGCTCATCAAGATCATCCGCAGCCCGGACATACGCGCCAAGCTGTCGGGGCAGGGCGCCGAGGTTGTGACCATGGCGCCGCAGCAGCAGGACGCGTTCTTCAACCAGGAACGCAGCCGCTGGGCCAAGGTGGTTGCCGAGGCGAACATCAAGCTCGACTGAAGAAAGACTTGCGTGAATTAGTGGTGATATCGTCCGATTTTTTTTAATCGCGGCGAGTTATCCGTGTGAATATCCTTGAAGGGATTCAACACTGATCAACCACTAGCCAGCCCGTCAGAGGCTGTCGCTTCGGCCCACACCAGGAGACAAAAATGCGTACATCCATCAAGGGGCTTTTATGCCTCTCCTTCGCGTTATGCGCGGGCACCGCTATGGCCCAGGCCAAGCTGCGGGCCTGGAACATCCACCCCGACGGTTACCCGGTGTCGGAAGCCATGAAGAGCTTCGCGGAGCAGGTCGCCAAGAGCACCGGCGGCCGCTACAACATCGAGATCTTCAACAATGCCGCGCTGGGCGACCAGCCCAAGGCGGTGCAGATGCTCAAGAGCGGCGAGGTCGACGTGGCCGAGTTCAGCTCCGGCCCGCTGTCCGACGCCGTGCCGGGCATCAAGGTGCTGAACCTGCCTTTCCTGTTCACCGATTCCGCCCACATGTTCCGCCACCTGGACGGCAAGCTGGGTGAGCGCTTTGCCGCTAACCTGAAGGCGGCCGGCTTCGTCGTTCTGGGCTGGTACGACGGCGGCGGCCGCTCGTTTTACTGCGTCAAGCCCGTGAGCAACCTGCGCGACCTGGCCGGCACCAACATCCGGGTGCAGCAGTCCGAAATCTACATCGAGATGGTCAAGCTGCTCGATGCCAAGCCGGTGGCCTTGCCCTTCAAGGATGTGCTCGATGCGCTGCAGCAAGGCAAGGTCGACTGCGCCGAGAACAACCTGCCTTCTTATGAATCCACCGGCCACTACAAGGTGGCCAAGAACGTGTATGTGACCAACCATGTGATCTCGCCCGAAGCGCTGGTCGTCTCGACCAAGCTGTGGGACAGGCTCAGCAAGGAAGACAAGGCCGTGTTCACCGAGGCCGGCGCCAAGTCCGCCATCCTGATGCGCGAACTCTGGAACAAACGCGTGGCGGCGGCCCTGGAAACCACCACCAAACAGGGCTCGCAGTTCGTCAAGGTAAAGGACGTATCGCCCATGGTCAGGCGTATGGGGCCGCTGTACGGCAAGTACATGGCCGACCCGACCACGCGCGAAGAACTGCTGACGATCATTTCCCATTGAATACGCCGGACGCTTCCCTGTTGCTGGATCCCGCGCGTTTTGCGCGCGAGATCGACGGCAAGCCCGTGAGTCTGTTCACGCTGCGCAACCGCCGGGGCATGGCGGTGTGCGTGACCAACTACGGTGCCAAGATCGAACAGGTGCTGGTGCCGGATCGCGACGGAAATTTCGACGATGTGGTGTTCGGTTACGAGAGCATCGAAGGCGTGGTCGGCGGCTCACCTTCCGTCGGCGCTTTTATCGGGCGTTATGCCGGGCGCGTGGAGAACGCGCGCTTCAAGCTGGGCGGCATGGAACACCAGCTGACGGCCAACAACGGCCCGCATTGCCTGCACGGCGGCTTGAGGGGCTCACGCTTCCAGGTGTTCGACGCGGTGCAGCACAACCCCTCCAGCGTGGAGATGCGTTATGTGTTTGCCGACGGGGAAGAAGGCTTCCCCGGGACGCTGGCCTTGCGCCTGATGTACAGCGTGACGGAAGACAATGAACTGGTGCTCGACTACGACGCGGTGGCGCTCGATGCGCCCACTGTGGCCAACCTCACCACGCATGCCTTCTTCAACCTCGAAGGCCTGAACAGCGCGAACGGCAAACAGGGCGGCAGCGCGCTGGGGCATGAAGTCATGATCTGCGCGAGCCGCTACTTCGAGATGAACTCCGAGCTGATTGCCACGGGCACACTGCTGCCTGTGGACGGCACGCCGTTCGATTTCCGCCAGCCGGTGGTGCTGGGCACACGGGTGGGCAATGCGCAGGCAACCGACGGTGTGGCCGGCTACGACGATTGCTTTGCGATAGAGCACCCTGTAGCCGGTGACCTCGCGCTGTGCGCGCGCGTGAGCGCGCCGGGCAGCGGCCGCGTGATGGAGGTCTGGTCGACGGAGCCCACGATGCAGTTTTACACCGGCATGCTGGCCGGGGAACCTTTGGCCGGAGGGCCGGGCAAGGGCGGCAGGCGCTATGTGCAGCAGCAAAGCCTGTGCTTTGAACCCCAGGGCTATCCGAACGCGCCCAACGTGCCGGCCTTTCCTTCGGCCGTTTATGAAGCTGACCAGGGCCGCCAGGGCCGCACGCTGTACCGCTTCAGCACTTCCACATAAACAGGCTCACATGTCAGAATGCTCCGGCAACAAGCAAGGAGCCGAGCATGCGAAGCTGGAAATGGGCAGGGGTGGTGGGTCTGGTCTGGGCGGCGCAGCTGGCCGGCGTGTCCGCATGGGCGCAGCAGCCCGAGCGTGTGCCGCCGCAAATCATCAAGCTGCCCCTGTTGATCGACGGCAAGCAGTTCGACGTCGTCACCCATCTCTACAAACCCGAGGGGCCAGGCCCGTTCCCGCTGGTGATTTTTTCCCACGGGCGGGCTCCGTCACGGGTCGACAGGGCCAAGCTTGAATACCCGGTGCTGGTGGGCCATGCCAACTACTGGCTGCGCAAAGGCGTGGCCGTGGTTGCGCCGGTCAGGCCCGGTTATGGGGATACCGGCGGATTGGATCGGGAAGATTCCGGCGCCCGCTGGAGCGGCAAGGTTTGCACCGGCGATCCCGACTTCGCGCGCGTGGCCAGCCGTGCCGGCCAGACGGTGGTTGCGTTGCACCAGTGGGCGCTGCAGCAGCCCTGGGTGCGCAAGGACAGGGTGCTGCTGGAAGGGCAGTCGGTGGGCGGCATGACCACGGTGTCGGTGGCCGCGCTCAGCCTGCCGGGCGTCGTCGGCGCCGTCAATTTCGCGGGCGGCTCGGGCGGCAACCCCGAAACCTCGCCCACCCAGAGCTGTGGGCCGGAAAACCTGCGCAAGACCTATGGCGAACTCGGCAAGCTGGTCAAGGTGCCCAACCTGTGGCTGTATGCCGAGAACGACCAGTTCTGGGGCGCCGAGGCGCCGCGTGAATGGCACGAGGCCTTCAGGGCCGGCGGCAGCGACACGCAGTTCGTCCAGACGGGGCCCGTGCCGGGGCATGACGGACATTCGCTGCTGACCTACGGCGGCAAGATGTGGTCAGTGCCGCTGGATGCTTTTGTGCGCAAGGTGGGACTGACGGCGCCTTGAACTTCAAACGGACGTGAAAAAGCCCGGCGCCTTGCGGGGCCGGGCTTTTGAGGGAGCAGGCGCTCTTTACAGCGTGTCGATAAAGCTGCGCAGCTTGTCCGAACGCGAAGGGTGCTTGAGCTTGCGCAGTGCCTTGGCTTCGATCTGGCGGATGCGTTCGCGCGTCACGTCGAACTGCTTGCCGACTTCTTCCAGCGTGTGGTCGGTGGACATTTCAATGCCGAAACGCATGCGCAGCACCTTGGCTTCGCGCGGCGTCAGGCTGTCGAGGATGTCTTTCACCACGTCGCGCAGGCCGGCCTGCATCGCGGCTTCCAGCGGTGCCGTGTTGGCGCTGTCTTCGATGAAGTCGCCCAGGTGCGAATCGTCGTCGTCGCCGATAGGCGTTTCCATGGAGATCGGCTCTTTGGCGATCTTCATGATCTTGCGGATCTTGTCTTCCGGAATCTCCATCTTGGCGGCCAGGATGCTGGCGTCCGGCTCGAAGCCGAATTCCTGCAAGTGCTGGCGCGACAGGCGGTTCATCTTGTTGATGGTTTCGATCATGTGCACCGGGATGCGGATGGTCCGCGCCTGGTCGGCGATGGAGCGCGTAATCGCCTGGCGGATCCACCACGTGGCGTAGGTCGAGAACTTGTAGCCGCGGCGATATTCGAACTTGTCCACCGCCTTCATCAGGCCGATGTTGCCTTCCTGGATCAAGTCGAGGAACTGCAAGCCGCGGTTGGTGTACTTCTTCGCGATCGAAATCACCAGGCGCAAATTGGCCTCGATCATTTCTTTCTTGGCGTCGCGCGAGTTGGACTCGCCTTCGTTCATGCGCTTGTTGATGTCCTTGAGCTGGGCCAGCGGCACCACCACGCGGGCCTGCAATTCACCCAGCTTGGTCTGCAGTTCCTGGATGGGCGGCACGTTGCGGGCCATGACCACCGACCAGGGCTTGCCGGATGCAACCTGCTTTTCAACCCACTTGAGGTTCAGCAGGTTGGGCGGGAAATCCTTGATGAAGATTTCCTGCGGCATGCCGCATTTCTCGACGATGATGCGGCGCAGTTCGCGCTCTTTCTTGCGCACGTCCAGCACCTGGCCGCGCAGCATGTCGCAGAGCTTTTCGATGGTCTTGGCGGTGAAGCGCACGGTCATCAACTCGTCGCTCAGGGCTTTTTGCGACTTCACGTAAGTCGGCGTGCCGTAGCCTTCCTTGTCATAGGTCTTGTGGACTTTCTCGAACAGGGTGGCGATCTTGTCGAAGCGGCTGAGCGCTTCCTTCTTGAGTTCTTCGAGCTTTTTGGTCAGGGCCTTGGAGCCGCCCTTGCCGTCGTCGTCGTCTTCCTCGTCGAATTCGTCGAAGTCTTCTTCGGCCACGTAGTCGTCGGCCTCGTTGGGGTTGGAGAAACCGTCGACCACGGTGGAGATGACGATCTTGCCTTCACGGATTTCCTCGCCCAGGCGCATGATTTCAGCGATGGTGGCCGGGCTTTCCGAGATGGCTTCCATCATCTTCATGAGGCCGCCCTCGATGCGCTTGGCGATTTCGATTTCGCCTTCGCGCGTGAGCAGCTCGACCGTGCCCATCTCGCGCATGTACATGCGGACGGGGTCGGTGGTGCGGCCGAATTCGCTGTCGACGGTGGACAGCGCGGCTTCGGCTTCTTCTTCGGCTTCTTCCTCGGTCGCGACGGTCGGGCCGGTGTTGTTCAGCAGCAGGGTTTCCGCGTCGGGGGCCTGCTCGTAGACAGCCACGCCCATGTCGTTGAGCATGTTGACCACGACTTCCAGCGTTTCAGCGTCGACCAGCTTGTCGGGAAGGTGGTCGGAGATTTCGCCGTGCGTGAGGTAGCCGCGCGTCTTGCCGAGCTTGATCAGGGTCTTCAGGCGCAGGCGGCGCTTGAGCATGTCTTCTTCGGAGAGGACGGTTTCGTCCAGGCCGAATTCCTTCATCAGGGCGCGTTCCTTCGCCTTGCTGATCTTCATGCGCAGCGGCTTGACCTTCTCGGTCGTTTCCGCGACGGGTTCGCCGACCAGGTCGTCCTCAATGTCGGACATGTCCAGGTCTTCGCCGTCCTTGGGGGCCGCGCTGGCGCTCTTGGGCTTGCGGCCGCGCTTGGCGCCGGTGGTGGCGGCAGGCGTGCTGCCATCGGCCGCCGGGTTCTTGGGCGGGCGGCCGGGTTTCTTTTTCACGGGCACGTCGGTGACGGCGGCGGCGAGGGGCTTGGATTCAGGGCTGGACTTGGTCGGCACGGCAGGGGCTTTCTTCAGGGGCAAATCGGAAACCGCGGAAATCGCGGATTTCGCGGTTTTCAGGGGATCTTTGCTCACCGGGGCATTGGGTTTGCTCGGTTTAACAGATATGGCGTGTTTTCCCGGCTTTTCAACCTTGCCGCTTTTGGCGGCAGGCTTTGCGGCGGCTTTGACTGGAGGCTTGCCGGCGGGCTTGACAGCGGCTTTGGGCGCTGTTTTGGCTTTGGGCTTGGCGGCGGCTTTGGGCTGCGCGCTTTGCGGCTTCTTGGACGTGCTCGGCTTCGTTGGCTTGGCAGTAGGCATGGAACCTCCAGTTGTCGGGAATTGTTTTAAATATCTATCAGCTACCAGTAAACAAAAATGCGCCTTGGCGCCTGCGCAAAACACAGGCACGGTGACAAGGATTCAGGGTCAGGAACGAGAGGGCGGAAAAACAGGCCGGGCAATGCCAGGGCATATCGCGGTTTATTTTTCCGGGCAAGCTGTTTGGGCGAACATTTGGTGTGCAGTCCTTGCGGAATTCCCTGGGGAAAGTGGCCGTCTCATCTGTTGAGTCCCCGAAGTTTCAGGGTGGCCGGGCCGGAGGTGCTGCTGTCGCGCTTGCCGTCGAAAATCGGATTATACCCTGTTGCCTGTTTTTTGGGCGGTTTTTTGCACCCAAAAACCAGGTATTTTCGCGCCGCCGGTGAGCGCTTACCGGGCTGGCTCGGACGCGGCTTTCAGGCTGGCAGCCAGTTCCAGGTAGCGCTGGCGGGCGGCCGGGTCGGTGGCGGCCCGGGTGGCCAGCTCGCTCATCTCGCGCTGGCGGTGCAGGCGCAGCAACTGGTCCAGGATGCTGCGCACCTCGGTCCAGTCGCTTTCGATGCCTTCCGGTATCTGCGCGATCTGCACCGTGGCGTGCCTTTCGTGCGGATGGCCGCGCAGCCCTTCGCGCAGGGCCGCCCAAGACTGGGGACCGTGCTCGTGCAGCTGGCTTTCCAGCCAGACAAAGAGCGGGCCGTGGGGCTCGGGCAGTTCGACCAGCAGGTGGTGTTCCTCGGTGCTGAGCCGGTCCCAGGTCTGGGCCTCGGTCAGCAGCAGCCTGAGCACGCGGTCTTCGCGGCTGGCCGGCAGGATGCGGCCGGCCACGCGGCGCGGCGCCCGGGCGCTGCTGCGTTCGCCAAAACTGCGTCCGGGGGGCGATGGGGGCGGGTAGTAGCCGGATGGTTCGGAGGCGCTGTAGTCGCGCTCCTCGGGGTAATCGGGCGGATAGCCGCCGGGGTCGGGAATGTCCGCGTGATGGACCGGGGCCGGCGCGGATTCAGGCCTGTGGCCCTTGCCTGGGCCGCGCGAGCCGCCGCTGTTTTTGTTGCCCGCTTTGTAGCCCGTGGAAGCCGGCTGCCACAGCTGCAGCAGTTCGCGGCTGTCGATGAGTACCTTGTCGGCGATTTCGGCCAGCAACTGGCGCTTGAGGGCCCCGTCGGGCATCAGGTTCCACAGCGGGCGGGCATTGCTGGCCATGTGGGCACGGCCCTCGGCGGTGTCGAGGTCGCAGGCTTCGGCGGCGGCTTCGATCAGGAAGCGGCTCAGCGGCACGGCCTTGCTGACGTAGGCCGCAAAGCCTTCTTTGCCGTGCTCGCGGATGTAGCTGTCGGGGTCGTGCTCGGCCGGGAGAAACAGGAACTTGACCGTGCGCACGTCGGTGGCGAAGGGCAGCGCGGCGTCCAGCGCCTTGCGGGCGGCGCGGCGGCCGGCGCCGTCGCCGTCAAAGCTGAAGACCACCGAATCGGTGAAGCGGAACAGCTTTTGCACATGGTCGGCGGTGCAGGCCGTGCCCAATGTGGCCACCGCGTTGGCAAAGCCCAGCTGGGCCAGCGCCACCACGTCCATATAGCCTTCGGTGACCAGCGCGTAGCCGTGCTCGCGCAGGGCGCTGCGGGCCTCGAACAGGCCGTAAAGTTCGCGCCCCTTGCTGAACACCGGGGTTTCGGGCGAGTTGAGGTATTTGGGCTTGTCGTCGCCCAGCACGCGCCCGCCAAAGCCTATGCATTCGCCCTTGACGTTGCGGATGGGGAACATGACCCGGTCGCGGAAACGGTCGTAGCGTTTGGCTTCGCCGGCCTGGTTTTCCTCGCCGGGTTCGCCGGTGATGACCAGGCCGCTTTCGACCAGCAGCGGGTCGTTGTAGTCGGGGAAGACGCTGGCCAGGCTGCGCCAGCCTTCGGGCGCATAACCGAGGCCGAAGGTCTTGGCGACTTCGCCCGAGACGCCGCGGCCCTTGAAGTAGTCGATGGCGCGCTCGGAGTTGCGCAAGGCCTTGATGTAGGCCATGCCGGCTTTTTCGAGCACGCTGGTGAGCGTGGCCTGCTGCTCCCGCATCTGCGCGGCGCGGGCGCGGTCCTGTGGCGAGACGTCGTCCTCGGGCACCTGCAGGCCGTATTGCTGGGCCAGGTCTTTGACGGCCTCGATGAAGGTCATGCCGCCGTGCTCCATCAAAAAGCTGATGGCGTTGCCGTTCTTGCCGCAGCCGAAGCAGTGGTAGAACTGCTTGGAGGGGCTGACGCTGAAGGAGGGGGATTTTTCGCCGTGGAAGGGGCACAGGCCCATGAAGTTGGCGCCGCCCTTTTTGAGCTGCACGTAGCGGCCCACGATGTCCACCACGTCGGCGCGCGCGAGCAATTCCTGGATGAATGTTTGTGGGATGGCCATGGGGGGAGGGGGGTCAATTTAGCACACGTGCCCCCGCGAGGGGAGGCCGGCGCCTATAGCCCTGAAGGGGAATGGGCGCTGGGCTGACACGCATTGGCGGCATCCGGCGGCATCGCGCGGGCCCGGGCGCTTCCCATAATGGGTTTTTCCTTGCCGCCCCGGGAGCGGGGCCTAACCATGACGCTTGCCCCCAACCTTGCTTATGTTTTCAGCCACCCGGGCGCCTTTGCGCTCCGGGTGCTCAAGGGCTTTCGCGCCAACCAGGGTTTGCTGCTGGCGGGGGCCGTGGCCTATTACGCGCTGCTGTCCATCGTGCCCCTGTTGATCCTGGTCGCGATCGCGCTGTCGCATGTGATAGACCAGGACGCGCTGCTGCAGGCGCTGGGCCGCTACATCGGCTGGCTGGCGCCGGGCCAGGGGGGCTTCATCACGTCTGAGCTGGCCAACTTCCTGGCGCACCGCGAGGTGATGGGCTGGGTCTTGCTGGCCACCATGCTGTTTTTCAGTTCGCTGGCTTTCACGGTGCTGGAGAACGCGATGTCGGTGATCTTTTTGCACCGTGTGGCGATACGGCGGCGGCACCTGCTGGTGTCGGCCGTTTTGCCCTATTGCTACATCGTGTCCGTGGGCCTGGGTTTGCTGCTGGTGACGCTGGTCTCCGGCAGCCTGCAGGCGCTCGGTGAAAAAAGCGTGGACTTCCTGGGGCTGGAGTGGTCGCTCAGCGGCTTTTCCGGCGCGCTGCTCTACCTGCTGGGCCTGGCGGGCGAGGTGTTGCTGCTGACCTCGCTGTACATGGTGATGCCGGTGGGCCGCCTGCAATGGCGGCACGCCTTGCTGGGCGGCGTGACCGCCGCGCTGCTGTGGGAGCTGACGCGCCACCTGCTGGTGTGGTACTTCTCCACGCTGTCGCAGGTGGGCCTGGTGTACGGCTCCCTCACCACCTCCATCCTGGTGTTGCTGAGCCTGGAAGTCGCCGCCACCTTGCTGCTGCTGGGCGCGCAGGTGATCTCGGAATACGAGCGCCTGGGCACAGCCCGGCAGGACCAGCCTGCCAAGCCCATGCGGCTGGGTTAATCCCCGAGTACCAGGCCTTCGCGCCGCGGATCGGCGCCGCCGAAGAAGCCCTCTGGCGTTTTCTGGATGGCCTGCAGGCCGCTGGTCAGGGCCTGCTCACGCACTTCGGCGCCGCGGTTTCTGAGTGCTTCGACCGTGGCCGGTGAAAAACGTTTTTCTTCCAGGATGCTGGGGCCGTTGAGCGAAGCGAAGTTGGGCAGGTCAATCGCCTGCTGCGCGTTCAGGCCCCAGTTCAGCGTGCCGTACAGCGTCTTGGCCGTGAAGTGGATGATGAGCGCGCCGCCGGGGCTGCCGCCGCTCATGACGAGCTGGCCCGAGTTTTTGTCGAACACCAGCGTGGGCGCCATGGACGAGCGCGGGCGTTTGCCCGGCTGCACGCGGTTGGCCACCGGCTTGCCTTCGGCGTCCGACGGGGCAAAGCTGAAATCGGTGAGCTCGTTGTTCAGCAAAAAACCGCCCGGCTTGCCGGTGCCGCCGTTGGTCATCAGGCGCGAGCCGAACTGGTCTTCAATCGTCGTGGTCATGGCAATCGCGTCACCGTAGCCGTCGATGATGCTGATGTGCGAGGTGCCGTGCTCGACCTGCTCGGGCATGGGCGCGTAGGCAGTCTTGACGGCGCCGGGCACGCCGGGTTTGGCGGTCTTCATGCTGGGGCCGGTGGGCTGTATCAGCCTGGCGCGCTCGCTGAGGTAAGCCGGGTCCAGCAAGCTCATCCAGCTGCCGCCCGGGGGCTGCACGAAGTCCGGGTCGCCCAGGTACTGGCCGCGGTCGGCAAAGACCAGGCGCGAGGCCTCGGTGTAGAGGTGCAGCCAGTCGGCCGATGGCGTGGGCGACACCGTGCCGGGCACGCCGCCGCTGCCGGTGACCAGGCCCAGCGTGGCGGCGGGTGTGTTGTTCAGGATGCCGAGGATCTGCCCGACCGCAATCGCGCCCGAGCTGGGCGGCGGCATGCCGCACAGGCGGTAGGCTTTGCCGCCGGCGCTGTAGTCCGAGCAGATGGGTTCGCGCTTTTTGGCCTGGTAGCCGGCGAGGTCGCTCATCGCGAGCTTGCCCGGGTTGCCGGCATGGCCGCGCACCTTGCCGACGATGGCTTCGGCGACCTTGCCTTCCAGCAGCGCTTTGGAGCCGCCCGCCGCGATCTGGCGCAGCACGTCGGCCAAGGCTGGGTTGCGCAACACGCTGCCGGTGTCGACCGGCGTGCCGTCGGGTTTGTAGAAATAGGCCGCGGCCACGGGGTCGTTTTTCGCCAGGTATTTTTCGTCCTTGAGCAAGGTGTTGAGCCGCGGGCTGACCCTGAAGCCTTGTTCCGCCAGCTGGATGGCCGGCGCGAACAATTGCGCCCAGGGTAGCTTGCCGTATTGCCGGTGCGCCATCTCCAGCATGCGCACCGTGCCGGGTGTGCCGACCGAGCGGCCGCCGACCACGCCGTCGTAAAACGCCATGGGCTTGCCGTCGGCGGCCAGGAAGAGTTTTTCATCGGCGGCAGCGGGCGCGGTTTCGCGGCCGTCAAAGGCTTCCACGGTTTTGCCGTTGTAGTGCAGCAGGAAGGCGCCGCCGCCTATGCCGCTGGATTGCGGCTCGACCAATGTGAGCACCATCTGCACGGCAATCGCCGCATCGACCGCCGAGCCGCCGGCCTTGAGGATCTGGTAGCCGGCATCGGTGGCCAGCGGGTTGGCCGCGGCCACGGCGAACTTTTTAGTGGCCCAGCCCGGCTTGGGCGTGAAGCCTGATGCGCCTTCGGGCTGCATGGCGCCGGCAGGCGCCTGGTAAGTGAAGGAGGAGGGGCTGCTGGCGCAGGCGGCCAGCAGCGCGGTGGCTGCCAGTGCCGGGAAGGCGTGTCTCATGGGAGTCTCCTTGAACGTCGTTGTAGGGTTTGGTCGAAACCCACTATACCGAGCAGCCCCCCACCTCACAACGGCATGGAAACTCAGCGAGGCGCCAGGCGGATCGCGCCGTCCAGGCGAATCACTTCGCCGTTGAGCATGTCGTTTTCGATGATATGTTTGGCCAGTCTCGCGTAGTCCTGCGGCGTGCCCAGACGCGACGGGAAGGGGACACCGGCGGCCAGCGAATCCTGCACTTCCTGCGGCATGCCGAACAGCATGGGCGTGCCGAAGATGCCGGGGGCGATGGTCATGTTGCGGATGCCGTTGCGCGCCAGGTCGCGCGCGATGGGCAGCGTCATGCCGACGATGCCGCCCTTGGAGGCGCTGTAGGCCGCCTGGCCGATCTGGCCGTCGTAGGCCGCCACGGAGGCGGTGGAAATCAGCACGCCGCGCTCGCCGGTGGCTTCGGGGTCGTTCTTGCACATGGCGTCGGCCGCCAGGCGGATCATGTTGAAGCTGCCGACCAGGTTGACGGTGATGGTCTTGCTGAACACGGCAAGGCTGTGGGCACCGTTCTTGCCCACGGTTTTTTCGGCGGGCGCAATGCCGGCGCAGTTCACCAGGCCCATCAGCTTGCCCATGGCGACGGCCTTGGCCACGACGGCCTGGCCGTCGGCTTCCTGGCTCACGTCGCATTTGACGAAGGCGGCCTTGTCCGCGCCCAGGTCTTTGGCGATGGCTTCGCCCTTGTCGGCCTGCATGTCGGCGATGACGACTTTCGCGCCGTTGGCCACCAGCATGCGCGCCGTGCCTTCACCCAGGCCCGATGCGCCGCCGGTGACGATAAATACTTTGCCTGCGATATCCATGATGTTCCTTGATGAAAAGAGTGAGGGGGGGTCTGAATGCCTGCCTGGGACGCGACATGACGTTAACGTAAACGTCAATTATGGCGCATGAAATTACCCCCACGCTCCTTCACTTCGTGTGGTCGCTGCCCCCCGAGGGGGCGTTTTCATCTTGGGGCGGCCCGGCGATGAAAAAAGCCCGGCGCCTTTCGGCCGCCGGGCTTTCGCAAAAGAAGGCGCTGGCTTATTTATAGCCGACGCGGTCCAGCATCTGCTGCACTTTGAGCTGGTTGTTGCCCACGGCGCTGATCGGGATGGTTTCAGACTTGAAGCTGCCGTTGCCCGAGGGGCTCATGGCCTTGAGCGCCGGGTTGCTGACGCCCAGGCCCGGTACTGCGGCCCATTCGTTGTTGCCGTTGGCGAAATATTCCTGCGCGCTCGGGCTGGCCAGGTATTCCATGAACTTGATGGCGTTGGCCGTGTTCTTGGCATTCTTGGCGACCGCCGCGCCGGCGATGTTCACATGCGTGCCCCAACTGGCCTGGTTGGGAAAGACCACGCCGACGCGGTCGGCCACAGCGATGTCTTCCGGCGCCTTGGAACGCATGATGCGCGCCAGGTAATAGCTGTTGGTCAGCGCGATACCACATTCGCCGCTGGCCACAGCCTTGATCTGGTCGCTGTCGCCGCCCTTGGGGTCACGCGCCATGTTGGCCACCAGGCCCTTGAGCCATTCTTCGGCCTTGGCCTCGCCCATGTGTTCGGTCACGGCGCCGAAGAGCGAAAGGTTGTAAGGGTGCGCGCCCGAGCGCGTGCACAGCAGGCCCTTGTTCTTCGGGTCGGCGAGTTTTTCATAGGTGTCCACGTCGGCCTTCTTGACCTTGAGCTTGTCGTAGACCACCACGCGGGCGCGTGTCGAAAAGCCGAACCAGGTGGTGCCTTCGGCGGTTTCCTTGGCGCGCAGCTTGGCGGGGATGGCGGCTTCCAGGGCCGGGGACTTGATGGGCTTGAACAGGCCGTCCACGTCGCCCTTCCAGAGGCGGGCCGCGTCAACCAGCAGGATCACGTCGGCGGGGGAGGCCGCGCCTTCGGCCTTCAGGCGTGCCAGGATGCCGGCGTCGTCGGCGTCCACACGGTTGACCTTGATGCCGGTGGCCTTGGTGAAGTCACTGTAGAGCTTTTCATCAGTCTGGTAATGGCGGGCAGAATACAAGTTGACCACTTGTTCCTGCGCGGATGCAAAGCCTGCCAGCAACAGCAGCGACGAGAGAACCACTTTTTTGAACATAACTTTCACTTCCTAACTGGTATTTTTTAAAGCCCGGCCATGATAGAGCAAATAAGAATCATTCCTGATAGAGCCCCTACGTCGCGCAAGCCTTCGAAGGCACGCGGGTGGCGGGCCGGCGCCTGCCTGGCACTTGTCCTGTCGGTGCTGGCCGGTTGTGCCACGACACCGTCCGGTCCGGCCGCGCCAGTTGTGGCGACGCCAGTAGAGGCCGCGAGGAAGCCGGTGCGCATCGGGCTCGCATTGGGCGGCGGCGCGGCGCGCGGCTTTGCCCATGTGGGCGTGATCGCCGTGCTGGAGGAAGCCGGGCTCAAACCGCAACTGGTGGTTGGAACCTCGGCCGGCAGCCTGGTGGCAGCCCTGTATGCCAGCGGAAAGACCAGCGCGCAGCTGCAGCAGACCGCGCTCAACATGGAAGAGGTCGCCATCACCGACTGGATGCTGCCCATCTTTGGCCGCGGCATGTTCCGCGGCGATGCGCTGGCCCGCTACGTCAACGACCTGGTGGCCAACCGGACCATGGAGAACATGGCGATCCCGCTGGGCATTGTCGCCACCGACCTCAACAGCGGCCAGGCCGTGCTGTTCCAGCGCGGCGACACCGGCACTGCGGTGCGCGCGTCGAGCGCGGTGCCGGCGGTGTTCCTGCCGGTCAAGATCAACGGGCGCGAATATGTGGACGGCGGCCTGGTGTCGCCGGTGCCGGTGCGGTTTGCGCGGCAGATGGGCGCCGACGTGGTGATTGCGGTCGACATCTCCAGCCCGCCGGAAAACAACCCGGCCGGGGACACGCTGCAAATCCTGTTGCAGACTTTTGCCATCATGGGCAAAAGCATCAACCAGTACGAACTCAAGGATGCCGACGTCGTCGTGCGGCCTTCGCTAACGGGCCTCAAAAGCGCCGATTTCTCGGCGCGCCAGCGCGCCATCGATGCGGGACGGGCCGCCATGCTGGCGGCGCTGCCGCAGCTCAAGGCCAGGCTGGCGGCGCAGAAATAGCGCCGCGGTTCCGCTGGCTTCAGGCAAAAAAAAAGCCCAATCTTGCGATCGGGCTTTAAGGGGTCCGTGAAAATGAATTTCGGAAAGGACCCGAGGAGACAACTGGCTTGAAACCCCGTTCAGTCAAACAGGATCCGTGAAACAGGCTCCATGAACGTTAGCGCTCAAGGCGCTGTGATCAACGCTTTTTGGCGGTGGTCTTGGTGGCGCTCACGGCGGAGGCGGCAACCGTGTTGAAGTTGGCTTCAGCGATGTCGCTGGCTTGCTTCACGGCTTTTTGGACCGACTCGAATGCGTTGTTGGCGGCGGCGACGGCGCTCTTCAGGACAGCCACGGCGGTTTCGGAACCGGCGGGAGCGTTCTTGGCTGCGTTGTCGACCAGGCCGACGAATTTCTTCTGCGCATCAGCGGTCTGGGCTTCAAAGGTCTTGCCCAGGTCTGCACCAGCAGCCGAAGCGATGTCATACAGGTGGCGGCTGTAAGCGGCGGTCTTTTCAGCCAGGGGCTGGACCAGGCCGGCTTGCAGGGCCATCAGTTCTTGTGCGTCTTTCACGCCCATCACGGCTTGCGTGTGGTTGGCGGTTTCGGCCAGGGCGGCCTTGGTGGCTTGCACGTTCAGCTCGACCAGCTTTTCAACGCCTTCGAAGGCTTTGTGGGTCAGGCCAAACAGGGTTTCGATGTTGGCTTTGTGGGAAGCGAGGACTTGTTCAGCGGTCAACATAATGATCTCCAGATAGGTTTAGGTGAGGGCGGTAGTTGCTTTGCGCTGAATTGCTGCACTGCAACATAAGCCCAAGTATAGGGATTGCCCGCACCATTGCAAGCATTTTATGTTGCAGTGCACCATTTTAGAGGTCGACCTCTAGCGAATGCCCTGAAACAGCATTTAAAAAGTACCGAAAAGGCTTACTCGCGTCTTAGAAATGGTGCTGCGCGCTTGGGGGCCACAATGGCCCATATTTATTTGAAGACAACGCATCTTGCAAGCCTTCTACGCCGATAACTTTGTTCTGCCGCTGCCGTCCGGCCATCGTTTCCCCATGGCGAAATATCGCCTGTTGCGGGACCGCCTGGTGAGCGAACGCCCACAGGTGCGCATGGCGCAGGCGCCGGCTGCGACGGATGGCGAACTGGCGTTGGTCCACACACCGGCTTACATCGATGCGATCACCCACGGAACCCTGCCGGCCGCGGCGCAGCGCGAGATCGGTTTTCCCTGGAGCCTGGGCATGGCCGAACGCGCGCGCCGCTCGGCCGGCGCCACCGTCGCGGCGGCCCGTGTGGCCATGGCGGGGGAAGGCATTGCCGCCAACCTGGCGGGCGGAACGCACCACTCCTATGCGGACAAGGGCAGCGGTTTTTGTGTGTTCAACGATGCGGCGGTGGCCGCCAGGCTGATGCAGGCGGAGTGGGCGCGGCGGCATCGCCACCAGCGCAAGCCGTTGCAAGTGGCCATCATCGACCTGGACGTGCACCAGGGCAACGGCACGGCCAGCATCTTTGCCGGTGACACCAGCGTGTTCACGCTGTCGTTGCACGGGCAGAAGAATTTCCCCTTTCGCAAGGAAGCCAGCGACCTCGACGTGGACTTGCCCGAGGGTTGCGGCGACGCGGCCTACCTTCAGGCGCTGGAGCACGCGCTCGATGAGCTGGAGCGGCGCTTCGAGCCCGGCCTGATTTTCTTCCTGGCCGGCGCCGACCCGTATGCGGGCGACCGGCTGGGCCGCCTGGCGCTGAGCTTCGACGGCCTGGAGGCGCGCGACCGGCGCGTCTTCGACTGGGCCTGGCAGCGCCGCATTCCGCTGGCGTTTTCCATGGCGGGCGGTTATGGCGTCAACATCGACGAGACCGTGCAGGTGCAGATGAATACCTACACACTGGCACTCGAGTACTGGGCGCGCTGGAATCCCTAACCCGTCGATGCGCGCCATGGATTGCTGCTACATTGCGTGGGATTCGCTTCGGCGACCCCTGGACATAGAAGAAGCAAAAACATGCCGCTGCCCACTCCCCGTGTTTCCGACGATGCTGAAAAAACTTCCCCCTTGCGCGTGTTGGTCCTGGGCGGCACCGGCTTTATCGGTCGCCATGCCGTGGCCGCGCTGCATACCGCCGGCGCGCAACTCGCGATAGGCAGTCGCCATCCGGAGCGCCACGAGGCCGCTTATCCCTTTGCCGCCATGCGCCTTGCGCGCTTTGAGCAACTCCTGCAAGCGGATGCGTGGGACGCCTTGCTCAAAGACGTGGACGTGATCGTCAACTGCGTGGGCATCCTGCGCCAGCGGCCCCATGAGTCTTACGAGCACGTTCACCACCGCGCGCCGGCGGCGCTGGCGCTCGCCTGCGCCAAGGCGGGCATACGCTTCATCCACACCTCGGCCCTGGGTTTGCACGAGGGTGCCAAGAGCCGCTTCCTGTCGAGCAAGCTGCTGGGCGAGCGCGCCATCGCGGCCTCGGGCAGCGACTACGCCATCGTGCGGCCCTCGCTGCTCGACGGCGAGGGCGGTTTCGGCGCGCGCTGGCTGCGCGGCTTGTCGCGCTCTCCCGTGCACTGCATTCCGCGCGGTGCGCGCGGCGGCATCGCGGCGATGACGGCCACGGACCTCGGCCTGGCCTTTGCCGCGCTCGCGGCTTTTCCTTCGCTGGCCGCCCATCGCGAAGTTGAGCTGGGCGGCACGCGCCGTTATGGCTATGCCGAGTACCTGCGTGAACTGCGCGCCGACTACACCGGCACCCGCGCGCTGCAACTGCCCTTGCCCAACTGGATGGCACGCCTGGGCGCACATGCCTGCGACCTCACGCATTTCTCGCCTTTCTCTTACGGGCACTGGATTCTGCTGCAGCGGGATAACATTCCTTCCCCTAACCGGCTGCCCGAATTGCTGGGGCGGGAGCCCCACGCCATCGGCTCAAAAGCGGCTCGAGAGCCCAGCTTGGCCCGCGCTGGCAAAATAGGGCCTCATGACCTCCCCGACACGACCGCAAGCCGAAGCCCGTAGCGCCTACAAAGCTTTCCGCGACATCGGCACCCGCTGGTCCGACAACGACGTCTACGGCCACGTCAACAACGTCGTCTACTACAGCTGGTTCGACACCGCCGTCAACGGCCTGCTGATTGAACGCGGCGCCATCGACATCCATACCGGCAGCGTGATCGGCCTGGTGATAGAAACCCAGTGCAACTACTTCGCGCCGCTGGCTTTTCCGGAGCCCGTCGTTGCGGGGATTCGCGTCGCGCACATCGGCTCGTCCAGCGTGCGCTACGAAGTCGCGCTGTTCCCCGGCGACGAAAGCCAGCCGTGCGCGGCGCGCGGCCACTTCATCCACGTTTACGTCGACCGCGCTACGCGCCGGCCGGCGCCGCTTCCACCCGAACTGCTTTCCGTATTGGAGACCCTCCGATGACCCAGGCACCGCCCGTGCTTCCTTACATCGCCCCACGCCAGGCGGGCGATGCGCGCAACGCGGTGGACGAAGCCATCCTGAGCCGCCAGTCCATTCGCCAGTTCTTGCCCAAGCCGGTGCCGCGCGAGGCCATCGCCCACCTGCTGGAACTTGCGAGCCGCGCGCCCTCGGGCACCAACACCCAGCCCTGGAAGGCTTATGTGCTTCAGGGCGCGAGCCGCGACTCGCTCGTCAGCAAGGTCTGCGATGCCCACGACGCGCTGCACGCCAACCCGGCCCTGGCGGCCGAGTACAAAGAGGAATACGACTACTACCCCGAGAAGTGGGTGTCGCCCTTTATTGACCGGCGCCGCGCAAACGGCTGGGCCCTTTACGGCCTGCTGGGCATCGTCAAAGGCGACAAGGACAGGATGCATGCGCAGCACCACCGCAATTTCAAATTTTTCGACGCGCCCGTGGGCCTGATGTTCACGCTGGACCGCGCGATGGGACGCGGCTCGCTGGTGGACTACGGCATGTTCATGCAGACCCTCATGCTGGCCGCGCGCGGCCTGGGGCTGCACACCTGTCCGCAGGCGGCCTGGAACGGCTACGCCAAAATCATCCTGCCGCACATAGGTGCGGGTGAGGGTGAAATGCTGGTGTGCGGCATGGCGCTGGGTTATGCCGATGAGACGGCGCCGGTGAACACGTTCCGCACGCCAAGGGTTCCCGCCTCCGAATTCACCACCTGGCTGGACTGACCGGATGACCTTTTCCATGGTCCAGCTGCTCGGTGGCCTGTCTTACGCCACCACGCTGTTCCTGATGGCGGCGGGCCTCACGCTGATCTTCGGCGTCACGCGCATCGTCAACTTCGCGCACGGCAGTTTTTTCATGCTGGGCGCGCTGTTCACGGCGCATTGGGTCACGCAGTGGTTCCCGGCCTGGGGCGAGAGCGCGCCGCTCTACCTTCTCGCGATTTTGATGGGCGCCGCCTGTGCGGGGCTGGCGGGTGCAGCGGCTGAATTTTTACTGCTCAGGCGCATGAGCGGCGCGCCCGAGCTGTACCAGCTGGTCGCCACCTTCGGCCTCACGCTCGCGATGCACGACGCGATGCAGTGGGGCTTTGGCCCGGATGAGGTGTTCGCGCCGCGCTTTCCGGGCCTCAAGGGCTCGGTGCAGATCGGCGACGAGTTCTTCCCGGTCTACCAGCTCGCGATGATCGCGCTGGGCCCGCTGGTCTGGCTGGGCCTGCACCTGCTGCTGCGGCGCTCGCGCTTCGGCCAGCGCCTGCGTGCCGCCACGCAGGACCGCTCCATGCTCGCGGCGCTGGGCGTCAACCCGCGCCCGCTGATGCTGGGCGCCGTGGTGCTGGGCTGCGCGCTGGCGGGACTGGCCGGCGCGCTGCAGTTGCCGCGTGAGCCCGCGCACCTGCAGATGGACATGAACGTGATCGTCGAGACCTTTGTGGTGGTGGTCACCGGCGGGCTGGGCAGCATAGGCGGCGCTTTTGTGGCGGCGCTGCTGATCGGCCTGGTCCACGCTTTCGGCATCAACGTGTTTCCGCAGGCCACGCTGGTCATCGTGTTCCTGACCATGGCCGTGGTGCTGGTGTTCCGGCCGCAAGGCCTCAACGGCAAGGCGGTCTCCGCGCAGGAGGCCGGCAGCGGCGTGCGCGAGGCGGCGCAGAAGTTTCGCGGGCTGGCGATGGGCGCGGCCGGGTCTTCGGCCATCGCCGCCTCCTGTGTGCTGCTGGCCGGCCTGGCCTGGGTGGGTGGGCCGTACTGGCAGGCGCTGGCGGCCGATGCGCTGATCCTCATGATCTTCGGCATCAGCCTGCAGTCCATGATGGCGCTGGGCGGCCTGGTCAGCTTTGGCCATGCCGCGTTCTTCGCGCTGGGCGCTTACGGCGCGGCTTTGTCGCACAGTTTGTGGGGCGCCTCGCTTCCGCTGGCGCTGGCGGCCGGCTGCGGCGCGGCCCTGCTGGTGGCCGCGGTGTTCGGCGCGGCCGTGGTGCGCAGCAGCGGCGTTTACCTGGCCATGCTCTCGCTGGCGCTCGCGCAGGTGGTCTGGGCCGGCGCGACGCAGTGGGTGGATTTCACGGGCGGCGACAACGGCCTGATCGGGCTCACGCTGGTCAGCGACGAAGGCCGGCCGGTGTTTTATGCCTTGCTGGTGGTGCTGGTGCTGGTGGCCGTGGCGGCCCTGCGCTTCCTGGGCCGCTCGGTGATGGGCGCCGCGCTGCAGGCTTTGCGCGATGCGCCGCTGCGCGCCTCGGCCTCCGGGCTGGCGGTGGGCTGGCTCAAGTACCGTATTTTTGTCGAGAGCGCCGTGCTGGCCGGCCTGGCCGGCGGGCTGTTCGCCGCGCACAAGGGCGCGGTGTTTCCGTCGCTTGCGTCGGTTTCCACCTCCGTCGATGCCTTGCTGGTGGTTTTGCTGGGCGGCGTGCACCAGCTGTGGGGTGCGGTGGCAGGCAGCGTGGTGCTGAGTTATGCCGGCGCCGAACTGGGCCGCGAAGTGACGTACTGGCGCGGCCTGCTGGGCGTTTTCATCATGGTGATCATGGTGGCGTCGCCCTCCGGGCTGTTGGGTTTGCTGCCGCGCCTGCTTGAGACCTGGCGGCGGCGCAGGCCGGGAAGGGCGGCCTGATGCTGCAGGTCAAGCAACTGGTCAAACATTTCGGCGGCCTGCACGCGGTGGACGGCGTGAGCTTCGATGTGGCGCCGGGCCAATGCGTGGCCCTGATCGGCCCGAACGGCGCCGGGAAGTCCACCACCTTTGCCTGTATCGCCGGCCAGTATCCGCTCACGGGCGGCAGCATCGCATGGAACGGCCAGGCGCTGCAGGGCCTTAGCCCGCAGGCGCGGCTGGGGCTGGGCGTGGCGCGCACTTTCCAGGTGGCCCAGGTGTTTGAGGCGCTCACGGTGCTGCAGAACGTGCAGCTGGCGATACAGGCACGGCTGGGCGCTCGGGCCGTCTCCGCATTCAAGGCGCTGGACGGACAGGCGCGTGAACCGGCCTTGGCGCTGCTGGAACAAACCGGGCTAATGGCGCTCGCCGCGCAGGATGCGCTGAGCCTGCCCTATGGCGCGAAGAAGCGGCTGGAACTGGCTGTGGCGCTGGCGGCCCAACCGCAATTGCTGCTGCTGGACGAACCGGCCGCCGGCCTGGCCGGGCCCGAGCGTGCCGACCTCATGCAACTGGTGAAGCGCCTGGCGGGGCAGGGCATGGCCGTGCTCTACACCGAACACAACATGGACGCCGTGGCGGGCGTTGCCGACCGCGTGCTGGTGTTGATCGAAGGCCGGCTGGCCGCGCAGGGCTCGTTCGACGAGATCGCGCGCGACGCCGTGGTGCGCAGCCGCTACCTGGGCCAGGCGGGCGGCGAGGGGGCAAGCCATGCTTGAGGTCGACAAGCTCAACGCTTTTTACGGCCCGGCCCAGGCGTTGTTCGAGGTATCGCTGCAGGTGGCACCCGGTGAACTCGTTGTGCTGCAGGGGCTCAATGGCGCCGGGAAGTCCACGCTGCTCAAGTCCGTGATGGGCTTGGAAGTGCGCACCGAAGGCCACATCCGCTACCGCGACCCGGCGGGCCCGCAGGGCGCAGGCCTGACGACGATTGAACGTTGGGACACGCACCGCCGAGCGCAGGCCGGCCTGGGTTATGTGGCCGAAGACCGCCGGCTGTTCACCGAACTCACGGTGCGCGAAAACCTGCGCATCGCGGCGGGCCGTGACGCAGCGGCGCAAGAGGCCAGGGCGCTGGATTTGTTCCCCGCGCTGAAGGCCATGCTGGGACGCCGCGCCGCGCAGATGAGCGGGGGCGAACAGCAGATGCTGGCGATTGCCCGCACGCTGATGACCGGGCCGCGGATTCTGCTGCTCGACGAACCTTGCGAGGGCATCGCACCGGTGCTGGTGGAATCCATCCGCGATGCGCTGCTGGCGCTGCGGCAACAAGGCCTGGGCTTGCTGGTGGCCGAGCAAAACGAGTTGCTCGCCGCCCGCGCCGACAGGCTGGTTTTGCTGGTTGCGGGTAAAGTCAGGGGTTCGTGAAGAAAGACCCGCTTCTTTCCCGGCTTTTCCTTTCTTTTGCCTCTTCATCTCTTTCAATCTTCCCTATTTCCTTCAAAAGGACCTCCCCATGAGCGACACCACAACCACCCCCTCCGGCCTGCAATACGAAGACACCGTGCTGGGCACGGGCGCCATCGCCAAGGCCGGCCAGCACGTCAAGGTCCACTACACCGGCTGGCTTTACAACGACGGCGTGCAAGGCGCCAAGTTCGACTCCAGCAAGGACCGTGGCCAGCCTTTTGAGTTCTCACTGGGCGCCGGCCAGGTCATACGCGGCTGGGACGAAGGCGTTCAGGGCATGTCGGTGGGCGGCACGCGGCGCCTGATCATTCCGGCCGAGCTGGGCTACGGCGCGCGCGGCGCCGGCGGCGTGATTCCGCCTAACGCCACCTTGTTGTTTGAAGTGGATTTTCTCGGTACCTGAGTCAGTGCGCGTTGAAAGCCCGTTCGCAAGATTTGCTGCGGGCTTGTTCACCTGATTAACCACCAAGGCGCCCCGGCGCCGCGGCCCTCAAGCGTTCTCCATGATCATCACAAGCCTGCTGGATACTGACCTGTACAAGTTCACCATGATGCAGGTGGTCTTGCACCAGTTTCCGGGCGCCGAGGTGGAGTACCGCTTCAAGTGCCGCAACGCGGGCGCACCGGGCATAGGCGACCTCGCGCCCTATGTGACCGAGATACGCGAAGAGATCCGCGGCCTGTGCAGCCTGCGCTTTCAGGATGCCGAACTGGCCTACCTCAAGGCCATGCGCTTCATCAAAAGCGATTTTGTCGACTTCCTCGGCATCTTCCGCCTCAATGAGAAGTATGTGGACGTCACGGCCCTGCCCTCGGGCGAGATCGAGGTGTCGATCAAGGGCCCCTGGCTGCACACCATCCTGTTCGAAATCCCGGTGCTGGCCATCATCAACGAGGTCTACTTTCGCAACACGCAAAAGAAGGCTGACGTCAGCGAAGGCCGCCGGCGGCTGGACACCAAGATCGGGCAGTTGCAGGCCGAAGGCCTGGGCGTGCTCAAGATCGCCGACTACGGCACCCGCCGCCGCTTCGGCAAGGCCTGGCACGAAGAAGTGCTGCGCACCCTGGTGACGCGGCTCGGCACGGGCGTGGAAGGCCAGTTCGCCGGCACCAGCAATGTGCTGTTCGCCATGAAGCTGGGCCTCACGCCCTTGGGCACCATGGCGCACGAATACCTGCAGGCATGCCAGGCTTTGGGCCCGCGCCTGCGCGACAGCCAGGTCTTCGGTTTTGAGTCCTGGGCCAAGGAATACCGCGGCGACCTGGGCATTGCGCTGTCGGACGTCTACGGCATGAGCGCTTTCCTGCGCGACTTCGACATGTATTTCTGCAAGCTCTTCGACGGCGCGCGCCATGACAGCGGAGACCCTTTCCAGTGGGGCGAGCGCATGCTGGCGCACTACGTCAAAAACCGCGTCGACCCCAAGACCAAGACGCTGATCTTCAGTGATGGCCTGACGGTGCCGCGCACCATAGAGCTCTACCAGCAGTTCAAGGGCCGCTGCCAGCTGGCCTTCGGCATTGGCACCAACCTGACCAACGACCTCGGCTACGAGCCGCTGCAGATCGTCATCAAGATGATCCGCTGCAACGGCCAGCCGGTGGCCAAACTGTCCGACACCCCTTCCAAGAACATGTGCGACGACGAAAAATACCTGGCCTATTTGCGCCAGGTGTTTGAGATCGCCTGAGGAGATGCAATGAGATTTTTACGCAGCGCCGCCGCGGCGGCTTTGGCATGTCTGCCGGGCTTGTCGATGGCGGCCGACATCGACGGCAGCCGCCTTTCATGGGCGTGGGGCATTCCTTTTGCGGGCATCCTCCTGTCGATCGCCTTGATGCCTTTGCTGGCGCCTTCTTTCTGGCACCACCATTTCGGCAAGGTCGCCGCCGCGTGGACGCTGGTATTTTTCCTACCATTTGCCGCCGTGTTCGGCCCCGCCGTCGCGGGGGGCAGCCTGGTGCACGCGCTGCTGGCCGAATACATCCCCTTCATCATCTTGCTGGTGGCGCTCTACACCGTGGCGGGCGGTATCTTCATTCGCGGCAACCTTCACGGCAGCCCGGCGCTTAACGTCGCCATCCTGGCCATAGGCACGGTGCTGGCCAGTTTCATGGGCACCACAGGCGCTTCCATGCTGATGATCCGGCCGCTGATACGCGCCAACGACAACCGGACGCACAAGGCACATGTCGTGGTCTTCTTCATCTTTCTGGTGTCCAACGCCGGCGGCTCGCTCACGCCGCTCGGCGACCCGCCACTCTTTCTCGGGTTTTTAAAAGGCGTCGATTTTTTCTGGACGGTCAGCCACATATTCCCGGAAACCCTGTTCCTGGTCGGCAGCCTGCTGGCGATTTTTTACCTGCTGGACCGCTGGTACTACGCGAAAGAGGGCGTGCTCCCTGTCGATCCGACGCCCGACACCCGGCGCGTCGGTTTCGACGGCGCGGTCAATTTCTGGCTGCTGGCCGCGGTGGTGGGCCTGGTCCTGCTCAGCGGGTTCTGGAAAACCCCGCTGGGTTTTGATGTTCTCGGCACGCAGGTCGGGCTGCCCGGGCTGGTGCGCGATGCCGGACTGATAGCGATCACCTTGATCTCGCTGCGCGTGACGCCGGCGGGGGTGTACCGCGACAACCAGTTTTCCTGGGGCCCCATGCAGGAAGTCGCCAAGCTGTTCGCCGGCATTTTCCTGACCATCATTCCCGTGATCGCCATGCTCAAGGCCGGTGCGCAGGGGCCTTTCGGCGCCATCGTCTCGGCGGTGACGCGGCCCGACGGCCAGCCCGACCCGGCCATGTATTTCTGGGCCACCGGCGCGCTGAGTTCTTTTCTCGACAACGCGCCCACCTATCTCGTGTTCTTCAATACTGCGGGCGGCGATCCGGTTAGGCTGATGACCACGCTGGCGCCAACGCTGGCGGCCATTTCTGCCGGTGCGGTGTTCATGGGCGCCAACTCCTACATCGGCAACGCGCCCAACATGATGGTCAAGGCCGTTGCGGAAGAGCGCGGCGTGAACATGCCCAGTTTTTTCGGCTACATGGCCTGGTCGGGCGCGGTGCTGCTTCCCCTTTTTATCGTCATGACCTTCATCTGGTTCAAATAACCCATTCATCGCAACAAGGCGGACACATCCCATGAGCAAACCCAAAATCCTCGTCGCACGCGCCGTATTCCCTGAGATCATCACCCGCCTTGAGCAGTACTTTGAGGTCGAATCCAACCAGGCCGACGAGACCTGGTCCAAGGCCCAACTGACGGAACGCCTCAAAGGCAAGGACGGCGCCTTCACCACCGGCGGCGACAGGATTGACGCGGAGGTGCTGGCCGCCTGCCCGGGCCTGAAGATCTGCGCCAACATGGCCGTGGGCTACAACAACTTCGACGTCGACGCGATGACGGCGGCCGGCGTGCTGGCCACCAACGCGCCCGACGTGCTGACCGAAACCACGGCTGACTTCGGCTTTGCGCTGCTGATGGCCACGGCCCGCCGCGTGACCGAGAGCGAACACTATTTGCGCGCCGGAAAATGGACCAAATGGAGCTACGACATGTTCGCCGGCTCCGACATCCACGGCGCCACGCTGGGTATCCTGGGCATGGGCCGCATCGGGCAGGGAATTGCCAAACGCGGCGCCCACGGTTTCGGCATGAAGGTGATTTACCACAACCGCTCGCGCCTGGACGCGGCGCTGGAAGCCGAATGCAAGGCCAGCTACGTCGGCAAGGAAGAGCTGCTCAAGACGGCCGACCACCTGGTGCTGGTGCTGCCGTATTCGCCGGCGTCCCACCACAGCATCGGTGCAGCCGAGCTGGCGCTGATGAAGCCCACGGCCACACTGATCAACATCGCACGCGGCGGCATTGTGGACGATGCCGCGCTGGCCGCGGCCCTGCGTGGCAAACGCATCGCGGCAGCCGGGCTGGACGTGTTCGAGGGCGAGCCCAAGGTGCACCCCGACCTGCTGACCGTGCCCAACGTGGTCTTGACGCCTCACATCGCCAGCGCCACCATTCCCACACGTCTGGCCATGGCCAGCCTGGCCGCCGACAACCTCATCGCTTTTTTCAGCGGCAAGAAGCCACCGACCCCGCTTAACGCTACGGTACTGGCCGGCCAATAAGCACAAAGAAGGCAGCAAGCGGACAATGAACCCATGATGGAAACCTGGCTGATGATTGCCCTGGGCGGGGCCAACCTGCTCCTGCTGGTCTGGCTGCTGCTGCGTAAGCCCGCCGAGCCTTCGGACGCGGGCCGCACCGAGTTGCTGGCGACGATCGCGGCCGGCCACGACAAGCTGGAGCGCGAGCTGCGCCGCGAGATCGCCGACAACTCGCGCGCCAGCCGCCAGGAACTGGCGACCACCTTCGCCACCTTCCAGCAAACGCTGGTGCAGCAGAGCGCCGAAGCGATCCGCACGCAGAACACGCAGATCGATGCGTTCGCGCAGCAGCTCACGCTGTTGCAAAAAACGCTGTCGGACACGCTGACCACGCAACTGCAGTCCGTCAGCGAATCGAACGCCAGGCGCATGGGCGAAGTGCGCGAGACGCTGGAAAAGCAGCTTGCGCAATTGCAGCAGACCAACTCAGCCAAGCTCGACGAGATGCGCAAGACGGTCGACGAAAAACTGCAGACCACGCTGGAAACACGCCTGGGCGAAAGCTTCAAGCAGGTGGCCGACAGGCTCGAGCAGGTGCACAAGGGCCTGGGCGAAATGCAGACATTGGCGCAAGGTGTGGGCGACCTCAAGCATTTGCTGACCAACGTGAAAACGCGCGGTATCTTCGGCGAAGCCCAGCTGTCGGCGCTGCTGGAGCAGGTGTTCACCGTCGACCAGTACGCGGCCCAGGTCGTCACGCGGCGCGGCGGCAAGAACCCGGTGGACTTCGCGATCAAGCTGCCGGGCCGTTCGGATTCGGGCGAGCCGCTGTGGCTGCCCATAGACGCGAAATTCCCGAACGAAGACTATGAGCGCCTTCTGGACGCGCAGCAGCGCGCCGACGTGCTGGGCGCCGAAATCGCCGGCAAGGCGCTGGAGACGCGGATACGCCTGGAGGCGAAATCGATCTCCGAAAAATACATAGACCCGCCTTACACCACCGATTTTGCGATCCTCTTTTTACCGACCGAAGGCCTGTACGCCGAGGTGCTGCGCCGCCCCGGCTTGATGGAGTTTTTGCAGCGCGACCACCGCATCACGCTGGCCGGCCCGACCACGCTGCTGGCCATGCTCAATTCCCTGCAAATGGGCTTTCGCACGCTGGCGCTCGAAAAGCGCTCCAGCGAGGTGTGGCAGGTGCTGGGCGCGGTCAAGACCGAGTTCGGCAAGTTCGGCGACGTGCTGGCCAAGGTCAAGTCGCAAACCGAAACCGTGCTTAACACGCTGAGCAGCGCCGAGCAGCGCAGCCGCGTCATGGGCAAAGCCCTGCGCAACGTCGAAGCCCTGCCTGAGATTGATTCCGCCCGCCTGCTTCCACTGGACCCCCTTGATAAAGACCTGGATAACCTCTGAGGCCCCTGAGGCCCCTGAGGCCCCTTATGCCTCTGATGCACATCGCATGAGCTGTGCCGCATGACGCCTGAACTCGCACGCCTGATCCTGGCGCAGATCTGTTTGCATGCCTGCATGGCCGGCACCCGCATGGCGGCGCCCCTGCTGGCGCTGCGTGAAGGCTATAGCCCGGCGGCGGTGGGTGTGCTGCTCGCCTTGTTCGCCCTGACCCAAGTCTTCCTGGCGCTTCCGGCCGGCCGTTTTGCCGACCGGCACGGCCTCAAACGCCCCATCAGCTACAGCGTGTTCGCCGCCGTGCTGGGGGCGGGAGCTGCGGTGGCTTTTCCGGTGTTTCCGGTGTTGTGCTTCGCGGCGCTGCTCACGGGCGGCGCCACCGGCGCGGCGGTGATTTCGCTGCAGCGCCACGTGGGACGCGCGGCGGTCGGCGCGCTGGAGCTGCGCCAGGTGTTCAGCTGGCTCTCCATCGGCCCGGCGGTGTCCAATTTCATCGGGCCGTTTTCCGCCGGCCTGCTGATCGACCATGTGGGCGCCATGCCCGGCAGCACTTCAGGTTACCGCGCGGCATTCTTGCTGATGGCGATACTGCCGATGGCCAGCTGGTTCCTGGTGCGCAAGACGCGGGAGTTGCCGCCGGTGATCGCCGCCAGCGGCGGCCCGCAGCCCAAGGCCTGGGATCTGCTGCGCCAGGCCACCTTCCGCCGCCTGCTGCTGGTCAACTGGTTTTTGTCGTCCTGCTGGGACGTGCATACCTTTGTGGTGCCGGTACTGGGCTTTGAGCGCGGCATCAGCGCCTCGGTGATCGGCAGCATCCTGGGGGCCTTCGCGGTGGCGGCCGCGCTGATCCGCATGGCGATGCCGCTGGTGGCCGCCCATTTGCGCGAGTGGAAGGTGCTGGCGGTCTCCATGCTGGTGACGGCGGTGCTGTTCGGCGTCTACCCGCTCATGTATTCGGCGATAGGCATGGGGCTGTGTTCCATCCTGCTGGGCTTTTCACTGGGCATGGTGCAACCCATGGTCATGAGCATGCTGCACCAGATCACCCCGGAGGCGCGGCATGGCGAGGCGCTGGGCTTGCGGCTGATGGCGATCAACGCGTCCAGCGTACTCATGCCCATGCTGTTCGGCTCGGCCGGTGCGCTGATCGGGATTGCAGGAGTGTTCTGGGCCACCGGCGCGATGGTGGGCGCCGGCTCGCGCGCGGCCTGGCTGCTCAAGGACAGCATGCCGGCCCATGGCGGGCACGGCTAGGAGCCTGGGCGGCAGAAAGCATCGAAGCGAGCTGCGCTCGCTTTGCAGCCGATGCTCCTTCTGCCGCCCAGGCTCCTGGCTCAAAGTCGGTAAAAGCCCTTGATCAGGTCCCAGGCGACCTGCGGGTCGTCCACGTACTGAAGCAGCTTGAGGTCGTTCGGCGAGATCACGCCTTCTTCCACCAGCATCTCGGTGTTGAGCAGGCGCTTCCAGTAGCTGCTGCCGAAAAGAATGATGGGCACCGGCTTGGCCTTGCGGGTCTGCACCAGCGTGATGACTTCAAACAGCTCGTCCAGCGTGCCAAAGCCACCCGGAAACACCACGAGTGCCTTGGCGCGCATCATGAAGTGCATTTTGCGCAGCGCGAAGTAGTGGAACTTGAAGGAAAGTTCGGGCGGAACGTAGGGGTTGGGCGCTTCTTCCATGGGCAACACGATGGCCAGGCCCACGCTGAGGCCGCCGGCCTCGTGCGCGCCGCGGTTCGCCGCCTGCATGATGCCCGGGCCGCCGCCGGTACAGATGAAGAGCTTGGTCTCGGGTGGCTTGGTTTCGCTGTACTGCGCCACCAGCTTGCCGAAGGCGCGGGCGCTTTCATAGTAGTGGGCGTTGCGTGCCAGCTTCTTCGCGCGGTCTATGAGCTCGGGGTCGCCGCCGGCTTCGGCCTCAGCCACCATGAGGACGGAATCCTCCTCGCTGCGGAAGCGGGCGCTGCCGAACACCACCACGGTGTTCTCAATGCCGTGGGCCTGCTGCTCCAGGTCGGGCTTGAGCAGCTCGAGCTGAAAGCGTATGCCGCGCGTTTCGCGCCGCAGCAAAAACTCCGGGTCGGCAAAGGCCAGGCGGGAGGCATCCGCTTCGAGCGGGTTGCCTTCCCTGGCGTGGGCCTGCAGTTCCGCCCAGGCGTTGGCGAGGCGGCTGACGGATAAGTCTTGTTTTTGTTCCATGCGGCATTGTCAACGATCAGGCAAGGGAGCGCTTTCGGGGCATCCGGCCGGCCCGAAAAGCAAAAAGGCTCCGTAAGGAGCCTTTTGCAGGGTGCCGAAGCGGTTTACACGCGCTTGCGGTATTCGCCGGTGCGGGTGTCGATTTCGACCACGTCGCCTTGCGCCACGAAGATGGGCACGCCGATTTCAAAGCCGGTGGCGATCTTGGCGGGTTTCAGGACCTTGCCGGAGGTGTCGCCCTTGACGGCGGGTTCCGTCCAGGTGATTTCGCGCTGCACGCTGGTGGGCAGTTCGACCGAGATGGCCTTGCCGTCGTAGAACACGACTTCCAGTTCCATGCCGTCCTGCAGGTAGTTCAGCGAGTCGCCCATGTTTTCGGCTTCGACTTCGTACTGGTTGTACTCGGAGTCCATGCAGACGTACAGCGGGTCGGCGAAGTAGGAATAGGTGCAGTCCTTCTTGTCCAGGACGATCTGGTCGATCTTGTCGTCGGCCTTGAACACGACTTCGGTGTTGAAGTTGGCGACCAGGCTTTTGAGCTTCATGCGCACGGTGGCGGAATTGCGCCCACCGCGGCTGTATTCGGTCTTGAGCACCACCATGGGGTCTTTGCCGTTCATGATGACGTTGCCGGCGCGGATTTCTTGAGCGATTTTCATAGCAGTTTCACTGAGGTAGGCCGCTAAACGCTTGCACCGGTGTGCAGGTTACGCGGCGGGTTGTGCGGGCCGCCCAGGTTGGGTCGATCTTTGGGTTGATCCGCAAAGCCTATGATTTTAGCGTTTTTTTGCCACAAAGCCGAGCAAGCGGGTCGCCAGGTCGTCCTCGGCGGTCAGGCGGGTGCGGGCGGCCAGCGCTGCGGCCTGCCAGGCATGGAGGTCGGCGGGCAACTGCGCCGGGCCGGCCCCAGAGGTCGGGGGGCCTGTCTGGCCGTTCCAGGCTGCATGAAAAGCGCGCAGGGAAGGCGGCGCCTGCAACATGTCAAGAAAGGCCTGCAGCTTGGCCTGGTGGGCGTCGTCGTGCTGTGGGTAAATCTGCCAGACCATAGGCTTGCCGGCCCACAGCGCCCGGACCAGAGAGTCTTCGCCGCGCACAAAATTCAGGTCGCAGGCCCAGAGCAGGTGGTCGAACTCCGTTTGCGACAGCAGCGGGAGGTATGAAATGGCAGGCCGCTTGCTCCCGGCGTCGACCAGCGCCCGCACAGCGTCGGCGGCGCGCCCGTCGGCGACCAGCAGGCGCACGGGCCGGCCTTGCAGGCCCTGGCGCGCCAGTTGCGCCAGCAGGCCTTGCAGCGCTGCGGGTTCGTAGCAGAACAGGGACACCAGCGCCTCGCCGTCCCAGGCGATTCCCTGGGCCTGGAACCAGCCGGCGCGATCAAAACCGGCCTGCCGTTCCAGCAGGCCGGGCTCGCGCAGCAAGCCACCGGTGTTCCCGGTGAAGCCGGGGTAGAAAAACCACTTGGTCCAGCCGGCTGCCGGGCCGCCTTGCATAGGCGAGGGCTGGGCGTGGCAGCGCTCGACATAGCCTTCGGCTGACAGGTATTCGAGGTTGACCCATACCGGTTTGATCCCGGTAGCCCCGGCAATGCGGACACAGGCAGCCACGAAGTCCGGCGCGATCTCGCAGCCAAAGGCTTCGACCAGCACGTCGGGCGGGTGCCGCGAAAACTCCGTGGCGTCCAGGTCCAGTGGTTCGCCATCCTGCGGCCACGGCAGCACGCTGACTCCTTCGCATCCTGCCGGCGCCATCCAGCGCAGGGCCGAGGCGTCATCGACCCACAAGCGGATGGTCTGGCCGCGCGACGCCAGGTCAGCGGCCAGGCGCCAGCAGACGCCAATGTCCCCGAAGTTGTCGATGACTTTGCAAAATATGTCCCACTGCAGGCGGCGATTCATGAAAGGATTGTCCACAATACGGCCAGTTGCCCCATTTCAGCCCATGACCAAAGCCCACGAATTCGATCCCCAACTGCTCAGCGAGGTCGCCGCGCTGCCGGCCTTGCCCGGTGTTTACCGCTACTTCGATGCCGAAGGCGGCGTGCTTTACGTCGGCAAGGCGCGCAACCTCAAAAAGCGGGTCTCCAATTACTTCCAGAAGAACCACGGCGGCACACGCATAGGTCACATGGTGACCAAGATCGTCCGTATGGAGACCACTGTGGTGCGCTCCGAAGCGGAAGCGCTGCTGCTGGAAAACAACCTGATCAAGACGCTGAACCCGAAGTTCAACATCCTGTTCCGGGACGACAAAAGCTACCCCTACCTCAAGCTCACCGGCGCTCGCCCGCCCGTAGAGGGTGAGGCGCCCACGGGTGCGGTGTTTCCGCGCATCGCCTATTACCGCGGCGCGGTCGAGAAAAAACACCGCTATTTCGGGCCTTACCCCAGCGCCTGGGCGGTCAAGGACACCATCCTGCTGCTGCAAAAGGTGTTCCGGCTGCGCACCTGCGAGGACACGGTATTCAACAACCGCACCCGGCCCTGCCTGCTGTACCAGATCAAGCGCTGCTCGGCGCCCTGCGTGGGCCATGTGTCGCCCGAACAGTACGCGCTGGACACCGCCAACGCCGAGCGCTTCTTGCAGGGCCAGGCGCAGGACATCCTGACCGAGCTTGAAAAGAAGATGCTGGGGCATGCCGACAGGCTGGAGTTCGAACAGGCCGCCGAGTTGCGCAACCAGATGTCGGCGTTGTCCAAGGTGTTGCACCAGCAGTCCATGGAAATCGGCGGCGACAAGGACGTCGACATCCTGGCCGTGAAAGTGCAGGGCGGCAAGGCCTGTGTCAACCTGGCCATGGTGCGCGGCGGTCGCCACTTGGGCGACAGGGCCTACTTTCCGAGCCACGTGGAGAATGCGACAGACGTCGCGGCGCTGGATGCCGAGATCGATGCGGATGCACAGCAGGCTGCGCAGTCGGAGGCCGGCGGTGAAAGTAGCGTGACGGCCGCGGCGACCGCGCCGGCGGGCAAGTCGCTGGAGGCCCTGGTGCTGGAGGCCTTTATCGCACAGCACTACATCGACGTGCCCGTTCCGCCCACCCTGGTCTGCAGCGAGCCGGTGGACAAGGAACTGATTGACGCATTGAGCATGCAGACCGGCACCAAGGTCAGCGCCATCCACCAGCCGCGCGAGCAGCGCCGCATCTGGCTGGAGATGGCGCAGAAAAATGCCGCCCTCCAGCTGGCGCGCCTGCTGGCGGAGCAGGGCTCGCAGCAGGCGCGCACGCGCGCGCTGGCCGAGGCGCTCGATTTGCCGCTCGACAACCTCGACACCTTGCGCATCGAGTGCTTCGACATTTCGCACACGGCCGGCGAGTCGACGCAGGCCTCGTGTGTGGTATTCCAGGAGCACAAGATGGTCAACAGCGAATACCGCCGCTACAACATCGAAGGCATCACGCCCGGCGACGACTACGCCGCCATGCGCCAGGTGCTGACGCGCCGCTACACCCGTGTGGCCGAGGCCGCGCGCAACGGCGAGGCCAAGCTGCCCGACCTGGTGCTGGTGGACGGCGGCAAGGGGCAGGTGTCGATGGCGCGCGAGGTGTTCGAGGAGCTGGGCCTGGACCTGGGGCTGATCGCCGGCGTCGAAAAAGGCGAGGGCCGCAAGGTCGGCCTGGAAGAGCTGGTGTTCGCCGACGGGCGCGACAAGGTCTATTTAGGGCGCGATTCTGCCGCGCTGATGTTGATCGCGCAGATTCGCGACGAGGCCCACCGCTTCGCGATCACCGGCATGCGCGCCAAACGCGCCAAGGTCAGGGTGGGCGGCAGCAAGCTCGAAGACATCGCGGGCATAGGACCCAAGCGGCGCGCCAGCCTGCTGCAGCGCTTCGGCGGCATACGCGGCATCGCCTCGGCCAGTGCCGAGGACATCGCCACCGTGGATGGCATTTCGAAAGACCTGGCCGAGGAAATCTACCGCGCGCTGCATTGAAGGCCAGACGTATTTGAGCAACGGAAACCACCGTTTTGCTGCGCTTTAACCCGGTGCCCGGCAGGCTTGGTGCGGCTCATGCCAAAATCGGGTCATGTTTCTGACCATCCCCACGCTGATGACCTGGACCCGCATTGTTGCGATTCCGCTGATCGTGGGGGTGTTCTACCTGAACATCGCACCCGCCGAACGCAACCTGATCGCCACGGTGATGTTCGTGGTCTTCGCCGCCACCGACTGGCTGGACGGCTTTCTGGCGCGCAAGCTGAACCAGACGTCTTCCTTCGGTGCTTTCCTGGATCCGGTGGCCGACAAGTTCCTGGTGTGCGCCTCTTTGCTGGTGCTGGTGCAACTGCAGCGCGCCGACGTGTTCGTGGCGCTCATCATCATCGGCCGCGAGATTGCCATCTCGGCGCTGCGCGAATGGATGGCCCTGATAGGGGCCACCAAAAGCGTGGCCGTGCACATGCTCGGCAAGGTCAAGACCACGGTGCAGATGATCGCCATCCCTTTCCTGTTGTTTGACGGCCTGCTGTTCGGCATGATCAACACGCATGTCTGGGGCACCTGGCTGATCTGGATCTCCGCGATTCTCACGGTCTGGTCCATGATTTATTACCTCAAGAAGGCCATCCCGGAAATCCGCGCGCGCGCGAAGTAATACCCGCCGCCCTTGAAGCTGTCCCCTTGAGTTCTTCCTCTTCTTCTCCCGGCGCGCTGATCCGGGTCATGCCCGCCGTCTTCGTCGTGATCTGGAGCACCGGCTTCATCGTCGCCAAATACGGCATGCCTTATGCGCCGCCGCTGACCTTCCTGGCCATCCGTTATTTCCTGTCCATCGCCTGCTTCCTGGTTTGGATCTTCGTGGCCCGCGCTGCCTGGCCCGCGACCCGCGCGCAATGGGGGCACCTGGCGGTGACCGGCGTGCTGATGCATGCGGCGTACCTGGGCGGCGTCTGGGTTGCCGTAAAGGCCGGCATGGGCTCGGGCCTGACGGCGCTCATCGTCGGGCTTCAGCCCGTGCTCACGGCGCTGTGGGTGTCGTGGGTGTCATCCGGCGACGGCCGGGCCGAAAGCAAGGTCACGGCGCGGCAGTGGGCGGGCCTTGCGCTTGGCCTTGGCGGCCTCTTGCTGGTGGTGTCGCGAAAATTTGGTTCTGGCCAGGAGGCCACCATGCTGACGCTAGCCTGCACCATCTTCTCCCTGTTTAGTATCACGGCCGGCACGCTGTACCAGAAGCGCTTCGTCAAGCCCACCGACGTGCGCACCGCCAACGTCATCCAGCTGGCGGCGGCATTTGTGGTGACGCTGCCCTTGGCCCTGTTTGAAACCGAGGCGATCAATTGGCACCCTCACATGCTGGGCGCCATGGCCTGGTCGGTGCTGGTGCTTACGCTGGGCGGCAGTTCGCTGCTTTACCTGCTGATCCAGCGCGGCGCGGCGACCGCGGTAACCAGCCTGCTTTACCTCGTGCCGCCGACCACGGCGCTGATGGCATGGGCGCTGTTTGGCGAATCCATCACCGTGACGACGATTGTCGGCACAGCGGTCACGGCACTGGGCGTGAGCCTCGTGGTGCGGGCCGCGAAGCCGGCGCCGGCCGCTTAGTTTTCCAGGGCGTGTCCTGGAACTGTGCGACCAGATGGTCGATCAGCAGGCGAATCCGCCTGGGCTGGTCCGCGCGATAGGGCGCCAGCCAATGGATGTCGGCATCGGGCATCGAATAGGTCGGCAGCACGCGCACCAGTTGGCCCGAAGCCAGCTGCGGCGCAATGTCCCACAGGCTGCGCAGCATGATGCCGCGGCCTTCCAGGCACCAGTCGCGCACCAGTTCACCCGAATTGCTGGCCAGCGGCCCGTGGACCCGCACGCGCGCCGGTATCTTGTCACGATCGCGATGCAGCTGCCAGATATCAAAGCGCTGGCCGGCGGCGTTGCCGTTCTCGCGCACGATCAGGCAGGCATGGTCCTGCAGCGCTTCGAGATCGGCGGGCGCACCGTGCTGTTTGATATAGCGGGACGAGGCCACCAGCACACGCTGGTTGCGCGCGAGCCGGCGCGACACCCACTGCGCGGCCTGACGGCCTTGCACCGACCACAGCCAGATGGCGCCGTCAAAACCTTCAACAGCCAGGTCGGGCAGGTGCTCGGTGAGTTGGAGCTGGATTTCGATGCGCGGATGGCGCTCCTGGAAAGCGGCGAGTGCCGGCCCCAGCCACAGGCGCCCGAAGCCGAAGGTGGCGGCCAGGCGGATCAAACCCGTCGGTTCGGCCTTGCGCTCCTGCAGCTCTGATTCGAGCGCAATGAAGCCTTGTAGCAGAACCTGCGCGCGTTCGCACACGGTCTCTCCCTCGGCCGTGGGGCTGACGCGCCGGGTGGTACGCTGGAACAGGCGCTGCCCGAGTTTGGCCTCCAGCGCGGCAAGCCGTTTGGTCACCACCGGCGGCGCCACGTCCAGGCTGAGCGCGGCAGCGGCCAGGCTGCCGCCGTCGCGCACCGCCAGCACAAGCTCAAGGTCGCTGCGATCCATTCATGCCTTAAAGGAAATAATCGATTGCCTGATTATTGCTTGAATCCTGCCGGCATCTTCTCCAGAATCGGCACCATGGTTAGCAGGCAGCAGGTGCCTATAAAAGGAATCAAGGCCGATTGATGTTCGAAGGATTTTCAACACGTGATGTGGATGGGCCCGCCGGCAAGCTGCGTACCTTGCAGGCCGGCAGCGGCGCGCCCTTGCTGCTGCTGCACGGGCATCCGCAAACCCACGCGATGTGGCATGCGGTGGCCGGCGAGCTGGCCAGGACGTTTACGGTGGTCATGATGGATTTGCGCGGCTACGGGGATTCGGCCCGGGTCGCGAGCGATGCGGAACACCACGCTTATTCGAAACGCGAGATGGCGCGAGATGCCATGGCCGTCATGAAGGCCTTTGGATTCGAGCGCTTTCAGGTGCTGGCCCATGACCGCGGCGCGCGGGTCGCGCATCGCCTGGCGGCCGACCACCCGCACGCGGTAGAGCGCCTGATGCTGCTGGACATCGCGCCCACGCTCGCCATGTACGGCACCACCACCGACGCCTTTGCGCGCGCCTACTGGCACTGGTTCTTCCTGATCCAGCCGCCGCCCTTGCCCGAGGCCCTGATCGAGTCCGACCCGGTGCGCTATGTGCGCAGCGTGATGGGCAAACGCCATGCCGGCCTGGCCGCGTTCGCGCCTGCCGCGCTGGCCGAGTACGAACGTTGCGCGCAGATACCGGGCACCGCCACCGGCATCTGCGAGGACTACCGCGCCTCCGCGACCGTCGACCTCCTTCACGACCGCGCCGACGTGGCGGCCTGCCTGCGCCTGCCGCAGCCGCTGCGCGTGCTGTGGGGCGAACACGGCACGGTGGGCCAGTGCTTCAAGGTGCTCGACCTCTGGCGCGAGCGCGCGCAGGACGTGTCGGGCATGAGCCTGCCTTGCGGCCACTACATTGCGGAAGAGGCACCGACGCTGCTGCTGGCACAAGCATTCGAATTTTTCAAACCCTGATCAACGCACCCAAGGACCTGAAGGATCATCATGAGCAAGAACACCGGAAAAAAGAGAATCGCCGTCATCGCCGGTGACGGCATCGGCAAGGAAGTGATGCCCGAGGGCCTGCGCGTTCTTGAAGCCGCCGCCGTCAAGTACGGCATTGACCTGCAGTTTGACCATTTCGATTTTTCAAGCTGGGACTATTTTGAGAAGCACGGCAAGATGCTTCCCGACAACTGGAAGGACCAGATCGGCGGGCACGATGCGATTTACTTCGGCGCGGTGGGTTGGCCCGACAAGATTGCCGACCATGTTTCGCTGTGGGGCTCGTTGCTGCTGTTCAGGCGCGAGTTCGACCAGTACATCAACCTGCGGCCCGCGCGGCTGATGCCCGGCATCATCGCACCGGTGGTGCGGCGCGACGGCAGCCCGCGGCAGCCCGGCGAAATTGATTTCTACATCGTCCGCGAAAACACGGAAGGCGAATATTCCAGCATAGGCGGCAAGGCCTTTCCCGGAACCGACCGCGAGTTCGTGCTGCAGGAGTCTGTCTTCACCCGCATCGGCGTGGATCGTGTGCTGAAGTTTGCATTCGAACTGGCGCAGTCCCGGCCCAAGAAACACCTGACGAGCGCCACCAAATCCAACGGCATCTCGATTTCCATGCCCTACTGGGATGAGCGTGTGGCCGAGATGGCGAAAAACTATCCGGGCATTCAACTGGATAAATTTCACATCGACATCCTTACCGCGCATTTCGTGCAGCGCCCTGATTTCTTCGACGTGGTGGTCGCCAGCAACCTGTTCGGAGACATCCTCAGCGACCTGGGCCCGGCCTGCACCGGCACCATCGGCATCGCGCCCAGCGCCAACCTCAACCCCGAGCGCAAGTTCCCTTCGCTGTTCGAACCGGTGCATGGTTCGGCGCCCGACATCGCAGGCCGCAACATCGCCAATCCCATCGGCCAGATATGGTGCGGTGCAATGATGATGGAGTTCCTGGGGCACAAGGATGCGCACGACGGTATCCTCGCCGCGATCGAAAAGGTGTTGAGTCCCGAAAGTGGTGCGCCGCGCACGCCCGACCTGGGCGGAAAGGCCGGTACGGCCGATCTCGGCAAGGCCGTTGCGGCGGCGCTGGCCGGGGTGTAAAGCCGCTGCAAAGGCGGTTTTTGTCAAGCATGAAAATTACACATCATGCTTACGATTAAGTCGCGAAAGCGCCAAAAAAGCGTCTAGAATCCGCCTCCGCACGTTGTAAAAACTTGCTGCTGTATTGACAGGTTAGAAGTCCGTGGCTCTAATTGGAAACAGCAGAAAACCTGCACATGCCGCTCCCGCTGACACGTTCACCACAGTGTCCCGGGAGATATTTTTTAGAGACAACCAGATTAACTTTTTATCAACGAGGGGCTCCTTGTGAACAAGACTGAACTGATCGAGCACATTGCCAAGCATGCAGATATTTCCAAAGCTGCCGCCACGCGCGCACTGGAATCCACGATTGGCGCTGTGAAAACTACCCTGAAAAAAGGAGGCTCCGTGTCTCTGGTGGGTTTTGGCACTTTCGCGGTGGGCAAACGTGCTGCGCGCACCGGCCGTAATCCACGGACCGGCGATGCGATTAAAATCAAGGCAGCCAAGGTTCCAAAGTTCCGTCCGGGCAAAGCGCTCAAGGATGCTTTGAACTGACAAGAACGTTTGACGTGGGGTGCTTAGCTCAGTTGGTAGAGCAGCGCCCTTACACGGCGTAGGTCGGCGGTTCGAGCCCGTCAGCACCCACCACCCACGAATAAAAGGCGAACGAGGTTCGCCTTTTTTGTTGGTGGCCCCGGTTTTGTCCGTTAGCAGTCACAGGAAATTCGAGATGTTTGATTTCGTTCGCAAGCACACCAAAATCGTCATGGTGTTGCTGTTTTTGCTGATTCTTCCGTCCTTCGTGCTGTTGGGCCTTGATGGCTATAACAGTTCCAAGGACCAGAGCGCAAAGGTGGCCAAAGTGGACGGCAAGGACATTACGCAGTCGGAATGGGACCGCGTGCACCAGCGCGAAGTGGACCAGCTCCGCAATTCGATGCCCAACCTCGACCCCAAGCTGATGGACTCGCCGGAAGCGCGATACGCGTCCCTGGAGCGGCTGGTGCGCGAACGCGTCATCGCTGCCGCGGCTGAAAAATTCAAGCTCACGACCAGCGACCAGCGTCTGGCCCGCGAGTTGCAGCAAAGCCCCGAGATCGCCTCCTTGCGTCGCCCCGACGGCTCCCTCGACATGGAGCGCTATCGCCAGTTGCTCAGCAGCCAGGGCATGAGTCCCGAGATGTTTGAAGCCAACGTGCGAAACGACCTGTCGAACCGGCAGGTGCTGGTGGGCATAGGCGCCAGCGGCTTTTCTTCCAATTCGGCCGCGGACACCGTGCTCAACGCCTACTTCGAAAAGCGTGAAATCCAATTGGCCCGCTTCAATGCAGCCGATTACGCCGCCAAGCTGAACCCGAAGGATGCCGAACTCGAACAGTTTTACAAAGCCAACGAAAAACTCTTCCAGGCGCCTGAGCAGGCCAGCATCGAGTACCTGGTGCTCGACGTCGACGCAGTCAAGAAAGACCTCACCGTCAACGAGTCCGATCTCAAGACTTACTACGAGCAGAATGCCCAGCGGCTCAGCGGCGCCGAAGAGCGGCGCGCCAGCCATATCCTGATCGCATCGCCCAAGTCGGCGCCTGCGGCCGACCGCGAAAAAGCCAAGGCGAAAGCGCAGGAACTGCTGGCGCTGGTTAAAAAATCGCCGGACACCTTCGCCGACGTGGCACGCAAAAATTCGCAGGACCCCGGCTCCGCGCCCAACGGCGGCGACCTGGACTTCTTCGCGCGCGGTTCCATGGTCAAGCCGTTTGAAGACGCCGCTTTTGCCATGAACAAGGGCGACATCAGCGACGTGGTCGAATCCGAGTTCGGCTACCACATCATCAAGCTGACCGACGTCAAGGCGCCGAAGCAGCGCACCTTTGAGGAAATGAAGCCCGAACTGGAAGCGGAACTCAAGAAGCAGCAGGCGCAGAAGAAATTTGCGGAATCCGCCGACACGTTTACCAACACGGTGTACGAGCAGGCCGAAAGCCTCAAACCGGCGGCGGAGCGCCTGAAGCTGGCGATAAAGTCCGCAGCCAATGTGACACGGCAACCCCAGGCCGGCGCGACTGGCGTATTGGCGAACCCGAAATTCCTCAATGCCTTGTTTGCGCCTGATGCAATAGAGAAAAAACGCAACACGGAGGCCATCGAAGTGGCGCCCAGCCAACTTGCTTCGGGCCGCATCGTGCAGTACACCGCCGCGCACACCCGTCCTTTTGCCGAAGTCAAAGACAACGTGCGCCAGCGCTGGCTGGCCAAGCGCGGCGCGGAAGAGGCCCGCAAAGATGGCGAGGCCAAGCTGGCCTCCTGGAAGGCCGCGCCGGCGTCCGCGGCGGGCTTGTCCGCCCCCGTCGTCGTATCGCGGGACCAGACGCAGAAATTGCCAATCCCCCTGATCGCCGCCGCGCTGCGCGCGGACGCCAGTTCCCTGCCTGCTTTTGCGGGTGTCGATCTGGGCAACGAAGGGTATGCGATTGTCAAGGTTGAGAAGGTGATGTCCCGTGACGCCCCCGTTGAAGCCGCAGCCAAGCAGCAGCGCGACCAGTACGCGCAGTGGTGGACGTCGGCGGAAAACCTGGCCTATTACAACGGCCTGAAGGAGCGTTTCAAGGCGGAAATCCTGGTTCCCAAGCCTGCGCCGGCCAAGGAAAACGCGGAAGAACCTGTCACCCAATAAACAGCCGCGGCTTTGCCGCTATAATGCATGGCTCCGGTGGCTGTAGCTCAGTTGGTAGAGTCCAGGATTGTGATTCCTGTTGTCGTGGGTTCGAGCCCCATCAGCCACCCCAGTATCTGAAGTCCCGCGTGCCATCCGGCACGCGGGACTTTTTCTTTGGCGGTCCACATCGCGGCTTGCTTTCCTCGGAAAATCGCACTGCGTCACAATTCGAAACCTGGACCCTGGCGATGTGCGGCAAGATGCAGGTACGCGCACTGGCACCTGTTTCCATCTCCATCTGTATGCTGGCAGCACCAGGCGCTCCTCTCGCCGGCCATTTGGAATGGCCCTCGTCACGCAGGAACACCTTGTTTCAGACCTTGAATTTTTTCATCGCAAGAAGTGCTTTCACCAAAGCGGCGGTTGGCACGGCCGCGCTGCTGGTGTCGGCGGGCGTTTGCGCGGCGGATACCTGGTTGACGATTACCGGTGATCCCGCCAATTCCGCGAACCACTACATCCAGGTCAATGTGGCCGCCATCGATATCAAGGACGAGTTGCGAGTCATTCCGGTCCGCATCAACCGGGCGACCTTGTGGACGACAGCCGGCGACGGCATACAGTTCCGGTCGGTGGTGACCGAGGTGCAGATCGATTGCGCCCAGCAAACCGCGCGTTATGTGACGGCTGCTTTTTACAGCCAACCTGATTTTCGCGGCCAGCCGTTCAGGGTCACGACTTACGCCGGGGACGATATACGGCCGATGATCTTCAAGGACATCAATGACGACCCGAACGCACGCATCATCAAGGCTGCTTGCAGCGTCAAGAGCGTGACGAGCAACTAGTTGCCGGCGAGGCCGGCGCGCGCGGGGCCCTGGTTGACCATGACCAGCTTGCCCTTGACGCCGCGAGAGCCCATGTGGGCATAGGCCGCCTTGAGTTCCGCCATGGGCATGGTGCGGTCTATCACCGGTTTTATCTTGCCCTGTGCGTACCAGCCGGCCAGCTCGGCCATCATCGCGGCATTGGCTTTGGGCTCGCGCCTGGCAAAGTCGCCCCAGAACACGCCGACGATGGACGCGCCCTTGAGCAGCGTGAGGTTCAGCGGCAGGGACGGGATGGGGCCTGAGGCAAAGCCCACCACCAGGTAGCGGCCGCGCCAGGCGATGGAGCGAAAGGCCTGCTCCGTGAAGTCGCCGCCAACGGGGTCGTAGATCACGTCCGGACCTTTCCCTTCCGTCAGGACCTTGATCTCATCGCGCAAGTTCTTCGTGCTGTAGTTGATGGTGGCGTCCGCGCCTATGGAAGTGCAGAGCGCGCATTTTTCGTCGGTCGATGCGGCCGCGATCACACGGGCACCGGCGGCCTTGGCAATCTGGATGGCCGCCGTGCCTACGCCGCCCGCCGCGCCCAACACGAGCACGGTTTCACCGGCCTTGAGTTGCGCCCGGTCCATCAGGGCGTGCCAGGAGGTGGCGTAAATCATGATGAACGCGGCCGCATCCACATAAGAAAAACCGGCGGGTAGCGGCATGCACAGGGCTGCCGGCGCGATGGTGTGCGTGCCGAAGCCGCCGGTGCCCGAGAGGCAGGCCACGTTCTGCCCAACCTGCAGGTGCTTGACACCTTCTCCGACCGCCTGGACGACGCCGGCGTATTCGGAACCCGGCACAAAGGGAAGGGGCGGCTTGATCTGGTATTTGTTCTGCACGATCAGCAAGTCCGGGAAATTCAGGCTGGCCGCCTTGATCTCAATCAGGACTTCGCCAGCCTTGGGCTGGGGCGTGGGCAGCTCTTTCCAGGCCAGTGCGTCTACGCCGGTGGGATTGTCACAAAGCCAGGCTTGCATGAGAGGTCTCCAATGAGGTGAGGATGTGAATGCGGCGGCGCGAACAAGGGCGAAAAGCGGCGGAAAGTGGAAGAGGGCGGCGCCTTGACTGCATCATAGGCAAAGCAGCACCCGCCATGAGACCCAAATACGCCCGGGCTGTCGCGGCCGTGACCGTAAAATCAGCCCATGAAAATTCTCATCTGCAACGACGACGGTTACCAGGCTTCCGGCATCATCGCCCTCTACGAAGCGCTTAAAACCGTTGCGGATGTCGAGGTGGTGGCGCCGGAGCAAAACAACAGCGCCAAATCGAACGCACTGACTTTGCACTCGCCGATGTACGTTCAGACGGCCGCCAACGGCTTTCGCTACATCAACGGTACACCGGCCGATTGCGTCCACATCGCGCTGACCGGCCTGCTGGGCTATCGGCCCGATCTCGTGGTGTCGGGCATCAACAATGGCGCCAATATGGGCGACGACACGATTTATTCCGGCACTGTCGGGGCGGCGATGGAGGGTTACCTGTTCGGCATCCCTTCCATTGCCTTTTCGCAAACCGAAAAAGGCTGGGCGCATATCGATGTGGCGGCCAAGCGCGCGGCCGAACTGGTGCAGCAACTGATTCCCTCGCTGGAAACGCTGGCGGAAGGTGCGGAGCCCACGGTGCCGCCATGGCTGCTCAACGTGAATATTCCCAACCTGCCTGACAACGAAATCCGCGGCGTGAAAGTGGCCCGCCTGGGGCGCCGCCACGCGGCCGAACGCGTCATTGTGCAGACCAGCCCGCGCGGCGAGTCCATGTACTGGATAGGCGGCGCAGGGCCCGCGAAGGAAGCCGGTGAAGGCACCGATTTTTATGCGACCAGCCAGAAGTTTGTTTCCATCACGCCGCTGCAGGTGGATTTGACCGACCATGAGCGCCTGCCTTATTGGGCCCAGACCGCCGCCAGGCTGACCCAGTCGCACTGAAGGCCTGACGCATGAAACCCAGCCTCAAGCCGCCTTTCAATCCTTCCGCCAAGGCCCTGAAGGCGTCCGACCCGGCGCCGCGCCCGGCCTTCCCGGTGCGGCTCAAGCCTGATGCGGGTGTTCCGTCGGCGACCAAATTGCCGGCTCCGAACGCCCGGCCTGCGGTGGCGTCAGCCCTCAACGGCCTGAAGAAGCCGGCGCCTGCCGCCCCGGCGAGGCCAGGCGGGGTCGGGCTGGATTCGCACGCCGTGCGCGCGCGCATGGTGGCCAAGCTCGCGGCGCAGGGCGTCAGCGACGCGCAGGTGCTGGCTGCCATGGGCCTGGTGGAGCGCCACCGCTTTGTCGATTCCGCACTGGTCAACCAGGCTTACGAAGACACCAGCCTGCCGATTGGCTTGGGCCAGACCATCTCCAAGCCCAATGTGGTGGCCCGCATGCTGGAACTGCTGCGCCATGGCGCGGCAGGCAAGGACGGGAAATTGGGAAGAGTACTGGAGATCGGCACCGGCTGCGGCTACCAGGCCGCCGTGCTCAGCCACCTGGCCGCAGAGGTGTATAGCATTGAACGGCTGCGCGGCTTGCACGACAAAGCCAGGGAGAACCTGCGGACTTTGCGGCTGCCGAATGTGCACCTGCTTTTCGGGGATGGCATGATGGGCTATGCCAAGGGAGCGCCGTATGCCGCGATCATTGCGGCGGCGGGCGGCGAAGCCATTCCCTCCGCATGGATCGAGCAGCTGGCCGTAGGCGGCCGGCTGGTGGCCCCCATGCAAACCTCCGGCGGCGCGCAGGCGCTGGTGGTGGTGGATAAAACCCCCCAGGGCGTGCGGCAGACCTTGCTGGAGGCCGTGCACTTTGTGCCTTTAAAATCAGGGACAAGCTAAAGGCCGGCCCTATGGGCGGCCATGAGACAAGTCACATAAACCGGACCGATCCGATGGGGCCTAATGGGCACCACGGCTCAGGCAAGTCAGTCAAGATTGAAGACGAAAGAAGCAATGAATCAAACCGTAAGGTCAAACAGGGTAGTGCCTTTGCTTGCCACACGCGCAGGGCGCGGCGCCCGCTCCATGCCAGGCAGGCTGGCCTTGTCCTGCATGCTGGCCGCAGCGCTGCTGGTCGTTGCGGGCTGCGCCTCACGCTCCCACACCAACGCGCCGGTGGAGGATCGCGGCACCGGCATGTCGCGCCCTGTGCCGGGCGCCGTCGATGCCGGCAACGTCAAACAACTTCCCGGTTTTGAAAATGCCGGCAAGCCCGGCTACTACACCGTCAAGCCCGGCGACACCATGATCCGCATCGGCCTGGAAAACGGCCAGAACTGGCGCGACATCGTGCGCTGGAACAATCTTGAAAATCCCAACATCATTGAAGTGGGGCAGGTGTTGCGCGTCGTACCGCCGACCAGCGACAACCCCCTGGTGGTGACCCGGCCGGTATCACCGGGCTCGGCTCCCGCCTCCAGCGCGGCGCCCGCGCAGGCCGCCAGTGCCGCGAAACCCGCATCGGCGCCTGCCAGTGCCAGCCCTGCGCCGGCACCCGCCGCTGCGGCGGGTGAGGACGACATCGCCTGGATCTGGCCCGCGCAAGGCACGATGGTCGCGGGTTTTGACGAAGCCAAGAACAAGGGCCTCGATATTTCCGGCAAGGCAGGCGATGCGGTGGTGGCCTCGGCCGACGGCCGCGTGGTGTATGCGGGCGCGGGCTTGCGTGGCTACGGCAACCTTGTCATCCTCAAGCACAACAATACTTTCCTGACGGCCTATGCGCACAACCAGACGCTGTTGGTGAAAGAAGACCAGACCGTCAAGAAAGGCCAGAAGATCGCCGAAATGGGCAACAGTGATGCGGATCGCGTGAAGCTGCACTTTGAAATCCGCCGCCAGGGCAAACCGGTGGACCCTGCCAAATACCTGCCCGCCAAGTAAGCGGTTCGCGTACCCATCAAAAAGGAGCCCCCGCCGGCTCCTTTTTCTTTGCCTGTCGTCCTGGCTTTAGTGAGGATGCAGGATCTCGTCGTAGCCGCGGCCCTTGAACTCCAGCAGGTCCAGCCCATGGCCGAAAGGGTCGGCGAGCCCGGCGATGCGGCCCCAGGCGCGATCCGCCACGGGCATTTCCAGCACTGCGCCGTAGTGCTGGAGCCGTGCCACGGCGGCGTCGATGTCTTCCACGACAAAATCCAGGTGAACGGGCGTCCAGTGGCGCCCGTAATTGCGAACGGCTTCGCTGCCCGGCCCGCTGGCAATCGGCCGCGTGCCGGGTGCATTGAAGAGCAGGTCGATGGCACTGCCGGCGCCCAGGAGTTCCACGAAGTCGCTCTTGAAACGGCGGCCTACCTGCAGCCCCAGTCCCTGTGTGTAGAACGCGACGGCGCGCTCCATGTCGTCAACGTCGATGCAGATGCGAAGTTCCATAAATCATTCCTTTGCGGGTGACCTGAAAATGGTACTCCAGCCTGAGACAATTGGTGCATGACAGAAGAAAGCCACACCCAGAAGCCCTCCGCGGCGACGGATTACCTGCCCGACATACTGGAGGTCGAGTCGCTCGACATCGAAGCCCAGGGCATCGCCCACAGGACTGACGGCAAGGTAGTGTTCATCGAGGGGGCATTGCCTTTTGAGCGGGTGACGGCCAATGTCTACCGAAAGAAAAGCAGTTTTGAAAAAGCCGTGGTGATGGCGATTCACCGCGAATCGTCCCAGCGCGTGCGCCCCGCCTGCCCGCACTTTGGCATGCACACCGGCGCTTGCGGCGGCTGCAAGATGCAGCACCTGCATGTGGGTGCGCAGGTGGCCGTTAAGCAGCGTGTGCTGGAAGACAACCTGCAGCACATCGGTAAGCTGAGGGCGGACAACCTGCTGCGCCCGATCGAAGGGCCGGCCTGGGGCTACCGCTACCGCGCGCGGCTGTCGGTGCGCTATGTACGCAAGAAGGGTACGGTGCTGGTGGGTTTCCATGAGCGCAAAAGCGCCTATGTGGCCGACATGAGCGAATGCCACGTGCTGCCCCGCCACGTCAGCGACATGCTGGTGCCGTTGCGTGAACTGATAGGTGGCATGGACGCGAAGGAGACGCTGCCGCAGATCGAACTGGCCTGCGGCGACGAGGTTACCGCCATGGTGCTGCGCCACATGGAGCCCCTCAGCGAGGGCGACCTTGCGCGGTTGCGCGCTTTTGCTGCGGCCAACCCAGGCTTGCAGTGGTGGCTGCAACCCGGCGGGCTGGAGACGGTGAAGTTGCTTGACGACGTCGTGCCGCAACTAAGCTACGGCTTGCCCGAGTTCGGCATTACCATGCCTTTCAAGCCGACCGATTTCACCCAGGTCAATCCGCAGATTAACCAGGTACTGGTCTCACGCGCCTTGCGCCTGCTGGCCGTGCAGCCGGATGAGCGCGTGATTGACTGGTTTTGCGGTCTGGGCAATTTCACGTTGCCGCTGGCTACACGCGCCCGCGAGGTGCTGGGCATTGAGGGCAGTGAAGTGCTGGTGGCCCGGTCCCGCGAGAACTTCGAGAGAAACAAAGCTGCGTCGACCGCCCGCAGCGCATTGGCCCCGACCCGGTTTGTGGCGCGCAACCTGTTTGAGATGACCCCGGCGATGCTGGTCAAGGACGGTGCCGCCGACAAGTGGCTGGTGGATCCGCCGCGCGAAGGGGCCTTCGAGCTGTTCAAGTCCCTGGCGGCGCTGCAGCAGCAGATTGCGAGCGGTATTCCGTGCGACGACGGCGAACAGCAGCAAAGCCTGGCCCTGGACGGCTGGACGCCGCCCACGCGTATCGTCTACGTGAGCTGCAACCCGGCCACCCTGGCGCGAGATGCGGGCGTGCTGGTGGAAAGCGGGGCTTGGCGCTGCATGGCGGCCGGCGTGGTCAATATGTTCCCGCACACGGCACATGTGGAGTCCATTGCGGTGTTTGAGCAGACATAAAAAAAGGAGCCATAGGCTCCTTTTTTGTGAGCGGCGAACGCTCAGTCTCTTTCGCCGCCGAAGATTCCCAGCAGGGCCAGCAGGCTCTGGAAGATGTTGAACAGGTCGAGGTAGATGGCCAGGGTAGCGCTGATGTAATTGGTTTCACCGCCGTCGATCACCTGTTTCAGGTCATACAGCAGGTAGGCGCTGAACACGGCGATCGCCAGCGTGCTGATCACCGCCATCAGCATCGTGGAGCCGACAAACACATTGATGACGGCCGCGACCAAGATGACTAGGGCGCCGGCAAACAACCATTTGCTCATGCCGCTCAGGTCGCGCTTGATGACGGTGGCCAGGCTGGCCATCACGAACATCACGCCGGCCGTCCCGGCAAAAGCCGTCATGACCAGCGATGCACCGTTGCTGAAGCCCAGCACCATGGCAATCATGCGCGAGAGCATCAGGCCCATGAAGAAGGTGAAACCCAGCAGCACGGGAACGCCGGCGGCCGAGTTTTTGGTCTTCTCAATGGCAAAAATGAAGCCGAATGCACCGCCAAGGAACACGATCAGGCCCAATCCACCGCCCAAGGAGCGGGTAATACCCGTCGCCACACCCAGCCAGGCACCCAAAACGGTGGGTAGCAGGCTCAGGGCCAGCAACCAGTAGGTGTTGCGCAGGACCTTGTTGCGTTGCTCGACGCTTGTGGCAACGCCATAGTCGAGGGTTTGAACATTGTCAGTCATGAGAATCGTCTCCAGGGCGCCAGCAAATGCGGGCAAGATTATTTTAGAGTGCATTGCTGTTTTTCCAGCCCTCACTCCCTACTTTTTGTAAGGGTTCTATAAGCTAATTTGGCGGCAATGGGTTTGAAGGGAGGCCTCAAATTTGCGTATGCTCGATATCTTTGCCAATAAACCGGAAACCCTGAAGACCATGAAATCAAAAGCAGTGCTGGAATTTGCCGACGTCAAAACCATTGCGGCGGCCGCCGAGGCGGAAGCCGTCAAGAACAATTGGGCTGTGACCATCGCCATCGTTGACGATGGCGGCCATCTATTGCATCTGCAGCGCCTGGATGGTGCTCCTCCTATCTCCTCGCACCTCGCGCCCTCCAAGGCCAACACCGCCGCCATGGGCCGCCGTGACAGCAAGATCTACGAAGACGTGATCAACGGCGGGCGTATGTCCTTTCTGTCGGCGCCGTATCTCCAAGGGATGCTGGAGGGCGGCGTGCCCATCATCAAGGATGGGCAATGCATTGGCGCCGTGGGCGTGAGCGGCGTGAAGTCAAGTGAAGATGCGCAAATTGCCCGTGCAGGCATGGCCGCCATTGGCCTCTAAATTCGCCTGCTCAGTGGCATGAAAAAAGCCGACCACATGGTCGGCTTTTTTGTTGGCGTGAGCAGGGCATCGGGAGAAAAAAAGCCTGGCTAAACAACTCCGGGGAGTCTATGGCTGGCTAAAAACGACCTTGGGAGCTTGGTAGCCCCGGATCGCCCCACGATGAAACTCTCAATGAAAAAGGGAGCAGGAACTTGCGTTATTTGGTCAGGATCAACTTGCCCAGGCGCGTTGCCTGCAGGCGGTAGGTTGAGCCGTTGTGGTTGATTTCGACCGCTTTTTGCCCACGCAGGATTTCGGTGCTGTTGACACTGGTAGCGGAACTGCCCTGGCCGCTCGAAGCGGTCTCTGCATGCGCTGGAGCGCGGGCGGGAAGGCTCAAAGTGTTGGTGGCGGGCATTGCAATGGACATGATGGTTAAACCTGTTTGGGCTTCGTTAAGTTAATGATAACCATTCTCATTTGAAAGTCAAGCGAATTTGGGCTGCAATTTCTGAGGGCAAGAAAAAAGCCTGCCGGCGTTGTCGCGGGCAGGCTTTTATCAGTTCTTGGGCTCGGTGATAAAGCCGATTTTGCGCAGGCCGGCTTGTTGCGCGGCCGCCATTGCCTGTGCCACGCGTTCGTAGCGCACCGACTTGTCGCCGCGGATATGCAGCTCGGGCTGCGGATTCTGGGCCGCCGCAGTCTTCAGCTGGGTGCCCAGCTCGTCATCGGTAATTTTGGTTTCGTTGAGGAAGTAGCTGCCCTCGGCATCCACGCTCAGACGAATCGTTTCCGGTTTGATGTTTTGCGCTTCGTTGGAGGCGCGTGGCAGGTCGATGTTGACGGAATGCTTCATCACGGGGACCGTGATGATGAAAATGATGAGCAGTACCAGCATGATGTCCACCATGGGCGTCATGTTGATCTCGTTCATCACCTCATCGCTGTCGTCTTGGGTTCCAAAGGCCATGGTGCTTCTCGGTCACTGAATAAGAGGCCTTGCTGCTTCAGGTAGCGAGGCCGGGTGGATGGGACGGTGTCAGGCCTTTTTCATGGCAACGACATTGGCCTGGCCGCCGGCACTCACGCGGGCGCCGGTCACGAAGTAGGCGTGCAGGTCATGCGCAAAACGGTTGAGCTTTTGCAGCACGCCCTTGTTGCCGCGCACCAGCGCGTTGTAGCCCAGCACCGCGGGAATCGCCACGGCCAGGCCCAGGGCCGTCATGATCAGCGATTCGCCGATGGGGCCGGCCACCTTGTCGATGGTTGCCTGGCCTGCCGCGCCTATGGACAGCAGTGCATGGTAGATGCCCCACACGGTGCCGAACAGGCCGACGAAGGGGGCGGTCGAACCGACCGAAGCCAGGATGGCAAGGCCGGACTGCAGCTTGCCTGTGAACTCGTCGATGGTGTTGCGCAGCGTGCGCGTGACCCAATCGCTGACATCCAGGGCGTCATGCAGGTGCGCCTTGGTGTTGCGGTGATGCAGCGTGGCTTCACGGCCTTCAAGGGCCAGTTGGCGGAAGGGGTTGGTGGGGTCGCCGCCGAGTTTGGTCAAGCCTGCCGCGAAATCCTCGCTGTGCCAGAAATCTTCGGCCGCGCGCGCGATGCGTTTGTATTTGATCAAGTCCAGCGATTTGATGATGATGACCATCCATGAGGACAGCGACATGATCAGCAGAAGCAAGGCGACTGACTTGGTGACGATATCGCCCTGGCTCCAGACGTTGGCAAGGCCGAATTGGGAATTCATGACTTCAATACTCCACGGTTTTCAAAAAAATTACTCTAGAACGAAATTGATGGGCACGTTGAACCACATGGTTTCGGGCACGCCACCGCGCTTGCCCGGCACATAGCGCCACCGCATGACGGTAGCGACTGCCGCCTGGTCGAGCCGGTCAAATCCGCTGGATTTCTGGATTTCAGACTTCTGCGCCTGCCCATCGACGCCAATGAGCACGCGCACGATCACCTTGCCTTGCTCGCCCAGCCGTTTACTGATGGGCGGGTAGGGCGGTTTCGGGTTCTGGAGGTAGTCGGCGTCGCTGGAGGGCAATTGCACGGCCGCCGGCGCAGGTGGTGCGACAGGGGCTACAGCCACTGGTGCGGGCGGAAGCGGCGGCGTGACCACGCCCGTCGGGGCGTTTGGTGAGGGTGTGGGATCCTTGATGGCCAAAGGCTGGGGTGCTGGTTGCACCGGCGCTTTGGCGACGGGCTTTTTCTGCACGGTCGGTGTTGGCGGGGTGGGCGGCACCGGCTCAACCTTGGGGGCGGGCGGATCGATGAATTGCGCCAGGACTTCAGCGGGAACCACGATTTCGGCGGCCCGCATCAACAGGCCGCTTTGCAGCGCCCAGATGAAACCGACATGCAGGCCCACCACCGTCAAGGCGATCACGGCATTGCGGCTTAGAGGTTGGCGCGGCGCGGGAGGGCGCGGGGCGCTGGAGAAAGCAGGGGCGGTCATCGGGGAATGAGTGAATAGGTGAATGGCCGCGTGCGTGCCGCGGCTTGAGTCAGGAGTTTGACCAGGATCAGCGGCGGAAGATCCACCAGGCTGAGCCTATCACCAGGATCAGGCTGACGGGAAGGCCTGCGATCAGGGTTGAGGAGAGTGTTGCGAGATGTTCCATGGGCTGCCTTCCAGTGTGTGGGTGGCGAGCTTGATGTTGGCGGTCGGGCAACTGGCGCTGCACTGCGCGACGACGTCGCGGGCGCAACCTTCGCACTGGCCGCATTGCGTGGCTACGCCGAGTTCGAACTGGATCTCGTCAAAACCCAGGCCCGCACGGGCATGGCGGGCAATTTCGCGGTCAGAGATTCGGCGGCAGACGCAAACGATCATGGAGTGGCTTGGCTGGTGATTGGGTCAATCGGTGTGCAGATTATAAATGCGAATCTATCGCATTTGCAATCGTGGGTGCGCTTATTTTCTGCGCTTGACCACCGCATCGACTTCAAGGCGCACGGTGCCGGATTAAAGGCGCCCGTTATGCCCGCCAGATATGTATTTGACGCTATGAATCCAATAGCGAGCTTGAAACAAACACTGCCGGCCGTGTGGAACCTCGATGCGCCAAAGACCTACCAGGCGCAAGGGGATGATGCTTTAGGTGGCCTAAACCTCAGCCCACATACGCAGCAGGTTGTGGTAGCAGCCCGTCAGCCGCACCACCTCGGGACTCTCGGCCGCGCCCTGGGCCGCGCGCTCCAGGTCTTTCTGGCGCAGTGAGGTGATGGCCATGTCCATCTCGTAAAGGAGCCGGCGCTGGGCGTCGGAGCGGACCATGCTTTCGATCCAGAAAAAGCAGGCCAGGCGCTCGCCGCGCGTGACCGGCTCCACACGGTGCACCGACGTACCCGGGTACATGACCAGGTCGCCGGCCTCGAACTTGATGCGCTGCTCGCCATAGGTGTCCTGCACCACCAGTTCGCCGCCGTCGTAGCTGGCTGGATCGCTCAGGAACAGCGTGCAGGAAATGTCGGTGCGCACATGGCGCGCCGTGGCGGCATGCGTGCGTACGGCGTTGTCGATGTGGTTGCCGAAGTTGTTGGCGTCGCCGCCGTAGCGGTTGAACAGCGGCGGGTAGACCGATTTGGGCAGCGCCCCTGTGACGAACATGGGGTTGCGGGCCAGTGCCACCGACACGATGTGCCGCGCCTGCTGGGCGGCGGGGAGATCTTCGGGCAGCTGCAGATTGTTTTTGACGGTGCCGCTCTGGCTGCCGGCCGTGATGCGGCCGTCGGCCCAGTCAGCGCCCAGAATCAGCTGGCGGACCTGCGCGAGTTCGTCTGGCTGGAGGGCTTGGTGAATGCGAAGCAGCATGGAGGAATTCCCGGAATAAGCGCTGAAACAAAAAAGGGCACCCGGAGTATCCCCCAGGTGCCCAATACCTTGAAAACTCTAAGCTGTAATCAGAACTTGCTGGTCAGCGTCACGCGCACGCTGCGCGCATCGCCGGGTGCCACAAAGCCGCGGTACAGGGTGTTGTAGTAGACCTTGTCGAACAGGTTGTCGATGTTCAGTTTGATGGTGTTGCCTTCATTGATGCGGTATTCCACCAGTGCGTCGGCCTTGACGTAACCCGGCGCGCGGTTGGTGCTGGTGACGCTGTTGGCCGGCTTGTTCGTGCTGACGGCGGTAAAGCCGCCGCCAATGCGCCACTTGTCGCCGATGCGGTAGGTGGTGAACAGGGTGGCCTGGCGGCTTGGGCTCAGGCCGGGATTTTCCCCGACTTCGGCCCGGCCTGCGGCATTGGTGCCTGATTGGTCAATCTTCGCCTTCAGGAAGCCGATGCCCGCAAAGACATCCCACTGCGGCGTGATGCGGCCGGCCACCTCGAATTCCAGGGCGTCGGTGTGGCGCTTGCCGGACAGCAGGTAGGAATTGGTGTTGGTATCGATGTCGGTGTTGCGCTCGTTGTACTTCTCGGTGCGAGCCAGCGCCGTGCGCAGCGACAGGTCACCGCCGTAGAGTTCCCACTTTGCGCCGATTTCCATGTTGCGGCTGCTCTCGGGCGCCGTGTTGGCCGAGTTGGGATCGAACTGGTAGAGGTCGCCCGAGGTGTTGAACGACGTGCCGTAGGCCGCGTAGTAGCTGACCTCGTCGGTCGGCTGGTACATCACGCCAAGGCGCTTGCTCAGCAGGCTGTCGGACCTGGCGAGCGTCCCGTTATTGGGAGGGACGCCGGTGGGCCGCTGGTAGTCGGCCTTGAAGTTGTCGACGCGCAGGCCGGCGACCAGCTTCCAGTAAGGCGTGAGGTCGATCGTGTCCTGCATGTACAGGCCCAGCGTGGTGGCCTTGAAGGAGGTTTCCAGCCTTTGTGTGTAGTTGCCGCCGATACCGGTGCTGATCGGGTTGCCCACGGTCGTGCCCGGCTTCGCCCCCGTCAGGAGCGGGTAGCTGAGACGGTCGGAATTTTCCACTGCGTATTCGGCGCCGACCAAAAGGCTGTTCTTGAGCCCAAACCACTGGGTGGTGGTGAGGTAGTCGGTCTGCAGGAAGGTGTGGTGTTCGTTACCCGCCTTGGCATTGCCCGCGCTGGTGTTGCCACGGCTGACCCCCGTGTTCGCGTTAAGGTTGGCCACGGTGGTACCAGCGGCAAAGCTGGCTTGCGTAGCGCGCAGCGTGCGTGAGTAGTAGCCGTCACGCACGGTGGTCTTCAGGCTGCTGCCGTCGGCCCAGCGGTGGGTGTGGCTCAGGGTGACGGCATCGGCCTTGTCGTTCTGGAAGTCGGTGTTCAGCCCGTACCAGAATTTCTCGGTCAGAGGCGCCGGGCGGCTGTTGAACCACGCAAAGCCCCAGTCGGGCTTGTCGTTGTAATGCAGGTGGTAGTAGCTGACTTCAAATTCGTTGGCGGTACCGATACCGAAGCGGTAGTCCATCGCCAGGCCGCGGCGGTGGGTGGAGGCGCTGGCGTTGTCACCGCGGCCGTCGCTGTCGGTGGCCATGGCATTGATGCGGAATGCCGCGTCGTCATCCAGTTTGAAGTTGAAATCGCCCTGGTAGCGCTGGTAGCCTTTGGTGCCGATGGTGGCGTTCACCTCATGCTCGGTGATCAGGCGAGGCTGTTTGCTGACCTGGTTGATGATGCCGCCGGTGGAGCCGCGGCCGAACAGCATGGACGCCGCGCCGCGCAGCACTTCGATACGCTCGACGTTGAAGGTGTCGCGGTTGTACTGCGCGATGTCGCGCATGCCGTCCTGGTAAATGTCGCCGGCCGCGCTGAAGCCGCGCAGGCGGATGTTGTCGCCGACCCGGCCGCCTTCGCCGGCTTCAAAGGTGATGCCGATGACGTTCTCTAGCGCGCTCTTGAAGCTGTCCTTGCCCTGGTCATGCATGAGTTTTTCATTCACGACCGTCAGCGACTGGGGAATGTCCTTGGCCGGCACGGGCATCTTGCCCACGCTGGTGATACCGCTTTGGTAGGTCTGGTTCTCGCGGTCGCGCGTGCCCGTGACTGTGACGGGCGCAAGGCTCTTGCCTTCGGCTTGCGTGGCCGCAGTGCCGGAGGCGGCGGGAGCCGGGGTGACGCTCTGCGCCCAGCCGGACACCGAAACCGCCAGCATCAGCGCGCCCAGCGGCAGCAGAGCTTTGTCGGACGACAGGGCCGAATTGGCTGCCGGAGCGGCGAGGGGAGAAAAGCTGGCAGTGCCGGCGCTGCGGGACTTTTTGTTGCGCGCGGAACGCGCCGCGCGAGAGGAAGGGTGTGCCAAGATGGCCTCCAAGCAGGGTCCGGCCTTGTGGCAGGCGGACCGGGTTCAGAAAAAAGCTTGGCTGGCCCGAAATCACCTGAGGAGACACGGGTTGGCTGGCGCGAAAGTTCGCCCGAAGTTTATCTGAAATGATAATGATTCGTAATATCTTGTGTCTGGATGATGAAGAATCGTTCTGTTGGAACTCTCTTTTGTGGCGGAAAAGCAGCAATTCTGATGGCGGGACGCAAGTGAGGCCACAGCCAAGAAAGCTGAAACGACAACGGGGCCCGCAGGCCCCGTGTGTCATGGCAGGGCATTCACCCTGCGCTGAATTGCCGGGACGGCTTAGCTGACTTCGCCCATCTGGCTTTGCAGGTAGTTCTGTATCCCGACCTTGGCGACCAGCTCGATCTGGGTTTCCAGGAAGTCGATGTGTTCTTCAGTGTCGTCCAGGATTTCCTGTAGCAGGTCCCGGGAAACGTAGTCACGCACGCTTTCGCAGTGGGCGATGCCGTCCTTGATCGTCGCCTGAGCGCCGGTTTCGGCTTTGAGGTCACAGTTCAGGGCTTCCGGTACGTCCTCTCCGATCATCAACTTGCCTAGGTCCTGCAGGTTGGGCAGGCCGTCCAGCATGAAGATGCGGTCCATCAGCTTGTCGGCATGCTTCATTTCGCCGATGGATTCTTCGTATTCCTTCTTCGCCAGCTTGTCCAGGCCCCAGTGCTTGTACATGCGGTAGTGCAGAAAGTACTGGTTGATGGCCGTCAGCTCGTTCTTGAGCTGCGCCTGCAGGTGCAAGATGACTTGTGCGTCGCCTTTCATGGGAATTCCTTATCGTTGTTGTGCGGATTGCCCATTGTCACTGGCTGGACGCCGCAACTCAAGCATTCCCCTGCTGGCGCGGTCTGTCTGCGTTTGATTGTGATAAACGTTCGTATTGCAGTGCCGGCGGTGCTCAGCGTTCGGCAAATGCGCGTTCCACCACGAAATGGCCGGCGTGCTGCATGTTGCCTTCCTCGAGGCCCTGTGCTTCCAGCATGGCCTTGATGTCGCGCAGCATGTCGGGGCTGCCGCACAGCATCAGGCGGTCGTTTTCCGGCGAAATTGCCGGCAGGCCGAGGTCGCTGTAGATCTTGCCCGACTGCATGAGTTCGGTGATGCGGCCCTCGTTGCGAAAGCGCTCGCGCGTCACGGTCGGGTAGTAGAGCAGGCGTCCGCGCACCAGTTCGCCGAGGAACTCATGCTCGTGCAGTTCATGCTCGATCAGTCCGCGGTAGGCCAGTTCGGCACTCGTGCGGCAGCCGTGCACAAGCACCACGCGCTCAAAACGCTCGTAGGTGTCAGGGTCCTTGATCAGCGAGAGGAAGGGGGCAAGGCCGGTGCCGGTAGCCAGCAGCCAAAGCGTTTTGCCGGGCAGCAGGTTTTGCAGCAGCAGCGTTCCGGTGGGCTTGCGGCCGACCAGGATGTCGTCGCCGGGTTTCAGATGTTGAAGGCGCGAGGTGAGCGGGCCGTTGGCCACCTTGATGCTGAAAAACTCCAGCTGGTCTTCATGGTTGGCGCTGGCCACGCTGTAAGCGCGCATCAGCGGCTTGCCGTCTACCGGCAGGCCGATCATGGTGAACTGGCCGTTGACGAAACGAAAGCCCGGGTCGCGCGTGGCGGTGAAACTGAAGAGCGTGTCGGTCCAGTGATGGACGGAAATAATGCGTTCGGTGTTAAAGGCGCTCATGAGAAAAAGGAGGATGGAAAGAAGGAAAAGTAATTTGGAGGATGCAGGGCAGGAGGCCCGCCGCGCACTCCGTCAGTTCGGGCCTTCAGATCGTGCGTGAGCAGCGCCGTATTTTATCGCCTGCGCGGAGCGATGTTTCGCGACCGCAGGGACGCCATGCCGACGCCAAGGTCACATCGAGGGTTCATGAGTTCACGTTCAGCGCCTGATCTTGCGCGGCACCCACGCGAACCAGGCCATCACCGCTACCGGCACTCCCAGTCCCAGCCATGCCCACCCGTCACCCCAGCCGTCGGAGACAAGCGCCGTCAGCAGGCCGCTGGCACTCAGCAGTCCCAGCACAAGGGGCCAGCGCCACAGGTGCCAGAAGGCGGAACGTGCAGGCGCGCTCACGCGGCACCGCCCGGCGCCTTCTGGGGCATGGCGTGTGTATCCGGCGCAGTCCCCGCATTGGCCGTCTTCACGGCTACGGCCGGGTTGCGGCGCTTGATCCACAGGTAGAGGCCGCTGCCCAGCACCACGATGGTCGCGATGTCCAGCAGCGCCCACAGGATCTGCATCGGCATGCCGCCGTAGTCACCGAAATGCAGCGGTTGCGACACCAGCAGCGCCGTGAGGTACCAGGGCAGCGGCGGGCTGGCGGTGAGCGCGTTGGTGCCGGCGTCCACCAGCACGGGCTTGAGCAGACGCGAGTTGAAAGGCTCATTGCCACGCAGGAACACGGTGTAGTGATGCGGGCTGGAAAATGCCGTGCCAGGGAAAGCGATGAATGCCATCTTCATCTCGGGTGCGAGCGCGGCCGCCGAGGAGGCGGCCTGCTGTACCGAGGCCAGGCGTTCGGGCGGTTTTTGCCCCTGGTAGGGTGCCAATAGCGCACTGAGCTGGTCGTACTGCCAATACTTGATCAGCAGGTCGGCCCAAGTGTTGATCATGCCGGTCGCGCCGACCGTGAAAGCCCATACCAGTGTCACGACGCCCAGCAGGTTGTGCAGGTCCAGCCACTTGGCGCGCGGCCGGCTTTGCCGCACGGCGCCGAAATCCAGCTTGCGCATAAACGGCGCATACAGCACCACGCCCGACACGATGGCAACCAGCAGCAAGAGGCCCATAAAACCCAGGAAGAGCTTGCCGGCCAACCCGGCGAACAAATCCACGTGCAGCTTGAACATGATGTACATGAAGCCTTCATCGAACTTCGGCTCGGCCAGCACGGCGGCGGTGCGCGCGTCGACCGCGACGGTCTTGTTGTTCTCCTGGGACATCGGCGTGTCGCCCAGCGTGACGTACCAGAAGCGGTCGTCGTCGATTTCGTGCGAGGCGAACATCGGCACCTTGCCGGGGTGCAGTGCCTGGGCGACTTCCATTATGCGATCCAGGCTGGCGCGCGGCGTGGCTTTGGGCAGATCGGGCGCCTCGACTTCGGTGCCCAGCAAGTGGCCGATCTCATGGTGAAAAATCAGCGGCAGCCCGGTCAGGCACAGCAGCAGCATGAAGACGGTGCAGACCAGGCTGCTCCATTTGTGGACCCATGTCCAGGCCTTGACCTTGCGGCTGTTCATCATGGTTCTCCTTCCGGTGTCTAGAAGCGGTAGGTGGCGCTGGCCACCACGTTGCGACGCGCGCCATACCAGCAATCGCCGCGTGCCAGGCAGGTGCTGAAGTAGGTCTTGTCGGTTGCGTTGTTGATGTTGACGGCGTAGCGCCAGTGCGCGGTGTCGTAGGCGAACATCAAATCCAGCAGCGCTGCGCTGGGGATCTGCGGGCCGTTGCCGCCGCCCTGCTGGTCGTTGAAGGCGCCCATCCAGCGCACGCCGGCGCCTGCGGAGAAGCCGTTCACACCGGCGATGGAGAAGCGGTACTTGGCCCAGGCGCTGGCTTGGTGCTTGGGCAGGCCTTCGAGCTGCTTGTCCAGCTCGGTGTAGTTGTAGTGCGCGACCAGTTCCAGGTTGGGCGTGAGCGGGCCTTTGACTTCCAGCTCGACCCCCTTGGTGCGTGTGGCGCCGACCTGGCTGTAGACGTCGGGCAGCGGCGAGGCGATCTGGTTCTTCTCGCGCAGGTCGTAAAGCGCGGCGCTGAAGGCGAGCGCGCGGTCCGCCGGCTCGTACTTCAGGCCCAGCTCCCACTGTTCGCCGCGCAGGGGCTTGAACAGCTGGCCCTTGATGGCCGCTTGCGGCGTGAAGGATTCGCTATAGCTTACGTAAGGCGACCAGCCCGAAGGGAATGCATACAACAGGCCCAGGCGCTTGGTGGTCGCCGTGCTTTCCTCATCGGGGCGGCCTTCGGCGCCCGCGACGGCCTTGTCATGGCGCAGGCCCGCAGTGACGATCCAGTGGTCCAGCTTGATCTGGTCCTGCAGATACAAACCGGTTTGGCGCTGCGTGGTCCGCGGGAGCGCGGCGCGATCGGGGATCTGCAGGTTGCCGTAGACGGGCGCATAGGCGTCGATCTCGCTGTAAGTCGAGCCCGATGAAACGTTCTCGCGGTTACGCGCGAAGTCCGCGCCGAAGAGCAGCATGTGCTGCAGGGCGCCGGTGCTGAAACGGCCTTCGGCATGGTTGTCCAGCGCGGTGATGCGGCTGCGTGTCAGTGAGCTGTCGTTGACGCGGCCCAGTAGCCGCTTGCCCACCGGGTCGGACGCCCAACTGCCCGGGCTGGTGAAGAAATCGCCGTAGTGATAGCGGTTGTCGTTCTCGTTGCTGGAGATGCGGAAGCTCTGCCGCACCGTCCAGCTGTCGTTGAACTTGTGTTCGAACAGCCAGCCCAGGGTCTTGCGTTCGGAGTTGTAGTAATCGCCGGGTTCGCCGATGAAGCGGCTGGTTGGCAGCCGGCCGTTGGGGTTGGGCAGCAAGGTGCCTTCCCAGGGGAAGAACTGCGAGGTCGAGCCGCTCTTGTCTTTCTGCCACAGCGCCTGCAGGGTCAGCGAGGTGGCGGCGCTGGGCCGCCAGGTCAGCGAAGGCGCGACGAGGCTGCGGTCGTCGGGCACAAAGGCCACCTGCGTGTCTGAATTGCGCTTGAGCGCGACCAGCCGGTACAGCCATTCGCCGTCCTGCGTCAGCGGGCCCGTCAGGTCAAGCTGGAATTGCTTGCGGCCGTAGCTGGCATACTGCACGCCGACTTCACGCTGGGTCTCTGCCTGCGGTCTCTTGCTGACCATGTTGATCACGCCGGCGGCCGTGCCCGCGCCGAACAGCATGCCCGAGGGGCCACGCAGCACCTCCAGGCGCTCCAGCGTGTAAGGATCGGCGCGGGTGCGGCTGGTGTAGTAGCCGTAGGCCTCGCGCAGGCCGTCCAGGTAGTTGTCGGGGTTGCTGCCGCGCACCCGCACCGAGTCGGTCCGCGAGTCCAGCCCGTAGGCGTCGGAACGCACGCCGGCGGCATAGCCCAGGGCGTCCTGCAGGTTGGCGGCGCCCTGGTCGGCCATCTGCTGGCTGGTGACGACGGTGACAGCCTGCGGCGTTTCGGACAACGGCGTGTCGGTCTTGGTCGCGGTGGAAGCTCTTTTGGCGCGGTAGCCGATCACCGGGCCGGTGGCGGTTTCTTTCTCCTGTTCGGAGCGCACCTGCACTTCGCGCAGCGTGGTTTCAGTGGTGGTGGTCTGGGCCGCAGTCTGGGCGTATACCCCTTGAAGCGCGGCAAACAGGGAGAGGGCGGTGAACGGGGCCAGACGGCGTGTGGCGCGCCCGGCGCGCGGCAGGTGCAAGGTGAGCAAGGTCAAAACTCCCGGAAGGATCGCCAGGAAACTGGCGTGCGCACGGCAGCCTGCTCAGCCACGGTAAGCGGCGGAATTTCAGGGGGCTGGTGGGCGGGTTGTTGGCTTGCTAAGCCTGGCAGCGCGTAGAGGCTGCTTGCGGCATTCGGCTAGCGAAAGAGTGCAGCCGACAATATAGCATTGATGAGAATTGTTCTCATCTAAAGAGCCCTTATGAGCTTCTGGTTTTTTCGGCGAGTTTCCCGCGCGTCCCCCAAAAAAAAGCCGCCCGGTCAGGGCGGCTTTTCGCATTCAACGCGACAGAAGCTTACGCGGCGATAGGACTGCGGATCAAGTAGTCAAAGGCGCTGAGCGCTGCCTTCGCGCCTTCGCCGGCCGCGATGATGATCTGCTTGAAAGGCACGGTCGTAACGTCACCCGCCGCGAACACGCCGGGCACCGAGGTTTGCCCCTTGGCGTCAACGATGATCTCGCCGTGCTTCGACAGGTCGACGACGCCCTTGAGCCAATCGGTGTTGGGCACCAGGCCGATCTGGATGAACACGCCTTCCAGTTCCACGGTTTTCAGCTCGCTGCTGGCGCGGTCTTTGTAGACCAGCCCGTTGACCTTCTGGTCACCGGTGATTTCGGTGGTCTGCGCATTGGTGATCACCGTCACGTTCTTCAGGCTGTTCAGCTTGCGCTGCAGCACGGCATCGGCGCGCAAGGCGGTGTCGAACTCGATCAGCGTCACATGGCCGACGATGCCGGCCAGGTCGATGGCCGCTTCGACGCCTGAGTTGCCGCCGCCGATGACCGCCACGCGCTTGCCCTTGAAGAGCGGGCCGTCGCAGTGCGGGCAATAGGCCACGCCCTTGTTCTTGAACTCGTGCTCTCCCGGCACGTTGATGTTGCGCCAGCGCGCGCCGGTCGAGATCACGATGGACTTGCTCTTGAGCGAAGCGCCGCTTTCAAGCTGGATTTCGATCAGGTCTTTACCAGGCCCGCTGTTGGGCACCAGCGCCTTGGCGCGCTGCAGGTTCATGATGTCCACGTCGTAGTTGCGCACGTGCTCTTCCAGTGCGTGGGCGAATTTGGGGCCCTCGGTTTCCTTGATGGAGATGAAGTTCTCGATGCCCATGGTGTCCAGCACCTGGCCGCCGAAGCGCTCCGAGGCTACGCCGGTGCGTATGCCTTTGCGCGCGGCATACACTGCCGCGGCTGCGCCGGCCGGGCCGCCGCCGACGATCAGCACGTCGAAGGCTTCCTTGCCGTTAATATTTTTCGCTTCACGTTCGACGCCGCTGGTGTCGATCTTCGCGAGGATTTCTTCCAGGCTCATACGGCCCTGGCCAAACTCGGTGCCGTTGAGGAACACGGTGGGCACGGCCATGATCTGGCGTTCCTTGATCTCGTCCTGGAACATGCCGCCTTCAATCATCGTGGTGCGGATGCGGGGGTTCTGCACGGCCATCAGGTTCAGTGCCTGGACCACGTCGGGGCAGTTGTGGCAGGTGAGCGAGACGTAGATCTCGAATTCGAAATCGCCATCGAGTGCGCGGATCTGATCGAGTACGGCTTGCTCGACCTTGGGTGGGTAACCGCCGATCTGCAACAACGCAAGGATCAGCGAGGTAAATTCATGCCCCATGGGCAGGCCGGCAAACCGCGGGCCGTGGTTTTCGCTGGGGCGGTTGATGGAGAACGAAGGCTTGCGGTGACTGTCGTCGCGGCTTTCGGTCAGCTTGACCAGCGGCGATGCCTCTGCGACGTCCTTCAGCAATGACAGCATTTCGCCGGAGCCTTCGCTGTCGTCCAGTGACGCGACGATTTCGATGGGCGCGGTGGCGCGTTCGAGGTAGCTTTTCAGTTGGGCTTTGGTGGCGTCGTCGAGCATGGCGGACTCACTTTCAATTTCAATGGGGAACAAAAAAGCCCGGGACGGCACACAGGTGTGCCGGGGCCCGGGCCTTCGTCAGGAAGGCGGCGGGGCGCTTAAATCCTGTTCTTAGATCTTGCCGACCAGGTCGATGGACGGGGCGATCGTCTTGGCGCCGTCGTTCCACTTGGCAGGGCAGACTTCGCCGGGATGGGCTGCGGTGTATTGGGCAGCCTTCAGCTTGCGCAGGGTTTCCTTGACGTCGCGCGCGATCTCGTTGGAATGCACTTCAGCGGTCTTGATGACGCCTTCGGGGTTGATCACGAAGGTGCCGCGCAGTGCCAGGCCTTCCTCAGGGATGAACACGTCAAACGCCTTGGTCAGCGTGTGGGTCGGGTCGCCCACCAGCGGGAACTTGGCCTTGCCGACCGCGGGCGAGGTTTCGTGCCAGACCTTGTGCGAGAAATGGGTGTCGGTGGTCACGATATAGACCTCAGCACCGGCCTTCTGGAATTCGGCGTAGTTGTCGGCGGCATCTTCGACTTCAGTAGGGCAGTTAAAGGTGAATGCGGCCGGCATGAAGATCAGGACCGACCATTTGCCCTTCAGCGATTCGTCGGAAACTTCGATGAACTTGCCATTGAGGAAGGCTTGGGTCTTGAAAGGCTGGACTTGGGTATTGATCAGGGACATCTAGATGGCTTTCTGTAGGTGATGAAAAAAGGCTAAAACTTGCCGGCGAATCGATAGTATAACTCTGTTAATTGACTATATTCGATAGCAATTAACTATTCAATGGATAGGCTGCGATAGGCTTTAGCGCCCGTCTCCGGCCACTCATCCTCAGGGGCTGCTGTGACTGAGTTATGACTAATAAGCCGGCGTTACAGAGACAGATAAACACCCAGGACGTTAATTCCAAAAGCTTATTTGCATCCAAATGTTGCGAATGAGAACAATTCGCATATACTTCAAAACTCCAGAGCCAGCCATAAGCAATCGCGAGCCGTCAGGTCTTCCGCCTTTGCAGTAGCAAGCCCATCCAAACCTTTTACTTTGGGCTTGCACGTGATTTCCAACCATTCATCTTCCCGCTTCGCCTTGCGCGAAATCTCCCTTGTGGCCGCCATGGTCTGCAGCGGCTTTGCCGCGCACGCCCAATCGGTGGCGCCGGCATCTGTTCAGGTTGCGGCCCTGAAAGAAGTCGTCGTCAGCGGCTCGCGCAACGAGCAGTCGGTCGAAGACATTCCGCAAACCATCGACGTGATCAATGCCGCCGACATCGAGCAGGGGCAGATCAGGGACATCCGCGATGCGGCCAAAAACATCCCCAACGTCTCGGTGCGCCGCGCGCCCGCGCGTTTTGGCCTGGCCCAGGGCGATACCGGCCGCGAAGGCAATGCCGGTTTCAACATCCGCGGCCTCGAAGGCAACCGCGTGCTGATGATGGTGGACGGCATCCGCATCCCGCGCAGCTATGCCTTCACTCCCAATTCCTTCGGCCGCGACAGCGTCTCCATAGACCTCATCAAGCGCATTGAAATCGTCAAGGGCCCGGCCTCCGTGCTGTACGGCTCCGACGGCATTGCCGGCCTGGTCAATTTCATCACCAACGAGCCCGACGACTACCTGAAAGACGGCAAGTCCCTGGGCGGCCGGGCGTCGATCGGCTACAGCGGCGACAACAGCGAAACGGCGGTCAGCGGCACCATCGCCGGCCGTGCGAATGAGGCGCTGGCCTGGCAACTGAGCGTGGCGACCAGCAGCGGCAAGGAACTGAAAAACAAGGGTGAAACCGGCGGTACCGGCCTGACCCGGACGGAGCCGAACCCGCAAACGGACAAGGCCAACTCGCTGCTGGCCAAGGTCGTGCTGAACCCGACCTCTTCGCAAAAACACGTCATCACTTTCGAGCACGTCGACAAGAAGAGCGAGTACAACCTGCTCACCGCGCGCTCGGCCACGGTGCTCGATTCCTACTCGACCGGAAAAATGGACCGCGACCGCCTCACCTGGGACGCGCGGTACAAGGTCGACACCGCGGTGACCGACAACATCCAGACCGTGCTCAGCTACCAGGATGCGAAATCCAACGACTACACCTATGAACGCCGCACGGCGCTGCCGCAAGTGCGTGTGCGTGACACGACTTACAGCGAACGCACCTTGCAGGCCAGCATCCAGGCCGACAAGACCCTCCGCATGGGCGGCAACTCGGCCCAGAAGATCACCTACGGCTTCGATTACATCAGTGCGGACATCGAGAACCTGCAGACAGGCCTGGTGCCGCCCGCCGGCGAAACCTTCCCGCTCAAACGTTTCCCTGACACCAAGGAAAGCTCCACGGCTTTCTATGTGCAGGACGAATTTATCCTGGGCGACTGGAGCGTGACGCCGGGCGTGCGCGCGGACAGCTTCAAGATCGATGCGGCGCAGACCGGGTTCCCGGTGCCGGCCGTGTCGCTGTCGGGCTCGGCCGTGTCGCCCAAGGTCGGCGTCATCTACCGCGCCTCGCCGCAGTGGAGCGTGTTCGGCAACTACGCCAGCGGTTTCCGCGCGCCCAATGCCGGTCAGGTCAACGGCTTCTTCCAGAACCTTGCCGGCGGCTATCGCACCGTGCCCAACCCCAACCTCAAGCCTGAAAAGAGCCGGAACGTCGAATTCGGCGTGCGTGGGCGGCTTGACCAGCTGAGCTTCGACACGGCCGTCTTCTATGGCCGCTTCAAAGACCTGATCCAGGACGGCGCCACCGTCAGCGGCGCCTTCGGCAATCCGGCCAACCCTGCCGTCATCCAGTCAATCAACATCGACAACGCGACCATCAGCGGTTTTGAGATCAAGGGCGCCATGAACTGGGGCAAGGTCGGCAACGGCCAGCTCAGCACGCCGTTTGCCTACGGTTACACCCGCGGCACCGTGAAGAACACCGGCAAGCCGCTGGACACGATAGACCCGGCCAAACTCGTCGTCGGCCTGAAGTATGAAACCGCGGCCTGGGACGTGCGCCTGGACGCGAGCCACCATTCCGCCAAGAAGTTCAGCGACATCAGCGCGCAAACCATTGCCGCCTCTCCGCCGGCCGTGCCCGTGGCTTCGCCGCAATTCGCCGTGCCGTCCGCGACCACGCTTGACCTCACCGGCCAGTGGCGCATCAGCAAAACCTTGCGCGTCAACGCCGGCATCATCAACCTGACGGACAAGAAGTACTGGAACTGGTCGGATGTCCGCGGTGTGGCAGCCAATTCTTCCTTCCGCGATGCCTACAGCCAGCCGGGCCGTTATTTCAACGTCTCGCTGGTCGCCGATTTCTGATCTCGCCCTGAACTTTTTAAAAGGAAAGCGCATGAGCCAGTTTCCCGACCATGGCGGCAACGACACCGACACCGATACCGGTGCGGCCGACGCCCAGGGTTTGCCCCCGGCGGAAGCCCTGCTGGCCGGGACGCTGGCCCTGATGACCGGACACGCCCAGGCCTGCTGCGAAGGGCAGCGCGCACTGATGGCGAAAAAGATCATCGCCAACCTGTTCATGCTGTCGCGCCATCCTGCGGCGCCGCCGAATTTCAGGGCCATTGCCGCCAACCTGCATCCCTTGTGGGTGCGGGTGCTGCAGCCAGGCCCTGACCAGCCACAGCAGGGGCTTTTGCCTGCAGACCATTCTGATACCCATCGCGTGCTTTGGCACACAACCCCGGAGACCCTTCAATGAGCGCAGTCCTTCCAACCCAGACGCGGCCCGACGCCGCAAACCAGGCAACGGCCAGTGCTTCCCAAAATCCCGCCACTGTGCGTGAGAACTTCGCCGCCGCGCGCAGCAGCGGCAAACGCGCCAAAGACGCCGCCGAGAGCATAGGCATCACCGAAGGCCAGGCCGTCGCGGCCCATGCCGGCACGCACGAGCTTGCTCTCAAGGCCACGCCGCTCAAAGGCCCCTGGGTCGAAATCCTGCAGGCGCTGGAACTGTGCGGCCCGGTCATGGCGCTCACGCGCAATGAATCCACCGTGCATGAAAAAACCGGTGTCTACCGCAACATTACCGCGCAGGGCCATATGGGCCTGGCGCTGGGCGAGGAAATCGACCTGCGCATTTTCTTCAGCCGCTGGCATGCCGGTTTCTACGTCTTCGAGCCGGCCAACGACCCGAAAAACCCGGCATCGGAAAGCCTGCAGTTCTTTGACGCGCATGGCATTGCCGTGCACAAGGTGTTTGCGCGGCCTGAGACCGACCGCGAAGCCTTTCGCGATGTCGCCAACCAATTCACCGATGCCGGCAAGGCTTACACCTTCACGCCCGCCAGCCCCAAGGCTGCACCGAAGGCCGACGCGGACATCGACGCCGCCGCACTGGCCCAGGGCTGGAGCGAGATGAAGGACACGCACGAGTTTTTCGGGCTGATCGGCAAGGCCGGCGCGGAGCGCCAGCAGGCCTTCCGCCTCGTCGAGGGCCGCTTCACCCAGAAGGCCGACCTCACCATCGTGCGCAAGCTGCTCGACGAAGCCGCTATCGACGGCACGTCCATCATGGTGTTCGTCGGCAGCCTGGGCTGCATCCAGATCCACACCGGGCCGGTCAAGCGCATCGAACCCATGGTCACCCCGACCGCGCAGTGGATCAATGTGCTGGACGCGGGCTTTAACCTGCATCTGCGCGAAGACATGATCAAGAGCGCCTGGATCGTCGAGAAACCGACGTCCGATGGTGTGGTCACTTCGGTCGAAGTCTTCGACGGCGCGGGCGAGCTGATGGCGATGTTCTTCGGCGCGCGCAAACCCGGTAACCCCGAGCTGCAACCCTGGCGCGACATCGTGGCGCGGCTACCGAGGCTCAAGGAAGCCGCATGAGCGCAGGCGAAAGCCCAAACGGCGGTTTCGGCGCGGTGGAAATCAAGGCCTTCGTGCCGGCAAAAGACTTCGCGCTGTCCAAACGGTTTTATGAGGAACTGGGCTTTGAGATTCCCTGGTCGGACGACACCTTGGCGTATGTGCGCCTGGGTGACACGGCGTTCTTCCTGCAGAACTTTTATGTGGCCGAGCACGCCAGCAATTTCATGATGCACCTGATCGTGCAGGACGTGGAAAGCTGGTGGACGCGGCTGCAGCAGGCGGACATCGCCGGCCGCTACGGCGTGCGCACCATCGCACCGCAAGACCAGCCCTGGCGCCAGCGCGATTTCGTGCTGGGCGACCCCTCCGGCGTGCTCTGGCGCATCGCGCAGAACATTCCCTGAAGCCGCCCCCTCACATCATTTCCCCATGCAAGGGTCCCCATGAAAACACCCCCGCTTCAACTCCGCCGGCGCGACGCCTTGCGGTATTTTTCACTGCCGGCGCTTACCGCCGTCTCCGGCGTTTGCGGCCTGTCTGCGACTGCTGCGCTGGCCCAGGCGCCGGCGAAGATGCCGCGCATCGTCTCGGTGAGCGGCGCGACCACGGAAATCGTCTACGCGCTGGGCGCTGAAAAGCAACTGGTCGGCACCGACACCACCAGCCTGTATCCTGCCGCCGCGCTGCAAACGCCCAAGGTCGGCTATATGCGCGCGCTGTCCGCCGAAGGCCTGCTCTCGCTCAAGCCCGACGCGGTTATCGGCACGACGGAGGCCGGCCCCGGCGTGGTGATGGACCAGTTGCGCACCGCCGGCGTCAAGGTCGAATTGGTCGAGGCCGACCACACCTGGGGCGAGGTGCAGCGCAAGGTCGCCGCCGTCGGCCGTGCCACGTCGCGCGTCGCGCAAGCCGCCGCGCTGCAGGCCAAACTCGACGCCCAGTGGGCCGAGGTGTTGGCCGCTGTGGCCCGCAAAACCGGCCGCAAGCCGCGCGCCGTGTTCATCCTCACGCATTCAGGCTCGCCGCAGGTGGCCGGCGAGAAGACCGCCGCGCAGGCGATGTTCACCTTCGCGGGTCTGGACAACGCATTGATTACCCCAAATGGCGCCAGCAACTTCGCCGGCTATCGCGCGATGACGCCCGAAGCCCTGGTGACCTCCGCGCCCGACGTGATCGTCACAACAACGCAAGGCGTAGAAGCCAGCGGCGGGCTGGAGAAATTCTGGCAGCGCCCCGGCCTGGAACTCACGCCTGCCTACAAGCGCCGCGCGCTGGTGGCGCTTGATGCGCTCTACCTGATCGGCTTCGGTCCGCGCCTGCCGCAGGCGGTGGCCGAGCTGCACCAGGCCAGCCTCAAGGCCGGCGGATGAACGACGAACCCAGGAAGGGCGCGATGGCGGAAGTCCTCTGCGCGCGAACGCCGGCCGTTTTGCGCAGGGCCCGCGCATGAAGGCCGCCGCGTTGCACGGCGACCACCGGCGCTGGCCGGCGTCGCTGGTGCTGGGTGTGGGTGTCTTGCTGCTGGCCCTGAGTTTTATTTTCGGCAGTGCGCGCGGCGCCTATGCCATCAGCCCGCTGCAGCTCTGGCAAATGCTGCTCGACATGCTGGGCGGCAGCGCCCAGCCTTCGCCCGAACACCTGGTCTTCATGAATATCCGCTTGCCGCGCCTGTTGCTCGGTGTGGCCGCCGGCGCGGCGCTGGGTATGTCGGGCGCGCTGATGCAGGGCCTGTTCCGCAATCCGCTGGCTGATCCCGGCCTTATCGGCGTCAGCAGCGGAGCCGCGCTGGCCGCCGGCATGACCATCGTGCTGGGCAGCATGTGGTTTCCCGACATGCCGCGCACGCTGGGCAGCTGGACGCTGGTGCTGATGGCCTTCCTGGGCAGCCTGTTCGTGACGGTGCTGGTGTATGCCTTGTCGCAGCAGGACGGCACGACACGGGTCGGCATCATGCTGCTGGCCGGCGTCGCCGTCAATGCGCTGGCCGGCGCGGGCCTGGGCTACCTGACCTTCCTGGCCACCGACGAGCAGTTGCGCAACATCCAATTCTGGCTGCTGGGCAGCCTGGGCGGGGCGCGCTGGAGCGCGGTGGCGCTGGTGTTTTCCATCGTGGTGGCCGCGCTGGGCGCGGGCCTCACGCTGGCCCGGCCGCTCAATGCGATTGCGCTGGGCGAGACGCAGGCGGCATTGCTGGGCGTGCCGGTCGAGCGCGTCAAACGTTTTGCCGTGCTGGTCACGGCGCTGGCCGTGGGCGCCGTCACGGCCACCACCGGCATCATCGGTTTTATCGGCCTGGTGGCGCCGCATTGCGTGCGCCTGGTGGCCGGCCCCAACCACCGCATCGTGCTGCCGGGTTCGGCCCTGCTGGGTGCCGCCCTGGTGCTGGCCGCCGACAGCGTGGCCCGGACCATGGTCAAGCCCGCCGAACTGCCGCTGGGCGTGCTGACGGCCTTTGTCGGTGTGCCTTTCTTTTTGCTGCTGCTGCGCCATTTCAAAAACCGACTCTGACCCATGAACGCACGCAACATGCATGATTTCTCGTTGATTGCCGGCCGGCTTGAAGTGGTGGGTGTGGGCGTGCAAGTGCCCGGTCGGGCGCTGCTGCAATCCGCTTCGGCGCAGTTTTCAGCCGGGCAGGTTACGGCCGTGCTGGGCCCCAACGGCGCGGGCAAGTCCACGCTGATGTCGTTGCTGACCGGCCAGCGCCAGCCCACCGGCGGCAATGTCTTCCTGGCCGGCAAGGCCTTGGCAGCGTATGCGCCGGCCGAGCTCGCCCGTGTGCGCGCCTCGGTGGCGCAGGAAACCCAGGTCGCTTTTGAATTTACCGTGCGTGAGGTGGTGGAGTTGGGCCGTTACCCGCATCGCAACCAGCCGGGCAGGGCGGATGCGGACATCCCGTTGCAGGCCATGCAGGCCACGGCGGTCGAGCATCTCCAGCACCGCGTGCTCAATACACTTTCAGGCGGCGAGAAAGCGCGTGTCCACCTGGCGCGCGCATTGGCCCAGGTCTGGGAAGCGCCCGCAGGCCCGGCCGGCGCCCCAACCACACGCTGGTTGCTGCTGGATGAACCGACCGCGGCGCTCGACTTGCAACACCAGCACCGCATGCTGCAACTGGTGCGCGCCTGGGCTACCGCCCAGGGCGTGGGCGTGGTGGCCGTGCTGCACGATTTGAACCTCGCGCTGCGCTACGCCGACCGCTGCGTGGTGCTGCAGGGTGGGCAGGTGGTGGGCAGCGGCGCTACCGCCGAAGTGCTCACGCCTTTGTGCATCCAGAAGGTGTGGGGCGTGGTCGCGCATCCTGTGGCGCCTCAGGGCGGGGAACCGGGGCCGCGCCAATACCTGTTTGAGGCGCCGGTTTAAAAACCGGGCCGTCGGCGGATCAGCTGACCTGTTGCTCACGGCCCGCATGCGGACGGGGCTGGCCTTTTATAATCCGCCTCGAAGCCAGCCAAGCGGCCCGCCCGCCGCGCCCAGCCAGCCAACCGAGTTCCTTTACTTGTCTGCTGGCTTATGCAACTTCACCCCCAACTTCCTTACTCCCGTTCCGCTTCCCGTTTTTCCCTCGCGCCGCTGGCCGCCGCCATCGCCTTGCTGGGCGCCACGTCGGTCCATGCGCAAAATGCGCCGGCTGAAGCGGCGACCGGCGGTTCGCTGGGCACGGTCACCGTCAGCAGTGAACGCCAGGGCAGCTTCACCTCCAACACCGTGCAGGTCGGCACTTTCCGCGACCAGAGCCCGCTGGACGTGCCGCTCACCACCAACGTCATCACCCGCGAGGTGCTCGACGCGCAGGGTGCGCGCACGCTGTTCGGCGCGCTGCGCAACACCGCTGGCGTCACGCGCTCGCAGCTCAACGGCTCGACCTACGACAACATCGCGATCCGCGGCATCCTGGTGGAGAACCGCGGTAACTACCGCCTCAACGGCTCGCTGCCCATCATCAACCTCGTCGACGTCCCGCTGGAAAACAAGGAGCGCGTCGAGGTGCTCAAGGGCGCTTCGTCGCTGTACTACGGTTTTGTGCCGCCGTCCGGCATCGTCAATTTCGTCACCAAGCGTGCCGGCGCGACGCCGGTGACCAGCATCGCCACCTCGGTGAACCAGTACGGCGCTGCCGACGTGCACCTGGACATAGGCCGCCGTTTCGGCCCGGACAACGCCGTCGGTTTGCGTGTCAACGCGGTCAAGGGACGCGAGGACATCGGCATCGACAACTTCGCGGGCAAGCGCGAACTGCTGTCGGCCGCGATCGACTACAAGCTTTCGTCCTCGGTCAGTTTCAAGCTCGACATCGAGCATTACAAGAAGGACGTTTCCGAGCAAGCCGCCATCGTCCTGCCGACGGCCGTCGGCGGCGTCATCACCTTGCCGCGCCTGACGGGCAACAAGGTCAACCTGGCGGGTGAGTGGCAGCGCTATGTGGCCGACGCGAACAATATCCTGGCGCGCGCCGACGTTGCCATCAACGACAACTGGTCGGCAATTTTTGAACTCGGCCAGGCCAAAAACACACGCACCCGGCGCTTCTCCCAGTTCACCCTGAACAATGCCGTCACCGGCGCCGGCAACCTGGCCGTGAGCCAGCAGGACGGGCAGGAGTACGAGAACAACAACCTGCGTATTGAGCTCGGAGGCCGGGTGATGACCGGCACCATCGCCAACGAGCTCTCGATCGGGTACACCGAAAACGAGCGCAAGCAGGAAAGCCGCCTGGGCGGCACCACACTGAACTTCGCACAAAACTACTACAACCCCGTGCAGATTCCGTACACGCCGCGCATCGGGCCCAACGGCAGCGCGCCGACGACGATCACCGACAAGGGCCTTTACCTCTTCGATCGCATCGTGCTGTCGGAACAGTGGCAGATCATGGGCGGACTGCGCCATTCCGATTACAAGACCTCGGCCGGTTTTACCGCGAAGAAAACCAGCCCCAGCGTTTCGGCGATGTTCAAGCCCAACGAAAAAACCTCGGTGTATGCAAGCTATATCGAAGGGCTGGAAGAGTCGGGCACCGCACCGGCCAGCGCCGTCAATGCCGGCGAGGTGTTGCCTGCCGTGCTCAACAAGCAGATTGAAGTCGGCGTCAAGGCCGAGGTCGCCGAGGGCGTGTTGCTGCAGGTCGCCTATTTCGACATCAAGCGGCCGTCGACAGCGACCGTGGCGAACCGGTTCATCCTTGCCGGTGAAGCCAACTACAAGGGCCTGGAGTTCGCGGCCACGGGCGAGATCAACAAGCAGTGGTCGGTGGTGGCTTCCGCGCTGCTGATGGACCCGAAGATCGTCAAATCCTCCGTCGCCAACGAAGTCGGCAAGACCCCCGAAAACGCCGCCAAGGTGACCTACAGCGTGTTCGGCGAATACCGAGTGCCCACCGTGCCCGGCCTGGCGCTCAATGCAGGCTGGTATTTCACCGGCAAGCGCCCCGTCAACAATGCCAACCAGGCTTACATCGACGGCGGCGGCACCCTGTCGCTGGGCGCGCGCTACCGCACCAGGCTGTTCGGCACCGACGCCACGCTGCAGGCCAACCTGGACAACGCCACCGACAAGGTCTACTGGAGCACCGCCGGTAACGGCCTGCTGGGCGTGGGCGCGCCGCGCACGCTGCGCCTGGCCGCGAAGTTCGACTTCTGATGGGGCTGCGCAAGTGGCGGCCGATGCTGCTGAAGGTGCATCGCTGGCTGGGCCTGACGGCCGGACTGCTGCTGATGCTCAACGCTTTCACCGGCTCGTTGATGCTGGGTGCGCGGCCGCTGGACCGTGTGCTCAATGCGCAGCTTTTTGAAGTCAAGCCGGCCGGGCAGCCCTTGCCGCTGGAGACGATTCGCCAGTCGCTGGTGGCCGAATACGGCAGCAAGACGCGTTTCACGATACGCCCGCCGCGTGAGCCTGAAGAGTCCATCCTGGTCTACGTGACCAGCGACAGCTGGCAGGGCCAGGCGCATTACGACCCGTACAGTGGGCGCAAGCTGGGCGCGCGCGAAGAGCACGAAGGCTTTGCCAACGCGCTGTTCGAGTTCCATTCGGCGCTGCTGGCCGGCGACACGGGCAAGACCATCCTGGCCTTCAACACCGTCACCATGTTGGCCATGCTGGTCACCGGCGTGCTGCTGTGGTGGCCGCCCAGGAGCTGGCGCGGTGCGTTTTCCGTCAGCCTCAAGGGCGGGTTGCTGCGCAGCCTGTTCGACCTTCACAGGGTCGTCGGCGTGGTGCTGGGCGGCTGGGTATTGGTCTGCGTGCTGACCGGCACCTGGATGGCCTGGCGCCCGGTTTCGCAGTGGGTGACGCAGGCCGCCGGGCAAAAACAGGTGCTGCCGCCGGCCGTGAAGGCCGCAGCAGGCCCGCAGAGGCGCGCGGCCACTGCCGACGAAATGATCGCGACCGCCAACGCCGCCATGCCGGGTGGCGTAGTGGGCTACCTGGGATTGCCGGCCAAGCCCACGACGCCGGTGCGCATACGCAAAAAACTGGACGACGACCCGCATCCCAACGGCCTGTCGTCGGTCTGGCTGCATCCGCTGACCGGTGAAGTGATACGTGTGGACCGCTGGACCGACCTGGACATCGGCACGCGCTCGTATGCCTGGATCTACCCGCTGCACTCGGGCAAGCTGGCCGGCGTGATCGGGGTGGTCGCGACGGCGGCAGGGGGTTTTCTGCTGTTCGGCTTCGGTGTCAGCGGCACCTGGCTGTGGTGGCTGCGCCGGCGCATGCGGGCCGGGAAGGCCTAGGGCGCTTTTTTAGTATTCAAGCCGTTCCGGCCGGATTTCCTGCAGGATGGTGGTCGAAATCTCTTCGATGGACTTGGTGGTGGTCGACAGCCAGCGTATGCCTTCGCGCCGCATCATGGCTTCGGCTTCGTGGATCTCTTCGCGGCAATTTTCCAGGCTGGCGTATTTCGAGTTGGGCCGGCGTTCGTTGCGGATCTGCGCCAGGCGTTCGGGCGCGATGGTCAGTCCGAAGATCTTCTTGCGGTGCGGCACCAGCGCCGGCGGCAGCTGGCGGCGCTCGAAATCCTCCGGGATCAGCGGGTAGTTCGAAGCCTTCAGGCCGTACTGCATGGCCAGGTAGAGCGAGGTCGGCGTCTTGCCGCTGCGGCTCACGCCGACCAGTATCACGTCCGAGCCGGCCAGGTCGCGATTGCTCTGGCCGTCGTCGTGCGCCAGCGAGAAATTGATGGCCTCGATGCGGTCGTCGTATTCCTTGCTCTTGGAGGCGTCCGAAAACCGGCCTACCCGGTGGTTGGACTTGATGCCCAGCTCGCCCTCCAGCGGCGCCACGAACATGCCGAACATGTCCAGCAGCATGCCGTTGCAGTGGGTCTTGATGACGGCCAGGATTTCCATGTTGACCAGCGTGGTGAAGACGATGGGGCGCTTGCCCTCGACTTCGGCTGTGTGGTTGATCTGCCGTATCGCCTGGTGCGCCTTGTCCACGCTGTCGATAAAGGGCAGGCGGACGTGGCGCGGCTTGAACTCAAACTGCGCCAGGATGGCGTTACCAAAGGTTTCCGCGGTAATGCCGGTGCCGTCGGAGATGAAAAACACGGTGCGTTGGGACATGGTGGGCGTTTTGGCTGATTGAAAGCTGGGAGAAAGGCTGACGCGGCGCATCCGGCCGCAGGCCCCTACAATCGTGGCAATTATCCCGATTGTCACGCCATGCCCCGCCACAACCCCTTAGAACCACAACAAGGTTGCCTGCCGCGCATGGTGAATTCCCCGGTTTTTAAACCTCCCGGAGTATTTTCATGTCCAATCTGTTCGAGGCGACCGCCCTGGTCGTACCGTTTGAAAACCTGAGGATGACGGACGTCGAGGCCGTCGGCGGCAAGAACGCCAGCCTCGGCGAGATGATCTCGCAACTGCCCACCGGCCCCCAGGGCGTGCGGGTGCCCACCGGATTCGCCACCACGGCCCACGCGTTTCGCGTGTTCCTGGCCCACGACGGGCTGGACAAAAAAATCAACGGCGTGCTGGACACGCTCAACACCGACGACGTTCGCGCCCTGGCCGACGCCGGCGCCAAAATCCGTGCGCTGGTCGAAGCGCAGCCTTTCCCGGCCGACCTGGAAAAAGCCGTGCGCGAAAGCTTTGCCACGCTGAGCGCGGGCAATACGCAGGCCAGCTTTGCGGTGCGTTCTTCCGCCACCGCTGAGGATTTGCCAGACGCATCGTTCGCAGGCCAGCAGGAAACCTTCCTGAACGTGGTCGGCATCGAGGACGTGCTGCACAAGATGAAAGAGGTGTTCGCCTCGCTCTACAACGACCGTGCCATCAGCTACCGCGTGCACCAGGGTTTTGCGCATTCCGACGTGGCGCTGTCGGCCGGCATCCAGCGCATGGTGCGCAGCGACAAGGGCGCGGCCGGCGTGATGTTCACCATAGACACCGAAAGCGGCTTTGAAGACGTGGTCTTCATCACCTCCAGCTACGGCCTGGGTGAAACCGTGGTGCAGGGCGCCGTCAACCCCGACGAGTTCTATGTGCACAAGCCCATGCTCAAGGCCGGCAAGCGCGCCGTGATCCGCCGCAATCTGGGCAGCAAGCTGCTGCAGATGGAGTTCACCACCGCCGACGAAAAAAAATCCGGCGGCAAGCTGGTCAAGACAACCGACGTGCCGACCGAGCTGCGCAACCGCTATTCGCTGACCGACGACGATGTCGAGCAGCTCGCCCGCTACGCCCTCATCATTGAAGCGCATTACGGCCGCCCCATGGACATCGAATGGGGCAAGGACGGCACCGACGGCCAGCTTTACATCCTGCAGGCTCGCCCTGAGACGGTAAAAAGCCAGGCCAAGGGCAAGGCCGAGCAGCGCTACAAGCTCAAGGGCACCGGCACGGTGCTGGCCGAGGGCCGGGCGATCGGCCAGAAGATAGGTACCGGCCCGGTCCGCATCGTGCACGACATCAAGGACATGGACCAGGTGCAGGCCGGCGACATCCTCGTCACCGACATGACCGACCCGAACTGGGAGCCCGTGATGAAGCGCGCCAGCGCCATCGTCACCAACCGCGGCGGGCGCACCTGCCACGCGGCCATCATCGCGCGCGAACTGGGCATCCCGGCCGTGGTCGGCTGCGGCGACGCGACCGAAACGCTGAAGGACGGCATGCTGGTGACGGTGAGCTGCGCCGAGGGCGACACCGGCAACATCTATGACGGCTTGCTCGAGACTGAAGTCACCGAGGTGCAGCGCGGCGAAATGCCGCCCATAGACCTCAAGATCATGATGAACGTCGGCAACCCTCAGCTGGCATTTGACTTCTGCCAGGTGCCCAACCACGGCGTTGGCCTGGCGCGGCTGGAGTTCATCATCAACAACAACATCGGCGTGCACCCCAAGGCCATCCTGGACTATCCCAACATCGACGCCGACCTGAAAAAAGCCGTCGAAAGCGTGGCCCGCGGCCATGCCTCGCCGCGCGCCTTTTACGTCGACAAGGTCGCCGAAGGCATCGCCACGATTGGCGCGGCCTTCTGGCCCAAGCCGGTGATCGTGCGCCTGTCGGACTTCAAGTCCAACGAATACCGCAAGCTGATTGGCGGCTCGCGCTACGAGCCCGAGGAAGAAAACCCGATGCTGGGTTTCCGCGGCGCGGCGCGCTACCTGAGCCCGGATTTCGCCGAGGCCTTCGCCATGGAATGCGAGGCGCTCAAGCGCGTGCGCAACGACATGGGCCTGGTCAACGTCGAGGTGATGGTGCCCTTTGTGCGCACGCTGGGCCAAGCCAAGGCCGTGACCGAACTGCTGGCCAAACACGGCCTCAAGCGCGGCGAGCAGGGCCTGAAAATCATCATGATGTGCGAGGTGCCGAGCAACGCGGTGCTGGCCGACCAGTTCCTCGAATACTTCGACGGTTTCTCCATCGGCTCCAACGACCTGACCCAGCTCACGCTGGGCCTGGACCGCGACTCGGGCCTGGAAATCCTGGCCAAGGACTTTGACGAACGCGACCCGGCCGTCAAGGCGCTGTTGAGCCAGGCCATCGCTGCCTGCAAGCGTGCCAACAAGTACGTCGGTATCTGCGGCCAGGGCCCCAGCGACCATCCCGACTTCGCGCTGTGGCTGAAAGAGCAGGGCATAGGCTCGATCTCGCTGAACCCCGACACGGTCATCGACACCTGGAAGCAGCTGGCCGGCTGAACAAGCCGGCCGCCGGCCTGACCGAGGGAAAACCCCCGGTGGGCGGCGCCCTCACGGTAAGCAATTGGCAAGTCCTCCGATGACAATCGAAGGCTCTGCCTTTCCTTGTCTGCCCTGAGCCATGCTTGCCGCCGCCACCACCGCCAAATTGCTTGCCGAAATCGCACTGCTCGCGCTGGCAGGCCAATGGGTGGTGGGCCTACTGGCTGGCGCGGGGCGGGACGGCAATCCGTTTTATCGCGTGCTGGAATTGCTGGGCCGGCCTTGGGTGAGGGCGGCGCGCTGGATTTCCCCGCCCGTGGTGCTGGAGCGCCACCTGCCGCTGGTGGCTTTCCTGCTGCTGGTGTTGATATGGATCGCCGCGGCCGCCACGAAGATCCGTATCTGCCTGGAAATCGGGGTGGCGTTGTGCAAATAGCGTTGCCGCTGGCGTCGTCCCTGCACTACCTCTTCCTGAAAGCGCAGGCCTTGCTACTGCTCGCGGCCGGCCAGCGTGCGGCCGCTTTGACCAAGTTTTCGCAGATGCTGCGCTTGCGGCCTGCCGATCCTTATGCCCTGGCCAGCCGCGGCCATGTCCAGGCGCAGCTGCATCTCACGCAAGAGGCGATTGCCAGCCTGCGGCAACTCACCACCGCCTGGCCGCGCCAGGCGGGTGGCTGGTTCAACCTGGGCTATGTGCTGCAGCAGGCCGGCCGCCATGAAGAGGCTGGTCCCGCATTCGCGCGTGCTGTGGCGCTGGACCCGCGCCTGGACCGGGCCTGGTACGGCTTGGCACTGGTGCGTATGGAGCAGCGGCGCTTCGGGGAAGCCGCCGAGGCGCTGCAGCGCAACACCGCGCTGCAACCGCTGGGTCCTTATGGCTGGTACCGATTGGCCCAGGCCTGGCTGGCGCTGGGCGAGCCGGGCAAGGCGCGCAAGGTCATCGCCCACCTGAGGCGCTTTGAGCCGCGCGTGGCCGCGCAACTGGAGCGCGAGAACGCCGCGGCGCTGCAGGCGGGCATATCGCCCACAAGCGAGGCGGGCCATGCAGCCCGCTGACGGCCACCGCCGCTACTGGCGCAAAAACCTCGCGGTGACGGCCGTGCTGCTGCTCGTATGGTTCAGCGTGACCTTCGGCGTGAGCTACTTCGCGCGCGCGTTGAACTTCCGTTTTTTCGGGTGGCCCTTCAGCTTCTGGATGGGCGCGCAGGGCGCCCTGCTGGTGTATTGCCTGATCGTCGGCGTGTATGCCTGGTACATGAACCGGCTCGACATCGAGCACGACGTGGCGGACGGGGACTGACCAGATGGCCGGCTTTTTTGGTTCACGCGACGGGGTCATGCTCTCCAGCCAGCAGTTCAAGCGGCAGCTCAATCGCGTCTACCGCTGGTACACGGTGGGCCTGGTGGTCTTTGTGCTCATCCTCGCGGGGCTGGAGCGCATGGGTTTGCCGCGCCTGTGGATAGGCACGGCCTTTTTGCTGGCCACGATCGGCCTGTATGCGGGCATAGGCATCATGAGCCGCACCACCGATGCGGGCGAATACTACGTGGCGGGCCGGCGCGTTCCTGCGATCTACAACGGCATGGCCACCGGCGCCGACTGGATGTCGGCCGCCTCCTTCATCGGCCTGGCGGGCACGCTTTACCTCACGGGCTACAGCGGCCTGGCTTTCATCATGGGCTGGACCGGTGGCTATTGCCTGGTCGCGCTGGTGCTGGCGCCTTACCTGCGCAAGTTCGGCCAGTTCACCATTCCCGACTTCCTGGGAGAGCGCTACGGGGGCAAGCTGCCGCGGCTCATCGGCGTGGCGGCCGCCATCCTGTGTTCCTTCACCTACCTCGTCGCGCAGATCTACGGTGTGGGCCTCATCACGTCTTACCTCACCGGCATTGCTTTCGAACTGGGCATCTTCCTGGGCCTGGGCGGCATCCTGGTGTGCTCTTTCCTGGGCGGCATGCGTGCCGTCACCTGGACGCAGGTGGCGCAGTACATCATTCTGGTGGTGGCTTATTTGATCCCGGTGGTGTGGCTGTCGGTCAAGCAGACGGGTGTTCCGGTGCCGCAGCTGGTCTACGGCTTCCAGCTTGAGAAAGTCAGCGCCAAGGAAAAAGAGCTGGCCGCCGACCCCAAGGAGCTGCAGGTGCGCGAGCTGTTCAGGCAGCGCTCCGAGGCGCTGTCCGGCAAGCTCGCGCGCCCGGCAGAATCGCTGGCCGCCGACAAGCTGGCCGCCGGCAAACGCATGGATCAGCTCAAGGGCGGCAATGCCTCGGTGGCTGAAATTTCCTCGGCCGCCAAAGCATTGGCCGCCATGCCCAGGGACGAGGCGGCGGCCGTCAAGGTCTGGACGGCCGCCAGGGCGGCCGCTGACGTCAAGACGCAGCCACTCAACGGCATGCCTGCCCATGCGGCCCAGTTCTCGGGCGACCCCGATGGCACGCCCAAGGAGCAGGAGGCCTATGACACCTCGCGCCGCAATTTCCTGGCGCTGGTGTTCTGCCTCATGGTGGGCACGGCCGCCTTGCCGCACATCCTGATGCGCTATTACACGGTGCCCAGCGTGCGCGAGGCGCGGCAGTCGGTCACCTGGTCGCTGTTCTTCATCTTCCTGCTGTATTTCACGGCGCCTGCCTTGGCCGTGCTGGTGAAGTATGAAATCTTCACCATGGTGGTGGGCCTGCCGTTTGACCAGCTACCGGCCTGGGTCAATTCCTGGAGCCGCGTCGACCCGGGCTTGCTGTCGGTGACCGACGTCAACCGCGACAACATCCTTCAGCTCAATGAAATGACCATAGGCGGCGACATCATCGTGCTGCTCACGCCTGAACTGGCGGGCTTGCCCTATGTGATCTCAGGCCTGGTGGCGGCGGGCGGTCTGGCTGCCGCGCTGTCAACCGCCGATGGCCTGCTGCTGACGATCGCCAATGCGCTGGGCCACGATCTCTATTACAAGATGATCGATCCGAACGCCTCGACCGTGAGCCGGGTGACGGTGTCCAAAATCCTGCTGCTCATCGTGGCCCTGCTGGCAGCCTACGTGGCGGCGCAAAAGCCGGCGGACATCCTGTTCCTGGTGTCGGCGGCGTTCTCCTTCGCCGCCGCCTCGTTTTTTCCGGCGCTCAGCCTGGGAATTTTCTGGAAACGCGCCAACGGCATAGGCGCCGTGCTGGGCATGATTTCCGGCCTGGGCGTGACCTCGTATTACATGTTCACCAACCAGCCCTGGCTGCGCGCCACCTTCGGCATCACCTCGCCGGTGCAGCTGTGGTGGGGCATAGACCCGATTTCAGCCGGCCTGTTCGGCGTGCCGGTGGGTTTTGCCGTGATCGTGCTGGTGAGCCTGGTCACCCCGGCGCCCAGCCGGAAAATCCAGGATTTGGTCGAATACATCCGCTATCCGGACCTCAAACGGCTGTAACGGAGCCCCCACGGTCGCTCACTGCGTGTAGCTCCCAGCCCCCCGAGGGGGCCGCTGCGCCTGCGGCCCGGCAAAGCCGGTTCCGCGGCCCCTGCTGGGTGGGAAGGGCCCCCTCATATGGCCTATTGCCTGTTTGGGCTATAATCATGGGCTTCGCCTTGCTGCACCCTTAACGACGCTGGGGCAGCTTCAATCAACCACAAGGAGAGTTTATGCGTCACTATGAGATCGTCTTGCTGATCCATCCGGATCAAAGCGAGCAAGTCCCAGCCATGCTGGAACGTTACAAGGGCATGATCACCGCCGGCGGCGGAAAAGTGCATCGTGTTGAAGATTGGGGCCGCCGCCAGCTGGTGTACCTGATCCAGAAACTCGCAAAAGCCCACTACCTCTGCATCAACATCGAAGCCAGCCAGGCCGTGATGGAAGAAATTGAACACGCGTTCAAGTTCAACGATGCCGTGCTGCGCCACCTGACCGTGGTCAAGAAAAAGGCCGAAACCGGCCCATCCCTCATGATGCGCAACGTCGAGAGGGAAGAAGCCCGTAAAGCCCAACAGCAGGAGTATGCGGCTTAATTGCCACCATGCTGTTGAACGCCTCGCTGCTGCGCAACTGCCATTGAGCAAAAGCCCGCAGTGAATCACGTTGAACTGACCGCCTGTATCGCCGAGGCAAGTCCTCTTCGCTACACGCCCGCTGGAATCCCGGCCGCCAATTTTGTCCTCGAACACGAGTCCGAAGTCGTCGAAGCCGGTGTCACCAGACAGGTCAAGTTGACGGTCAGGGCGGTTGCCTTCGGAACGCTGGCTGAGCAATCAGCCAGGTCACCCTTAGGCAAGCCCTTCAGGTTCACCGGTTTTCTGATCAATGCGCGCACCAGCAAAGGTGTTGTTTTTCATATCCAGGCTCTGCACAAGGTAGAGCAAGTACCGAATCCCATTTAAGGAGTCCATCATGGCCGGACCAAAACGTTTCAACAAAGACAAGCGCCCCAAGCGCAATACCCAATCCCTGCTGTTCAAGCGCAAGCGCTTTTGCCGCTTTACCGCCGCCGGCGTTGAAGAAATCGACTACAAGGACATCGACACCTTGCGCGATTTCGTCGCCGAAAACGGAAAAATCATCCCCGCTCGCCTGACCGGCACGCGCGCGATTTTCCAGCGCCAGATCAACACCGCCGTCAAGCGCGCTCGCTTCCTCGCGATGCTGCCTTACAGCGACCAGCACCGTAGCCTGTAAGGAGCGCGACCATGCAAATCATTCTGCTCGACAAAGTCGTGAACCTCGGCAACCTCGGCGAAATCGTCAAGGTCAAAGACGGCTATGCACGTAACTTCCTGATCCCTTCGGGCCGCGCACGCCGCGCCACCGAAGCCAACAAGGCCGAATTCGAAGCCAAGCGCGCCGAACTCGAAAAGGCTGCTGCCGCCAAGCTGGCCGAGATGCAAGCCCAGGGCGAAAAGCTCGGCGGCACCACCGTCAAGCTCACGCAAAAAGCCGGTGTTGACGGCCGCCTCTTCGGCTCCGTCACCAACCACGATATTTCGGCCGAGCTGACCAAGCAGGGCTTCCCTGTGCTGAAGTCGCAAATCCGCATGCCTAACGGCCCGCTGAAGACGGTTGGCGATCACCCTGTGACGGTGGCCCTGCACACCGACGTGGCAGTGGATATCACCGTGACCGTGTACGGCGAAACCGCTTAAGCGTTTTCTCCCTCCCGAAAAAGCCGCTCGCCGAGCGGCTTTTTTCATGGCCGGCCGCAGCCGCCGTCTGTGCACAAGTTCCCGGGGCATTTCCACCCGATTTCCCCCGCTTATCCACAGCCTTATCCCGAGGGGTTTTACGCTCCGGGCGTACCATTCACCCTCTCCCAAGGAAACCCATGTCCGCCGTACTTTCCAACTATGACGATCCCGGCTACAGCCCCGATCGCCAGATCGCCCAGCTGCGCATTCCGCCGCACTCCATCGAAGGCGAGTCCAGTGTCCTGGGCGGCCTGCTGCTCGATAACGGCGCCTGGGACCGGGTGGGCGACCTGCTGGTCGACGAGGACTTCTACCGCGCCGAACACAAGCTGATCTATGGCGCCATAGGCGCGCTCATCAACGCCACCAAGCCGGCCGACATCATCACGGTCTATGAATACCTGCAAAACCAGGGAAAGGCCGACGAAGTAGGGGGTCTGAGCTACCTCAACTCGCTCGCGCAATACGTACCCAGCGCCAGCAATATCCGCCGTTACGCGGAAATCGTGCGCGAGCGCTCCATCCTGCGCAAGCTGGTCTCCGCCTCCGACGAAATTGCTACCAACGCCTTCAACCCGCAGGGCAAGGACGTCGCCACCATCCTCGACGAGGCCGAACAGAAAATCTTCAAGATCGGCGAGCAGGGCTCGCGCATGAAGGAAGGCTTCCAGAGCATGGACACGCTGGTCGTGAGCCTGCTGGACCGCGTGACCGAGATGGCCGAGAACCCCCAGGACGTCACCGGCGTTCCCACGGGCTTCAGGGACCTCGACCAGATGACCTCCGGCTTCCAGGCCGGCGACCTGGTCATCCTGGCGGCGCGCCCGTCCATGGGAAAAACCGCGCTGGCCATCAACATCGCCGAACACGTCGCGCTCAATGAAGGCCTGCCCGTGGCCGTGTTCTCCATGGAAATGGGCGCGTCCCAGCTCGCTGTGCGTATCGTTGGCTCCATAGGCCGCATCGACCAGACCCATTTGCGCACCGGCGGCCTCACCGATGAGGAGTGGCCGCGCCTGACCGAAGCGATTGAAAAGCTGCGCACCGTCTCGCTGCACATCGACGAAACGCCCGGCCTCACTGTGAGTGAGCTGCGCGCCAACGCGCGGCGCCTGGCCCGCCAGTGCGGCAAGCTGGGCCTCATCGTGGTCGACTATTTGCAGCTGATGAGCGTCTCCGGCGGCATGGCCGACGAGAACCGCGCCACCGCCGTCGGCGAAATTTCACGCGGCCTGAAGATGCTGGCCAAAGAACTTCAGTGCCCGGTGATCGCGCTGTCGCAGCTCAGCCGCGGCGTCGAGTCCCGCACCGACAAGCGTCCCATGATGAGCGACTTGCGCGAATCCGGCGCCATCGAGCAGGACGCCGACATCATCATGTTCATCTACCGCGACGAGTACTACACCAAGGAAGCCTGCAAGGAGCCCGGCGTTGCCGAGGTCATCATCAGCAAGCAGCGTAACGGCCCCACCGGCACGGTGAAGCTGGCCTTCATCAACCGCATCACCAAGTTCGAAAGCCTGGCACACGGCAGCAGCGGGGATTTTTAAGGCAATCCGGCGGGCACTAGCGCGGTACCCGCATCAGCTGGAATGCGCCTTCTCTTTCGAATCACCGTCACCGGCTCGGTGGCCCGCTCGATTGCCGGGCCGTCCATGGGTCTGCTGGCCGGAAAGTGCGAAATGCTGCCGATGGCGGCGTTGACGTCCTCACGGTTCAGCGCCTGCACCACGGAGCCATTGACCTGCAGGTAGCCGCCGTTGCGCGCAACGGCCAGGAAACCAAATTCCATCCCCCGGTGAACGGTCCCTATCACCCGGTAACGTTCCCCCGGAGGAACGGCCCAGGGCGCCCTCAGTATCTTGTGCAGACGCACCGTCAGGCGCTCATCCATTCCCTCGGTCGTGGTTCCTTGCATTGTTCTCGCCTTCCCTGGAAGACCCTTTGCCGATGGCTCGCTGGGCAATGCGCGCGGCCGTCTTGCGCTGGGTAATTTGGATTGTTCGCGGCTCCAAATGCTGCCCGCCATGATTTGCCGGGCAATTTTTTGGAGACGTTGAACGGTATGCGAGTTCGTTAAAAAGATCGGGATCGATTGTCCGTGCGCGGTAAATCTTTGTCGGATTTATTGAAGACGATCGCATGCACTTCTCAAAGAGGCATGGATGTCTAGCGGCATTGCTGGATGTAGAGATGCTGTCGCCGGCTGAGAGGCGTCTGCCCTTGGCCGCACGGGCCCAAGGCAATCACGCGCAGTTTGGCGCGATCGGCTTTGACGCTCCGGAGAAGGCGAGCGGGTGGTGGGTTTTCCGGTCAACGCCCCTGGACGGCTGTTTGACGGCCGGGGCTGTTAAAGGATCTAGCGCACGCACTCAAACCCGTACTGGCCGTCGGCCGGCTTGCTGATCATGCGCGCATGCTGGCGGCCGCGCTTCTGGCATTCGGCTTCGGCGATGTCGGTGACCTCGAGCGTCTGCGAGGGGCGGCCTTTGACGATGATGAGTTTTTCGCTGGTGCTCAGCAGCTCGGCGGCGCAACCGGAAAGCAGGGCGCTTGCAAGCAGCAGGGAGGACAGCAGGGGCAGTTTGTTCATGACGGTTTCCTTGATGGCTTTAATGTAAATGCTGGCGCCGGCTAGCCCAGGCCCAGCGCCTTGTACACCCGCAACGCCCCGTACGCATCATTGGCCGCATAGACGATCTGCGCTTCCGTGAGCCGTTCGTTGGCCCAGTTGGAGGTCGCCGCTTTTTTGGATTTGAGGAAGCGCTTGTTGAACATCACCGCGACCGCGCCGCGCACGCCCATGTCCTTGCGGTAGCCGCGCTCGCGGAAGACGACGTTCAGGTCCAGCACGCCCTGCAGGTCCGTGCCCAGTTTGCGGATGATGCGGCGCTGGTCGTCGCCCAGGCCGAAGCCGGCCTTGATCACGGCTGGCGAGCTGAGCACCAGGCCCACGGCGCGGCGGCATTCGGCGTCTTCGAGCTGGAAGATCCAGGCTTTGTCGAGCGCCGAGAGCTGCACGATATGCGGGCCTTCGGAGGCCTCATTCTTGGCGAAAGTGGGTTTGGATTCGGTGTCAAAGCCCAGCACCGTGGCGCCGGTCAACTCCTTGAGCGCCTGGGCAGCCTGGGCCGGTGTGGACACGAGCTGGATCTGGTCCATATCCAGCCGCTCGAAGGGCTCGAGCAGGGCAATTTCGTCCTTGTCGGGTGTGGGATGGCGCTCGGTCATAGGCTTCCATGCGGGAGGGGATGGTAAAAAACGGCGGGTGCGAAGGGATAGAGCTTACAGTCCAAGGTAACGCATCACACCGGACCGCCCGCATCCCCCCACACCATGGCAGCAGCACAAAGCATCACCACGGAGCATTACAAGCTCTTTCCGTCGCCGCGCAACCGGCACCGCACGATTTTCCTGCACCAGGTGTTTGTGCCGCATTCCTTCATGCTGATCGACATGGAGAGTTACCCGCTGAAGGGCAAGTACAGCCTGTTCGGCGCCTGCCGGCTGGCCGACATGCGCATGGGGCAACTGGTCACGCTGGAACTTCCCGAAGACGAGGCGACCTTCAAAGCCCAGTTTGTGCCGGACTGACGCTGTGCCCGTGACTTTCGAGTGCTTCATCGAGTACGCCGTCTTCACGGCCTACCGCCTGGGCGCCTACGGATTGCTCAACTGGGCCGACGACCCGGCCCTGCTGGCGATCGTGTTTTGCTAGGGCCTGTTAACAGACCCTAACCCTAACCCTGAAGCTGCCGCGCCAGCAGCACCGCCATGTGAATCGCCTCGCGTTGCGCGCCGTCCTTGATCTGGTGGCGGCAGCTGGTGCCGTCGGCCACCACGATGGCATCGGGCTGCTTGCGCACCGCCGGCAACAGGCTGAGTTCGGCCATCTGCATGGACACCTCGTAGTGCCCGGCCTCATAACCAAAGCTGCCGGCCATGCCGCAGCAGCTTGATTCGATCAGCTCCGGCTGCGCACCCGGGATCAGCTTCAGCACGTCGATGATGGGGCTCACCGCACCGAAGGCCTTCTGGTGGCAGTGGCCGTGCAAAAGGATGGGCTGGGTAGCAGGCTTGAGCCGGCCCTTGAGCATCTCGAGCTTGCCGGTGGCCGCCTCGCGCGCCAGGAATTCTTCCAGTAGCAGCGCATGGCGGCTGATGGTCTGCGCCGCTTCGCCCAGGCCCATCACCAGCATTTCGTCGCGCAGCGTCAGCAGGCAGGAAGGCTCCAGGCCGACGATGGCGATGCCTTGTTCGGCGAAGGGCAGCAGGGCGCCCACCACCTCGCGCGCCTTGGCCTTGGCTTTGTCGACCATGCCGCTGGCAAGGTAGGTGCGGCCGCAGCACAGGCTCTTGCCGTCGGGTGTGGTCTTGGCGGCCACATGCACCGTGTAGCCGGCGGCCTGCAGCACCTTGAGCGCGGCCAGCGCGTTCTCCGATTCAAAATAGCCGTTGAAGGTATCCACAAACAGCACCACCGGCCGCGTGGCGGCCAGCACTTCCTCGCGGCTGGCGGGGTGGATGCGGCCCTGCGGCGCCGCGCCGGGTTCGCCCGAGGCATCGAGGTGCTTCCAGAAGGTGTCGCTGCTCCACTGCGGCAGGCTGCGTCGCGCCGACAGGCCCAGCAGTTTTTCGCTCCAGGCGGCCATGCCCGGGATCTTGTCGCGCAGGTTGAGCAGCGGCGCGAAGCGGCTGGCCCAGTGGGCGTAGTCCGGCAGGTGGGCGACCAGCCGGTCTTTCAGCGTGTAGCCGTGTCTGGCCTTGTAGTGGTGCAAAAACTCCACCTTCATCTTGGCCATGTCCACGCCGGTGGGGCAGTCGCGCTTGCAGCCCTTGCAGCCCACGCACAGGTCCATGGCCTCCTGCACGGCTTCGCTGGTGAAGGCGTCTTCGGCTTTCAAGCCGTCCAGCTGCCCGCTCAGCGCCAGGCGCAGCGTGTTGGCGCGCCCGCGCGTCAGGTGTTTCTCGTCGCGTGTGGCGCGGTAGCTGGGGCACATGGTGCCGGCGTCGAACTTTCGGCAGTGGCCGTTGTTGTTGCACATCTCCACGGCCTTGGCAAAACCCTGGGCCGGGTCGCCGCCCGTGCCGGGCTCGCTGGTCTGCTCGGTCACCGGGTCGTTCTGCACGTTCCAGGCGCTCCAGTCCAGCGCGGTCTTGATGGGGATGACCTTGTAGCTGGGCGGAAAACGCATCAGCCGCGCGTCGTCCATCTTCGGCGGGTTGATGATGCGGTTCGGGCTCAGCAGGTTCAGCGGGTCCAGGTAATTCTTGATCTGCGCGAAGGCCTCGTTGATCTTCGGGCCGAACTGCCACTCGATCCACTCGCCGCGGCACAGGCCGTCGCCATGCTCGCCGCTGTAGGCGCCCTTGTAGTGGCGCACCAGGGCCGAGGCCTCCTCGGCAATCGCCCGCATCTTGGCGCCACCCTCGCGCCGCATGTCCAGGATGGGCCGCACGTGCAGCGTGCCGACGGACGCATGGGCATACCAGGTGCCCTTGCTGCCGTATTTGCGGAACACGTTGGTGAGCGCGTCGGTGTATTCGGCCAGGTGCTCCAGCGGCACGGCGCAGTCTTCGATGAAGCTGACCGGCTTGCCGTCGCCCTTGAGGCTCATCATGATGTTCAGGCCCGCCTTGCGCACTTCCCACAGGTTTTTCTGTGGCGCGTCCTCGACCATCTCGACCACCGAGCCGGGCAGGCCCAGGTCGCCCATCAGCTCGACCAGCTGGCGCATCTTGGGCACGAGTTCGGCTTTGGACTTGCCTGAAAACTCCACCAGCAAAATCGCGTCGGGCCGGCCTATCAGGGCGGTGCGCACCGTGGGCGCGAAGGCCGGGTTCTGCAGCGAGAGTTCGATCATGGTGCGGTCCACCAGCTCGACCGCGCTCAGCGTGCCGTCGCCGCCCAGCTGCACGATGTGCTGGGCCGTGTCCATGGCCTTGTAAAAGGTCGGGAAGTTCACCACGCCCAGCACCTTGGTGCGCGGCAGTTCGGCCAGGCGCAGCTTCAGCGACCGGGTCAGCGCCAGCGTGCCTTCGCTGCCCACCAGCAGGTGCGCCAGGTTGACCGAGCCGTCCCTGGTGTACGGCTTTTCGTTCTGGTTGTTGAAGATGTCCAGGTTGTAGCCGGCCACGCGGCGCAGCACCTTGGGCCAGTGCGCCTGCAGTTCGGGCAGCAACTGGTCGGACAGCGCCTTGACGTAGTCGCCCAGCTCGCGCGCGGCGCCGCCGGCCGTGTCGTAGCGACCGAGCGCCAGCAGGCCGCCGTCGGAACGCCAGGCGGTCGCGCCCAGCACGTTGTGCACCATGTTGCCGTAGGCGATGCTGCGGCTGCCGCAGGAGTTGTTGCCCGCCATGCCGCCCAGCGTGGCCTGTGCGCTGGTCGACACGTCCACCGGGTACCAGAGGCCGTGCTGTTTGAGCGAGGCGTTCAGGTGGTCCAGCACGATGCCGGGCTGGACCTCGGCCGTGCGCTCGCCCAGGTCCACGTCGAGGATGTTTCGCAGGTGTTTGGCATGGTCTATGACCAGGCCCGCGCCCACGGTCTGCCCGCACTGGCTGGTGCCGCCGCCGCGCGGGACGATGGGCACCTGCAGGTCGCGGCAAATGTCCAGCGCAATTTTCACGTCCTCGTCGGTGCGCGGCACAAACACGCCCACCGGCGTGACCTGGTAGATGGACGCGTCGGTGGCGTAGCGCCCGCGGTCCGCCGGCGAGAACAGCACCTCGCCCTGGGTTTCGGCGGCAAGCCGCGCCGCCAGCCGGCCCGCGATTTCATTGCTGACGCGGGCCACGTCGTCGTACGTCTGGGCCGCGGCCTGGCGGGTGATCTTGAGGGGGAGGGGGGCGTTCATCGCGGCTCTTTGGTGTGTGGGGCGGTTGTGGGAATCAGGCCGGGTTCCGGAGGCTGGCCGGCAGAGCTCAGGCTTTGGCTTTGCTTTCAATGCCGGCGGCACGCAACTGCTGCACCACCACATCGCGCTTGTTGCCCAGGTGGCCCAGCAGCACGCGGCGCATCGCGGCCGCGTCGCGCGCCGTCAGGGCTTCAATCATCTGCTCGTGTTCCGTCACGGCCGATTTCCATTTTTCTTCGTCCTGGTTGGAGCGAAAGCGCAGGGCCTGCAGGCGCGCGTTGACCTGTGCGTAGGTAGTGGTCAGCACCGGGTTCTTGGCCGCCGCGTTGATGGCGTTGTGGATCGCGGCATTGAGCCGGTAGTAATTGGGCAAGTCGCGCCGTGTGTAGGCGGCCAACATTTCAAAGTGCATGGCCTTGATCTCGGCCAGTTCGGCGTCGGTGATGCGCTCGGCCGCCAGCTCGCCCGACTGCGCTTCCAGCCCGGCCATCACTTCGAAGGTGTTGAGCACGTCGGCTTCGCTGAGTGCCACGGCGATCGCGCCGCGGTTGGGCAGCAACTCCACCAGGCCTTCGGCGGCCAGCATCTTGATGGCTTCGCGCAAGGGTGTGCGCGAGACGTTGAGCACCTCGCTGAGTTCGCGCTCGTTGAGCTTGGCGCCGGGCAGGATGCGGTTTTCGACCAGCATCTGGCGCAGCCGGTGCGCGACCTGCTCGTGCAGGGCGGCGCGGGGAATCGGGACGATTTGGATGATTTCGGCGGCCATAGGCAAATTTTGTATGCAAAATTTACCCCTGTCAAATCCCTTGTAAGCCTTTGACCTTATTGACAAATGAATTTTGTATGCAAAAAATAGCGAATTACTTCAGGAGCCCTTTGCCATGTTGACGCTTGACTTTCATCCTACGGGACGTCACTTTCTGCAGATTCCCGGCCCGTCGCCGGTGCCGGACCGCATCCTGCGGGCCATGAGCCTGCCCACCATAGACCACCGCGGCCCCGAGTTCGCCGCGCTGGGCCTGAAGGTGCTGGCCGACATCAAGAAAATCTTCCAGACTAAACAACCCGTCATCATTTACCCGGCGTCCGGCACCGGCGCCTGGGAAGCGGCGCTGTCCAACACGCTGAACCCCGGCGACCACGTGCTGATGTACGAAACCGGCCACTTCGCCGCGCTGTGGCAGAAGCTGGCCACGCGCCTGGGCCTGAAGACCGAAGTCATTTCTTATCCCGGCGCCGACGTCTGGCGCCACGGCGTGCAGGCCGCGCTGATTGAAGAGCGCCTGAAGGCCGACACCCAGCACAGCATCAAGGCCCTCTGCGTGGTGCACAACGAAACCTCCACCGGCGTCACCAGCAACATCGCCGCCGTGCGCAAGGCGATCGACGCCGCCAAACACCCGGCGCTGCTGCTGGTCGACACGATCTCGGGACTGGCCTCGGCCGACTACCGCCACGACGAGTGGGGCGTTGACGTCAGCATCAGCGGCTCGCAGAAAGGCCTGATGCTGCCGCCCGGCATCAGCTTCAACGCCGTCTCCGCCAAGGCCATCGAAGCCAGCAAAAAGGCCACGCTGCCCAAGGCTTTCTGGGCCTGGGACGAGATCATCGAGATGAACAAGACCGGCTATTGGCCGTCTACCCCCAACACCAACCTGCTGTACGCGCTCAGCGAGGCCTGCGACATGCTGCTCGAGCACGGCCTGGAAACCGTGTTCGCGCGCCACCAGCGCTGGGCCGTTGGCGTGCGCGCCGCGGTCAAGGCCTGGGGCCTGCAGATCCAGTGCGCCGATGCGTCCGTGTATTCGCCGGTGCTGACCGGCGTGATGACACCCGAAGGCGTGGACGCCGATGCGGTGCGCAAGATCATTTACGAGCGTTTTGATTGCTCGCTGGGCACCGGTCTGGGCAAGGTCAAGGGCCGCATGTTCCGCATCGGCCACCTGGGCGACTGCAACGACCTCACGCTCATGGCCGCCCTGAGCGGCTGCGAGATGGGCCTGAAGCTGGCGGGCGTCAAACTCGCCGGCTCGGGCGTGCAGGCGGCGATGGACCACTTCGCAAGCCATGCGGCCGTGGTGCCGCAGCGCAAGGCGGCCTGAGAGCGGCCTGCGCCCAAAAATTTGCCTCAACTGTCACTTCGCTTTTTTTAATTACCAATCAAAAAGGGAACCCATGCAACGCAGAACGTTTATCAGCGCGACGGCGGCCACGGCCGCCATGGTGGCATCACCCATGCTCAAGGCGCAGACCCTGCCGTCCGGCCCGGTCCGCATCGTCGTGGGTTTTCCGCCCGGCGGCGGCACCGATGCGCTGGCGCGGGTGGTCGGGCAAAAGCTGTCGACCATGTGGAACACCTCGGTGGTGATTGAAAACAAGGGCGGCGCCGCCGGCGTGATCGCGGCCGACTACGTGGCCAAGCAGCCCGGCGACGGCAACACCCTGCTGATGGCGCACATCAACAGCCACGCGCTGGCGCCGGCGCTGGGCCTCAAGCTGGGCTACAACCCCGAGCGCGACTACGTGCCCATCAGCATGGTCGGCGTCACGCCCAACATGCTGATCTGCAACGCCGACCAGCCCGCCAAGACGGTGAAGGACCTGGTCGCGCTGTGCAAGGAAAAACCTGGACAGATCAGCTTCGCCTCGGCCGGCGGCGGCTCGGCCCAGCACTTCGCGCTGGAGATGTTCAAGCTGCAGGCGAAAATTTTTGCGCTGCACATTCCCTACCGCGGTTCCGGCCCGGCGCTGGTCGACCTGATAGGCGGGCAGGTGAACTACTGCTTTGAGACCATGACGTCGGCCACGCCGCACGTCAAAAGCGGCAAGGCCATCGCACTGGCGCAGACGCGCCTGAAGCGCGCCAAGGGCCACCCCAACGTGCCCACCATGGCCGAATCGGGCTTTCCCGGATTCGAAGCCACCGTCTGGTACGGCCTCATGGGTCCCTCCAAAATGCCGCCGGCCATGGTGCAGCGCATGAACGAGGACGTCAACAAGGTGCTGGCCATGCCCGACGTGCAGGAAAAAATGGAGCTGTACGGCGCCGAAGACGGTGGCGGCAGCACCGAAAAATTCGCGTCTTTTATCAAGGCCGAACAAAAGAAGTGGGCGCAGGTGGCGCAGCAAGCCAAGGTCAAGGTTGACGCCTGATACTTGATATCTGCGACTCGGGGACGAAACCGGCCCAGTGCCGGTTTTTTTTATGAACAACAAGTTTTTTCAACAGCAAGGGTAGGGGATCGTTTCATGACAGTTGTGAATTTTTCAAAGGCCGGCCGTCTGCTGGCCGCCGTTTTCCTGTGCGCCGCCGGCGCGGGCGCTTCGGCCGACATCATCCTGGGCCACTCGGGTGACCTCTCGGGCAATACCGCAGCGCTCACCACCGACTACGTGCGCGGCATGAACGCCTACTTTGACGACGTCAACAAAAAGGGCGGCATACGCGGCGAGAAGATCAAGCTCGTCAGCCTGGACGACGGCTTCAACCCCGACAAGACCGCCGAAAACACCAAGGCGCTGATCGACCAGAACGCGGTGGCCCTTGTGGGCTTTCGCGGCACGGCCAACATGCTGAAGATCGTGCCCATCGTCCAGGCGGCCGGCATCGCCCAGATCGGCAACACCAGCGGCGCCAAGTCGCTGCGCGACCCGTTTGTGCCCAACCTGTTCCACGTGCGCGCCAGCACCAGCGACGAGATCGAAGCGGCCGTCAACCACGCCTGGACCATCGGCATCAAGAAGATCGCCGTCGCCTACCAGGACGATGCCTTCGGCAAGGAAGGCCTGGACGCGCTCAATGCCGCCATGCAAAAACGCGGGGCCACGCCGGCCGCCGTGGCCCCCGTGCCGCGCGGCACGGTGGACGTGGCCAAAGCGGTCGACGTGATTGCCGCCGCCCAGCCGCAGGCCGTCATGCTGATCGCCCAGGCCAAGCCCAATGCCGCCTTCATCAAGGCCTACAAAGCCAAGGGCGCGAGCGCGCAGTTCCTGGTGCTCAGCGTGTCCTCGGGCCTGCATGCCGAACTGAAAGAGCCGGCTGCCGGCGTCATCGTCTCGCAGGTCGTGCCTTACCCCTTCACCGAGCTGGGCAACGCCGCCGTGAAGGAATACCAGTCCGTGATCTCCGGTACCGCCGACAAGAAGTTCAGCTACAACAGCATGGAGGGTTTCCTCAATGCCAAGCTGGTGGTGCGCGCGCTGCAGAAAACAGCGGCGCCGATTACCCGTGCGAAGCTCATCGGCACGCTGGAAGGCTTCACCAGTGAAGACCTGGGCGGCTATGCGATCACCTACAGCAAGCAGAGCAATCTGGGCTCGCGCTTCGTGAATCTGACGATGATCCGCGCCGACGGCACCTTCGCCAGGTAAGGGCTTTCGTCAAGCCGCAGGCGGCGGCGTCTTGGGCTCGAAATCGCACCAGGGCGCCACCGCGCACTGCCAGCACAGCGGCTTGCGCGCGATGCACACATAGCGCCCGTGCAGGATCAGCCAGTGGTGCGCGTCCACCAGGTATTCGGCGGGCACGCGCTTGAGCAGGCCCATCTCCACTTCCAGCGGGTTCTTGCCGGGCGCAAGGCCCGTGCGGTTGCTCACGCGGAAGATGTGCGTGTCCACCGCCATCACCGCTTCGCCGAAGGCCGAGTTCAGCACCACATTGGCCGTCTTGCGGCCCACGCCGGGCAGGGCTTCCAGCGCCTCGCGCGTGCGCGGCACCCGGCCGCCGTGCTGTGTCACCAATATCTCGCAGGTCGCCAGCAGGTTTTTGGCCTTGGTTCGGTACAGGCCTATGGTGCGGATGTAAGACTCCAGTCCCTCCCATCCCAGGTCGAGGATGGCCTGCGGTGTGTTGGCCACCGGGTAAAGCTTGCGTGTGGCCTTGTTCACGCTGACGTCGGTGGCCTGCGCGCTCAGCAGCACGGCGGCCAGCAACTCGAACACGCTGGTGTATTCGAGTTCGGTCACCGGCATCGGGTTGGCGGCTTTCAGCGTGGCGAAGAACGGGGCGATGTCTTCTTTTTTCATGCCCCGCAGTGTATAGGCGCACCGGGTGCGCGTCGGGTTCAGGCCGCCATGCGCGGCACGTTCCACACCGAGCTCGGCGGCGCGCCGGCCCGTTGGAGCTGCTCCCGCACCGCCTGCCAGATGGCGGGAAAGTCGTCGGCCTTGGCGATGCTGGCCGCCCTATAGGCCAGGCGCGCCTGACGCGCCATGCCCTGCATGCGCTGCTGTGTTTCGGCATCGGGTGCAATGCCGAGCAAGGTCGGCGTGACGGGCAAGCCTTCGCACGCCGCAACCATGCGGGCCATCAGCGCGTCATCGAATTTGGGAATGCCGCAAAACAGCATCACAAAATGCGGCCAGTCCGGCAGGAAGGCGCGGCGCAGGCCGTGGGCCAGGCCGTTGCGCGCCACGGCAATCATGCGGCAGGGGTGGTTGCCCGCCATGAATTCGACGGATTCGCTGCTGCCGTCCATGTCCTGTTCACCCGCAAAGCGCCGCTTGGCCACGGCACTGCCGTGGCGCCGCGCCAGCCACTCGACCATGCCGAAGGCCTCGTTGCCGGCGGCCGCGCAAATGCCGAGCCGGTGAAAAGCCTCGGGGTCGGCCGGGCCTTGCGCCTGCGGCAGCAGCATGGGCGCGGACAGGCGCCGCAGCACGGAGGAGGGTGCGTACTGCGTGCCTTTTTCAAACTGCTCGCGCAGCGCCATCACGCGCCGGCCGTAGTCCACGGCCGACTCGCCGGACTGCGACATCATCATGGACCAGGGTGTGGGCAGGATGCGCCGGCCCCGGCTGCCGTGCACGGTGTGCGGCGAATGGTGGCGCGGGTCCTGCGTCAGGCGCTGCAGCAGCGCGCGCAGCGCGGGCGCCGGGCCTTCGGCCCAGTGCAAGAACCAGCCGCTCTGGTACAGCAGCACCGCGTGGATGCCGTGTACCGCATTGCGCCGCAGCGAATCCGCGCGTATGTTTTCCATCTGCGCGTAAATGCCTTCCTTCATGTGGCAGATGCTGGCCGTCACCACACGCTCGACTTCGGCCTGTCCAGGGGATGCACCATAGGGCGAGATGCTGTTCACCATGGTGCCATCCTGCGCCAGAAGCAAATTCCACGTCAATCCCCACCCCTGAACGGTGCATGTGGATAGTGGCCAAAAAGCATCTTCGCAAGAGGCAGTAATACTTTCTTGCAAGTTGCAGGCGACCTGCAGAGGCGCGGTTAATGCAGATGGGTAAATGCCGTACGCCAACAAAGATGCGCCTTGCGCGGGTGTTCGCGGATACCGCAAGGGCGCGAACTCCTTTAGCATCGCGGCCATGAACGTTCACACTCTTTTACGTCGGCGGGGCGCTTTTTTTTCCATACTTTTGGCCGCCGCGCTGCTCGCAAGTTGCGCCGCGCCGGACAGCCCGGCAGCCGCTGCGCCGCGCCCCAGGCTGGTGGTCTTCCTCGTCGTCGACGGCCTGCCGCAGCGCCAGGTGCTGGACTACCGCGACCAACTCGCGCCCGACGGCTTCGCGCGTTTCCTGGACCGCGGCGCCTGGTTTTCCAATGCGCATTACGGCCATGCCTTCACCGTCACCGCGGCCGGCCACGCGACCATGCTCACTGGCGCTTATCCGCAGCGCACCGGCATCATCGGCAACGACTGGCGCGACCCGGTCACGGCCGAGCCCGTCTACTGCACCGGCGACACCTCGGCGACTTACATCGGCCACAAGACGGGGACGCTAGACGGCACCAGCCCGAAAAACCTCAAGGCCGAAACCGTCGGCGACGTACTGCGCCGTGTCGACAGCCGCTCCAGGGTGATCGCGATTTCGGGCAAGGACCGCGGCGCCATCCTGCCGGCCGGCAAGAGCGGCATCGCCTACATGTATATGGGCGCGACCGGGCAGTTCGCCTCCAGCACCCACTACATGGCCGCGCACCCGGCCTGGGTCGATAGCTACAACGCGGCCAGGCCGGCAGATAGCTACTTCAGGGCCGAATGGAAGGCTTTGCTGCCTGAAGCCGCTTACGCTCGCTCGGTGCCCGACCAGCAGCCCTGGTACGGCCCCGCGGGCGGCGGCCTGCCGGTGACGTACGGCGCGAAAGACGATGCCGTGCCCGGCCCGCGTTTTTACAGCTCGCTGCTGCGCGGCCCCTTTGTCGATGCGATGTCTCTGGACTTCGCGCGCGCCGCCATCGCCGGCGAGCAACTGGGCCAGGACGACATCCCCGACATCCTCTCGGTCAGCCTGTCGGGCCACGACTATGTGAACCACGCCTTCAGCGCCGAGTCGCGCCTCTCGCACGACCACCTGCTGCAGCTCGACAGAATGCTGCAGGCTTTCTTCCAGGACCTGGACGCGCGCATCGGCAAGGACAACTACCTCGCCGTGCTCACGGCCGACCACGGCTTCATGCCCGCACCTGAATTCAACACCGCCCAGGGCCGCGAGTCCGGCCGCGTCAACAGTAGCCAGGTGCTGGCACGCGTCAACGCCGGGCTGGAAAAGCGTTTTGGCGAAGGCAAGTGGGCGGCGGGATATTCAGGCTCCAGCGTGCTTTTCAACAAGCAGCTCATCGCGCAAAAACAGCAGGATGTGAACGCGCTGGCCGAAGAAACCCGTGCGCTGCTGATGGCCGAGCCCGGCTTTGTGGCCGCCTACACCCGACGGGAGTTGCAAAGCGCAAGCCGCGCCGGCGCGCCGTTCTTCGACCAGATCCGCAAATCCTGGCACCCGGATGTGTCGGGCGACGTGCAGTATTCGCTCAAGCCGGGCTGGATGTTCGGCAACTCCGTCGCCACGCACGGCTCGCCCCATGCGTACGACACGCAGGTGCCCATCCTGGTCTACGGCCCGGCCTGGGTCAAACCCGGCCGCGTCGACACGCGCGTGGAGGTGGTTGACATCGCGCCCACGCTGGCGCAGGTGCTGCGCATCGCGCCACCGTCGTCGGCCGAAGGCAAGCTCTTGCCTTTGCCGGGACTGTAGAAAAAAGAAGCAGGGCGCTCAGCCGCTCTTTTTCGCGGCGCGCTTGCGGGCCGGCGCCATGCCGTCGCCCGACTGGCGTATCGCGGCAATCAATTGCGTCGTGAAGTCCAGCACCAGCGGCGCCAGCGTCTGGCCGTGCAGCGACAGCACTTGCAGCACGCGCTGGCTCAGCTGGGGCTCGGCAAAGGGCACGGCGACCAGCTGGCCCTGGCGTATCAGGTGCGCGGCCGTCAGGTAGCCCGACAGCATGATGTCGCCGCTGCGCACGCTGGGCAGCAAGGCCGACGAAAAATTGCTGACCACCGAGGTTTGGTACTCCAGGCCCTGGATGTTGGCCACCATGTCGAAGAGCTGGCGCCCCGTCATGCCCTTGGCGCTGATGCCCAGCGGGTATTTCACGACGTCGGCCGCCGTCACCACGCGGGCCCGTGCCAGCGGGTGCGTGGGCAGCATCAGGGCGTAGATGGGCGCAGTGGCCGCATGCCGCACCGTCACGCCTTTTTCCGGCGCCACGCTGTACTTGAGCGCCACGTCGGTCTCGCCCTGCAGCAGCAGGCGGCTGACCGCTTCGGGCGAGCCCACGCTCAGCTCGATCAGCGCCTCGGGGTGGCTGCGGCGAAATCCGGTCATGACTTCCGGCATAAAGGCCGTCGCGAAACCCTCGGTGCAGGCCACGCGCACGCGCCGCGCGCTGAAGCCGGCCAGGCCGCGGACTTGCTCCATCACCCGCTCGGCGTCGTCGCTGCCCGCGCGCACATGGGCCATCAGGCGTTCGCCCGCGTCCGTGGGCACCATGCCGCGCGCCCTGCGCTCGAACAGCGCGCAGCCCAGCTGGTCTTCCAGCTTGCCGACCTGGCGGCTCACGGCCGAAGGCGCCACGTGCAGTTGCGCCGCCGCCTGGCTGACCGAACCGGTGCGGGCCACTTCGAGGAAGTGGCGGATCTGTGTGCTGAAAAAAGAGGTTTTCATGCGGGGGCGGGTGGGAATGAGAGGGCGCTCGAGTTTATGGATTGCCATAAAGGCAAAGCTTTGTTGCGATATCTCTCATTGTAGTAAGCCTCGATTCTTCCTACATTTGGTTTCATGACGCGCTCATGACCGCGCGCCCTTTTTAAAAACGGTGAACATGCTGAGATCCGATTGCCTTGATGCCGCCACGGCCTGGTTTGACGAAGGCCATTTTTTCGACGTCCTGCAAAGGCGCGTCGCGCTGCGCACTGAAAGCGACAGCGGCAAACCCAACCCCGCGCTGGGCGATTACCTGAGCGGCGAAATGACCGACTCGCTGCGCGCGCTCGGCTTTTCCTGCAGCGTCATGCCCAATCCCGTCGAGGGCGCCGGCCCTTTCCTGGTCGCGCGGCGCGTGGAAGATGCGGCGCTGCCGACCGTGCTGACCTACGGCCACGGCGACGTGGTCAGCGGCCAGGAAGACCGCTGGCGCGAAGGGCTGCAGCCCTGGGAGCTGGTTCGCGAAGGCGAGCGCTGGTATGGCCGCGGCACCGCCGATAACAAGGGCCAGCACACCGTCAACCTCGGCGCGCTGGCCAGCGTGATCAAGGCGCGCGGCGGGCGCCTGGGCTACAACGCCACGCTGCTGCTCGAGATGGGCGAGGAGGCCGCCTCGCCCGGCCTGCACGCGTTTTGCGAAAGCCAGCGCGCGCAGCTCAGGGCCGACCTGCTGATCGCCTGCGACGGCCCGCGCGTGCATGCCGACAAACCCACGCTGTTCCTGGGTTCGCGCGGCGCGGTCAATTTCAGCCTGCGCCTGCGCGCGCGGGACAAGGCCTACCACTCCGGCAACTGGGGCGGCGCCTTGCTCAACCCGGCCAGCGTGCTGGCCGGCGCCGTGGCCTCGCTGGTCGATGCGCGCGGCCGCATCCTGGTGTCGGCCCTCAAGCCGCGCGCGCTGCCCCCATCGGTGCGCCGCGCGCTGGCCGGTGTGGACATAGGCGGCGGCGAAGACGACCCGCTGCCCGATCCCCACTGGGGCGAACCCGGCCTCAGCACGGCCGAACGCCTGATGGGCTGGAACACCATCGAAGTGCTGGCGCTGGGCGCCGGCTCGCCGCAGCGCCCCGTCAATGCGATTCCCGGCGAGGCCGTGGCCCATTGCCAGCTGCGCTTTGTGGTCGGCACGCCCTACCAGGACCTCGCGGGCATCCTGCGCAAGCACCTGGACCGCTGCGGTTTCAACCGCGTCGAGATCGAGATCACGCTCACCGGCGCGGCCACGCGCCTGGACCTGGACCATCCCTGGGTGGGCTGGGCGCAGCGCTCCATCGCGCTGAGCAGCGGCAAGCCGGTCGTCACCCTGCCCAACCTGGCCGGCTCGCTGCCCAACGACGTGTTCGCCGACCTGCTGGGCCTGCCCACGCTGTGGGTGCCGCACTCCTACCCGGCCTGCGCGCAACACGCGCCCGACGAACACCTGCTGGCGCCTGTGGCGCGCGAGGGCCTGCGCATCATGGCCGGCCTCTACTGGGACCTGGGCGAGCCCGCCGGGCTGCCCTGGCATGCCGCGCCGGCCGCCGCCTGAGTTTGTTTTTTCTGATTACCCCCTCACTGGAGATACCGATGCCTTCCACTTCATGCCGGTCCCTGCTTCAGGCCGCCCTCCTGGTCGCCGCCTGTTCCGCCCTCGTGCTTCCCGGCCTGTCGCAAGCGCAGGCACAGGCCTGGCCCTCCAGGCCGATAAAGTTGGTCGTTCCCTTCCCGCCGGGCGGCGGCACCGACGTCGCGGCCCGCATCATCGGCGAGCGGCTCAGCGCCCGCCTGGGCCAGCCCGTGATCATCGACAACAAGCCCGGCGCCTCCACCGCCATCGGCGTGGTCATGGTCAGCGCGGCAGAGCCCGACGGCTACACGCTGCTGTTCTCCGGCTCCAGCAGCTATACCGTCAACCCCGCGGTGCGCAGCAAGCTGGGCTACGACCCCTTCAAGCAGCTCTCGCCCATTGCCATGGTCGCGCGCACGCCGCTGGTGGTGGTGACCTCGGCCGCCGGTCCCTACAAAACCCTCAAGGACTTGGTGGCCAAAGCCAAGGCCGAGCCGGGCACCGTGACCTATGCCACCTTCGGCACCGGCTCTGCGCCGCACCTGGCCGGCGAGATGCTGGCCAATGCCACCGGGGTGAAGTTTTCCGCCATTCCCTATAAAGGCAGCGCCGAGGCCGACATCGGCGTGGTGCGCGCGGACGTCAGCATGGGCATAGATACCCTGGCAGCTGTCAATCCCCTGGTGCAATCGGGCAAGCTGCGCGCCCTGGCGGTCATCAGCGAAAAGCGCTCCGTCCAGATTCCCACCGTGCCCGCTTACGGCGAACTGCAGTTGTCGCCGGCCCTGCTGGACGGCTGGTACGCGGTCGCCGCGCCGGCGGGCATTTCACCGGCCGTGCGCGACCAGCTGTTGCAGGCGTTGACGGCCGTGATGGCCGACCCGGCGGTGGGCAAGAAGCTGCAGCAGCAGTCCCTGGAGCCGGTCTTCCTGGGCCCGCAGGCGCTGCGCAATGTGATGGATTCGGAGATCGCGCGTTATCGCGCGACGGTGGTGCGCGCCAACATCCGGATCGACTGAAGCTGGGCATGGCCATCACCGCCATGGGTGCCGCGCACCGCGGTGCAGGCCTATAGCGTCTTGACCGGCACGCACAGCCAGCAGCTGAAGTTTCCCGTTTTCGGGTCCATCACAAAGTCTTCTTCGTACAGTTCCAGCGCCGGTTTGTTGTCCGGCTGGTAGCCGCTTTGCGGCAGCCACTCGGCGAACATGTGCGTCCAGGCTTCATGCACCTCGTTGCCCGGCTTGCCGGTGAAGCGGCCGCAGGCATAGCGCCCGCCGCCGAAGTTCTGCACGCCTGTCATGTGGTCCACCACGCGGTTGATGGGGGCGATGTAGGCGCGGCGCGCCGCGTGCAGGGACTGCGTATCCGTCATGGCAGTTCGTCCATGAACTTTTCCGCCTGCGCCAGCATGCCGCGGCGTATGGCGGTAAACACCGGCTCGGGGAAATCCGGCGGCAATTGCGCCGCCGCGCGCTCCAGCGCATCCGGCACCTGCAGCACCAGCGCCACCATCTGGTCGAAGGCGCCCGGCACGCCGCTTTGCCGCGCCAGGGCTTCCCAGTGGCGGGTGTGGATTTCATGCAGGTGGTAGTGCGCGTTTTTGCCGCGCAAGGCCATGGCCAGCTTCGCGCGGCGCGGGCTGACCTGGTTCGGCCCGCTGCCGATGATGGGCCAGGCGGACAGCACGTCGTACAGCGGCGTCATGCGAAAGCCGCCGCCGCGCTCCAGGAAGATGGAGAAGTTTTTGGCATGGCCGTCGGTCGCGGCCATGATCCAGAAGGCGAGTTGTACCCGCACAAAATGCAGGACATCCGCTGGGGCGTTGCTTCCGCCCTGCAGCAGGCCCAGGCCCGCGCGAATGCCGGGGCCGCCGTCGCTTTCATACTTCAGGTCCCCGGGCGTCCCGGTGGCCTGGCCGAAATCCTCTTGCGGCAGGCGGGCGATCCACTTTCCGCCCTCCATCCAGCGCCTGTCGAAGCGTTCCACGATCAGCACTTTGCGTTCGCCAAAGCGCCCCATCTCCGTGGGCGCGACCTCGAACCCCAGTTCGCCCAGCAGGGTGGCGCACAGCCACTCGTTTTCCACCGAGTCCGACATGTCGGCGCGCATGTTGCCCACCAGGCCCAAGGGCAACTTGAAGATGTGCGTGGTGGGCGTGGCGCCCGAAGGCAGGTGCCAGCGCTGGCCGGCGCGCAGCAAAGCCGTTTTTTCCTGCGCGCCGGCAATGGAGATGCGAAAGTCGTCCGCGAGCGAGGCGCCTCCCGCGCCATCCCCGGTCACGTCGCCCAGCAGCGTCTCCACCTGGCTGTCAGTCAGCGGCGTGCTGTCGATACGGTCGTTTGGCGGTGGTTGCTGGCCATGCGGCATCAGTTGCAGCGCACCCACGCAATCCCGGCCGACAGCGGCAAGAAGGTCGGCCGCGCGGATGGAAGACGTGCCGAAGCGCCGCCGCAGCCGTTCGCGTATGCGGCTGCTGTCGGGCAGCAGGTTGTCAAAGTAGTGTTCCACCTTGGCGCCCATCACATCGCCGCCCCCGGCCGGCATGGGCAGCGAGACCGACAGCGGCCTTGCATGGGGTGAACGCGGCCAGCTTTCGTCATAACGAAAGCCCGGCGTTCCGGTCCGCGTCCAGAACCATACGCCCACGTGCTGGCCGTTCATCCACACGTCAAGATCAGCGAATGCCATACGCCACCCTTACAACCGTTTTATCGTGGTGTTCTGCAAACTTATTTACCCGGCTACCAGTCGGCCGGAGGGCTGTTCGCGGCCGGTGGGGGCGACGCACCGGCATCGGTATCGGCATATCGCCGCATATCCGCCAGCAGCAGGCGAGCGTCCAGCGCGTGCAGCACCTGAAGCAACTGGTCAAGGCTGACCGCGCCCGGGTTTTTTTCGATATCAGCCATGCGGACCTGCTTGACCCCTATGCGTTCGCCCAGCGCGGTCTGGGTCAGCCCGCGCGCCTTGCGCAGTGATTTCAAGTGGACCGACAGCTGTGCCGAAGCCTGGAGAGGGAAGGTTTGAAGCGTACTCATGGATACCGCCTTGGAGTGATATTTGCACAATATCGTTTTTATACAATATTGTCAATTTATCGTTAAAAGGCGATTTAGTCTTTCGGCAAAGACGTGTCCAGGCGGCCAGCGTTACCATTCAGGCGAAACATTTTTCTTCAGCTCCAGCCAAAGACACCCACCATGCCCTTGCACTTTGCCGACCGCCTCAACAACGTCGAAACCTCCGCCATCCGCGAACTCTTCAAGCTGCTGGGCAAACCCGGCATCGTCAGCTTTGCCGGCGGCTTCCCCGACCCCGCCATGTTCGACGTCGCCGGCATCCAGGAAGCCAGCAACAAGGCCCTCAATGAAGAACCCGGCGGCGCGCTGCAATACGGCGCCACCGAAGGCTACGGCCCGCTGCGTGAACAGCTCAGCGCCTTCATGGCCACCAAGGGCGCCAGAGACGTCGCGCCCGAGAACCTCATCGTCACCACCGGCAGCCAGCAGGCGCTTGATTTGCTCGGCAAGACCATGATCTCCCCCGGCGACAAGGTCATCGTCGAAGGCCCGACCTTCCTCGCCACCATCCAGTGTTTTCGCCTCTATGGCGCCGAACTCATCAGCGCGCCCATAGACGCCCACGGCGTCAAGACAGACGAGCTCGAACAACTCATCGCCCAGCACAAGCCCAAGTTCGTTTACCTCATCCCCACCTTCGGCAACCCCAGCGGCGCGCTGCTGAGCCTGGAGCGCCGCAAGAAGGTGCTGGAGATGGCCGTCAAACACCAGACCCTGATCGTTGAAGACGACCCCTACGGCGACCTCTACTTCGGCGAAGCGCCGCCGCCCTCGCTGCTGGCGCTCAGCCCCAGCGTGCCCGGCAGCCGCGAACTGCTCGCGCACTGCGGCTCCCTCAGCAAGGTGCTGTCGCCAGGCCTGCGCGTGGGCTGGATGATCGCCCCTGCCGAACTACTGGCCAAGGCCACCATGTGCAAGCAGTTCAGCGACGCCCACACCAGCACCTTCGCCCAGGCCACCGCCGCCCGATACCTCAAGGCCGGCCGCATGCCCGACACCCTCAAGCACGTGCGCAAGGTCTACGGCGAACGCGCCACCGCCATGGGCAATGCCCTGAAGCGCGAACTCGGCGACGCGATTGAATTTACGCAACCGCAAGGCGGTTTGTTTTTCTGGGCCCGGCTCACGGGCGCGAACGGCAAGACGAAAGACGCCGGTGAGTTCGCGAAGAAGGCGATCGAGCAACTCGTCGCCTTTGTGCCGGGCGCGCCGTTTTACGCTAGCAACCCCGACCTGTCCACGCTGCGGCTGAGCTTTGCCACGGCGGACGTGGCGAAGATTGAAGAGGGTGTCGGGCGGCTGGGCAAGGCGCTTTGATGCCAGGCTAAATTACCAATTCGCTGTATGACTGTGACCTCTTCCTTTGGTCGTATAGCGGCGCAAGCTTCCGCCGCCGCCTGCGCTGCGGTGATTTTGGTTCTTTCCAATCTGGATACGCTTACCTCTTTTTTGAGGATGAGCGGCGATGATATTTTGAACGTGCTGCTTTGGATACTGTTCGTCGGAGCTATTGCTGGGGGCGCTGCAATGAGAGAGCTACCCCAAGGTAAACGACTTGGATCCTTGGGTGGAGTTTTCTTCTTGATTAACGGGGGGGTATTTTTGAGTTATGCCGTGTACGCTTTGCTGCTGTCATTTGGACAAAAATAATTTCACCTGAGATTCGGCTTTCTTGGGGATTGGGCTGGATTCGCGATATGCGGCTGCACCTGGGCCGGGTCGTTGATCCAGGCGCCGTAGTCGGCCTGCACCTCGGCCAGCGTGGGCGCCGGCCCCCACCACTGCGTCCAGTGCGGGCGCGACAGCCAGCCGTGCAGCATGGGCAGGTCGGCCGCCTGCAAGGGCCGGAAGTTGAACGGTCTGGCCACATCGCTTGCCGTGTCAGGCGCGCCGCCCATGGCTGTCTCCAGATCGTCCATGCGCCCATTTTGCACAGGCGGCGCAAGGGCGCCAGCGGGTTTCCGGGGCGGCCCATGGGGTTTGCCCGTACTGCCTACAATCCGACGGAGCCTGGGCCTGTCGCCCGCGGCACTTGATCCGGGCCCGTCCACCTTCATGACTTCCGCAACCGCGCCTGGCGCCACCCACTCGATTTCTCCCGCCACCCGCCGTTCCATCCTGCTGCTCTCCTGCGCCACCTTTTCCAGCATGGTGGCCCAGCGCATTTGCGACGCCATGCTGCCCGAGCTCTCGCGCGTCTTTGCCGTCAGCCTTGCGCAGGCCGCGCAGGTCGTCTCTGTGTTTGCCGTCACCTACGGCGTCTCGCAACTCTTTTACGGCCCGTTGGGCGACAGGCTGGGCAAGTTCCGCATCGTCACCTTTGCCGCGCTGGGCTGCAGCGTCGGCAGCGCGGTCGCCGTGTTTGCCACCAGCCTGGACGTGCTGCTGCTCGCCCGCATCATGATGGCGCTGGGGGCCGCCGCGCTGATCCCGCTGGCCATGGCCTGGGTCGGTGACGCCGTGCCGCCGCACGAGCTGCAGGAAATGCTCACGCGCACGGGCCTGGGCAGCACGCTGGGCATCGTCTGCGGCCAGTTGCTGGGCGGGCTGCTGACCGATGCGCTCGGCTGGCGCTGGGCCTTTGCCTTCCTGGTGCTACTGTTCGGCGCGGTCGGCTCGCTGCTGTTGGGCGACCTGCGCCGGCAGCAGGCAGTGCCGAAGGCGGAAGCGGCTCCAACAGACCAGGCGCCCGTGCCGCGCCCGCACTTCGTCAAACAGGCTTTGCTCATCATCAGCCACCCCTGGTCGCGCACCATCCTGCTGCTGGCCGTGATTGAAGGCGCCGTGGGTTTTGGCGTGCTGGCCATGTGGGCCTCGCACCTGCACCATGCCCTGGGTTTGTCGCTCTCGGTCTCGGGCGCCATCGTCGCGCTCTTCGGCCTGGGTGGCGTCGGCTACATGATCGTGGGCCGCGCCTTGATACCGCGCCTGGGCCAGCACGGCCTGGTGCTGCTGGGCGGCTCGCTGGTCGGCATAGGCGCGCTGGCACTGGCCTACATACCGCACTGGGGCCCGGCCATTCCCGCCAGCCTCATCGCGGGCTTTGGTTTCTTCATGTTCCACAACGTCATGCAGGCCAACGCCACCCAGATGGCGCCCGAGGCGCGCGGCACTGCCGTGTCGATGTTCGCTTCCTTCCTGTTCCTGGGCCAGTCGATAGGCGTGGTGCTGGCCGCGGCTTTAATAGACCGCATAGGCACCCATGCCGTGGTGGCGCTGGGCGGGGGGGTGATGGCGGCGGAGGGGGTTTACTTTGCGTGGGCCTTGCGGCGGCGGAGTGCTGCGCTCTTCGCAGGCCAGCGCGGTATGGCTTAGAGGTAGCGCGGCAACAAGCGCGCCACGCGCTGCAGGAATGTGAACTCTTCGTCGGAAAGCGCCCGCTCGGCAAAGTCAAAGTGGCACAGCGTGCCGAACATGTGGTCGGGTGAGGTCATCAGCGGCAGGCCCACATAACTTTCCATCACGCCCTGGTGCGGGTGGCCGTTCAGGGCTTCCATGCCCGTGGTGCGGCTGGTGCGGAAGAAGCCGTCGCGCAGCACAAACTGGCAAAAACTGTCGCCCAGCGGCACTGACTGTAGGCCGCCGCGGTCAAAGTCATCGTCCACCAACTTGTCGACCAGCTCCACGTTGTGCAGCACCATGTCCTGTAGCCGGTAGACGGCGGTAAAGCGGTGGTCGACACGCTGGTTCAGGAAACGAAGCCCGGCTTCCAGCCCGCCGCTGTTCAGGGATTCGGCGAGTTGGGTGTAGTCGTCCATGGGGCCACTTTAACAGTGAGGTGTTCTTGGGCCGTTTACGTTCAACGACGCCAAGACGGAGACGGCCTGGACGGTGAACATGCTGCTCACCATGGCCGGCCGTGCCTCCTCAAATCCCCTGGCCACCAGACACCTCAATCCGCTGCGCATTCACCCACCGGTTGTCCTCGGTCAACAGGCTGGCGATCATCGGGCCGATGTCGTCGGGCAGGCCGGCGCGGCCCAATGCGGTGATGCCTGCGAATACTTGATTGATCTCGGGGTTGTCGCGTACGGCGCCGCCGCCGAAGTCGGTTTCTATCGCGCCTGGCGCCACGGTGTTGACGGCGATGCCGCGTGCGCCCAGTTCCTTGGCCATGTAGCGGGTCAGCACTTCGACTGCGCCCTTGACGGCCGCGTAGGCGGCGTAGCCGGGGTAGGACGTTCTTGTGAGACCCGAGGACAGGTTGACGATGCGGCCGCCGTCGGCGATCAGGGGCAGCAGGGTTTGCGTCAGGAAGTAGACGCCCTTGAAGTGCACGTTGACGAGGCCGTCGAATTGCGCTTCGGTGGTCTGGCCTATCAGGGCGTAGTCACCGTGGCCGGCGTTGTTGACGAGGTGGTCGAAAGTGTCGCGCTGCCAGGTGTCACGCAACGCGGCGCGCAGGCGGTCGGCGAAGGGCGCAAAGGTCGTGACCTTGCCGGTATCCAGCTGCAGGGCCACGGCCTTGCGGCCCATGGCCTGGATTTCAGCGACGACGGCTTGCGCGTCTTCGGCCCGGCTCTGGTAGGTAAGGACGACGTCGCCGCCGCGGCGGGCGATGCTCAGGGCGGTATTACGGCCCAGGCCGCGGCTGGCACCGGTGACGAGGGTGATGGTGGTCATGTTGCTCATGGTCGGGTTCCTTGTCTGGAGGGGTGGTGGATAACGGCTTTCAGTGTCCGGCGGGTGGGCCGGCGCGGGTTGCCGGAAGCTCGTTGCTTCTTGCCTGATCCTCCAGATTTCGACACCGGGCTAGCCGCAACCTGCCGCCAGCGGTTAGTCTTGCGGCATGAACACGCCTCTTCTTCTGGATGTTGTCGGCCGCTATGCCGAGGCCCATGCCGACAAGGCGGGCTTGGTGCAGACGGCCGTCCCGGGCCTGACCCTGGTGCGCGCGACTGCGCCCAGCGGCCTGGTGCATGCGATTTCGCAGCCGCTGGTCTGTCTCTTGCTGCAGGGCGGCAAGCAGGTGGTCATGGGCACCCAATCCTTCGCGTTCACCGCGGGCGAATCGTTGCTGATCATGGCAGACGTGCCTACGGTCAACCAGATCACGCGCGCGAGTGTGCCTGCGCCTTACCTCTCCCTGGTGCTGGAGCTGGACCTTGCGGTGATCGCGGAGCTGGTGCTGCAGATGAAGGACGGGCCCGCGGCCGATGCCGCGGCCGTGCGGGTGGGGACTACCGAGGCCGAGGTTGCCGATGTGGCACTGCGCCTGATGCGATTGCTCGATCGCCCCGCAGCCTTGCCGGTGCTGCGGGCGCAACTGGTGCGCGAGATGCACTACTGGCTGCTGGCGGGCCGGCTGGGAGCCGCGATACGGCGCCTGGGCTGGCCGGACGGCCATGCGCAGCGGGTTGCGCGCGCGGTGTCGGTGCTGAGGCGGGATTTTGCGCAGCCCTTGCCGGTGGAGCGGCTGGCGGGCGTAGCGGGTATGAGTCTGTCTTCATTCCATCAGCACTTTCGCAGCGTGACTTCACTGTCGCCGCTGCAGTTCCAGAAACAGTTGCGCCTGATCGAGGCTCGGCGCTTGATGTTGTCGGAGGACGTGAGCGCGAGCAGCGCGGCGTTTGCGGTGGGCTATGAAAGCGTGCCGCAGTTCACCCGCGAATACGGGCGCATGTTCGGCTTGCCGCCGGTACGGGAAACGGGCGCGACACGCAGCAGGGCGGCGGCGACCGCCTGAGATCGCCGCCATGCATGGCGCGCTTGGGCGTTCCATTGACGGGTGGCGCCGGATGGCTCACCCCGTCCGAATCATCGTCACAAACTCCGTCCCACTCTCAGGCAACCAGACCTCCCCAGGCCGCCCCAGAATCTGCCGCACCGCGGCATTGGCGCGGGGCAGCGGGATCGCCTCAAACCTCTCGCTGCCCGGGTCAAAGCGCAGCATCGCGTTGTTGCTCCACTCCGAGGCCCAGACGATGTCCTTGTTGTCGACATAGACCGCGTAGACATGGGGGTCGGCGCCCGGGGCCTTCCAGGTTTTCCAGCTGTTGGCGCTTGTGCCCAGTGCCGGGTCGTGCACCGAGAGGTTTCCGCTGCTCCATTCCGACACCCAGATGCGGCCTTTGCTGTCTGACCAGACCCTGCGCGCGCCCTGGCGCGGTGTGGGCGGCTCGACGATGCGGGACTCGCCGGTCTTGCGGTCTATGTTTGCGATAAAGGAACCGGCCAGGGAGCACCACCAGATATCGCCTTTGGGCGTGGCGCAGATGCCGTAGGGGCCGCGGCCGCGGGGAGAGTCTTTTACCGTCACGGCGCCGCTGCGCACGTCGACCTTGCCGACGTAGCCGCTCTGGCCGGTGAACCACAGATGGCCGTCCCCGTCGAAGGCGCAGGTGTTGAGGTTGGCGTAGGGCGTGCCGGTGGGCAGGGGGAAGACTTTCACTTGCCGCGACGGCCAGGCCACGCGGGCAATCGCGTTTTGCCCGCCGTCGGTGAGCCAGGCCGCGCCGTCGGGGCCGGCGATGACGCCGTGGGGTGATGAGCCGTTGCCCAGGGCGATCAATTCCGTTTTGCCGCTGCGCGGGTCAAACCAGCCCAGGTGGCCGCTGCGCTGGGCGGAGAACCAGACGCCGCCGTCGGGCGCGGGCGCGATGTCGTGGATGCCGGTGGCGGCGCGGGTGTGGAGGGGCCAGGATTGCAGGCGCGGTGCGGTGGTGGGCGCTTGCGCGTGTGCGGTGTGAGCCGGGAGGCCGACGCCGATCAGGCCGGCCGGCAAACCGGGCAGGGCAACCAGCGCGGTGCGACGCTTGATGCCAGTCACGACGGGGGATGGATGAGGGGACGGCTGCTGCAAGGGAAAGGCCATGGCATTACCTCCTGCGCATGGTGTCTTCAGTGCATGCGCCGCACGCGGTTAAGAAAGTCAGCGTCTAGGCATTGTGGCGAAAAGGGCGGCTGTCATCAACGGGGCTTGCCCGCACTTTGGCCGCGTTTTTTGGTGGGTGAATCCAGCCTAGCCGAAGGACGACTGGTCAAATGACGACCGCTGCTGCGGATGCCCCCGCAGGTAATTCTTCACATTCACCGCCGTATCCCCCACCGCCGCAATCGCCCTGCGCAGCTGCTCCTGGCTGACGTCCAGCACCAGCGTCCAGGCGTAGGTATTCGCCTTGTCGTTGAGGTTGATGCGGTCGGGCTGTATGGCCGGCCTTGCGTGCTGGGATAAAAACATGGGTGGCTCCTTGAGGGGATGGAACCACCTTAGCCCGCGGCCTGCCTTGTATTTGTAGGCCATTGCCGCCAGTGGCGGCGGCAAGCGCCGGCTTTACACGGCTTTGCCGGCCTGGGACACCAGCACGGGCTTGTCGCGGTAGACCTCGGGCATCACGGTTTTGAGGTTGGCGATTTTCGGCAAGTCAAAGCGCGCGATGTAGGGCTGCGTGGGGTTCAGCGTGGCGTAGTCCTGGTGGTAGGCCTCTGCGGGATAGAAGGCGGTGAAAGGCGTGAGCTGGGTGACGATCTTGCCGGGGAAGACTTTCGCGGCGTCGAGCTGGGCGATGTAGCTTTCGGTGATCTTCTTTTGCTCGGCGCCCTGGTAGAAAACAGCGGAGCGGTATTGCGTGCCGCTGTCGGGGCCCTGGCGGTTCAGGGTGGTGGGGTCGTGGGCGACGGAGAAGTAGATCTGCAGCAGCTTGCCGTAGCTGATCTGTTTCGGGTCGTAGGTGACCTGCACGGACTCGGCGTGGCCGGTGCGGCCTGAGCCGATCATGTCGTAGCTGGCGGTGGATTTGTCGCCGCCTGCGTAGCCTGAGACGGCGTTGAGCACGCCCTTGGTGTGCTGGAAGACGGCCTGCACGCCCCAGAAGCAGCCGCCGGCGAAGACCGCGGTGGCGGTGTTGGCTTGTGCGGCGGGGGTGTCCAGGGTGGGGGCGGGCAGCTTGACGGCTTTTTCCTGGGCGGCGACGGCGCTAAAGCCGCTGCCTAAAAAAGTCAGGGCGGCCATGGCGATGGCGGCGAGGGTGACAAGGTATTTATTCATGGTTGCGGGCTGTTGGGGTGGTGGGTGTGGCAGTTGGTCGGCGTGGGGAGCGGTTTCTTACAGGGTGGTGGGCGCCGGGGCCGCTGAGGTTGGAGGCAAGGGCAGGATTTCGGTTCCCTGTCGGCCGTTTTTGACCGCCTCAAGGTGCCGGTTACCGCTGCTTACCGCTGCGCCGCCGTCCTACAGGCCGGTTTACCGGCTGGAATTAGACTACCTCCCAATGATGAACAAGCTCCTGACCCGATTGACCCCCTACGGCATCCGCCTGCGTGAATTCGCGGCCACCATTCCCGGGCGCCTGCGCCACCCGACCTGGCGTGGTGTGGGGCTGGGCGTGGCGGCGGTTCCTGTGGCGCTGCTGTTGTATGTGCTGCTGCTGATCCCGTTCACGCCCAGCATCAACGACCTGCTCAAGGCCAAGACGGCCAAGCCGTCGGTGCTGATGTCGGTGGACGGCAAGGAACTGGCGGCTTTCTCGCGCGCCAACCGCGACTGGGTGAAGCTGCAGGACATTTCGCCCAACGTGGTGGCGGCGCTGATCGCAACGGAGGACCACCGCTTTTACGACCATCACGGCATGGACTTCAAGCGCACGGCGTCCTCGGTGTTCCACACGCTCACGGGGCGCAAGCAGGGCGGCTCCACCATCACGCAGCAGCTGGCGCGCAACCTCTACCCCGAAGACATTGGCCGCTCCGCGACGCTGACGCGCAAGCTCAAGGAGGCGATCACGGCCTTCAAGATAGAGGCGGTGTACACCAAGGAAGAGATCCTCGAGAGTTACCTCAACACCGTGCCCTTCCTCTACAACGCCTACGGCATCGAGATGGCGGCGCGCACCTATTTCGACAAGTCGGCCAATGAGCTGGACGTGCTGCAAAGCGCGACGCTGGTGGGGATGCTCAAGGGCGCGAGTTATTACAACCCGGTGTCCAACCCCGAACGCGCGACGCAGCGCCGCAACATCGTGCTGGCGCAAATGGTCAAGCATGAGAAGCTGCCCGAGGCGCAGTTCGCGCTGCTCAAGAAAAAACCGCTGAAGATCGACTTCGAGCGGCTGGAGCCCGAGCTGGGCGAGATGCCGCATTTGTCGCAGCAACTGCGCCGCTGGCTGATCGACTGGGCCGACCGCAACGACTACAACATCTATGCCGACGGCCTGGTGGTGCGCACCACGATTGATTCGCGCCTGCAGGACATGGCCAACAAGGCGCTGGTGGCGCAGGCCGACCGCCTGCAGAAAATCGTCGCGGGCGACTGGCGCTTCAATTCAGGCTGGAAGGCCAAAAGCGGCGCCCAGCGCGAGCTGGCCCTGACCTTTGTGCGCGACACCAAGGAGTACAAGGCCGCGCGCGCCGCCGGGCAGGCCGACGACGCGGCGATCAAGACGCTGACGGCCGACGCCGAATTCATGCAGACATTGAAGGAAGAGAAGACGCGGCTGCAGGCCGGCTTTATGGCGCTGGACCCGACCAACGGCCAGGTACGCGCCTGGGTGGGCAGCCGTGATTTTTCCGACGACCAGTTCGACCACGTGCAGCAGGCGCGCCGCCAGCCGGGCTCGACCTTCAAGCCCTTTGTGTACGGTGCGGCGTTTGAGGACGGCGCCAAACCCAGCGACGGGTTTGTCGACGGCGCGGTGGAAATCCCGCTGGGCGACGGCACCTTCTGGCGGCCCACCGACGGCGGCGGCCCCAGCGGCGAGTTCATGAGCCTGCGCCAGGGCTTGATGTTCTCGAAAAATACGATCACCGCCCAGGTCATGCAGGTGGTGGGCCCGGCCCATGTGGCCAAACTGGCCAAGTCCATGGGCGTGCGCCAAAGCAAGCTGGAAGAGGTGCCTTCGCTCGCGCTGGGCACCAGCCCGGTGACGCTGAAGGAAATGGTGTCGGCCTACGGCACGCTGGCCAATGACGGGCGCTACATCGAGCCTATCCTGGTGACGCGCGTGGAAGACCGCAACGGCAAGGTGCTCGAAGAATTCGAGGCCAAGGTGCCGGAGACCGCGATGCCCGCCACGGTGGCGCAGACGCTGCTGGACGTGATGCGCGGCGTGGTCGACCAGGGCACGGGCGCGGCGATACGCAGCCGCTACGGCCTGCGCGCCGACCTGGCCGGCAAGACCGGCACGACGCAGGGCAACACCGACGGCTGGTTCATCCTGATGCACCCGCAGCTGGTGGCCGGCGCCTGGGTGGGTTTTAACGACAACCGCGTGACCATGGGCGACAGCTGGGGGCAGGGCGCGCGCAGCGCGCTGCCCATCGTGGGCGAGTTTTTCCAGCACGCGATCAAGGCCAAGGTGGTGGACGCCAATCAGCGCTTCCCCGCACCCCAGGGCGGCCCCGTGACGGACCAGGAGCAGCAGCGCATCGAGGCCCTGCTCAACGGCGCCGAGCCGCCGCAGGAAGGCCAGCCCGGCGAGGCGCCATCGGTTGCGGGCATGTCCAGCTCGCCGGCCGTGGAAGGCGGCGCACCGCGCTGGCAGCCCGCGCCGGTGATCAAGTACGTGACCATCCAGGCCCCGGCGGAAAACACCACGCCGCAACAGCCCGAGGTGCAGGGCGGGGATTCGGGCGGCGTGCCGGGTGTGGTGCTGCAGCCGCCGGCCACGGTGCCGGTTGAACGGTTGCCGGTGTTTCCGGGCGTGGTGGTAGGGGCGCCTATCGCGCCGCGCTAAAGCGGCTTGCGGCCGGCGTCAGGTTTTGGCCGCCCGTTTCCTGGGGGCGGCGGGCGCGTCGGTATTGATAAAACTCGCATTCCCCAGCCCGGTGCCCACCGTCAGCACGGCCCAGCGCTTCACGCCCTGCATGAAGGGCAACTCCGACAGGCCTTGCACCACCGCGTCGTTGTGCAGGCGCACCTGCATGTCCCGTCCCTTGAGTTGGGGCAGGTTTTCGCCGAGTTGCAGCGCCAGGTTGAAGCGCGGGCTTTCCCAGTTGCCGGGGAGGTTTTGCGCGCCGCCGGTGATGGAGCCGTCCTCATTGATCATGCCGGGGCAGGCCACGCCGACAAAAGGCGCGAGCTTCAACCCCTTGCGGCCGGCCTGCCGGATGAGTTTTTTCAGCATGCCGGCGATGCCTTGCACCAGGTCCTCGCGCCGGGTGGCGTCGTCGTCGCCGGCGTGGCTCCACTTGCTGAGGCCGCTGACCCTGACGTCGGTGAGGTCCGGCGTCTTGTGCGCGCGCGGCCGCACGATGCCGCAGCGCACGTTGGTGCCGCCTATGTCGACGGCCAGGAAGCCGTCGTAGCCGGCGAGAACTTCAGGCGGCGCCAGGTGCACCCAGCCGATCAGGCCGCCCTCATCGGGGTGGTGGCGCAGCGTCATCAGGTGGACATGGCTGCCCTGCTGGTAGAGCAACTCCGCCGCGCGGTCTATGGCCAGCTCGCCGACCAGGCTTTGCTGGAAGCCGCCGCCCACGACGATGCGCCGCACGCCCTGCCACGAGGGATGGGCGAGGAAGCGTTTGACCACACGGGCCAGCTGCCAGGCGTAGTCTTCCGACGCGGCGGAGATGATGGCCGCGGCCTTGCCGTTGCGCCTGAGCAGCGTGTCAAGCCGCTTCTTGCTGATGTCCGGTGTGGGCTTGCGGCCCAGCGCATCGAGGCCGCTGATGCCGCTGTAGAGCTTGCGCCAGGTGTCCAGCATGTCGCTGTAGGCCGTGCGGCTGACGCTGTCGCCCACAAAGCCTTCGCCGTCGTGCAACTGCAGGCTGTAACCCTGGATGGTGACGCCGCGCTGGCGCAGGCCGCCGTGGGTGAGGTCGTCGGGAAGGGAGACGGCGGGGACGTTGGGGGTGGGGGCTTTGCGGGGCATGGTTTCCTTGAGTGGCTACGCCCCCATGATGGCGGGCGTGCATGCGGCGTACCAGCGGTCAAGGCGCATGCGGCCGTCAGCCGAAGCCTTGAAACAGCCGGTCAAAATCATCAGGCAAATAAAAGCAGCGAAAGTGGCGCGCACAGCAAATCGGCCGGTAAAACCGGCCGATTTGCGTAGGGAACAGCAGCGTCTTAACGGTTGCGGTTCATTTCTTTTTCAACGGCTTTGCCGGCGTCCTTGACGTTTTCCTTCACGTCGCCGACAGCCTTCTGGACTTTGCCTTCCATCTCGCGTGCATGGCCCTTGGCCTGCTGCTCGGTGCTACCGATCACTTTGCCGGTGTGTTCCTGCACTTCGCCGGCGACTTCCTTGATCTTGCCTTTGACTTGGTCCTTGTTCATGAGATGTACCTTTCGGGTTTCAGGGTTGAGGGGACATGGAAAAACTCCATGCCCTCAAGTTAACGCCGCGCCAAAAGCGTGCGCGCAAGGATGCGGCGCGCCTGCGTGTGGGTGGCCGCCTACAAGTTGTTGTTCCGCCCGCAAATACCGCTGTAGGAAAACGTCTTTTCATGTGACAAGGCGCGTTGCGCGCAGGTAGACTGGCTGGAATGCGACATTGTGCAAGTGCTGCAAAAGAAGGAAACATTCTTGGGGGCGCAGCATCGGTGCTGATGCCTTCCCGGTGTCGCGTAAAGACGCAATGCTTATCAAAGATACCGTATGAAAAAGTACATCCTGTCGTGGGTTTTGTTGGGAGGCGCACCCATGCTGCACGCGCAGACCGAGTGGTTTAACGTGATGGGCGATGCGCAGGACCCGGCCGTGAACACCATCGAGGTCGATCCCATACCCTTGTCCGTGAAGGACGACGTGCGCACGATGAAAATCCGCGTAAGCCGCTCCACGCCGCGTACCAGCTGGGAGGGCGTGCCTTACCGCTCCTACATCTCCACCGTGCAGTTCGACTGCGCGAACAAAGCCGCGCGCTACGCTTCGCTGGATTTTTACCTGGAGCCGCTGTGGAAGGGCAAGTCGCACAAGACCTCGACCTACCCTGAACACGTGATGCGGCGCATGGAGTTTCGCGACGTGACGCCCAACCCGACGCAGCGGCTGATCCGCGCCGCTTGCAGGAACACGGGCTCGGCGAAGGGCTAGAGCGGCCGTGGGTGGCCGCTTGTGCCCGTGCGGCACCGGCGCTAGGATGGGCTTTTCGCCTCCACCTTGGGAGTGGCGGCTGCCATCAAGAAGAAAGGCCTTTTCTCATGCCGCAACTCATTGCCTCGGTCGAAGGCGTCGAAATCAAGCACGTCTACCTGACGAACGACCGCACCACGCTGGGCCGCAGGCCGTACAACGACATCGTGCTGGACAACCTGGTGGTCAGCGGTGAGCACTGCGTGTTTGAGCTCAAGGGCATCGCCGACGTCTACCTGCAGGACCTGGGCAGCACCAACGGCACCTACCTCAATGGCCAGATCGTCAAGGCGCGCCAGCTGCTGCACGACAACGACGTGATCAACATCGGAAGCTTTCACATCCAGTTCCTGGCGAGGTCGGAACACGAGGCGTCCAGTGCGCCCGAGGAAACCACCGCCATGTCGCTGGACGCGATAGGCCTTCCCGGTACCGCCGGCGCGCGGCAGGCCAGCCTCAAAGTGCTGTCGGGTTCGTCGGCGGGGCTGGAGGTGCCGGTGGTCAAGGCCGTCACCACCTTCGGCCAGCCGGGCGTGGCCGTGGTGTCGATCTCGCACCGGCGCGACGGTTATTACGTGGCCCACATGGACGGCGACACGCCGTCCACGCTCAACGGCAAACCCATCAGTGCCAAGGCGACGCCGCTCGCCCACCATGACGTGTTGAACCTGGCGGGGACGGAGATGGAGTTTTTGCTGAAGGGGGCGTAGGCTTTTTACTCCCTCTCCCAGAGGGAGAGGGCGCCAAGAGGGAACAACCCAGAAGCCCCTAAATAATCGAGCTGCCCGGGTTGGTGCTTGAGTAGTGGACGTGCCTGCGCGGCGGCCCTTCGCCGGCCAGGCGCAGGGCAAAGGCCCGGGCCAGCGCCTGCAGTTTGAGGGTGGACTTCAAGTGCAGCGGCGTCATGCCGGTTTTGGTGAGGTCGGACGCATTGCTGGACACGCGCGAGAGCTGCGGCTGCTCCAGCCGGGTGGGCGCCGGGCGGGGCGCGCGTTCCGGGGGCTTCTGCCCGGCGGCCAGTTTGCCGGCTTCGCCGGGGGCCGGGCCCAGGAATTTTTCGCGCAGCAACGCGGCGCCAGGCCGGCGCTGGCTTTCGATGATCCAGTAGGGAATACCGGCGCGGCTCAGCAGCTCGCGCTTGAACGCATGCTGGCGGTCGGTCACCTCGCCGCGGCCCAGCACGTCGATGCAGCCCAGCACCGTGCCTTTGTGGTCGGCCAGGGCGCAGGAAAAACTCACGTTGCCCAGCAGCGCCTGCCAGTGCGCGTCGCCGCCGCGCTGGTTGGGTTCGATAAAACCGGTGAAGGGGATTTTGGGCAGGATGCGGTGCCCGGGGAAAACCTCTTCGAGCCAGCGCCAGACCTGGAGTTCGTCGCGGCTGGCCAGGGGTTTGGCGCGCAGGGTGTGGTTGCGCGCCACCTTCTTGCGGGCGGCCACCACATGGGACAGCCAGCGTTCGTAGCCCAGCGCACCCAGGGCAACGCTGCCGACGAAGATAAAAAACCCGATCAGAAAACCCGTTGCCGTCATGAATGTGCCCTGAAGTCGCCCGTTTTATGTCTGAAGAAGAAGGGCGTACCGCCTGATCCCTGCCCTGTTTATAAGGTACATTTTTCGTCTTTAGTGAATTGGTTCACAAACTTTTACGAACGATCGTTCGAGAAATCAGGGCCGTGTGCGTGGCCCGCAAGCTCAACTTCCCCCGTATATCCCCGTAGTTAGATGAAACAAGCTCCCGCAGGCGGCCTGGTGTATTCCACCGAAGCCGGAAGAATGTGCCCCGCTTGCCGCCGGCCGGTGGCGGCCTGCACCTGCACGCAGGCGCAAGCTCCCGCGGCGGGCGGCCCGGTGCGTGTGAGCCGTGAAAGCAAGGGCCGGGGCGGCAAGACCGTGACGGTGGTCAAGGGGCTGCCGCTGGATGCCATGGCCCTGGCGCTGCTCGGCAAGCAGCTCAGGGCGGCCTGCGGTTCCGGTGGCACGGCCAAAGACGGCGTCATCGAGGTGCAGGGAGACCATTGCGATCTGGTGCTGGCGGCGCTGCTGAAGCAGGGCTTTGCGGCCAAACGGGCCGGCGGCTAGGGCCTTTCGCCTATATATGAACCCCGAGGACTTGCTGCTGCTGGTGACTCGCGAAATGCCTTTCGGCAAACACAAGGGCACGCTGATCGCCGACCTGCCGGGCAACTACCTCAATTGGTTCGCCCGCGAGGGCTTTCCCAAGGGCGAAATCGGCCGCCTGCTGGCGCTGATGCAGGAAATCGACCACAACGGCCTGAAGCCATTGCTGGACCCGTTGCGCCGCTGATTTATCCCGGCTGTCCGTGGCCGCCTCCTGCATTTGCAGTATTGCCAGCGCGGGCATTCCTCCGCAGAATCCTCGCACCCCGCGCAGGCCGGCGCGCGGGCCAGGCCATACGCGCCGCAACGCCCCCGCACGAGGTGACCCCCATGAGTTACGAATTGCCCCTGGAAGCCAGGGCCAGGCAAATGATGGCGAAGTTCCGCACGCACGAATGGCTGGGTTTCACCGCGGGGTTCCTGATTTTTGCCGCCGCCGACATGCTGCGCGCCTGGTTCGCGCCCCAGCTTCCGGTGTGGCTGGTGCGCGGCCTGTTTTTTCCCATCGTGCTGCTCGCCTCAGTGGCGGCGCTTTATCTCTCGGTGTCCATGCACAAGGCGCTTAAAGAACACAGCGTGGTCGACCCGCTGACGCGGCGCGAGATGTGCCTGCTGTTCCTGCTGGGTTCGAAAGACCAGCAGGGCATGCGGCTCATGAAACGCATCGCCATGGCGGCCAATGTGCATGCGCTGAGTTTTGGGATGGCGTTGGGGCTGCTGGTGTTCAGCCTGCTGCGCTTCTAGGTTTTCTCCCTCTCCCCCTGGGAGAGGGAGTTAAAGGCCTGAGCGGCTCTTTCTCAAAGCGCAGCAGCCACCCGCGTCCCCTGGTCAATCGCGCGCTTGGCATCCAGCTCGCTGGCCTCGTCGGCGCCGCCTATCAAATGTGTTTTGACGCCGGCAGCGCGCAGCGGCTCCAGCAGCTCGCGCAGCGGTTCCTGGCCGGCGCACAGCACGATGTTGTCGACGGCCAGCACGGTGCCGTCCTGGCGCTTTTCGCCGAAGGTGATGAACAGGCCCAGGCCGGAGTCCTGCTCGCCAATGCGTTCGTAGTTGACGCCCGAGAGCATCTCGACGTTTTTCATTTTGAGCGCGGCGCGGTGTATCCAGCCGGTGGTCTTGCCCAGGCCGGCGCCCAGCTTGCCGGGCTTGCGCTGCAGCAGCGTGACGTGGCGCGCGGGCGGCGTGGGCTGCGGGCGCACGACGCCGCCGCGCACCTCGCCGGGGTCGGCCACACCCCATTCGGCCAGCCAGGCGGGCAGGTCCAGCGCGGTGGAATGGCCGGCGGGCGTGACCAGGAATTCGGCCACGTCAAAACCTATGCCGCCCGCGCCGATCAAGGCCACCCGCTGGCCCACGGGTTGGCGGCCGAGCAGCACGTCGATGTAGCTGAGCACCTTGGGATGATCTTGCCCCGGGATGCGCGGGTTGCGCGGCGTGACGCCGGTGGCGAGGACGACCTCGTCGAACTTCTGCGCGATCAGGTCGGCTGCGCTGACGCGGGTGTTCAGGTGCAGGCGCACGCCGGTGCCGCTGATGCGCTGGCCGAAGTAGCGCAGGGTTTCCTCGAACTCTTCCTTGCCGGGCACGCGTTTGGCCAGGTTGAACTGGCCGCCTATCTTGTCGGCGGCGTCGTACAAATCGACGCTGTGGCCGCGCAGGGCCAGCGTGGTGGCGGCGGCCAGGCCCGCGGGCCCCGCGCCTATGACGGCTACGCGTTTTTTGGCGGCGGTGATCTTGATGATGAGTTCGGTCTCATGCCCGGCGCGCGGGTTGACAAGGCAGCTCGCCAGCTTGGCTTTGAAGGCGTGGTCCAGGCAGGCCTGGTTGCAGGCGATGCAGGTATTGATTTCGTCACGCCGCCCCTGGGCGGCCTTGTTGACGAAGTCCGGGTCGGCCAGGAAGGGGCGGGCCATGCTGACCATGTCGGCGCAGCCTTTGGCGAGCACCTGCTCGGCCACCTCGGGCATGTTCAGGCGGTTGCTGGTGACCAGCGGGATCGTGAGGCCGGCGGCACGCAGGTCCGTGCGTAATTTTTGGGTGACCCAGGTGAAGGCGCCGCGCGGCACCGAGGTGGCAATCGTCGGCACGCGGGCCTCGTGCCAGCCAATGCCGCTGTTGATGATGGTCGCGCCGGCGGCCTCTACCGCCTTGGCCAGCAGCACGACTTCCTCCCAGCTGCTGCCGCCGGGGATCAGGTCGATCATCGAGAGGCGGTAAATGATGATGAAGTCGGGCCCGACGGCTTCGCGCGTGCGCCGCACGATCTCGACGGCCAGGCGCATGCGGTTGGCGTAGCTGCCGCCCCAGTCGTCGGTGCGCTGGTTGGTGTGGGTGACGAGGAACTGGTTGATGAAATAGCCTTCGCTGCCCATGATCTCGACGCCGTCGTAGCCGCCCTCGCGGGCCAGCAGCGCGCAGCGGATGAAGGCGCGTATCTGCCGTTCGATGCCGCCGGCGCTGAGTTCGCGCGGCGTGAAGGGCGAGATCGGGCTCTGGATGCGCGAGGGCGCGACGCACAGCGGGTGGTAGCCGTAGCGGCCGGTGTGCAGGATTTGCAGCGCGATCTTGCCGCCTTCGGCATGCACGGCATCGGTCACCTGCTTGTGGCGGCGCGCCGCGCCCGTGCTCGCCAGCATGCCGGCAAAGGGTTTGGTCCAGCCCGCGATGTTGGGCGCGAAGCCGCCGGTCACCATCAGGCCCACGCCGCCGCGCGCGCGCTCGGCAAAGTAGGCGGCCATGGCGGGGAAGTGCTTGCGGCCGTCTTCCAGGCCGGTGTGCATGCTGCCCATGAGCACGCGGTTCTTCAGCGTGGTGAAGCCCAGGTCCAGCGGGGCGAGCAGGTGGGGGTAGGGGGAAGACCCGGAGGCAAAGGTGGAAGATGGGGTCGTGGCCAAAAGCGGGTCTCCTGTCAAAACTGCCTGCATCGTAGACGCAACGGGGGGCGCGACAAAGCCGGGCGGGTACTCTAGGGGACAGTCTCTATGCGGGCTCGGTGCTTACCCTGAAGCCCTTGCGGTGTTGTCCGACACGCGGGGCAGGGCGGTACTGCTACCTTGAAGCCATGCCCAAAAACACCAGCCCCACACGCGCCAAGACCGGCGAAGGCGCGACCGTGCCGCATCCACCCCACAGCGAGCCGGACGACGCAGCCGACGGCAATGACGCCAGCACCTTGATTGAAAACCCGGTAAAGCCCGGGGAGGGTGGCGGGCTCAAGCAGCACAGCTTCCCGGATGGCGGCGGCAGCGGCGGCGCCGAGGCTTTCCGGCGCACACCGCGGGGAAAACCTTCACCAGGCGTTTAACCGGCGTGTGATGGCCCGATGAAACTCGCGACCTTCAACGTCAACGGCATCAAGACGCGTTTGCCGCAGCTGCTGGCGTGGCTGGAGAAGGACGCGCCGGACGTGGTCTGCCTGCAGGAGCTCAAGGCGCTGGACGGCATGTTTCCGCACCAGGCTTTGCGCGAAGCAGGCTATGAAGCGCTGTGGAAAGGCCAGCGTTCCTGGAACGGCGTGGCCATCCTCGCCAAAGGCCAGGCGCCGGTGGAGATACGCCGCGAACTGCCGGGTGACCCGGCCGACGACCAGAGCCGCTACCTCGAAGCCGCGGTGGACGGCATCGTGGTGGCCTGCCTCTACCTGCCCAACGGCAACCCGCAGCCGGGGCCGAAGTTTGAGTACAAGCTGGCCTGGTTCAGCCGCCTTCATAAGCATGCCAAGGCTCTGTATGCCTCGGGCCATCCGGTGGCGCTGATGGGCGACTTCAATGTGATCCCGACAGACCTGGACGTGTACAAGCCCAAGTCATGGCAGCGCGACGCGCTGATGCAGCCCGAAAGCCGTGCGGCGTATGAAAAACTGCTGGCGCAGGGCTGGGTGGACAGCCTGCGCAAGCTGCACCCCGAGGAGCGCATCTACACCTTCTGGGATTACTTTCGCCAGCACTGGCAGCGCAACGCGGGGCTGCGCATAGACCATATCCTGCTGAACGCGGAACTCGCGCCGCGCCTGAAGGCTGCCGGCGTGGACAGCTGGGTGCGCGGGCAGGAACATGCCAGCGACCATGCGCCTGTGTGGGTGGAATTGGGGGCGGTGGCTAAAAAATCCGCGCCGAAAAAGCGCGCGGCGCCTAAGGCCTAACGGCCCTTCTTGATCGCCTGCGCGGCCTGGGTGACGAGTTCCGGGCCCTTGTAGATCAGCCCGGTGTAGATCTGCACCACGTCGGCGCCGGCCTTGATTTTGGAGACGGCGTCGGCGCCGCTCAAAACGCCGCCCACGCCGATGATGGGAAAACCCTTGCCCAGTGCCGCGCGCAACTGCGCGATGACGCGGTTGCTGGCTTCCAGCACCGGCGCGCCGCTCAGGCCACCGGCTTCCTCGGCGTGGCGCATGCCCTTGACCGCATCGCGGGCCAGCGTGGTGTTGGTGGCGACCACGCCGTCCATGGCATGGCGCTTGAGCGTGGCGGCGATCACCGCGACCTGGGCTTCGTCCAGGTCGGGCGCGATCTTCACGAAAATCGGCACACGCTTGCCGTGCTGCGTGGCCAGGGCCTCGCGGCGTTCAGCGATGCGGCCCAGCAGGGCGTCCAGCGCCTCGTCGCTTTGCAGCGCACGCAGATTCTGGGTGTTGGGGCTGGAAATGTTGACGGTGACGTAGTCGGCATGCGGGTAGACGCCGTCCAGGCAGATCAGGTAGTCGTCCACCGCGTTTTCAATCGGCGTGGCTGCGTTCTTGCCGATGTTCAGGCCCAGCAGCAAGCCGCCCTGCGCGCCGGGCTTGCGCACGCTGGCGCGCCGCACGTTAGCCAGGAAGGCGTCCAGGCCTTCGTTGTTGAAGCCCAGGCGGTTGATGAGCGCGTTGGCCTCGGGCAGGCGGAACATGCGCGGCTTGGGGTTGCCGGGCTGGCCCTTGGGGGTGACGGTGCCGACTTCGACAAAACCGAAACCCATGGCGGCCAGGCCGTCTATGCAGCGGGCGTTTTTGTCCAGCCCGGCGGCCAGGCCCACGCGATTGGGAAATTTGAGGCCGGCCAGCTCAATCGGGTCGCTGACGCGGCTGGACAGGTAGGCCAGTGCCAGCGGCGTGCCCTGGGTGCGCGCCAGCGAGGCCATGGTCAGCTCATGGGCGGTTTCGGGATCAAGCCCAAATAAAAAGGGGCGGGCCAGGGCGTAGGGGAGCAGGGACATTGGATAATTCGGGGCAAGTGGCTGTGACGGCCCGGTGCGGTGCAAGCCCGGGCAAGAGTCTTGATTGTCGCAAAACCGCCATTTACCCCTCCCGCCCTCCATCCCCTCCAACACTTCCAACACCCCATGACCCAAGACGAACTCAAAACCCTGGTCGGCCAGGCGGCCCTGCACTACGTCGAAGAAGGCAGCATCGTCGGCGTCGGCACCGGCTCCACCGTCAACAAATTCATAGACGCCCTGGCCACCATGAAGGACCGCATCGCCGGCGCGGTGTCCAGCTCGGTCGCTTCCACCGAACGCCTGCAGGCCCTGGGCATCAAGGTGTTCGACGCGACGGAAGTGGACGAGCTGGGGGTCTACATCGACGGTGCCGATGAGATCGACAACGCGGGTTACATGGTCAAGGGCGGCGGCGCGGCGCTGACGCGCGAGAAGATCGTGGCCGCCCAGTCGCGCAAGTTCGTCTGCATCGCCGACGAGTCCAAGCTGGTGGCTGTGCTGGGCGGCTTCCCGCTGCCGGTGGAAGTGATTCCCATGGCCGCCAAACGCATCGCGCGGCAGTTCGCGGCGCTGGGCGGCAAGGCCGTGCTGCGCCTGAAAGACGGCAACCCGCTGGTAACCGACAACGGCCAGCACATCCTGGACGTGACCGGCCTGAAGATCGCCGACCCGCTGGCCTTTGAGTCGCAGGTCAACCAGTGGCCGGGCGTGGTGACGGTGGGGGTGTTCGCCTTCCAGAAAGCCCATGTGTGCCTGCTGGGCGCGCCGGGTGGCGTCAAGACGCTGGTGTTTTAAACCCCGATTCAAGCCCGGACGGCAAAACGCCGGGCGCTGCCCGGCGTTTCAAAAAAGAAGCCCTGCTTAAAACTTGATGCCGGCCGGGTTGTCCCCTGCCGGTGGCGGAGGGGCTACAGCTTCAGGCGCAGCGGCGGGGCGAGCGGCCGGGGCAGCTGGAGGGGGTGCCGCGACGCTTACCAGGGGCGCAGCTGCCGGCGGACGGTAGCTGGGCGGCAATACCGACGTGGCGGGATAACCGGCGGCATTGAGGAACTGGGTCCATTCCACGTCGGAAAAGCCCTTGAGTTGCTGGCCGCCTATGGTGGCAAAGGGCACCGAGGCGTCGCCGCTGATGCGCTGGAGGGCCTTGATGTCATCGCTCGTGGTGACCGTTCTTTCGGAAAATGGGACTCCGCGGTTTACCAGCATGGCGCGGGCGGCGCCGCAGGGACCGCAGTTTTCGCCGGAGTACAGGGTCACCGGGTATTTGCTGGCGACTTGCCTCAATTCAAAAGGAAGGCCGGTGGAAGCCGCACCGCCGGAACCGCCGGTGTTGGCCGTGCTGATTTTGCCGGTGCTGGCCGCAGGCGGCGGCTTGTCGGAAAAAGTGACCTTGCCGTCAGCCCCGATGATGCGGTAGACCTGCTGGGCCTGCGACAGGGGTGAAAAAAGACTGCCGGCGATAAGGGTCAAGGCCAGCAAGCCATTCGGCGCCAAAGATTTCACAGCGTTTGTTTTCATGGTTCCAGTCGCTCCGGTTGCAGGGATAAAAGACAAATCATCCAGAAATTGGAAGTCTGATAAGTCTACTAACGTTTTCAGGCCATGCCCTGATGACGCAACAGGGCGTCTATCGACGGTTCGCGGCCGCGGAAGGCCTTGAAGGACTCCATGGCGGGGCGGCTTCCGCCTGTCTCGAGGATGGCCTTGCGGTATTTTCTGCCGGTTTCCACCGTGACCGTGGTTTTTCCCGCATCGTCTCCCGAAGGAGAGGGGGTGGCTGTAGCGGCTTCCTCAAAAGCGGCGTAAGCGTCGGCCGACAGCACTTCCGCCCACTTGTAGCTGTAATAGCCTGCCGCATAGCCACCAGAAAAAATGTGACTGAATGTGTGTGCGGTGCGGCTGTAGGCCGGCGAGGGGATCACGGCCACTTCCTTGCGCACTTCGGCCAGCAGGCCCATCAGGTCGTCGGCGGGGTTGTGCGAGGTGTGCAGCAGCATGTCGAACAGCGAGAACTCGACCTGGCGCAGCGTCTGCATGCCGCTCTGGAAGTTCTTGGCGGCCAGCATTTTGTCAAACAGGGCGCGCGGCAGCGGCGCGCCGGTGTCGACGTGCGCCGTCATGTGCTTGAGCACGTCCCATTCCCAGCAGAAGTTTTCCATGAACTGGCTGGGCAGCTCGACCGCGTCCCACTCGACGCCGCTGATGCCGGACACGTCGTGCTCGTTGACCTGCGTGAGCATGTGGTGCAGGCCGTGGCCGAATTCGTGGAACAGCGTGGTCACGTCGTCATGCGTGAGCAGCGCCGGTTTGCCGCCCACACCGTCGGCGAAATTGCACACCAGGTGGGCCACCGGGGTTTGCAGCTTGCCGGTGTCGGGGCGCAGCCAGCGGGCGCGCACGTCGTCCATCCAGGCGCCGCCGCGTTTGCCGGTGCGGGCCGGCTGGTCGAGGTAGAACTGGCCGACGAGTTCGCCGCCGCGTTCAATGCGGTAGAACTCCACGCCGGGCTTCCACACCGGTGCGGAGTCCTTGCGGATGGCGACTTCAAACAGGGTTTCGACAATCTTGAACAGGCCGGCCAGCACCTTGGGTGCGGTGAAGTACTGTTTGACTTCCTGCTCGCTGAAGGCATAGCGCGCTTCCTTGAGCTTTTCGCCGACGTAGGCGTAGTCCCAGGGCTGGATATCCGCCAGGTTCATCTGGCTGGCGGCGAAGGCGCGCAGGTCGGCTACGTCTTTTTCGGCATAAGGGCGCGCGCGGCGGGCCAGGTCGCGCAAAAAGGAGATGACTTCGTCGGGCGACTTGGCCATCTTGGCCACCACCGATACTTCGCCGAAGTTGTTGTAGCCCAGCAGCCTGGCTTCCTCGAGGCGCAGCGCGAGGATTTCCTTCATGATCGCGCTGTTGTCGAATTTGCTGAACTCCGGCGGAGCTTGGTCGCTGGCTAACGTGACATATGCCGTATGTAGCCGCTGGCGTAACGTGCTGCTCTCAGCGAACTGCAATACTGGCAAATAGCTTGGCAGTTGTAAGGTGAACTTATAACCAGCTTTCCCATCGGCGATTGCTTTTTCGCGAGCCGCTTCCAAAATGTCAGGGGGAATACCCTTAATTTCTACATCAGCTGCGTAATAGGAAAAGGCTTCTTTCGCGTCCAGCACGTTTTCGCTAAATTTCTGGCTCAACTCGGCTTGTCGCTCCTGGATTTCCGTGTAGCGCTCACGCTCTGCGCCCTGCAACTCCGCACCTGAAAGTACAAAGTTGCGAATCGTGTTCTTGTGGGCTTGGCGCTGTTCGGCGTTCAGTGTGCTGACGTCAATCGCTTTGTATTTGGCATAGAGACGCTCGTCGGCAGCGAGTCGCGTTGTGAACTCGCTCCAGCGCGGCAGGGCGGCGTTGTAGGCGGCGCGCAGCTCGGGCGTGTCCGCCACGCTGTTGAGGTGGCTCACGGCGCCCCAGGCGCGGCCCAGGTTTTCGGTGGCCACGTCCAGCACGCGGGCGATACCGGTCCAGGTGGCCGGGAAGTCCGGCGCGGTGACGGTTTCGAGTGCCGCATCGGCCTTGGCCATCAGTTCGTCGACAGCGGGACCCACATGTTCGGGCTGGACCCGGTCAAACAGCGGGAGGTCGGAAAAATCGAGGAGTGGATTGGTCATGACGTATAGCTGTGGGCGGAAGTCTCGAATCTAAAGGCCTGGAGCCGCGCGGCCGGGGAGAATGTGCCTATGGGGGCCATGTCGGCCCCGTGGCGCCCTTGGGCGCCACGGCAGGGCGGGCGGGTCAGCCTTGCGCGCTTTTCTTGGCGCTTTTGAGCTGGGGTTTTTTGGCGCGCTTGACGGTGCCGCCCGGCGTGAGGCGCTGGTTGCCCAGCACGCGCAGGGTTTTGACCTCGGGCCGCTGGCCGTAGCGCGAGCTGTTTTTCAGCACCTTGACGTCGCGCGGGCCGGGCATGCGGTCTTCATTGACCTTTTTTTCCTTGGGTGGCATGGGGCGCCACAGCACCAGCAGCTTGCCGATGTGCTGGATGGGCGCGGCGTTGAGTTCGTCGGCCAGGGTCTGGAAGATCTCCTCGCGGCCGGCGCGGTCGTCGGACTGCACCCGCACCTTGATGAGCCCGTGGGCGTTGAGCGCGGCGTCGGTTTCCTTCTTGACGGCGGGGGTCAGGCCGTCGGATCCGATCATCACGACCGCGTTCAGGTGGTGAGCATCGGCGCGGTGATCCTTGCGCTGGGCGGGGGTAAGTTGTATTTGAGCCATGGCCCAATTATCGGGCGAGTCGGGGAGAGGACAATAGGCCCCATGAAAGTAAATGCCAAGACCGGTTTTAAACCCGGCGTCCAGACCGATGCCAAGGCCGCCGCCAAGGCCGCCGGTAAAACCGCGGTGAAGGCCGGCGGCAAGGGAAAAGTCAACAAGGCCTGGCTGCACGAGCACATCAACGATCCTTACGTCAAACTGGCGCAGAAAGAGGGTTACCGGGCGCGCGCAGCTTACAAATTGAAGGAAATCGACGAAACCTTCGGCCTGGTGAAGCCCGGCGACTGCGTGGTCGACCTGGGCAGCACGCCCGGCGCCTGGAGCCAGTACGTGCGGCGCCGGCTTTCGCCCACAGGCGCGGCGGCCGGCACGCTCAATGGCCGCATCATCGGGCTCGATTTGCTGCCCATGGAGCCTATCGAGGGCGTGACTTTCATCCAGGGCGACTTCCGCGAAGCCGAGGTGCTGCAACAGCTCGAAGAAGCCCTGGCCACGCCCGAGGGGCAGGTCCGGGTGGACGTGGTGATTTCCGACATGGCGCCCAACCTGTCGGGCATTGAGTCGGCGGACGCCGCCCGCATCGCCCATTTGATTGAACTGGCCGTTGAATTCGCCCAGAACCGCATGAAGCCGGACGGCACGCTGGTGGTGAAACTCTTTCACGGCAGCGGCTACGACCAGCTCGTCAAACTCTTTCGGGACACCTTCAAGCTCGTCAAACCCGTCAAGCCCAAAGCCTCGCGGCCCGGTTCGTCGGAAACCTTTCTGGTCGGCCGGGGGCTGAAAAAGAGCGCCCAGGCCCCACAATGAGTGCATCCGGGCCCATCGCGGTGGCAAATGTCACGCGGTCGGAGCCCTTAATCCCGCTTTAAACCAAGGGCCGGGACCGGAAAACCCGGTTTTTGCCCTTGAAACGCCTAAAATCAGGCGCATGTGACTTTTGTTCTTACACCGGAGTAGTCCTTGAACAATCAGTGGTTTTCCAAAATTGCAATCTGGCTGGTGATCGCCATGGTGCTGTTCACCGTATTCAAGCAATTTGATACACGTGGCGGCGCCGGTTCCAACTACCTGGGTTACTCCGAGTTCCTGGAAGAAGTGCGCGGCAAGCGCATCAAGGCGGCGACCATCGCCGAAGGCCAGGGCGGCACCGAAATCTCGGCCACCACCATCGATGACCGAAAAATCCGCACCACCGCCACCTACCTCGACCGCGGCCTGGTCGGCGACCTGATCGCCAACGACGTCAAGTTCGACGTCAAGCCCCGCGAAGAAACCTCCTTGCTCACCTCGCTGCTGATCAGCTGGGGTCCCATGCTGCTGCTGATAGGCGTATGGATCTACTTCATGCGGCAGATGCAGGGCGGCGGCAAGGGCGGGGCTTTCAGCTTCGGCAAGTCCAAGGCGCGCATGCTGGACGAGTCCACCAATCCCGTCACCTTCGCCGACGTCGCCGGCTGCGACGAAGCCAAGGAAGAGGTCAAGGAAGTCGTCGACTTCCTCAAAGACCCGCAGAAATTCCAGAAACTGGGCGGCCGTATTCCGCGCGGCCTGTTGCTGGTCGGCCCTCCGGGCACCGGCAAGACCCTGCTGGCCAAAGGCATCGCCGGCGAAGCCAAAGTGCCTTTCTTCTCGATTTCCGGTTCCGATTTCGTTGAAATGTTCGTCGGCGTGGGCGCGGCCCGTGTGCGCGACATGTTCGAGAACGCCAAGAAAAACGCCCCCTGCATCATCTTCATCGATGAAATCGACGCGGTCGGCCGCCAGCGCGGCGCCGGCCTGGGCGGCGGCAACGACGAACGCGAGCAGACCCTCAACCAGATGCTGGTCGAGATGGACGGCTTTGAAACCAACGTCGGCGTGATCGTGGTGGCCGCCACCAACCGCCCCGACATCCTGGACGCCGCCTTGCTGCGCCCCGGCCGCTTCGACCGCCAGGTCTACGTGACGCTGCCCGACATCCGCGGCCGCGAACAGATCCTCAACGTGCACATGCGCAAGGTCCCGCTGGGCCAGGACGTGAACGCCAGCGTGATCGCCCGCGGCACGCCCGGCATGTCCGGCGCCGACCTGGCCAACCTCTGCAACGAAGCCGCCCTGATGGCCGCGCGCCGCAATGCCCGCACCGTCGAGATGCAGGACTTCGAAAAAGCCAAGGACAAGATCCTCATGGGCCCCGAGCGCAAGAGCATGGTCATGCCCGAGGAAGAGCGCCGCAACACGGCCTACCACGAGTCCGGCCACGCGCTGCTCGGCAAGATGCTGCCCAAGTGCGACCCGGTCCACAAGGTCACCATCATCCCGCGCGGCCGCGCACTGGGCGTGACCATGAGCCTGCCGGCGCAGGACCGCTACAGCTACGACCGCGAGTACATGCTGAGCCAGATCAGCATGCTGTTCGGCGGCCGCATCGCCGAAGAGGTCTTCATGAACCAGATGACGACCGGCGCCAGCAACGACTTTGAACGCGCCACGGCCCTCGCCCGCGACATGGTCACGCGCTACGGCATGACGGAAGCCCTTGGTCCCATGGTCTACGCCGAAAACGAAGGCGAAGTCTTCCTGGGCCGCTCGGTTACCAAGACCAACAACATGAGCGAGTCGACCCTGCAAAAGGTCGACGGCGAAGTGCGCCGCATCATCGACCAGCAATACGCCCTGGCGCGCAAGCTGATCGAGGAAAACCAGGACAAGATGCACGCCATGGCCAAGGCCCTGCTCGAATGGGAAACCATCGACATGGACCAGCTCGACGACATCATGGCCGGCAAGGAGCCGCGCCCGCCCAAGGACTGGACGCCGCGCAACTCCTCCGTCGGCGGCGGTGGCGGCCCCACGGGCGGCACGCCGGCCGTCAGCACCGACCCGGCGCCCACCGTGGCCTGAGGCCGGTGATTCACACAATGTGACTGCCAGTCAGTCGCCATAACCGGGGCCAGTCCCCGGTTTTTTTTATTTCCGAGGACAAACCATGATCTGGCAAACCTCCCGCTTTCAAATTGACCTTTCGAAGCCCCGCGTCATGGGCATCGTCAACGTCACGCCCGACTCGTTTTCCGACGGCGGCAAGTACTTCACCGAGGGCGGCGGCTTTGCCGGCGTGTTCGCCCATTGCGACAGGCTGCTCAAGGACGGCGCCGACCTGCTGGACATAGGCGGCGAATCGACCCGGCCCGGCGCGCCGCCGGTGCCGCTGGACGAAGAACTTGCGCGCGTGCTGCCGGTGGTGCGCCACGCGGCCAGGCTGGGTGTGCCGCTGTCCATCGACACCTACAAACCCGAGGTGATGCAGGCTGCGCTGGACCTGGGCGCCGACGTCATCAACGACATCTGGGCCCTGCGCAAGCCCGGCGCGGCCGAAGTGGTGGCCAAACACCCCGGCTGCGGCGTCTGCCTGATGCACATGCACCGCGAGCCGCAGACCATGCAGGTCGCGCCCATGGAAGGCGACGTGGTGCCGCAGGTGCTGGCCTTTCTTGAGACGGCCGCGGCCGGCCTGCTGGCGGCGGGTGTCGATCAGTCCCGCATCGTGCTCGATGTGGGCGTGGGTTTCGGCAAAACCGTGGCGCAGAACTTCGCGCTGCTGGCGCGCCAGCGGGAATTCCTGGCCGCAGGTTACCCGTTGCTGGCTGCCTGGTCACGCAAGTCGTCCCTCGCCGCCGTCACCGCCACATCGCTGGCCGCCGTGGCCCAGCTCGACGTGGCCGACCGCATGGTGCCCAGCGTCGCGGCAGCCCTGCTGGCGGTGGACCGCGGTGCCCGCATCGTGCGCGTACACGACGTGAAAGAAACCGTTCAGGCCTTAAAAGTTTGGGCGGCGGCAAGCTGAGCCCCTGGATGACAGGCGGGCAGGGCGGCGCACCCTAAAATAGCCCCACATTTCCAGAACAACAAGCTCCACAGGGACAAAACCAATGACCAGAAAATACTTCGGCACCGACGGCATTCGCGGTACGGTGGGACAGCCACCCATCACCCCCGACTTCGTGCTGCGCCTGGCGCATGCCGTGGGCCGCGTATTGCGCCGCACCGAATCGCGCCCCACGGTGTTGATCGGCAAGGACACCCGCATCTCCGGCTACATGCTTGAAAGCGCGCTCGAATCGGGCTTCAACTCCGCCGGCGTCGACGTCGTGCTGCTCGGGCCGCTGCCCACCCCCGGCGTGGCCTACCTCACGCGGGCCCAGCGCGCCAGCCTGGGCGTGGTCATCAGCGCCAGCCACAACGCCTATCCCGACAACGGCATCAAGTTTTTCAGCGCCCAGGGCACCAAGCTCGACGACGCTTGGGAGTTCGCCGTGGAAGCCGCGCTCGAAGAGCCGCCCGTCTGGGCCGATTCGGCCTCCCTGGGCAAGGCGCGCCGCCTGGACGACGCGGCCGGCCGCTACATCGAATTCTGCAAAAGCACTTTTGCCAACGACCTCACGCTCAAGGGCCTGAAGATCGTGGTCGACGGCGCCCACGGCGCGGCGTACCACATCGCGCCCATGGTGTTCCATGAACTGGGCGCGGAGGTCATCGCCATCGGTTGCGCGCCCGACGGCCTGAACATCAACCACGAAGTCGGCGCCACGCACCCCGATGCGCTGATCAAGGCCGTCAAGGCCAACAAGGCCCACTACGGCATCGCGCTCGACGGCGACGCCGACCGGCTGCAGATGGTGGACGCCGACGGCCGCCTCTTCAACGGCGACGAGGTGCTCTTCCTCATGGTCAACGAACGGCTGGCGCGCGGCGAAAAAGTGCCCGGTACCGTCGGCACGCTGATGACCAACATGGCCGTTGAAGTCGCGCTCAAGAAAAAAGGCGTCGAATTCGTGCGCGCCAAGGTCGGCGACCGCTATGTGCTCGAAGAGCTCGACAAGCGCGGCTGGCTGTTGGGCGGCGAGGGCTCGGGCCATCTGCTGGCGCTTGACAAACACACCACCGGCGACGGCCTGATCAGCGCGCTGCAGGTGCTGCAGGCCTGCGTGCGCAGCGGCAAGACCATCGCCCAGCTGCTGGGCGAGGTCGTGCTGTTCCCGCAGACACTCATCAACGTGCGCCTCAAGCCCGGCCAGGACTGGAAGGCCAGCAAGGCGCTGGCTGCCATGACGCAAACGGTGGAAGCCGAACTCGGCGACACCGGCCGCGTGTTGATACGCGCCAGCGGCACTGAGCCGCTGCTGCGCGTGATGGTCGAGGCGCGCGACGCCGCCCAGGCCAAAAGCTGCGCCGAGCGCGTGGCGGACACCGTGCGGTCCTGAGGCTAACCGTCCATCAGCCCTGTCCGGGCGGGCGGCCCGGAACTCCCAACATGGGCGGGTAGCGGAGAGTTCGCAAAATCCTACAAAGATTGTCCAGGGCAAGACAATTTGCGAATGGGTGGCTGAGCCGCGCTGATAGCCTGAATTTCAGCTTTCGGCCGGCCGCCGTTTTCCATGTCTCCGGCTCGAAGGCCAGGCTCCCAGCCGCGCCGGCTTTGCCCGCACCACCCGGACCCGCGTCCGCCGTGCGTCAGCATCGCCACACCTGGCGGTTGGGCCCACTGAAGCCCTTCAACGCCATTCACGCCATGAAGCCCAGGACTTCCGCCTTCCTTGATCTTGAGCACAAACCATCCAGGCCGACGACGCCACCGCGGCGCCGTTACCTGTTCATCCACCAGAATTTCCCCGGGCAGTTCGTCCACGTGGCCAGGGCCCTGGCGGCGCAGGGTCATGAGGTCCTGGGGCTGGGCGTCACGCCGCGGCCGGTGGAAGGTGTCCAGGTGCTGCGCTACCGGCCTCAAGCATTGAAAACTCCCAGCCATGTGGTGCTGGTCCGTGATTTCGAGGCCAAGCTGATGCGCGGCATGGCCTGCGCGCAGGCGATGGGCAAGCTCGCCGATGGGGGATGGACACCCGATCTTGTCATCGCGCACCCCGGCTGGGGCGAAGCGCTGTTCTGCAAGGACATCTGGCCCGACGCCCGGCTCATGGTGTTCTCCGAGTTCTATTACGCCGCGCGGGGAAGCGATTTCGATTTCGACCCCGAGTTTTACCGTGAAAACCGCTCGGCGCGTTCCCTGCTGCGCCTGAAAAATACCGCGCTGATCCACGCGCTGAGCGCCGCCGACGCGGCCTATGCACCCACCGAGTGGCAGCGCCGCCAGGTGCCGCTGGAATACCGCGGCAAGGTGCGCATCGTCCACGACGGCATAGACACGGGCCGCGCCAGGCCGGATCCCGATGCGCGCTTCTCCCTGCCGGACAAAGGCCTGCAGTTCAAGCCCGGCGACGAAGTCCTGACCTTCATCAACCGCAACCTGGAGCCCTACCGGGGCTTTCACATCTTCATGCGGGTCTTGCCGGCCATACTGGCGGCGCGGCCTCATGCGCATTGTGTGCTGGTCGGCGGGGACGAGGTGAGCTACGGCGCCAAACCTTCGGGCGGCGGCACCTGGCGCGAGGCCCTGCTCAAGGAAGTCGGCGGCCAGCTGCCGATGGACCGCGTGCATTTCGTCGGGACACTGCCTTACGCCCGCTACCTTGCGCTGTTGCAGGTGTCACGCTGCCATGTGTACCTGACCTATCCCTTCGTCCTCTCATGGAGCTGCCTGGAGGCCATGAGCGCGGGCTGTGTGGTGGTCGCCAGCCGGACCGCGCCTGTCGAGGAGGTCATGGCGCACGGCGTCAACGGCTTGCTGTTTGATTTTTTTGACGCGGGGGCGTTGGCCGATACCGTTGTGGCGGTGCTTGCCGACCCGGCCGCCCATGCGCACCTGGGCCATGCGGCGCGCCAGGCCATGCTGGCGCGCTTTGACCTTGCCACCCGCTGCCTGCCTGAGTTGCTGGCGCTGGTCGAGGAGGCTTCGGGGCAAGTTCAGGCGTAGACGGTACGCTCCTGAGCCTTGCTTGAGGACAGGGGCCTAAACGGCCTCCATCAAACGAGCCCGCTCATCCGGCGTGAGCACCTTGGGCGAGGCACGCGGCGTTCCCGTCTCCGGGTCAAAAAAGGCCGTCTTCTTGTAGCTGCCGTCCAGCCTTGCGCGTATCAGCCTGGCCATGAACCGGAGGATGGACACGGTGGTGCTGGCCGCCATGGCCTTGGGCTTGCCTTTGGCGCTCTTCATGCCGACCCGCATGCGAACCGGGCCGAAGGCGTCGTCCAGGCT
>NZ_CALROB020000009.1:0-146587 GCF_943369675.1 Polaromonas sp. YR568 | reverse complement strand
GGCGCACGAGGTGCGCGGCATCCTCAAGGCCGCCGGGGCGACCGCGCTGTTCGTCACGCACGACCAGCTTGAGGCCTTTGCCATCGGCGACCGCATCGGCGTGATGCACCAGGGCAAGCTACACCAGTGGGACGAGGCCTATGCGCTCTACCATCGCCCGGCCACGCGTTTTGTCGCCGACTTCATCGGCCACGGCGTGTTTGCGCAGGCCCACATCGAGCAGCGCGGGGACGACGTGGTGGTGCATACCGCGCTGGGCGACCTCACCGACATGCTGGAATGCCCCCTGCCGGGCGCCTATGCCGGCGGTTTGTGCGACGTGCTGCTGCGGGCCGACGACATCGTGCATGACGACAACGCGCCGGTGAAGGCGCAGATCCAGCGCAAGGCCTTTCGCGGCTCGGAGTTTTTGTACACGCTCAAGCTGCAGACGGGCGAGACGGTGATGGCGCATGTGCCTTCGCACCACAACCACGCACTGGGCGAGTGGATAGGGATACGGGCCGAGGTCGACCACGTTGTGACTTTTCCTCGCGAGGAAAGTGCCGCGCCTTAAGCCTGCAGCCGCAGCGCTTCGATATCTTCCCGCAGCGTCTGCGCCCAGACGCGCCGGGTCTGCCCTTGCGGTGCCTGCGGCTCCCCAAAGACCACCACCGCCTTGAGCGGCGGCGCCGTGAGCGTGCGCCAGATCGAGCCGGCCAGGGTTTCGTCGTCCACGTAGCTGGGCGCGAAACTGGTGGCACCGCTGGCGGCGTCGATGAATTTGAGCGCCACCGGCTGCACCGGCACCGAAGCCTCGATGGCCGCCTGGATCAGGTTGGCATGGAAGTGCTTGAGCGTGATGCCGTCACCGGTTGTTCCCTCTGGGAACACCGCCAGGATGTCGCCGGCCTGCAGGCGTTCTGCCATCTGCGTGACGACCCGGTGCGCGTCGCGGCGCGACTCGCGCTCGATGTACAAGGAGCCCGCGCCGTCGGACAGCGTGCGCACAAAAGGCCAGTCGCGCACGTCGGCCTTGGAGACAAAACGGCAGTGGCGCGAGGCATGCATCACGAGGATGTCCAGCCACGAAATATGGTTGGCCACCAGCAGCATCGGGCCGTGGGCGGGCGGCGTGCCCTTGACCACCAGTTCGATGCCGACGATGCGCAGCATGGCGCCGGCCCAGACCTGCACGCGCGCTTCCCTGTCGGCCTGTTCCAGTTTGGGAAAAACGGTTTTGATCGTCCAGAAACCCTGCACCGCGTGCACGGTGGCGCGCAGCAGCGTCCAGCAGAAACGGAGCCATCTCATGGGTTTGCGTGCGCCTCAGTGCGAAGCTTCGTAGGCGAGCTGCCCGCCCACCACCGTCCAGCGCACGCGCGCCGACATCTGGTGGCCGGTGAAAGGCGTGTGTTTGCCCTGGCTGCGCAGCGCGGCCGGCTCCACCGTCCATTCGCCCTTCGGGTCGAACACGCAGATGTCAGCCACGCCACCCTTGACCAGCCGGCCCGCGCTGCCCTGCAAGGTGCCCAGCGCATCGCTGAGCACGCGCGCGGGTTCGCTGGTCAACACCGCCAGCGCGCGCAGCAGCCCGGCTTCGCTGTCGCTGCCCCATTTGCAGGCCAGGCCCAGCAGCAATTCCAGCCCGGTGGCGCCCGGCTCGGCCTCGGCAAAGGGCAAAGTCTTGGCGTCTTCGTCGACCGGCGTGTGGTCGGACACCAGCGCATCGATGGTGCCGTCGGCCAGGCCCTGGCGTATGGCGTCGCGGTCGCGCTGCTGGCGCAGCGGCGGGTCCAACCGCATGCGGCTGTCGAAGTAGCCGATGTCCACGTCGGTCAGGTGCAGGCTGTTGATGCTGACGTCGCAAGTCACGGCCAGGCCTTCCGTCTTGGCCCTGGCGACCAGCGCCACGCCCGCGGCGCTGCTGATGCGGCACAGGTGCACGCGCGCGCCGGTGGCGCGCACCAGCTCAAAAATCGTGTGCAGCGCAATCGTCTCGGCCGCGACGGGCACGCCGCCCAGGCCCAGGCGCGTGGCCAGCGCGCCGCTGGCGGCCACGCCCTGGCCCAGGTACAGCTCCTGAGGCCGCAACCACACGGTGTAGCCGAAGGTGGAGGCGTATTGCAGCGCGCGCATCATGACCTGGGTGTTGGCCAGCGGCACTTCGGCCTGGCTGAAGCCGACGCAGCCGGCTTCCGTCAGCTCGACCATCTCGGTCAGCGTCTCGCCCTTGAGCGCGCGGGTCAACGCGCCCAGCGGGAACACGCGCGACTGGTGCAGTTTTTCGGCGCGGAACTTGAGCATCTCCACCAGACCCGGCTCGTCGAGCACCGGGTCGGTGTCGGGCGGGCAGACCAGGCTGGTCACGCCGCCGGCGACAGCCGCCGCCAGTTCGCTTTCAAGCATGCCTTCATGCTCATGACCGGGCTCGCGCAGCCGCGCCGACAGGTCGACCAGGCCGGGCGCAACGATGCAGCCGGTGGCGTCTATGGTCTTGTTGGGCGCGAAATCGGCCGGCGTGTTTTTGAGCGAGACGATGCGGCCCGCGGCAATCGCCACGTCGCAGGTTTCGTCGAAGTTGGAGCCGGGGTCAATGACGCGGCCGTTTTTAATCAGTATCTTCATGCTTCGTTTCCTGCGACTATGCTCATGACGGCCATACGCACGGCGATACCGAATGTGACCTGCGGCAAGATCACGCTCTGCGCGCCGTCGACCACGGCGGAGTCGATTTCGACGCCGCGGTTGATGGGGCCCGGGTGCATCACGATGGCATCGGGCTTGGCAAGCTGCAGCTTCTCGGTGGTCAGGCCGAAGCTCTTGAAGAACTCCTGGCTGCTGGGCAGCAGCGCGCCCGACATGCGCTCGTTCTGCAGGCGCAGCATGATAATCACGTCGGCGCCCTTGATGCCTTCTTCGAGCGTGTTGCACACGCGCACGCCCATCTGCGCCATGTCGGCCGGCACCAGGGTCTTGGGGCCGACCACGCGCACCTCGGGGCAGCCCAGTGTGGTCAGCGCGTGGATGTCGGAGCGCGCCACGCGCGAGTGCAGCACGTCGCCGACGATGGCGACGGTCAGGTTGCTGAAATCTTTTTTGTAGTGCCGGATGGTGTACATGTCCAGCAGGCCCTGGGTGGGATGCGCGTGGCGGCCGTCGCCGGCGTTGATCACGTGCACGTGCGGGGCGACGTGCTGGGCGATCAGGTAGGGCGCGCCGGATTCGCTGTGGCGCACCACGAACAGGTCGGCGGCCATGGCGCTCAGGTTGGCGATGGTGTCCAGCAGCGACTCGCCCTTGGAGGCCGAGGAGCGCGCGATGTCCAGGTTGATGACGTCGGCCGACAGCCTGGTGGCGGCGATCTCGAAGGTCGTGCGGGTGCGCGTGGAGTTTTCGAAGAAGAGGTTGAAGACGCTCTTGCCGCGCAGCAGCGGGACTTTTTTGACTTCGCGGTTGTTGACGCTGACGAAGTTGGCGGCGGTGTCCAGGATTTGCGTCAGCGTGGCCTTGGGCAGGCCTTCGATGGACAGCAGGTGGATCAGCTCGCCGTTTTTATTGAGTTGCGGGTTTCGTCGGTACAGCACGGTGTGGACTCCTCTTGTTCTGTTATGGGTCTCGTAGTTTGGATGGCGTCAGGCCTGGTGGTCCTGCACCTGGAAGCTGAACTTGCCGTCTTCGGCGCGCGCCAGTTCCAGCGACTGCGAAGCCGGCAGGGCCACCCGCGCGACGGCAAGGTCGGGCTGCACCGGCAGCTCGCGCCCGCCGCGGTCCACCAGCACCACCAGCTTGACGCTGGCGGGCCGGCCGTAGTCGAAGAGTTCGTTGAGCACCGCGCGTAGGGTGCGGCCGGTGTACAGCACATCGTCGACCACGATCAGGTGGGCGCCGTTAACGTCGAAGGGCAGCGAGGTCTGCCCGCTGGAGGCCAGGCCGCGCTGCGAAAAATCGTCGCGGTGCATGGAGGACGACAGGATGCCGGCTTCGGCGGCCAGGCCCAAATCTTTTTGCAGGCGCTGCGCCAGCCAGGCGCCGCCGGAGGCCACGCCGACCAGCATGGGCGGTGTGGGATAGGACGCGAGTTGCTGGCGCATGCCGCGCAGCAGATCGCTGTACAGCGCCTCGGCGTCCAATGTCAGGCTGCTCATGGAAGACTCCTTAAAAACTGCTCGAGGATGATGCAGGCCGAGGCTGCGTCGGCGTCAAGCGCGCCGCCGGCCAGCGCCTCGGTAGTGCTATAGCGCTCATCGACCTCGAAGACCTGCAGGCCGAAACGGCCGCGAAGCTGGCGGGCGAACTTCTGCGCCCGCAGGGTATTGTCGTGGCTCGCGCCGTCGGGATGAAAGGGAACGCCGACCACCAGTGCGTCGGGCTGCCACTCCTTGATGCGCGCCTCGACGGCCTTGAGGCGGGCATCGCTGCCTTCGGCGGAAATGGTGGCTTGCGGCGAGGCGGTGCGCGTGAGCACATTGCCGGTGGCCACGCCGGTGCGCTTGAGACCGAAGTCGAAAGCCAGAAAGGTTTGGAGGCGAGTAGCCTGAGGGGAAGGCATGGCCGCCAGGCTCATGCGTGGCCGGCCTCGGGGGAGAGCATCCAGCTTTGGAGGCCCAGCAGCATGAGCGCCTTGTCGTAGCGCTGCTCGACCGGCGTGTCGAAGATGACGCCGACGTCGGCGGCGACCGTGAGCCAACTGTTGTCGGAGATCTCGGATTCGAGCTGGCCTTCGCCCCAGGCCGAGTAGCCGAGCGAGACAAACACGCGGCGCGGGCCGGCGCCCGTGGAGAGGGCTTCCAGCACGTCCTTGGAAGTCGTCATTTCAAGGCCGCCGGGAATCGTCATGGTCGAGGCATAGACCGATTCGTTGCCGGGCATCATGGATTCGTGGAGTACAAAACCGCGCTCGGTCTGGACCGGGCCGCCCTGGAACACCGGGGTTTGCGTCAGGTCGTCGCGGCGCAAGGGCAGCTCGACCTTGTCGAACAGGTTTTTGAGGCTGATGTCGCTGGGCTTGTTGATGACCAGCCCCAGCGCGCCCCTGTCGCTGTGTTCGCACATATAGACCACGCTTTTGGCAAAAGCTTCGTCGTCCATGCCCGGCATGGCGATGAGGAAGTGATGCGTGAGGTTGATCGATGCGGAATCCGTGGCCATGCCGGGATTTTACGCGCACTCGAAAGTACCGTGGGCGGCTTTGCTTTCGCTACCATCCCATCATGCAAAAGAAATACCAGGCCGGCCTGATCTGGTTCAGGCGCGACCTGCGGGCCACGGACAACGCCGCGCTGCACCACGCGCTGAAAGCTTGTAAGCAGGTTTTTTGTGTCTTTGTGTTCGACCGGGACATCCTGGACACCCTGCCCCGCGCCGACCGCCGCGTGGAATTCATCCATGAATCCGTGCTGAGCCTGGACGGCCAGCTACGGCGGCTGGGCGACGCGAACGGCAGCCCGCATGCGGGCCTCATCGTGGTGCATGACCATGCCGGCAACGCCCTGCCCCGGCTGGCCGCGGAACTGGCCGTCGACGCCGTCTTTGCCAACCATGACGACGAACCCCAGTCCCTGGCGCGCGACGCCGCCGTGCAGGCCGCGCTGCAAGCCCAAGGCGTGGCTTGGCACAGCTTCAAGGACCATGTGATTTTTGAGCGCCAGGAAGTGCTGACACTGGCGGGCAAGCCCTACACGGTGTTCACGCCCTACAAAAACGCCTGGCTCAGGAAGGTGGATGATTTTTACCTCAAGGCGTACCCGATAGAACGCTACGCGGCGGCGCTGGCGGCCGTGCCTGATGAAAAGCGCACCATCCCTTCTTTGGCCGGACTCGGTTTTGAAAAAACCAATCTGTCGGCGTTGAAGATACCGACCGGCAGCGAGGGTGGCGCCAGGCTTTTTGAGGACTTCCGCGGCCGCATGGCGAATTACAAGGCAACGCGCGACTTCCCGGCCGTCAAGGGGCCCAGCTACCTCGGCGTGCACCTGCGCTTCGGCACGGTGTCTATCCGGCAAATGGCCGCGGCGGCCCTGAGCCCCGAACACCGCGACAGCGAGGGCGCGGCGACCTGGCTCAGTGAACTGGTCTGGCGCGATTTTTATGCGCAGATCCTGAGCAACTTCCCGCATGCCGTCGACAGCGCGTTCAAGCCGGAATACGACGCGATTCAATGGGAAAGTGGTGAGCAAGCCGACGCGCTTTTCCGCGCCTGGTGCGAAGGCCGCACCGGCTACCCGCTGGTCGACGCCACCATGGCGCAGATCAACCAGACCGGTTATATGCACAACCGCCTGCGCATGGTGACGGCGAGCTTCCTCGTGAAAGACCTGGGAATCGACTGGCGCCGGGGCGAGCGCTACTTTGCCGAGAAGCTCAATGACTTCGACCTCTCGGCCAACAACGGCGGCTGGCAGTGGGCGGCCAGCACCGGCTGCGACGCCCAGCCTTATTTCCGTATTTTCAACCCGGTCAGCCAGAGCGAGAAGTTCGATGCGGACGGCGGCTTCATTCGCCGGTACGTGCCGGCGCTGGCCAGGCTGCCCGCCGCCGCCATCCACAGCCCCTGGCTGGCCGGGCCGCTGGAGCTGGCCGCCGCGGGTGTGGTGCTGGGCAAGGATTACCCATTACCCATCGTGCGGCACGACGAAGCCCGGGCAGTGACACTGCAGCGTTATGCGGTGGTGAAGAAAGCCTGAGGCAAGAACCTGAGATGGCCGCTCTCGTGACAGGAGCGGCTTGCGCGGATTCCGCCTGCGCCGCAGGCGGAACCGTGCGAGTTCACGCGGAGATCGCGGTCTCGGCGGCGCAGTAGTGGCGCACCAGACTCATCAACTCTTCTTCGGAGTATGGCTTGCCCAGGTAGTGGTCAACGCCGAGTTCCTTGGCATGCTCGCGGTGCTTTTCAGCGATCCGCGAGGTGATCATGATGATGGGCAGGTTGTTCAGCCGCACGTCGGCGCGGATGTTGCGCGCCAGGTCGAAGCCGTCCATGCGCGGCATTTCGATGTCGGACAGCACCACGGCCGGCCGCTCTTCCTGCAGGCGTTCCAGCGCTTGCAGGCCGTCGGCCGCCATGGAGACGCGGTAGCCTTCACGCTGCAACAGGCGCTGCGTGACGCGGCGCACGGTGATGGAATCGTCGACCACGAGGATCAGCGGAATCTGCGGCGCGACCGGCATCAGCACAGCGGCCTTCGCGGTGCTGCCGCCGCCGGCTTCTTCCAGCATGTGCGGCTCGGCGCTGTCCGTGCTCCAGGCGCGGGCCTGCTGGCCGTACACGGATGCCAGCGCAACCGGGTTGTAGATCAGCACCACGGCGCCCGAAGCCAGCACGGACATACCCGCCAGGCCCGGCAGGCGCGACAGCTGCGGCCCGAGATTCTTCACCACAACTTCCTGGTTGCCCAGCACTTCATCGACGTGCAAGGCAATGCGCTGCGCGGCGCTTCGGAAAATCACGACAGGCGTGGTCTTGCCCTGGGGTTCAGCGCTGCGGTGCGAGGCTTGCAGCAAGGCGCCCGACCAGAAGAAGGGAACGGCTTCGCCGGCGACGTCGAGCGTGCCGGTGTTGTAGGCCTGTTGCAATTCCTTGGCGGTCGCGCGGCGAACGGTCTCCACCACGTTGGCGGGCACGCCCACCGAGAGGGTGCCGGCACGGATCATCACCACCTGCGTCACAGCCGTGGTCAGCGGCAGCACCAGCTTGAAGTGGGTGCCTTTGCCGGTGACGGTGGACGTTTCAATCCGGCCGCCCAGCGAGTTGACTTCGGAACGGACCACGTCCATGCCGATGCCGCGGCCGGCCAGTTCGGTCACTTGCGCGGCGGTGGAGAAGCCGGGCATGAAAATCAGGTTGGCGGCGTCGCTGTCTTCCAGCGGCTGGTCCGGCGTGATCATGCCCAGGCTGATGGCTTTTTCGCGGATACGGCGCAGGTCCAGGCCGGCGCCGTCGTCGCTGAAGTCGACCGAGACGTCATTGCCTTCCTGGCGCAGGTGCACGGTGATCAGGCCGACCGGGTCCTTGCCGGCGTTGGTGCGGGTCTCTGTGCTTTCAATGCCGTGGGCCACGCAGTTGCGCAGAAGATGCTCAAACGCGGGCGTCATACGGTCCAGCATGCCGCGGTCCATCTCGATGGTGCCGCCCAGCAGGTCCAGCTTCACCTGTTTGCCGGTTTCCTTGGAGGCCTGGCGCACCACGCGGTACAGGCGTTCGGAAATGCCTTCGAACTCCACCATGCGCGTGCGCAGCAGGTCGCGCTGCAATTCGCGGGTCTGGCGGGCCTGGGCGATCAAGTCATCCTCGGTGGCTTCCACCGTGCGCTGCAAGGTGCGCTGCACGGTCGCCACGTCATTCACGGATTCGGCCATCATGCGCGTCAGTTCCTGCACGCGGGTGAAGCGGTCGAACTCGAGCGGATCGAACCCGGCCTGGGCCTCTTTGGCCTGCGCCAGCCGCGACTGCATCTGGGTTTCAGCCTGCAGCTCGATGTCGCGCAGCTGCTGGCGCAAGCGGTTCAAGTTACCGCTCATGTCGTTCAGGGAGCCGCGCAGCTGGCCGAGTTCGGCTTCCAGGCGCGAACGCGTGATCATCACCTCGCCGGCCTGGTTGACCATGCGGTCCAGCAACTGCGAGCGCACGCGTATCGATGCGTTGGCGGCCTGCCGCAGGGGCTGCATGGCCATGGTTTGCGGGGCAGGCACCGTGAGTTTGCGGGAGCCGGTGGCTGCGGCCGGCGCGGCACTTTCCGCGGCTGCTTCCTGGACATCCGCGGCAGCAGCTTCAGCAGGCGCGGCGGCTTCAAGTTCGGCAGCGGCGATAGTGGCAAGGGGAACCAGCGGCACCGGTGCGGCGGCGGCAGCCGCATCGGCGTGGCGCAGCGCTTCGAACGCGGCTTCCATCGCGTCAAAGCGGTTGATCAGCGGTTCGAATTCCGCCGAGGCGGCGGCATCGGAGCCGAGGAACTCGATCTCGGATTCAATCCGGTGGGCCATTTCACCAAGGCGCAGGGCGCCGGCAAGCCGGGCGCTGCCCTTGAGCGTATGGAGTGCACGCAGCACCTCATTGCGCGCGCCCTTGTTGTCGGGCCGCGCGGACCATTGCCGAAGCGCGCCGCCTAGCTGGGGCATCAATTCAGCGCCTTCTTCTTCAAAAATCGGGAACAGGTCGGGGTCGATCGCGTCGACCGCATCGATTTCCTCGTCTTCGTCATCCGCCAAACTCTGGGCGGCCGGCGCGGGAGCCGGCGTGACCGAGCGCACGGGAGGCGCGACAAACGAGACCGGCGGCGGCACAGGTGTAGCCGCTACGGGTGCAGGCGCGCGAGCTTCGGTGACCGGCGCGGCTTCGATGGCTCGTGCCACCACCACTTCAGGCTCGGGCAGCGGATCGGCCTGTGAAACCAGTTCTTCGGAGTCAGCGGCTTCAGGCGCGAAATCGAAGTCGGAGAGATCGGTGCCCGGGGGCAGAACCGAATCGGAGAAGTCGAGTTGCTTCAAGCGATCCAGGACGCTGGCATCCGGCTCCTTGAGGAAACCGGCGGCGAATTGGTGCAGCAGCCTGCGGATGTCTTCCGCCGCGTCCACAAACACCTGCCCGTACTTGACGGCGCCGTTGCTGTGGTGCGCGCGGGATTGCTGCAGGGCATGCTCGAGTGCGCGAGCCATTTCGGACAGGGCGTCGAAGCCGACCGTGGCGGAGCTGCCGGCCAGGGAGTGGGCCAGGGCCACGGTGGAGTCGCTGACCGGCTGGTTGCGCTCGAGCGACCATTCGGCCACTTCCGTCACCAGTCTGCGCGACCATTCGTCGGCTTCGTTGAGGTACACGTTGTAAAGCGGAATGCCGATGCGCAAAGCGCCTATGACCTTGATCTGTTCATCCCCATTGCCTTCGGCCGACAGCACGCTGTCGCTTGCCTCGACGGTGTCCAGGGCATCAAGCGCCTCGACGGCCTCAGCGCGCTGGACCGGTGCGGGTTCGGGCGATGCGTCGAACGAGAAGTCGGCGGCAAAGTCGTCTGCCTTGGCGGGCTCGGCCGCCGCAGGCGCGTCGGCCTGGAAGTGCCTGGCAAAATCCGCGTCGGACAGCTCGATGGCTTCTCCGGCGTCCTGCTCCAGCGACGGACCGGTATCGGCCGCGGCAACAGGCACCACGGTAATTTCGGCATTCGCGGAAAGCCCGGAAAGGCTGTCGAAATCGATGCCCGCAATTTCCGCCGCAGGCTCGCCCACAACTTCAGCGGGCTTGGATTGCGCGGCGGCGTCAACGCCTTCAAACACCAGGTCAAAGTCCAGATCGGTGAGGGCAGCAGGAGCTTCAGCCGTCGCCGCGCTGGTCTCGGACACACCGGCATCCAGTTCGAACTCGGGCATGGAAAACGATTCGGCGGCCGCAGCCGGTTCCACAGCGGCAGTTGCTTCGGCAGGCGCGGGGCTTGCCGCCGCTTCAGTCTTGGCGGCCGGGGCCAGCGGGCTGTAACGCCCTTCGGTGCGCATGGCGTCGGCGCTGGCGCGGAAGGCCGAGGCCGACCAGGCGCCGTCCTGGTTCGCGGCGATGTCTGCGATCCAGCTTGCGAAACCATTCATGGCCTCAGTCGACAGGGCCCTGAACTCATCGGTGGTGGCCTTCTGGTCGGCCAGCCAGCTGTTGAGCATTTGCTCCAGCGACCAGGCGGCTTCGCCGAATTCATTGAGCCCCACCATGCGCGAGCTGCCCTTGAGCGTGTGAAAGGCGCGCCGCAAGACGGTGAGCTGCGAAATATCGGCAGGGTCGCTGGCCAGCGCGGCCAGGGCTTCCTGGCCGTTGCCGACCACTTCGCGCGCTTCTTCCAGGAAGATGTCGCGCAGGTCGTCTTCTTCAAAGTCGTCGGACCCGGCCTGGCTTTCAGGCACGGCGGGCGCCGGCGCGACGGTGAATGCCAGCGTCGTCAAGGCGGTGGCGGCCGCGTCGGCATTGCTGCCCGATACGGCGGCGGACGCTTCGCGCGCGGTTTGGGCCAGGGCCGGCTGCTCGGCCAGGGCCGCATGGGTCGCCAGGGTGTCAAGCTTGACGGTGAGGCTGGCTTCCGCTTCGCCGTGGCCGGCGTCCTGCACCACGGAGATGACTTCCTGGGACAGCATGTCGTTGTTGACGGAGACCGCCGAGGCGGCGCTAGCCGCGTTGAGCGTGCGGCCCATCAGCGGCCGGAGTTCACCCTTTGCATCGTCGTAGACAAAGAGTTTCTTCGCCAGCGCCGGCTGGTAGTTCAGCATGTCGATCAGGAAACTCAGGGCGCCCAGGTTGTTGCCCAGGTGTTCAAACGTGCCCGCGGCACGCGCCATTTGTTCGTCGATTTCGGTGACCAGCATCTGCTCGACGCTGTCGCGCATGCGCAGCACCGCGTGGGAGGCCTGGTCCAGCCCCAGCACGGACAGCACGCCGCGCATCTGGGACAACTGGCCGGGAACGGATTGCAGTGCCGCCTTGTCTTGCGGGTTGCGAAAGAACACGTCCAGCGATTTTTCGAGCTCGCCCAGCGAAATGCGCAACTCGCCAACCACACTGCCCATGGTCTGCTTGTCGCTGACGCGGCGATAGAGCTCTTCCATCCAGCCTTCCAGCGGCTGGGGCTGCCCGCCGGCCCTGACGCCTTCGAGGCGCTCAGCCAGGTTGGCGGTACGCACCGCCAGTTGCGGGTCGTTGGGATCCAGGTCGTCGAAAGCGGCTTCCAGGTAGAGCACCGAGGTCGCCACTTCCATGGCCAGCTCAATGCCGGGCGCATGGCCCGAACGCACCGTCGTGTCAACGGCGCGCGTCAGGGCCTGGGCCAGCGGTTCGCTTTGGGGATGGAGCTTGAGCAGCGAGTCGGTCACCAGGCTGAACTGGTCGGCCACCGACTTGAATTTGTTGGCATCTCCGGCAGACAGCGAGGACCAGGTTTCCTTGGCCGAGGTGATGCGCTTGCGGGCCTGCGCCAGCAAAGCCGGGTCGAAACGCCCGAACTGGACGAGTTCGTAATCAACCGGCTTGAACCGGTTCAGGCCGTAGGCCGAGCGGACGGTGGACAGCACGGGCGTGTCGCTGGCACGCGCGGAAACCGCTTGCGAGCAGAAAAACAGCAGGTCCTGGGCCAGCCGTTCCGATACGGCCGTGTCGCCCTTGGCCAGCGAGGCGTACTGCATCAGGACGCGCGAGGCCGCGCGCCTGACGTAGACGTCCGAGCCCAGCAGTTCGTTGGCAACCGCTTCAAAATACGCGGCGGCGATTTTCCAGAAAATCCTGGGCTGGCGATCCGCCTGCCTGGCGGCAAATCCAAGGCTCAGTTCCTTGAGGTTTTTGGCGGCTTGCGGCGCCTTGCCCTTCATGATCTGAAGCACCGACTGGTCCAGCACGCCACGCGCGCTGTCGTCGTAATTGCGCGGTTCGGCCGCGGACGGCAGTTCCGGCTCCAGCCAGCGCCACTCGAAAGGCCACAGGTCGGCGGGATGGATGCGGTCGGCCCGCACCAGCTCCTGCACGTCGCGGTATTGGGGGAAAAGGGACACCGCCGAGACACGCTTGTCGGCCAGCACGCCTTCGAGGTATTCAGTCAGCGCAAAGCTGGCCCGTTCGATTTTGCCGGCCGCGTCCTGGTTGCACTGGTCGGGTTGCTGAACAAACTTCTGCACCGCGGCTTCCATGGCGCGCAGCACCAGCGCGGGCCCCGCGAGGCCGACCATCTCGAGCGCGCCCACCGCCTGGTGCAGTTGCTGGCGGGCAATCCGCAGCTGGCTGGCATCGATGGCCGTGAGATCGGAACCGCGCGCGGCTTCGGCATCCCGCACGAAACGCTTGAGGGCCTTGGCGGCGCCATCCAGCGACTTGCGAAGCTCATCGAGCACCCATGCGAGGGGGCCCAGGTCATTGACGGCAAGGTCGAGCTCGGCAGCAGTTGAGTTCGTGACGTTGGATTGCATAGATAACGGGCCGGTTCAGAAATCGGTGTCAGAGGCTAAGGCGGCGGTCAGCGCACGACAGGCAAACGGTCATCAGGCGATCTTGAATCGGGACACCGACTGGCGCAGCTCTTCAGCCATGCGGGAAAGGTCGCGCACCTGCTGCGCCGTGGAACGGGTACCTTCTCCGGTTTGTTCCGTCACCGCGAAAATGTGCTGGATGTTGCCGGCCACCACGTTGGCCGATGCGGCTTCGCGGGAGGCGGAGTTGGAAATCTGCTCAATCAGCTCAGCGAGGCGGCGTGACACCTGGTCAATCTCGGTCAGCGCGGTACCCGCGTTGTCGGACAGTTTGGCCCCTTCCACCACACCCTGCGTGGAGCGTTCCATAGCGGCCACGGCATCCTGCGTGTCGGTCTGAATGGCTTTCACCAGGGCCGAAATCTGGCGCGTCGCATCTGCGGAGCGCTCAGCCAGCCGCTGCACTTCTTCCGCAACCACCGAGAAGCCTCGTCCGGCTTCACCGGCGGACGCCGCCTGGATGGCCGCGTTCAGCGCCAGCACGTTGGTCTGTTCGGTAATGTCGGAAATCAGCTCGGTAATTTCACCAATCTCCTGGGACGATTCGCCCAGCCGTTTAATCCGCTTGGAGGTTTCCTGAATCTGGTCGCGGATGGAGTTCATACCGCCGATGGCGTTCTGCACGGCCTGCAGGCCGGATTCTGCGGCGGTCAGCGATTGGCGCGCCACCTGGGAAGATTCCTGCGCCTGCGTGGACACTTCATTGATTCGGGACGCCATGTCGAGCACCGACTGGCCGGTTTCGCGAATCTCGCGCAGCTGTTCGGTGGACGCCGCCAGCAGTTCGGTGGAGGTGCTTTCCACCTGCGCCGTCGTTTGCGCAACGCGCGTTGCCGTGTTCTGCACGTTACCCACCAGCTGTCGCAACTCTTCCACCGTGTAGTTCACCGAGTCGGCGATGGCGCCGGTAATGTCTTCGGTCACGGTCGCTTCCTGCGTCAAATCGCCCTCAGCCACTGTCTGCAACTCATTCATCAAACGCAAAATGGCGGCCTGGTTGGCGTCGTTGACGCGCTTGGCGTCCTGCTCCTGGCCCTTGGCTTCCTGACGCTGCGTTTCCGCAACCGCCTGGCGCTGCTGGCTGTCCAGCACCTGCAGACGGGCCAGGCCCGCCGCGCACAAGAGCGCAAAAGCGGCGGCGGCGGCCAGAATACCCAGCGAGGTGACGCTCAAGCCGGTTTGCACCGACAGCTTGCCCTGCAGGTCTTCCAGGCCGCGGCGAAGCGGTTCGCTGTCGGCAATGATGGAGGACTGCGCTTCACGCGCGGACACCAGGCCCTGCAAGTTGCCCAGAATGGCGCCGGCTTGCACGCGCGTCTGTTCGTAGAGAGCCATCAGCGCGTCAAGGCGCTCACGGGTTTGCGGGTCTTTGGAGCCGGCCAGGCGAAGCTCGGGGCTGCCTTCCTGCAGGCCCTGGGCGATTTCCTTGAACGAGTTCAAATCCTTGCCCAGCAAGAACACGGCTTCAGGGCTCACGCCTTCCATCGTCAGGAACTCATTGGCGGATTTACCGATACGCTGGGTCAACATCACCAGCTGGCCGGAGGCGGAAATTTCAGCCGGCGCCGCATTCTGCTGGAGCTTCAGCGACGACACGGTTTCAGCGATTTCCAGCAGGTCGGAAGACTGGCGGTTAATGGTGCGCAGCGCGTTGCCCACCTGGGTCAGAATGTTCTGCTGTCCCATCACGGTTTTGGCGTTCTTTTCAGCGCGTTCCATGAAGGGGGTGACTTTTTCCACGTCGGGCTGCAGGTCTTCGCTGACCGGCGCCAGGCGCAGGCTTTCCTCGCCGGCCTTCAGGCCGCGCACCGTCTTGGCCAGCACGTCGGAGCTTTCGCGCACGTCGGGGAAGGCCTGGGCGCTGCCCACCAGCGCCTGCGACACCGATTTCGCCAGGCGCTGCGACTGCATCAGGGACTGGCCGGTTGCCGCCACCTGTTGAGCCACTTTGTCCGCCTGGCTCAGCGCCAGGAAAGTCACCGTACCCAGAACCGCGACCGAAATGGCCAGGAAAAACACCAGAATCCGCTGATGCTGGCCGATGGTCCGGCGGCCCAGTCCGGGCAGGCTCAGGAGTTCGGGGTTGGCGGCTACCGATTCCTCGGCTGTCGCAATGCGGGTGGAGCCAAAAGCATCATCATTGCCATCCGCCCGCCGGGCTGTTGCGGTCTGCAGGGAGGCTTCATCCATGGCGCCGGTCGCCAGGGGGTCCGGCGTGCCGACGGAAGCCATGTCCATGCTGTCCTCGGGCTGGACGGACTTGGTTTTAAATAGCTTCTGGATATTTTCAATAACAGACATGGTGAGCCTTCCGGGGAGAAACAGTGTGCGCTATGCGCCTATCGTCAAAAAATGCGCTTGCTGGGCAAGCAACTGAAGGTTGATTTCCTGCCAGGTTGCACCGTTAAGGTCCACATACTGGTTGCCGAAGAAATCCGGGGCGTCGGGGGCTTTTTCGGAGAAATCGCTGAACGCATCCTGGTTGCGCAAGCCGGAGAGCTTGTCGATCAGCAGCGCGCAGTTGACTTCCAGCGCGGCGTTGAGCGCCACAAGCCTGGAATCGGTGCGCGCGAGTTCGTTTTTGGGGGGCGGCGCCTTGCCGCTCACGTAGCTGGCGAGATCCACGACGCCGAACAGGCCGCCCCGCAAGTTGGCAACGCCGGCGAACCAGTCCTGCGTGTAGGGAACCGGCTGCGTGCTGACCCAGGGAAAAATTTCACCGGACTGGCTCAGCGGAAACAGGTATTTCTTCCCGCCCGCTTCCACGGCCAGCCATGACGCGGCGACGCCTTGCGTCCGCGCAATCTGCAACCTGTCGGCCAGCCGGGTTTGGAGCTCTCTAAGGGCTTGTCTGTTCGCCATGCTTTGGTTTTACGCCCGTATTCAGCCGAGGGCCTTGATTTTGGCCATCAGCTCGTCCGCGTCCACCGGCTTGGTGATGTAGTCGCGGGCACCCTGGCGCATACCCCAGACCCTGTCGGTTTCCTGGTTCTTGCTGGTGCACATCATGATGGGGATGTCGGAATACAGCGGGTCGCGCGTGATGGCACGCGTGAGCTGGAAGCCGTTTTGCCCGGGCATCACCACATCCATGAGGATCAGCTCGGGTTTGTCTTCTGCGAGGCGCCTGAAGGCATCTTCCGCATTTTCAGCAGTTTTGACTGAAAAACCATTTTTAACCAGCAAATCGGTCAAAAACATCAATTCGGTTTTGGAGTCGTCAACTACCAGTATTTTCTTGATTGCCATCACACTACTCCTTGTTTTGCACTGCCAAGCTCCTGAACGGTCTGCAGCAGCTGATCTTTTGTAAAAGGCTTGGTCAGGTAGTCTTGCGAACCCACCATGCGACCGCGCGCCTTGTCGAATACGCCGTCCTTCGAGGACAGCATCACAATGGGAACGTTGGAAAACTTCACATTGCGTTTGATAATCGCACAGGTTTGATAGCCGTCGAGGCGAGGCATCAAAATGTCGCAGAAAATCAGGTTGGGCTCGTAGTCGTTGACCTTGGAGAGGGCATCAAACCCGTCCTCGGCCAGCAACACTTCATGCCCTCCCTGCTTCAGGAAAATCTCGGCGCTACGCCGGATGGTATTGCTGTCATCGATGACCAAAACCTTCAGTCCGGAACTGGGAATGCTCACTGCCTATGCTCCTCTTGTTGCAGGCGCCGGCGGGTACGCCGGTCTGCGGTTGTCCAGGCTGACACCTGAACCCTATATCTGAACCATTTCAAAATCTTCCTTGCGCGCCCCGCATTCGGGGCAGGTCCAGTTCATGGGCACTTGGGCCCATGGCGTCCCGGCGGCGATGCCGTGCTCGGGCGCGCCGGCAGCTTCGTCATAAATCCACCCACAAATTAAACACATCCACGTCATTGATTGAGTCACAGCTTAAGTTGCCTTCGAATAGAATGCAACAATTGTATCGAGGCGGCGTTGCTTATTCGCGTACAAGGCAAAATCGCAGGCTATGGCAAACCCCAAAACACCTCAACTGGACAGCCGACAACTCCAAATCGAGGACACCGACGCATCACCGGCCTGCGTCATGACATTCAATGCCAACGACCCCAGCGGAGCCGGCGGGCTGACCGCGGATATTGCCTCCATCAACTCCGCCGGCGCGCATGCGCTGGCAGTTGTAACAGGCGCTTACGTGCGCGACACGGCCGAGATTTTCGACCACTTTGCCTTCGATGAAGAAGCCGTTACGGACCAGGCGCGTTCCGCGCTCGAAGACATGCCGGTGTCGGCCATCAAGGTCGGCTTTGTCGGCAGCCCCGAGAACATTTCCACCATCGCCGAAATCGCCTCGGATTATGCCGATGTGCCGCTGATCGCCTATATGCCCAACCTGTCCTGGTGGGAAGAAAGCGAGATCGACAGCTACCTGGACGCCTTTCGCGAGCTGATGTTGCCGCAAACCACGGTGTTGGTCGGCAACCACAGCAGCCTGTGGCGCTGGCTGCTGCCCGACTGGCCGGGCGAGCGCAACCCCTCGGCCCGCGACATCGCCAAGGCGGCGGCAGACCTCGGCGTGCCCTACACACTCGTCACCGGCATCCCCATGCCCGACCAGTTCATCGACAACGTGCTGGCCACGCCGCAGGCGGTGCTCTACAGCGAGAAATTCGAGCGCTTCGAAGCGATTTTTGCCGGCGCCGGCGACACCTTGTCCGCCGCCCTCTCCGCCCTGCTGGCCAACGGCCACGACCTGCAGGCGGCCACCGCCGAAGCCCTGACCTTCCTGGACCACAGCCTGGACGCCGGCTTTCACCCCGGCATGGGCAACATCGTGCCGGACCGCCTGTTCTGGGCGCAGGCCGATGTCGACCCCGAAGAAGAACCCGGGGAAGAAGCGGGCGATGCCAATGACGACGTCGAACTGACGTCCAAACCCACCCTTGACCTGCCCCCCAATGGAACAACCAAACACTAAGCCCGCCGCCCCCCAGACAGCCTCCCGCAACGACGCCCTCTTTGAACGCGCCAAAAAACTGATCCCCGGCGGGGTCAACTCCCCGGTCCGGGCCTTCAAGGCCGTGGGCGGCACGCCGCGTTTCGTGCAGCGCGCGCAGGGTGCTTATTTCTGGGACGCCGACGGCAAGCGCTACATCGACTACATCGGCTCCTGGGGCCCGATGATCCTGGGCCACGGCCACCCGGCCGTGCTGGAGGCCGTTCAAAAGGCCGCGCTGGAAGGCTTTTCCTATGGCGCGCCCACCGAACGCGAGGTCGAACTCGCCGAAGAATTAGTGCGGCTCGTGCCTTCGCTCGAAATGGTTCGGCTGGTGAGTTCGGGCACGGAAGCGGCCATGAGCGCCATCCGCCTGGCACGCGGCGCCACCGGGCGTAACAAGATCATCAAGTTCGAGGGCTGCTACCACGGCCATGCCGACGCCCTGCTGGTCAAGGCCGGCTCGGGCCTTGCCACCTTCGGCAACCCAACCAGCGCCGGCGTGCCGCCCGAAGTGGTGCAGCACACGCTGGTGCTCGAATACAACCACATTGCCCAGCTCGAGGAAGCCTTTGCCCTGCACGGCAAGGACCTTGCCTGCCTGATCATCGAGCCCATCGCCGGCAACATGAATTTTGTGCGCGCCAGCGTGCCCTTTATGAAGCGCTGCCGCGAGCTGTGCACGCAGTACGGCGCGCTTTTGGTGTTCGACGAGGTCATGACCGGATTCCGCGTGGCGCTGGGCGGCGCGCAAAGCGTTTATGCCCGCAGCATCCCGGGCTTCAAGCCCGACATGACGGTCATGGGCAAGGTCATAGGCGGCGGCATGCCGCTGGCGGCCTTCGGCGGCACCCGCGCCGTGATGGAGCAGCTCGCGCCCCTGGGCCCGGTCTACCAGGCCGGCACGCTTTCGGGTAACCCGGTCGCCACCGCCTGCGGCCTGGCGACCTTGCGTGAAGTTTCCAAACCGGGTTTTTACGAAGCCCTGGCTGAACGCACGCGCAGCCTGGTCTCCGGCCTTACGCAGGCGGCCGCCAAGGCCGGGGTGCCGTTTTGCGGCGACAGCGAAGGCGGCATGTTCGGCTTTTTCCTGTTGGGGCAGCTGCCGCAAAACTACGCCACCGTGATGACCACCGACAGCCCGGCGTTCAACCGCTTCTTCCACGCGATGCTGGACAGCGGGGTGTATTACGCGCCGGCGCTGTATGAGGCGGGCTTCGTCAGTTCAGCTCACACGGCGGCGGACATTGAAGCCACGGTGGATGCAGCCGCGAAGTTTTTCGCCGCGCGCTGAGCCGGCTCTTCCATGCCTCAGCGGGCGAGGACCAAGGCCCGGACTGAAAGCCGGGCCGGCTTAAAACTCAATGCCGGAAGTGCCGGATCCCGGTCAGCACCATCACCACCTGGCGTTCATCCGCCGCGGCAATAACCTCATCATCCCGCATGCTCCCGCCGGGCTGGATCACGCAGCTCGCGCCGGCGTCCACCACCACATCGAGGCCGTCGCGGAAGGGAAAGAAGGCGTCGCTTGCGACGACCGAGCCCTGCAGGGTGAGCCCGGCGTTGGCGGCCTTGATGGAGGCGATGCGGGCCGAGTCGATGCGGCTCATCTGGCCGGCCCCCACGCCCTGCGTCATGCCGTCGGCGCAGAACACGATGGCGTTGGACTTGACGTACTTTGCGACCTTCCAGGCAAACAGCATGTCGTGCAGTTGCTCCTGTGTGGGCTGCAGCTTGCTGACGACCTTGAGGTCGCCGATGGCCAGTTCGTGGTTGTCGGCGGTCTGCATCAGCAGGCCCGAGCCCACGCGCTTGACGTCCATCAGGTTGCGGCCCTGCTTCCAGGCGGTGTCGCCGCCGGGCGGCAGGTCGATCTGCAGGATGCGCACGTTGACCTTGCTCTTGAAGACTTCCAGGGCTTCGGGGCTGAAGGCGGGGGCCATCAGCACTTCGACAAACTGTTTGGAGATCTGCTGCGCGGCACGCTCGTCCAATGGGCAGTTCAGGGCGATGATGCCGCCGAAGGCCGAGGTCGGGTCGGTTTTGAAGGCCTTGCTGTAGGCCTCCAGGCCGTCCTTGCCGACAGCCACGCCGCAGGGATTGGCGTGCTTGACGATCACGCAGGCGGCGCCATCCTTGATGAAGTCGAAGCTCTTGACGCATTCCCAGGCGGCGTCGGCATCGGCGATGTTGTTGTACGAGAGCTCTTTGCCCTGCAGCTGTTTGGCCGTCACCAGCGAGCCGGGCGCGGGATACAGGTCGCGGTACAGCGCCGCCTGCTGGTGCGAGTTTTCGCCGTAGCGCAAATCCTGCACCTTGATGAAGCGGCCGTTGGCCTGGCCCGGGAACATGCCGTGGCTGCCGTCGGCCTGGATGCCGGAGAGGTAGTCGCTGATCGCGCCGTCGTACTGGCTGATGCGGTTGAACGCGGCCACGGACAGGGCAAATTTGGTCTTGTCGCTGAGCTTGCCGCCGGCTTTCAATTCGCCGAGCACGCCCGCGTACTGCGAGGCATCGGTCAGCACGCCGACGTCCTTCCAGTTCTTGGCGGCGGAGCGCACCATGGCCGGGCCGCCGATGTCGATGTTCTCGATCGCGTCTTCCAGCGTGCAGCCGGGTTTGGCGACGGTGGCTTCAAACGGATACAGGTTCACCACCAGCAGGTCTATGGTGTCAATGCCGTGGGTGGTCAGCGCCGCCATGTGCTCGGGCAGGTCGCGCCGGGCCAGCAGGCCGCCGTGGATCTTGGGGTGCAGGGTCTTGACGCGGCCGTCCAGCATTTCCGGAAAACCGGTGTGGTCGGCGACTTCGGTCACGGGCAGGCCGGCGTCGGCCAGCAGCTTGGCCGTGCCGCCGGTGGACAGCAGTTTGATACCCAGGGCGTGCAGCGCCTGCGCGAATTCGAGGATGCCAGTTTTGTCGGAAACGGAAATCAGTGCGTTCATGGTGGTGTTCTTAAAAGGGGAGCCGAATCGAAAGCCCGGAAAGGTCCGGACGGCGGGAATTGTTATTTGATGAGCTTGTGCTCGACCAGCTTCTTGCGCAGGGTGTTGCGGTTCAGGCCCAGCCATTCGGCGGCGCGCGACTGGTTTTGTTCGGCGTGTTGCATGACGACCTCCAGCAGGGGCTTTTCCACCACCTTGACCATCATGTCGTACATGCCGTCGGGCTCGGTGCCGCGCAGGTCCTTGAAATAGCCTTCCAGGCTGGTGCGTACGCACTCTTCGATGTGTTTCTTGCTCATGCGGCAGCTTCTTCCTGATTTTTATCTTTGTTCATCCGTGCCTGCCCGGGCACGCCCTCTTCTTCGCCTTCGTCGGCAGCGGCAGCGGCGGCCGGAATCCGGTCCATCCGCGTGCCCAGCTCTTCAAAGAACCCGCTGACCGCGCGCAGCTGCGCCTCACAATCTTCCAGCACATTCATCCGCGCGCGAAAGGCCTCGCCGCCGGGCAAGGTCTTCACGTACCAGCCGATGTGCTTGCGCGCCGTGCGCACGCCGGTGAATTCGCCGTACAAGTCGTAGTGGTCGCGCAAATGGTCGACCAGCAGGCGCTCGACCTCGGCCACCAGGGGCGGCGCAAGATGCGTGCCGGTGGCCAGGAAGTGCGCCACCTCGCGGAATATCCAGGGCCGGCCCTGGGCCGCGCGGCCAATCATTACCGCGTCGGCGCCGGTGTAAGCCAGCACATCGCGGGCTTTTTCAGGGCTGCTGATGTCGCCGTTGGCCACCACCGGAATGCGCAGCGCGGCCTTGACGGCGGCAATCGTGTCGTATTCGGCCGCGCCCTTGTAGCCCTGCTCGCGTGTGCGGCCGTGCACGGTGATCATCTGCACGCCGGCATTTTCGGCAGCACGGGCAATCGCCAGCGCGTTTTTTTCGGCCTGGCACCAGCCGGTGCGCATCTTGAGCGTGACCGGAACGTTGCGCGGCGCGCAGGCGGCGACCACGGCTTCCACAATCTGCAGCGCCAGGGTTTCGTCCTGCATCAGGGCCGAGCCCGCCCATTTGTTGCAGACCTTTTTGGCCGGGCAGCCCATGTTGATGTCGATGATCTGCGCGCCGCGATCGATGTTGTAGGCCGCGGCTTCACCCATCATCTGCGCGTCGGTGCCGGCGATCTGCACGGCAATCGGCGCGGCTTCCCCTTCGTGGTTCGCGCGCCGCGAAGTCTTCAGGCTGTCCCACAGGTCCTTGCGCGAAGTGACCATCTCGCTGACCGCATAACCCGCGCCCAGCTTTTTGCTGAGCTGGCGAAACGGCCTGTCCGTCACGCCGGCCATGGGCGCGACAAACAGGTTGTTTGCCAAAGCGTAAGGGCCGATGTTCATGGGAAATGGAGGGTGCGGGTTGCTGAAAAAGGAGGCACGATTGTACCTGCCCAAAATTTCAGCAATTGAAATTTGCACGTGGACTTGTAAGCGTCTTTTCCTGACACGGCGACCGACGCGCCCTGCCTATACTCGAATGCATATATGGAAGCCTGGATTCAGCGTTTGATAGAACTTTTGGCCCTACCCGAGTACGGCCTGAGTACGGTGTTCGTGGTGTCTTTCATTTCCGCCACGCTGCTGCCGCTGGGCTCGGAGCCCGTGGTCTTCGGCCTGGTCAAACTCAACCCGGCGATGTTCTGGCCGGCAGTGCTGGTCGCCACCGCGGGCAACACACTGGGCGGCGCATTGGACTGGTGGATAGGTTACGGCGCCCACAAGGTGGTCGATAAATACCAGCACTCCTCGCACCACGGCCGCGCGGTGCGCTGGCTGGAAAAGCTGGGGCCCAAGGCCTGCCTGCTGGCCTGGCTGCCGGTGGTGGGCGACCCGCTGTGCGCGGTCGCGGGCTGGCTCAAGTTTCCGTTCTGGCCTTGCCTGGCTTATATGGCGGTCGGAAAATTCGCGCGTTATTTTTTAATGACGGGCAGCCTGATCTGGGCCTTCCCCGGCGTGCTGACCCGCTAAAAAAATCAGAAGCGTTCGTGCGGCAGCAGGTAGCGCCACTGGCCGGGTTGCAGCTGGCTCATCGCGACGCGGCCTATGCGCAGGCGCTTCATGCCTTCGACCTTCAGGCCTACGCTCTCGCACATGTAAGCGATCTGCCCCGGCACCTCGCCCTTGAGCGCAAAGCGCAAACGGGTTTCGTTTTGCCAGCTGACTTTGGCCGGCGGCAGCAGCATGCCGTTGTGGGTGAATCCGTGGTCGACGCGGTTGAGGCGTTCCAGGCCGCCAGGCTTGATGTCGCCGCTGACATCGATGACCACTTCATGCTCCATCACGCGGGCGTCTTCGCGCAGCTTGCGCGTCACGCGCCAGTCCTGCGTCAGCACCACCAACCCGCTGGCCGGTGTGGCCAGCGGCGTCACCAGCTCCACGGACGAAAAATGTTTCTTGAGCGGCCGGATGCCCGAGCGGTCGTCGGGCGACTGCGTGGCGGGCGAGAGCAGCGGCGCCAAAGACGCCGCATTGCCGTCCGGTCCCGCTTCATGGCCCGCGGGTTTGTGCAGCAGCAGCGTCACCGGCGTGAGCGCCAGCAGGCTGGCGTCCTTATCCAGCGTGATGGCCTGATCGAGCACACGGAACTGCGGTTCTTCGATGACCACGCCGTCCACGCTGACCCAGCCGCCCTCGATGTATTGCTCGGCTTCGCGGCGCGAGCAGGACAGCATTTCGGCCAGGCGCTTGGCGAGGCGAACGGGTTCTGTCATCGCGGCGGCCGGCGTCAAGGAAGGATCAGCTTTGGGCCGCGACCACGCCGATTTCGACGTGGTACTTGCCCGACGCCAAGCGCGGGCTCATGACCGTGGCGCGTGCAGGCGTGGCACCGGGCACCACCCAGGCTTCCCAGGCGCGGTTCATGTCGGCGAAGCTGTCCATGTCGGTCAGCCAGATGGTGGCGCTCAACAGTTGCGACTTGTCACTACCGGCAGCGGCGAGCAAACGGTCAATGTTGGCCAGAATGCTGCGGGTCTCTTCGTACACGCCGGCGCCGGCGTCGTCGCCGGCCACCTGGCCCGCGAGGTACACGGTTTTGTTGTGAACGACGGCCTGGGACATGCGTGGGCCGGATTCGATGCGCTGGATGGTCATGGTGGTCTCTTTCAAAGCGAGTGTGTTAACGGGGGACGAGGATGCAAACAGCCGCTGCCCATGATGCGCCGGGCTCGCAATGGGCGAGCCGCAGGCCGCCGCAACTCAGCTGCTGAACAGGAAGTTCATCACGTCGCCGTCCTTGACGACGTATTCCTTGCCTTCGCTGCGCATCTTGCCGGCATCCTTGGCGCCCTGCTCGCCCTTGAAGGCGATGTAGTCGGCGAAGGCGATGGTCTGGGCGCGGATATAGCCTTTTTCAAAGTCGGTGTGGATCACGCCGGCCGCCTGCGGGCCGGTGTCGCCGACGTGGACGGTCCAGGCGCGCACTTCCTTGACGCCCGCCGTGAAGTAGGTCTGCAGGCCCAGCAGCTTGTAGGCGGCAAGAATCAGGCGGTTCAGGCCCGGCTCCTCCTGGCCGATCTCGGCGAGGAACATCTTCTTGTCCTCTTCTTCCATGTCGGCCATCTCGGCTTCCATCTTGGCGCAGATCGCCACCACCGGCGCTTTTTGCGCGGCGGCGTAGGCTTTCAGGCGGTCCAGGAAAGGGTTGTTCTCAAAGCCGTCTTCGGCCACGTTGGCCACGAACATCGCGGGCTTGGCGGTGATCAGGAAGAACTGGCCGAGCAGCGGCAGCTCTTCCTTGCTGAATTCCACGGTGCGCACCGGCTTGCCTTCGTTGAGCGCGGCCTGGCATTTTTCGAGCAGGGCCACCAGCTTGATGGACTCCTTGTCGCCCGAGCGCGCCGTCTTGGTCACGCGATGCAAGGCTTTTTCCACGGCGGCCAGGTCGGCCAGGCAGAGTTCGGTCTGGATGACTTCGATGTCGGAAATCGGGTCCACCTTGCCGGCGACGTGGATCACGTTGTCGTCTTCAAAGCAGCGCACCACATTGAGGGTGGCGTCGGTTTCGCGGATGTGGGCCAGGAACTTGTTGCCCAGGCCTTCGCCCGTGCTGGCGCCGGCCACCAGGCCCGCGATGTCCACAAACTCGACGATGGCCGGAACAATGCGTTCGGGCTTGACGATTTCCGCCAATTGCGCCAACCTCGGATCGGGCACCTCCACAATGCCGACGTTCGGCTCAATCGTGCAAAAGGGGTAGTTCTCAGCCGCGATCCCCGCTTTGGTCAACGCATTGAAAAGGGTGGATTTTCCGACGTTAGGCAAACCTACAATGCCGCACTTCAAACTCATGAGAAACCTTCAAAAACAGGCTGAGAAGTGTATGCGATGCGCGGCCGTCTGGGGCCGGGCCGCTTTGTGGCAGGCATTCGCCACCCTTTTGCTGGGCGGGTCTTTGCTGTTGCAGGCCGGCCCCGCGCAGGCCCAGCCGGTGCTGGCCTTGAACGACGCCAACCCGGTCATGGACGCGCGCGCCGCCGCCCTCACGTGGATCGATGCGGACGGCCAGGCGGCCATCGAGCAAGTGGCCGGCGCCAAAAACGGCCCCGTGTTCAGCCCTGCCGCAGCCGACACCATTTATTCGCTCGGGCCGCACGCGGCCCTGTGGCTGCACTACCGCTTTGCCAAAGCCTCGGGCTCGCGCCAGGACTGGTTGCTGGCGCTTCCCCTGCCCCTGCTGGACCTGGCGACGGTGTACCAGCGCGGCGCGGCGGGCGCCTGGACGTCCCAGACCGCAGGCGACACCGTGGCGGTTTCCAGCTGGCCCGAACCCGGCCGTTACGGGCAGTTCGAGCTGAACCTGCCGGACAACGGTGTGCACGACGTCTACGTGCGCATCCAGCACATGACGGAAGTCGGCATTCCGGTGCGCGTCAGCACCCGCAGCAACCAGGCGCAGCGCCTGCAGCTGGAATACCTGGCCATCGGCGTGGTGTTCGGCGCGCTGGTGCTGCTGATCGTCGCCTGCGCGGTGCAAAGCTGGGTGTACCGCGACAAGGCCTACGGGTGGTATGCCGTCTACGCCTCCATCATGGCCCTGGTGGTGGCGGCCTGGAGCGGCGTGGCCGGCCATTTGCTGTGGAGCAATTTCAGCGCCTGGAACAACCTGGCGCAGGGCTGCCTGGGCATCCTGGGCGGCGGCTCGGCGCTGCTGGTGGTGCACCAGCTGTGCGGCGTGGGCACGCGCCACAAGTGGTTTGAACGCATCGCCTACTGGACCGGCGTGGCCGGGTTGCCGCTGGCGCTGCTCTATACGGTGCTGGAGCGCGGCCTGGGCGTGCGTCTCATCGGCGCTTACCTGATCGCCGTGGTGGTGCTGGGTGTGGGCCGCGCCTACATGACCTGGCGGCGCCAGGACGTGGTGGGTTTCTGGGTGCTGGCGGCCTTTACCCCGCTGGCGCTGGCGACCTTGCTGGTCGTCACCAGCGTCCTGGGCCTGCTGTCCATTTCATGGCTGTCCCAGTACGGCCTGATGGCCGGCCTGGTGATTGAGGTGCCGCTGCTGCTGGTGGCGCTGAACCTGCGCTCGCGCGAGCGCCACGCCGTGGAAGCGCGCGAGCAGGCCATGTCCAGCCAGGACGCGCTGACCGGCCTGCTGGCCGCCCATCTTTTCCACGACCGCTTCAAGCAGGTGGTGGCCCGCGCGCAACGCTACAAGGAGCCGGCGGCCGTGGTCTACATCGAGCTGGTCAACTACCGCTACATCAAGAAGACCTGGGGCACGGCGGTGGCCGAGCAAAGCCTGCTGCGCAGCGTGATCAAGCTGCGCCGCATCCTGCGCGACGTCAACACCGTGGGGCGCATCGACGAGGCCTGCTTCGGCCTGATCCTGGAAGGCGTGGCCTCGCGCACCCCGGTCACCGAGCTCGCGGCCCGGCTGATCGCCGCCGGCCTGATGCCACTCAAGGGACTCAAGCCCGAGGTGGTGCTGCAGTTTCACGTGGCCGGCGTGCTGCTCAATGAACGCCTGGGCAGCCCCGAGGACATCTCGACCGCGCTGGCCGACCTGCTGCACGGCATGGCGGCCCGCACGCGCCGCCCCATCCGTTTCCTGGAACCGGAGCTGACCCATCCCATGCCGCTGGCGACCGACTCAGGCTTTGACGGCGCCGACTCCATGCCCCATGCGCCCGAGGCGGCCGAATCACCCCAGGCGGTCCGCACGCCCGCGCCGTTGCGGGCGGTCAAAAGTCATTCGAACCGGTAGCTGGCGCCCACAGCCTGGCCCACCTTGAGCTGGTGGTCTATGCCGCCCAGCACGATGGCATTCATGCCGAAGGTCAGCGCGCCGTTGACGCGCGGATCCTGCCGGTAGGTCTGCAGCATGTCATTGACCTCCGGGCTGCTGATGGCGGTGGCCGGGTCGATGTTGGGAATCGGGCAGCGCGGGCAGGGCTTGACGGGCTTGAGCTGCGCCGGGCCCTGTTCGGTCGTGATCTGCAGCAGGTCGACGCGGTCCTCGTCATGCGGCGCCAGGCCCTCGGTGCCGGCCGCGTCGCCCAGCACGATGTTGGGGCGAAACCGCTCCATGCCCACGGGCGCCACACCCTTGGCCGCCAGTTTTTCATTGAACTGCGCCAGCGAGGCCTCACTGAGCACCAGGATCGAATACCCGTCGCTGAACTGGTTGAGCGCCTCCAGGCCGCCGGTCCAGTCGGGATTGCAGACCCGCTTGTGCTCGGGGTCGAAGCGCACCAGGCGCGCCGTCTGGCCCAGGAAATCGGTGAACCACTGGGCGGCGATGGCGCCCATGTCGTAGGCCTGCACTTCATCCTTCCAGACCTGCACGCGCACCGGCTCCTCCACCTGGTCCAGCGCGATGTGCAGGGCCAGCATGCCGGGCGCGCGCAGGATCATGTCGTGGTGCCGCAGCTGCGGCTTGATCAGCGCCATGCGCGGCAGCTCGCGCTGCGTGAGGAAGCGGCCCTTGGCGTCCACCACCATCCAGGCGCGGTCAAATTCCAGCCCGGTCTCGGTGAGCAGGACATCCTGCACCTGCACGCCGGCGCAGGACTTCACCGGGTACACATACAGGCGCGAGATTACCGCGCTCAGGTCGAAGGCTGCGCCGGCCGCTGTGTCGTTCAATGAGTCGCTCACGTCGTCAAATCCTTGTGAATACGGCAAAGGGGCTTGCCCGAAACGCCGATTTTGCCCTGCCTTCTAAAATGGGGCATGACCAAGACCTTTGATGTCTGTATTCGCGGCGACGGTGTGGTGGGCCGAACGCTGGCCCTGTTGCTGGCGCGCGAGCGTTTGCGCGTCGCCCTCGTCACCCGCCCCGAAAAGGCCGCGGGGGCGCCGCAGGCCGCCGATGTGCGCGCCTACGCCCTGAACAGCGCCTCGCGCGGTGTGCTGGAGGCCCTGCGCGCCTGGCCCGAGCCGGCCTTCGCCACACCCGTCGTCGAAATGCAGGTCTGGGGTGATGACGGCGGCAAGCTCGATTTCACGGCGCAAAGCGTGGGCCAGGATGCGCTCGCCTGGATCGTCGATGTGCCGGCCCTGGAGCAGCAACTGATCCAGGCCGTGCGTTACCAGCCGCAAATCGAAACCGTGACCGAACCGGCCAAAGCCGCGCTCACCGTGATCTGCGAAGGCCAGAAAAGCGCCAGCCGCGATGAGTTCGGACAGGCGCGACCGGTCAACTGGACGGTCAAGCCTTATCCGCAAAAAGCCATCGCCGCCCGGCTGGAGCTCGGCAAACCCCATGGCGGCGTCGCGCGGCAATGGTTTACGGGTGGCGACGTGCTGGCCCTTCTTCCTTTATCCGGTGCCCAGGGGAACTTGGCGGCGCTGGTGTGGTCAGTCTCTGTGGAGCGCGCCGGCACACTCGAAAAAATGCCGCCCGAAGAATTCTGCAAAGCCCTGGAAGCCGTGTGCGGCCAGGAAGCCGGCACGCTGCGGCTGACCAGCGAGCGGGCAAGTTGGCCGCTCTCGCTGTCCAGCGCCGGGCATTGGGTCGGTCCGGGCTGGGCCCTGGCGGGCGACGCGGCGCACACGGTGCATCCGCTGGCGGGCCAGGGATTGAACCTGGGGCTGGCCGATGCGGCCTGCCTGGCCGGTGTGCTGGCGCAACGCGAATACTGGCGGGGGCTGGGCGACGAAAAGCTGCTGCGCCGCTACGAAAGGGCGCGCAAGGCCGACGTGGCGGCGATGGGTGCGGTGACCGATGGTTTGCACGGGCTTTTTGCGCAGACCGACGGCCCCTGGCAGGCCTTGCGCAACTGGGGAATGAAGGGCTTTGAACGCAGCGGCTTCCTGAAAAACTGGCTGACGCGGCAGGCCGCGGGTTTATAGAAATTTGAGACAGCGAAACACACTGGAACCGATATGAAATTCGTGAAATCAATCGCCGTGCTCGGCTTGCTGGCGTGCAGCGTGCTTTCGGTCTTCGCACAAGAAGCCGTCATCCGCAAAAACCTGTCTGAAAAATTCCCGGCGTTCGCAAAAATCGACGAGGTCAGCAAGACCCCGATGAACGGGCTCTATGAAGTGCGCGTCGGCTTTGACATTTTCTACACCGACGAGCAGGGCAACTACCTGCTGCAGGGTAACCTCATGGATGTGAGGGCGCGCCGCAACCTGACGGAAGAGCGCGTCGAAAAACTCAGCGAGGTGGATTTCGACAAGCTGCCGCTGGCCGACGCCTTCAAGATCGTGCGCGGCGACGGCAAGCGCAAGCTGGCGGTGTTTGAAGACCCCAACTGCGGTTACTGCAAGCGCTTCGAGCGCGACCTGACCACCGTCAACAACGTCACCGTTTACCTCTTCCTGTATCCCGTGCTCGGGCCGGACTCGATCGCCAAATCGCGCAACATCTGGTGCGCCAAGGACAAGCCCAAGGCCTGGAACGACTGGATGCTGCGCAACACCGCGCCCGCCAACGCCGAGTGCGATGTCGCCGCCCTCAAGCGCAACCGCGAGTTCGGCCAGAAATACAACATCACCGGAACGCCCACCCTGATTTTTGCCAACGGTTCGCGCGCACCCGGCGCCATCAGCGCGGAAGAGGTCGAAAAAATGCTGGTCGCCGCCAAAAACCCATAAGACCTGTTCTTGAGGCGGACTGCGGTATTCTGTGTCCAAGATGCCAGGCACCACCCGAACCACCCCTCCCCCTCTGCACTACCGCGTTGAAATTGGCGACCTCCACGCCCATCTCTTTCGCGTCACCCTGACGATCGCGCAACCCGAGGCGCTGCAGCGGGTTTCCTTGCCCGTTTGGATTCCCGGCAGCTACCTGGTGCGGGAGTTCTCCAAAAACCTGCAGAAGCTCGAGGCCCGGCAAACCGGCCGCACGCCGCTTGCCGTGGAGCAGCTCGACAAATGCACCTGGCAGGTCCAATGCTCCCCCGCCAGGCCGCTGGTGCTGCGCTACGAGGTGTATGCCAACGACAACTCGGTGCGCACCGCCTGGCTCGATGCGCACCGCGGATTTTTCAACGGCACCAGCCTGTGCCTGAAAGTGCAGGGCCAGGAAAAGTCCGAGCATGTGCTGGAAGTCCCGGCGCCCAAAGCCGTCAAAGGCTGGTCGCTGGCCACGGGCCTGGCGCCGCGCGACGCCGGCAAGCAGGGTTTTGGCAGCTATACCGCGGCCGACTATGACGAGCTGGTCGACTGCCCCGTGGAGATGGGCGCCTTCTGGAGCGGCACGTTCACGGTGCGCGGCGTGCCGCACCGCGTGGTGGTCGCGGGCGCTGCGCCCAGCTTCGACGGCGCCAGGCTGCTGGACGATACGCACAAGATCTGCGAAGCCGAGATCCGCTTCTGGCACGGCGCCAAAAAGCCGCCCTTCCAGAATTACCTGTTCATGCTCAACGCCGTGGACGACGGTTACGGCGGCCTGGAGCACCGCAACTCGACCGCGCTGATCTGCAAGCGGCAGGACTTGCCCCGCGTGGGCGAGCCGCGCACCAGCGAGGGCTACACCACGCTGCGCGGCCTGATCAGCCACGAGTATTTCCACACCTGGAACGTCAAGCGCCTGCGCCCCGCGGAATTTGAAAGCTACGACTACACCGGCGAAAACTACACCCGCATGCTGTGGTTCTTCGAAGGCTTCACCAGTTACTACGACGACCTGCTGCTGCGCCGTGCCGGCCTGCTGGACAACGCCGGCTACCTCAAGCTGCTCAACAAGACCATCAACCAGGTCATGCAGACGCCGGGCCGGCTGGTGCAGTCGGTGGCCGAAGCCAGCTTCGACGCCTGGGTGAAGTACTACCGGCAGGACGAAAACACGCCCAATGCCACGGTGAGTTACTACACCAAGGGCGCGCTGGTGGCGCTGTGCTTTGACCTCACGCTGCGCGGCGAAGGCAAGGAACACCACCGGGGCGCCAAAGCCGGCACGCTGGACGACGTGATGCGCGCCCTGTGGCTTCGCTGCAAGGCCGGGCCCATGCGCGAGGCCGATTTTGCGGAAGAACTCGCGGCGGCCGGGCACAGATCATTTGCGGCGGAACTCGCCACCTGGGTGCACGGCCGCGACGAGCTGCCGCTCAAGGCGCTGCTGCAGCAGCACGGCGTGGCCGTGACGGAGGAGCCCGCGCAGCTGGCCCACCGGCTGGGATTGCGCGTGGCTGAACACCAGGGCTCGGTGCAGGTCAAAAATGTGTTGCGCGGCGGCGCCGCCGAGCGCGCCGGCTTTGCGCCCGGGGATGAATGGCTGGGGCTGGAGCCCGCCGCTAAAAGCGCAACGCAGGGCACGAGCGGCGGCTGGCGCATGAGCCGGCTCGACGACCTGACACACTATGCCGGGAGCGCCAAAAAAGTCATCGCCCTGGTGTCGCGCGACAAGCGCCTGATGCGGCTGGAGCTGGCCATGCCGCCGGCGCTGACCACCTGGCGCCTGGCGGTGCAGGATGCCGCGCTGATGGACCACTGGCTGGGGCCCAAGGCCTGAGCCGGCTCCCAGGGCGGCCTACTCGCCTTTAAAAACCGCCGGCCGCTTTTCCAGGAAAGCGGCCACCCCCTCTAAATAATCGTGCGTGCGGCCCAGGGCCGACTGCATGTCGCGCTCCGCATCCAGTTGCTGGTGCAGCGTGCGGGTGATGCCCTCGCGCATCAGTTGCCGCGTGGCCACCAAAGCGAGCGTCGGCAGCGCGGCCAGCCGCTGCGCCAGGGCCATGGCGGCCGCCACCGGATCGTCGGCCACGTCCCAGATCAGGCCCCACTCTTTGGCCTGCGCCGCCGGCAATTTGTCGCCCGTGAGCGCCAGGCCCATGGCGCGGGCCAGCCCCAGTTTTTGCACCAGCAGCCAGCTGCTGCCGGCGTCGGGCACCAGGCCAATCTTGCTGAAGGCCTGAATGAAGCTGGCGCCGGGCGCGGCCACCGCCATGTCGCAGCTCATGGCCAGCGAGGCGCCGGCTCCCGCGGCCACGCCGTTGACGGCGGCCACCGTGGGCATGCGAAGCGCCAGCAGCCGGCGCGCCGTGGGATTGAAGGCCTGGTCGATCAGCGGGCCCGGGTCGGCGCGCTCGACGAGGCGGGGGCCGGGCGCGAAATCAAATTCCGACAGGTCGGCGCCGGCGCAAAAGCCGCGGCCCGCTCCGGTGATCACCAGCGCGCGAACCTGCGCGTCGGCCTCGGCCCGGTCCAGCGCGGCCCACAACTCGCCGTGCATCTGCCGGGTGAAACTGTTGAGCGCCTGCGGGCGGTTCAGCGTGACGACGGCCACGGCGCCCTCGGTCTCGTACAACACAGAGGGTTCGGTGGAGGAAGGTGAAGCGGTGGTCATGGGCTGGGTCTCCTGCCTCGAATCTAGCACCCGCGGCGTAGCCCGGGGTTCCCGCCTCATGGCATCATTGCCCCAGCATTCCCCTCCAAGGACCTCTCCCATGACCTACGAAACCATTGAAACCCGCACCGAAGGCCCGGACGGCCGCAAGGTCGGCATCGTCACGCTGAACCGGCCCAAACAGCTGAACGCCCTGAACGACCAACTGATGGACGAACTGGGCGCCGCGCTCAAGGCCTTTGACGCCGACGAGGGCATAGGCTGCATGATCCTGACCGGTAGCGAAAAGGCTTTCGCGGCCGGCGCAGACATCGGCGCCATGGCCGGCTACGGCTTTGCCGACGTCTACAACCAGGACTACATCACCCGCAACTGGGAGCAGATCCGCGGCGTGCGCAAGCCGGTCATTGCCGCCGTCAGCGGCTTTGCCCTGGGCGGCGGCTGCGAGCTGGCCATGATGTGCGACTTCATCATCGCCGCCGACAACGCGCGCTTCGGCCAGCCCGAGATCAAGCTGGGCATCATCCCGGGCGCCGGCGGCACGCAGCGCCTGCCGCGCGCGGTGGGCAAGTCCAAGGCCATGGACATGGCCCTGACCGGCCGCATGATGGACGCCCAAGAGGCCGAGCGCTCGGGCCTGGTCAGCCGGGTGGTGCCGCTGGACAAACTGATGGACGAGGCCCTGGGCGCCGCCCTGCTGATCTGCGGCTTCGGCCAGATCAGCGTCATGGCCGCCAAGGAAGCCGTCAACCGCTCGTTTGAAAGCGGGCTCAGCGACGGCGTGATGTTTGAGCGGCGCCTGTTCCACGCGATGTTTGCCACCGAGGACCAGAAAGAAGGCATGGACGCTTTCGTGAACAAACGAAAACCGTCGTTTAAACACAAGTGAGCCTGGACGCGAGTGGGTTTATAAACCGCCTCAGTTTTGGCTATAATATTAGGCTTCGGTCGTATAGCTCAGTTGGTTAGAGCGCAGCATTCATAATGCTGATGTCGGTGGTTCAAGTCCACCTACGACCACCAAATTCACCTGCAAAGCCTCAGAGGGTCCGCCCCCTGGGGCTTTGTTCTTTGGTGTTTTGTTATGCTTTTGCTTATTCACAGCCTCTGGACACATACCATGAACCGCTGCAACCTCCGTCTCACCCCTTCCCTCGTGGCACTGACCGCCTCTGCCGGCTTGCTGGGCCTGCCCGCGCTGGCCCAGACCGACCAGAGCACCCAGGCGACCGAAAGCACTCCCACCGAGCCGGTCAAGCCCAACGTCCGGAAATTCCCGCCCAAGGCCGTCCGCGGCGAAATGGTGGTGCTGGCGCCGCCGGTCATCGGCATAAACGGCAAGCAGGCGCGGCTGTCCGTGGGCGCCCGCATACGCGACGTCAACAACCATTTCGTGTTGTCAAGCGCCTTGCTGAACCAGAAGCTGGTGGTGAATTACGTGCTCGACAACACCGGCCTGGTGCATGAAGTCTGGATCCTCAACGCGGAGGAAGCCAAGGAAAAGCGTCCGGGCGACAGCACGACCTTCTTCAACTTCATCACCGGCGGCGGCCCCAGCACCCCCGCACAGGCGGACAACGGCAAGACGCCGTACGACCAGTTGCCCGCCTACAACCGCTGAGTGATTGCGCCCCCGCGGGCATAAGACGACATCCATCGTCCTTCATCGGCATTTTTCCCTTTCATACGGGCCGGGCAGCTCTCCATCCGACAGCGAAGCCAGCGGCCAACCCGCCAGCAGATCATGAGTAAAAAAGTCTTTATCAAAACCTTTGGTTGCCAGATGAACGAGTACGACTCGGACAAGATGTCCGACGTGCTGAATGCGGCCGAGGGCTACGAGCCCACACAGGACATGGAGCAGGCCGACCTGATCCTGTTCAACACCTGCTCGGTGCGCGAAAAGGCACAGGAAAAAGTCTTCAGCGATCTGGGCCGCGTCAAGCACCTGAAGGAAAAAGGCGTGCTGATCGGCGTGGGCGGCTGCGTCGCCAGCCAGGAAGGCGCGGCCATCATCCAGCGCGCACCTTACGTCGACGTGGTCTTCGGCCCCCAGACCCTGCACCGCCTGCCGCAGCTGCTGGCCAACCGTGCCCGGCTGGGCAAGCCGCAGGTCGACATCAGTTTTCCCGAGATCGAAAAATTCGACCACCTGCCGCCTGCGCGGGTCGAGGGCGCCAGCGCCTTCGTGAGCATCATGGAAGGCTGCTCCAAATACTGCAGCTACTGTGTGGTGCCCTACACCCGCGGCGAAGAGGTCTCGCGCCCCTTCGAGGACGTGCTGGTCGAAGTCGCGGGCCTGGCCGACCAGGGCGTCAAGGAAGTCACCCTGCTCGGGCAGAACGTCAACGCCTACCGCGGCCCCATGAGCACGCGTATCGGCGGCACGGCCGAGATCGCCGATTTCGCGACGCTGCTCGAATACGTGTCCGACATCCCGGGCATTGAGCGCATACGCTACGTCACCAGCCATCCCAACGAGTTCACGCAAAGCCTGATCGACGCCTACGCCAAACTGCCGAAGCTGGTGAACCACCTGCACCTGCCGGTGCAGCACGGCTCCGACCGCATCCTGATGGCGATGAAGCGCGGCTACACCGCCATGGAATACAAAAGCACGGTGCGCAAGCTGCGCGCCATCCGCCCCGACCTGGCCATGAGCAGCGACTTCATCGTCGGCTTTCCCGGCGAAACCGAAGACGACTTCAACAAGCTGATGAAGCTGGTCGACGAGATCGGCTACGACACCTCGTTCAGCTTCATCTACAGCCCGCGCCCCGGAACGCCGGCCGCGGCGCTGCACGACGACACGCCGCACGAGGTCAAGCTCAAGCGCCTGCAGCACCTGCAGGCCACCCTCGACGACAGCGTGCGCGCCATTAGCGCCAGCCGCCTGGGCACGGTGCAGCGCATCCTGGTCGAAGGCGCCTCGCGCAAGGACCCGACCGAACTCATGGGCCGCACGGAATGCAACCGCGTGGTCAACTTCAAGGGCCAGCCGCGCCTGATCGGCCAGATGCTGGACATCAGCATCACCCAGGCGACACAGCGCTCGCTGCGCGGTGAAGTCCTGACGCGGGACCTCGCCGTCGCGGCCTGAAGCCGCCCTTGCCCAAACACACGACGCGCATGCTGCAACGATTTTCGTTCCGGCAACTGCTGGTGATCGCATTCCTGCTGATCGCCGCCCTGCTGGGCGCCGCCTCGCTGCGGGCGCTGTTCACCCTGCAAGATCTTTCGCTGCAAAGCCGTGACAACGCCGCGCGGGCGCTGGAGCTGAGCGGTGCGGCGCAGTCGCTCAGCGAGCGCAGCATCTCGATGGAGCGCACCTCGCGGCAGTCGGTGGTGCTGGACGACCGGGTGCTCAGGGAACGCTTTACCGCGGAAGCGCGGGAAACCGCCGACATCCTGACGGGCCTCGCCCGCGAGGACATTCCCGTTGCCAGGGCCCGGCAGTGGCGCGCGCATTTGCAGGCCATCGCCGGCCTGCTGGCCGGCCCGCCCGACACGGCACTGGAGCGTGAGCGCCAGCTGGCGCAGGAATTCCGCGAACTGGAGGGCATCAACGCCGCCATTGCGGTGCAGGTGCAGCAGGCCATCCAGCAGCGCAACAAGTCGCTCGAAGGCAAGCTGGAGGCCAGCCGCCAGCGCCTGACCCAGCAGGTGACCTGGGCCATCGTGCTGGCGGTCGCCATGGCGCTGGCCTTCGGCGTGTGGTTCACCTTGCCGCTTCGGCGCCTGGAAAACGCCATCGTGGGCCTGGGCGAAAACCGGCTCGACCAGGTGATCGCCATCCAGGGGCCGGCCGACCTGGCGCTGGTCGGGCAGCGGCTGAACTGGCTGCGCCTGCGCCTGGTGGAGCTGGACGCCGACAAGTCGCGCTTTTTGCGCCATATCTCGCACGAGCTCAAGACGCCGCTGGCCTCACTGCGCGAAGGTGTGTCGCTGCTGGAGGACGGCGTGGCCGGCACGCTGAGCAACGACCAGCGAGAGATCGCGCAAATCCTGCGGCACAACACCGGCGTGCTGCAAAGCCAGATTGAAGACCTGCTGCGTTTCAACACCGCCGCGTTCGAAGCGCGCCAGTTGCACCGCCAAAGCACCGAGCTGCTGCAGCTCATGGAAGACCAGGTCTATGCGCAGCGCCTGCAGTGGCGCGCGCGCGAACTGGCGGTGACCGTCGTGGGCGAGCCGCTGGTGATGGAAATCGACGCCGAGAAAATCGGCACCGCGCTGGCCAACCTGCTGTCCAACGCCATCCGCTATTCGCCGGCCAAGGGCCTGATCCGGCTGGAACTCAGCGTGCAGCGGGGTTTTGTGCGCATCGACATCCACGACCAGGGCGTCGGCGTGGCGCAGGGCGACCGTGAGCGCATCTTCGAGCCCTTTTACCGCGGTGAACGCCAGCCGGTCGACGTGGTTCGCGGCAGCGGCATCGGCCTGTCCATCGTGCACGAATACATCGCGGCGCACGGCGGCAGCATTGCCCTCATGCCGGACCAACCTGGTGCACACTTCAGGATAGAACTCCCCCATGTTTCCAAGCACTGAATTTTTCATACTCCCTACCCGAACGCCTGCCCGCATGACCCTGCCTTTTCGCCACAGCCTGATTGCCGCCATGGCCGCAGCCCTGCTCGCGGGCTGCGGCGCCGGCCCGACCGGCCAGCGCGCGGACACGGCGGCCGCCCAGGCGCAGCTCTCGGCGGCGGCCGCCGAAGCGGCACGCGCCAGCGCCAGCCAGCCCGCGCCGGTGACGCACACGCCTCCTGTCGTGGACGACGCCACGGCGCGCATGCTGGCCTACGCCGAACGCGTGCGCCTGATGCAGCCGCCCGAGCTCAACCAGGAAATCGCGCGGCTCGGCGAGGCCACCAGCCCCAGCGCGCAGCTGCAGCTGTCTCTGGTGTTGAGCCAGTTGCGCCAGCTGCCCGAGCTGGTGCGCGCCCAGGAACTGCTGGCGCGCGTGCTCGGCAATCCCGAAGCCCAGGCGCTGCACCCGCTGGCGCGGCTGCTGGCCTCGCGTTACGGTGAACAGCGCCGCCTGGAGGAACAACTGGATAAACAGAACCAGCAACTGCGCGACGTGCAGCGCCGGCTGGACCAGACCAACGAGCGGCTGGAAGCGCTCAAGGCGATCGAACGCAGCCTGACCAGCCGCCAGCCCGCCGCCCCGGCCTCCGCCCCTTCGGGCAACCGGGCGCGGCCCACTTCGCCATGAGAGCGCCATGAACGACAGCGCCAGCGCCATTTCACCCCACCTGCTCGTCGTGGACGACGATGCGGACATGCTGCGCCTGCTCACCATGCGGCTCACGGCGGCGGGTTATCGCGTCACCGCGGTCACCTCTGCCGAGGCGGCGCTGACCCAGCTGCATATCGAGCGGCCGCAACTGGTGCTCAGCGACGTGCGACTGCCAGGCCGTGACGGCCTGGCGCTGTTCGACGACATCCGCCAGCAGCACCCCTCCCTGCCGGTAATTTTGCTGACCGCCCACGGCACCATCCCCGATGCGGTCGAAGCCACCGAGCGCGGCGTCTTCACTTACCTGACCAAGCCTTTTGACGGCAAGGGACTGCTCGACAAGATCGCCCAGGCCCTGGCCTTGAGCGCCCCCGCGAACCCGGCCAAAAGGGGTAGCCCCGAAGCCTGGCAGAACCAGATCATCAGCCGCTCCAGCCGGATGGCCGAGGCGCTGGCCGAGGCGCGCATGGTGGCGCAGTCCGACGCCAGCGTGCTGCTGCGCGGCGAAAGCGGCACCGGCAAGGAGTTGCTGGCCCAGGCCATCCACCAGGCCGGCGCGCGCGCCAGCAAGCCCTTTATCGCGGTGAACTGCGGCGCCATTCCCGAAGCGCTGCTCGAATCCGAGCTGTTCGGCCACGTCAAGGGCGCCTTCACCGACGCGGTGGCCAACCACAAGGGCTTGTTCCAGGCGGCCGACGGCGGCACGCTGCTGCTCGACGAAATCGGTGACATGCCGCCGGCCCTGCAGGTCAAGCTGCTGCGCGTGCTGCAGGAGCGCGTGGTGCGGCCGCTGGGCTCCAGCCAGTCGATCCCGGTGGACGTGCGCATCATCTCGGCCACGCATCGCGACCTGGACGCCGCCATGGCCGAAGGCCAGTTCCGCGCCGACCTCTATTACCGGCTCAACGTCGTCACCCTGACCCTGCCGCCGCTGTCGGAGCGCCGCGAGGACATCCCCCTGCTGGCCAACCACTTCCTGCTCAAGCTGGCCGCCAAGTACGACAAGCGCCTGAGCGGCTTCGCGCCCGAAGCCATCAAGGCGCTCACCACGGCCGCATGGCCGGGAAATGTGCGCCAGCTCTACAACGTGGTGGAGCAGGTTTGCGCGCTGTCGACCACGCCGCTGGTGCCGCTGGCGCTGGTGCAGCGGGCCCTGCGCTCGCCCAGCGTGCAGGTGCTCACGTTCGCCGAAGCCAAACAGCATTTCGAGCGCGACTACCTGGTGGGCCTGCTCAAACTGACGGATGGCAACGTGGCCGACGCGGCACGGCTGGCGGACCGCAACCGCACAGAGTTTTACCGCCTGATGCAAAAACACGGCCTTACACCGGGCCACTTCAAGGCCGACCCCAGCACTCAGGCCTGAAAGTCCGGGCAACACGTCGCTGGCTGGCGACAGCACCAAGCTGTTGATTTAAAAAGACTTTCCTGTTTAGTTAGCGATAACTTGTCGCTGGTTGGCGACAAAAACAGCGGTTTCTACCGCCTTTCAGGCCACGCCGACCTGACGGAATTCAAAGTCTCTTCCAAGTTATTGATTTAAAACAACTTTTCAAAGCTGGCACAGGGTTTGCCCTAGTCATGCTATGCCAGCTTTTTTCCTGCCTTTTCAGCGCAGCTTCAGCGCCCTCCGTCGGACCCGTTCCGCGGCCTCGGCGTGCCTGGCCGCCCTGCTGCTGGTAGCGGGCCAGGCGCAGGCCTTCAGCCTGGACGATGTGGCTGCGATGGCGCGCCAGCGCTCGCAAACGCCCTGGCGAGAGGCCTCCCACGCGGTGCCCGCCGAACTCGCGAAGATGGAGTACGACGACTACCGCGACATTCGTTTTAACGCCGACAGCACGCTCTGGCGTGCCGACAAATTACCCTACGAGGCGAACTTTTTCCATGTCGGCCGGCACGGTGATTCCGTTCGCATTCACGAAATCACGACAGAGGGTGTGAAGCCCCTGCCCTACGACCCGGCCACTTTCAATTTCGGAAAAAACAAATTGTCACCGCAGACCTGGGGCGACCTGGGCCACGGCGGTGTGCGCTTTTTCAGCAACCTCAATTCGCCCACCTACAAGGACGAGCTGGTGGTGTTTACCGGCGCCACCTACTTCCGCGCGCTGGGCGCGGGCCAGCGTTATGGCGTCTCGGCCCGCGGCCTGGCCGTGGACACCTCGGGTGGCGGCAAGGAAGAATTTCCGCGTTTCACCGACTTCTGGCTCGAAAAGCCCGCCGGCGATGCGAAGCAGCTGACGGTCTATGCCCTGATGGATTCGGAGCGCATGACGGGCGCCTACCGCTTCGAAATCACGCCCGGCGAGCAGACCAGCACCCAGGTGCAGGCGCGCATTTTCATGCGCCCGGCCGCCACCAGCGGCAACAGCGCGCCGGTGGCCACGCTGGGCATCGCGCCGCTGACCAGCATGTTTTTCTCCGGTGAGAACCAGCCCCGGCCCGGTGATTTCCGGCCTGAAGTGCACGACTCGGATGGCTTGATGATGGCTACCGGCGAGGGCGAATGGCTGTGGCGGCCGCTGCAGAACCCGTCGGCCCCGGTGACGACCTCTTTCAGCATGAAGTCGCTCAAGGGCTTTGGCCTGATGCAGCGCGACCGCAGCTTCGCCAGCTACGAAGACACCGAAGCCCGCTATGAACTGCGGCCCAGCGCCTGGATCACGCCCGTCGGCGACTGGGGCCCGGGCCGGGTCGAGATGCTGCAATTCACCACGCCCGACGAGACGCACGACAACGTCGCGGCCTACTGGGTGCCCGAAAAAATGCCGGCGCCCGGCCAGTCGCTGGACATTGCCTGGCAAGTCAACTGGCAAGGCAAGAACCAGCAGTTGCCGCCCAACGGCTGGGTCACGCAATCACGCCGCGGCATCGGCTATTCGAAGGCCGGCACCGACCTCACGGGCCAGGTCCAGTTCGTCATCGACTTTGCCGGCCCGGCACTCGATGCCTTGCCGGAAGACGCCAAGGTCGAAGCGATCTCCAGCGCCGACGGCAACGGCCGCGTGCTGGAAAGCATTGCCTACAAAAATCCCGCCACCGGCGCATGGCGCATGACGCTGCGCGTGCAGCGGCTGAACCCGGCCCAGCCGGTTGAACTGCGCGCCTTCCTGAAACACGACAACCACACCGTAAGCGAAACATGGACCAACCTGATCACACCCTGATACCGTCCGGCACGCGCAGCCCCCTGCGCGAGGAACGTCATCCGAATTCGGTCACGGCGCCGCCGCTGAACCGCGGCTCCATGGCGCCGCGCCCCTGGCGCGGCTTCTGGAACAGCATGGCGACCGCCCTGCTGCTGCCCATGGTGACGCTGTTCAAGGCCGCCAGCCCGGCGCCGCAACGCCCCCTGCCCGCCGCCCGGCAAGAACCATGGCAGCGCGCGGCGAAACGCCGCCGCGCGGTGTTCCTGCTGCTCACGCTGGTCAGCACGGTGCTGGCGACCAGCATCTTTGCCGACATGCAACCCGACTACGACAACGCCTGGCAGCAGTACGGCCAGATCACGCTGTTCGCGCTGCTGTCCGCCTGGGTCGTGACCGGCTTCATGACCGCGATGATGGGTTTCTATGTGACGATCTTCGGCGACAAGCACGCGCTGTCGTCAAAGAAAGTCCAGCACTACCCGCTTGATGCCTCCACGCGCACCGCCATCATCATGCCGATCTGCAATGAGGACGTGCGCACCGTGTTCGCCGGCCTGCGCGCCACCTGCGAGTCGGTCGCGATGACCGGCCATGTGAAAAACTTCGACGTGTTCGTGCTGTCCGACAGCAACAACCCGGCCATCATCCAGGCCGAGCGCGCCGCCTGGGAAGACCTGCGCACCCAGCTGGCCGCTCACCCGGAGCAGCCGCAGATCGAGGTCTACTACCGCCTGCGCAAGCGCCGCACCGACCGCAAGGCCGGCAATGTGGCCGACTTCTGCCGCCGCTGGGGCAAGGACTACCGCTACATGGTGGTGCTTGACGCCGACAGCGTGATGAGCGGCGACTGCCTGGTCTCCATGGTCAAGCTGATGGAAGCCAACCCCAAGGCCGGCATTATCCAGACCGCCACCCAGGCCATCGGCCACGTGACGCTGCATGCGCGCGCGCAGCAGTTCGCCTCGCGCGTGACCGGCCGCCTGTTCACGCTGGGCATGCAGTTCTGGCAGATGGGCGAGTCCCACTACTGGGGCCACAACGCCATCATCCGCATCGCCCCTTTCATGGAACATTGCGCGCTGGCCCACATCAAGGGCACGGGCGGCATGGCCGGCAGCATCATGTCGCACGACTTCGTCGAGGCCGCGCTGATGCGCCGCGCCGGTTACCACGTCTGGCTGGTGGGCGACCTGGTGGGCAGCTACGAACAGCAACCGCCCGACCTGCTGGCCGAGCTGCAACGCGACCGCCGCTGGTGCCAGGGCAACCTGCAGAACTCGCGCCTGATCGCCGAGCCGGGCATACACCCTGTGCACCGCTCCATGTTCGGCACCGGCGCGATGGCTTATCTGTCGGCGCCGCTGTGGCTGTGTTTCCTCACGCTCGGCACCGCGCTGTGGCTGTCGGGCTCGCCCATGGTCGCCGACTGGATGCTGCTGCCGGGCGAGTTGATGGCACTCTGGGGCTGGACGCTGTGCATGCTGTTCCTGCCGCGCATCCTGGGTATCGTCGCCGTGCTGGTCAACCGCCAGCAGCAGTCTTACGGCGGCACCGCCGCCCTGCTGCGCAGTGCGCTGCTGGAAACCCTGATCGCGCTGCTGCAGGCGCCCATCCGCATGCTGGCGCACTCGCTGTTTGTAGTAGTGGCGCTGACGGGCCTGAAGCTCGAATGGAAGTCGCCCCCGCGCGAAGCGGCCGCGGTGCCCTGGCGCCACGCGCTGGCGCAACTGGCGCCCATGTCCGGCGTGATCGCGCTGCTGGCGGTCGGCATCGCCGTGATCGACGCGCGCGCGCTGGTCTGGCTGATCCCCGTGGGCCTGCCGCTGCTGCTGGCCATCCCCATGACCGTGCTCACCAGCAAGGTCGGCGTGGGCACGGCCCTGCGCGCGCAAAACTATTTGCTGATTCCCGAAGAAACCCGCTCACCGGCGGTGCTGCGCCGCGCCTGGCTGCATGCGAGCCGGCTGGGCCAGCCGCTGCTGAAAGCGGCCTGAAATTCCCTTCTCAAATAAAAAAGCCGCTTGATCAAGCGGCTTTTTTGATGACCGGGTTCTTCAGAATTTGGGCATGCCTTTCATGCCACCCATGCGCTTCATCATCTTCATCATGCCGCTGCCCTTCATTTTTTTCATCATGCCCTGCATCTGCTCGAACTCGTTGAGCAGGCGGTTGACTTCCTGGACGTGAACGCCGGAGCCGGCGGCGATGCGGCGCTTGCGGGTGGCCTTGATGAGCTCGGGCTTGCGGCGCTCCAGCGGCGTCATGCTCTGGATGATGCCTTCCTTGCGCTTGATGTCTTTTTCGGCCTTGTCCATGTCGACCTGGCCGGCCTTGGCGCTCATGTGTGCGGGCAGCTTGTCGAGCAGGCTGGACAGCCCGCCCATGTTCTTCATCTGCTGCAGCTGGCCCAGGAAGTCATTGAGGTCAAAGCCGTCGCCCGACTTGATCTTGGCGGCGAGCTTCTGGGCCGAAGCCATGTCCACACCGGCCGCCACCTGCTCGACCAGCGCGACGATATCGCCCATGCCCAGGATGCGGCCGGCGTGGCGTTCGGCGTCGAACACCTCCAGGCCGTCGATCTTCTCGCTGGTGCCCGAAAACTTGATGGGCGCGCCGGTGACCTGCCGCACACTGAGCGCCGCGCCGCCGCGCGAATCGCCGTCGGTCTTGGTCAGGATGATGCCGGTCAGCGGCAGCGCTTCCTTGAAGGCCTTGGCGGTATTGACCGCGTCCTGGCCCTGCATGGCGTCGACGACGAACAGGGTCTCGACCGGGTTCAGGATGGCATGCAGTTCCTTGATTTCCGCCATCAGAGCTTCGTCGATGGCCAGGCGGCCGGCCGTGTCCACCAGCAGCACATCAAAGAAATGCCTGCGGGCGTAATCGATCGCGGCACGGGCGATGTCGGCCGGCTTCTGGTCGGGCGTGCTGGGGAACCATTCGGCGCCGGCCTGCTTGGTGACCGTCTTGAGCTGCTCGATGGCGGCCGGGCGGTAGACGTCGCCCGAGACCGTCAGCACTTTCTTTTTGCGCTTTTCGATCAGGTGCTTGGCCAGCTTGGCCGTCGTGGTGGTTTTACCCGCGCCCTGCAGGCCGGCCATCAGGATGACGGCCGGCGGCTGGGCCGCCAGGTTGATGTCGCTCACGCCCTCGCCCATGGTGGCGGCGAGTTCCTTGCTGACAATGCCTACCAGCGCCTGCCCCGGCGAAAGCGAGCCCATCACCTCCTGGCCCAGCGCTTTTTCCTTGACGCGGGCGATGAAGTCGCGCACCACCGGCAGGGCCACGTCGGCCTCGAGCAGGGCCATGCGCACCTCGCGCAGCATGTCCTGCACATTGGATTCGGTGATGCGGGCCTGGCCGCGCATTTCCTTGACGAGGCGGGATAACTTGTCGGTGAGGGCTGAGGCCATGGGGAGGCGCCACGGGCGTGGGGCAGTTAGGTGAGGGGACGAAAGGCTGCCGCGGGGCGACGGGAAGGCCGCCGGCAAAGCAGTAAAGGCTAAACTCTAGCCATGATTTTAGCTTTGAGCGACTGGTGGGGTCTTGCGGCAGCAGCCGGCGCCGCCATCGCCTATGCCGTCCTGGCACTGGCCACGCCGCGCCTGGGCCCCGGCACCATACGCGGCATGCTGTCGGCCGCCTGGCTGCTGCACGCGCTGGCGCTGGCCGACGGCCTTCTCGGCGAACCTGCCCGTTTCGGCTTTGCGCCCGCGCTGTCCATGACGGTCTGGCTGGTGCTGACCGTGTACGCCATCGAAAGCCGCCTCTTCCCGCAGATGCAGGCCCATTGGGCGCTGGCTGGCCTGGGCAGCGTGGCTGTCATCCTGGCGGCGATTTTCCCGGGCACCACCTACCACGCGATCGCCTCGCCCTGGCTGCCCGTGCACTGGGCACTGGGCATCGCGTCTTACGGATTGTTCGCGGCGGCGGTGGTGCACGGCTGGCTCATGACGCGCTCCGAGCGCTCGATCCGGCAGGCCGCGCAAACCGACGCCGGCGTGCCGCTGATGACGCTGGAACGACTGACCTTCCGTTTCGTCGAAGCCGGGTTCGTGTTGCTGTCTGCGACGCTGTTCGTCGGCTGGCTGTTCGCCGAAACGCTTTACGGCCCGGGCCTGGCCTGGAAGTGGAACCACAAGACCGTGTTCTCGGTGCTGGCCTGGCTGACCTTTGCCGGCCTGCTGATCGGCCGCGCGCGCCTGGGCTGGCGCGGCCGCAAGGCGGTTCATGTGCTGTACCTGGGCTCGGGCCTGCTGCTGCTGGGCTATGCCGGTTCACGCTTTGTGCTTGAAGTCATCCTGAGGCGCGCATGAAGTACCTGCTGGTCATGGGCTTGGTGCTGGTGGTGTTCTGGATCTGGCGGCACAACCGCGAAGCGGAACGGGATGCCGCTGCGGCGGCCCGCCCTCCCGCCCCGCCGCAGCGCGAAACCGCCGTCACGGAAATCGTGGCCTGCGAGGTCTGCGGTGTGCACCTGCCGAAATCCGAGGCCCTGATCGGCAACCGCGGTATTTACTGCAGCGACGCGCACCGCCGCCAGGCGGGAGGCCAGGGCCTGTGAACACTGTGTTTACAAATGCGAATGGGGTGAAAACGGCCCCAATCAAGGCGCGCGACGAATCCCAGACCGGGAGTCTGGGTGAGGAGCGCAACGCGGAGTGGGGCCGTTTTCACCCCATTCCCTCCGGGTTGCGATCAAAAAGACCTTGCGCGGCGTTGCAAAGCCTTGACGGGGTTCACCCCGCCTGCGTTTTGCGCCTTGCTCAAGGCCTTTTTGATCGCAACGCATCTTGCAAACACAGTGTTCGCAGGCCCTAGATGAACACGCCCTCCCACTGGTTTGAGACGGGCGACAAGGGCTCAAGCACCTGGGAAACCTCGCACGAGCTGGGGTCGTTCGGCCGCCTGTGGCACGCGTTCATGACGGCGCGCGTGGCCATCGCGACCGTGCTGGTGATCCTGCAGGCATTTATCTACGCGCTGGGCAACATCACCAACCGGTGGTCCATCGCGGTCTGCATCGCCTACCTGTTCGCCACACTGGCCGTGCGCCTGTGGGCCAAGCCGCGGCCGCCCGGCAGCACCTTCGACGCGCAGTGGCTGTCGACCATCGGCGTGGACGTGATCACTTTTTCGACACTGAACTTCCTGCAGTCCGGCGGCATCAACTACACCCCGCTGTTCGCGCTGCCGGTGTTGCTGTCGTCCATCCTCGGGCCGATTTTGCTGGCCTTCGGGACAGCCGCCAGCGTGACGCTGCTGCTGCTGGCCGACGCCTGGTGGAACTGGCTGCAGGGGCTCGGGGATCCCAATGCGCGTTTCCTGCAGTCTGGCCTGAGCGGCTCCGGCTTCTTCCTGGTGGCGCTGCTCGCCAATCATCTGGCCTTGCGCCTGGCCAGGGAAGAGCAGTTGGCCAAACGCAGCCAGTCCGCCGCGCGCATGCAAACGCAGGTGAACGAACTGGTGATCGAAGCCCTGGCCGACGGCGTGCTGGTGGTTGACATCAACGGCATCGTGCGCTCGCTCAACCCGGCGTCCCGGCGCCTGCTGACGGCCGGCGATGCCGTGCGCAGCGCGCCCTTCATCCTGGCCGGGGAGGCCGCCTGGCGGTCGCTGGCCGAACTGATGCACCGCACCTTCGCAGAGCAATTGCCGCAGGAAGCCGACGTCAGCCTGGACGCTCCCAGCGGCCACACCCGGCGGCTGCACGTGCGCACGCGGCTGGCCGCCTCGCCCAACGGCACGCATGAAAGCCTGTGCGTGATGTTCCTGGAAGACCTGCGTGAAATGGAAGCGCGTGTGCGGACCGAAAAAATGGCCGCCATGGGCCGCATGTCGGCGGCGGTGGCCCATGAAATCCGCAATCCCCTGGCGGCCATCTCGCAGGCCAATGCATTGCTCGAAGAAGACTTGCAGGACGCCGGACACCGGCAACTCACCGCCATGGTCAGGCAGAACGCGCAGCGTCTGGCCCATATCGTGGACGAGGTGCTGAATATCTCGCGTGCCCAGGCGCAACTGCCTGCCGCGCAAACCAGCACCCTGCCGCTGGACGACTCCGTCGGGAAAATCGCCGACGACTGGGCCGGGCAGACCTCGGCTTCGGGCCGCATGCGCGTCACGTTTGATTCGGACAATGCCGTGGTCGGTTTTGAGCCGGAGCATTTGCGCCGCCTGATGATCAACCTGCTGGACAACGCCCTGCGCTACGCCAGCGATTCCGCCCATGCGATCGACATCGCGACCCAGGTGGTGACGCCGGGGCAGGCGCGCCTGTCCGTCTGGAGCGACGGGCAACCGCTGGAGCAGACCGTTCAGACGCACCTGTTCGAGCCTTTTTTCTCATCGGAAAGCCGCTCCAGCGGCCTGGGCCTCTATATATGCCGTGAATTGTGCGAGCGCTACGGCGCCCTGATCGGCTACCAGCGGGTGCAGCGGGACGGCATCGACGGCAACGAGTTTTTTGTCATGTTCAGGTCCTCCCCGCAGTTCCCGAACACGCCCTCGCCGTCTTTTGCCACAATGCCCACCTGAACCATGAGCATGCAAACCCCCGTCCCCCAGCAAGCCCGCATCCTGGTCATCGACGACGAACCGGACCTGCGGACGCTGTATGAGCTGACCCTGCTCAGGGAAGGCTACCGGGTGGAGGCGGCCGGCGACCTGTCGCAGGCACGTCAGCAGCTCAGCGAGAACCGCTTCGATGCCGTCATCACCGACATGCGGCTGCCGGACGGCCTGGGCCTGGAGTTGCTGCGCGACATGGTCACCCAGCAGCGCCCCGAACGCTGCGTCGTCATCACGGCGCACGGTTCCGCCGAAAACGCCGTCGAAGCCCTCAAGGCCGGCGCCTTCGACTACCTGACCAAGCCGGTGGACCTCAAGCAATTCCGCAGCGTGGTGGCCTCGGCCGTGCAAGGCACGAAGCAAACGGCGCCCGTACCCGTGCCGTCGGCGGCCAAGGCCGAACGCGCCGCGCCGGACGCCGGCATCGCGCCCCTGGCACTGGCCCCGGCGCCGGCCGCCGAGGCCCCGCCCATCCTGAAGAAACTGGTCGGTGAATCGGCCGTCATGCGCGCCGTCAAGTCACGCATCGTCAAGGTGGCCGGCAGCATGGCGCCAGTGCTGATCCAGGGAGAGTCAGGCACCGGCAAGGAACTGGTCGCGCGCGCGGTGCACGGCTGCAGCCACCGCGCGGCCGGCCCTTTTGTGGCGGTCAACTGCAGCGCCATTCCCGAGAATTTGCTGGAAGCCGAATTTTTCGGCGCGCGCAAGGGCGCCTACACCGGCTCCACGCAAGACAGGCAGGGCTACTTCCAGGCGGCCAAAGGCGGCACCCTGTTTCTCGACGAGATCGGCGACCTGCCGCTGGCCATGCAATCCAAGCTGCTGCGGGCCATCCAGGAGCGCACCGTGCGGCCGCTGGGCTCCGCGCAGGAAGACACGGTGGACGTGCGCATCGTCAGCGCCACCCACAAAGACCTGGCGGCCGAAGTCCAGGCCGGGACCTTCCGCCAGGATCTTTACTACCGGCTCAACGTGATCGAGATTCTCGTTCCGGCCTTGCGCGAACGCAGGGAAGACCTGCCCGCGCTGTGCAAAGCCCTGCTGGGCAGGATCTGCCAGGAGTCCGGCTTCGCGATACCCGAACTCACGGATGCCGTGATGGAACAGCTGCGCGCGCTGCCCTTCAACGGCAATGTCCGGGAACTCGAGAACACCCTGCACCGGGCGGTGGCGCTCGGCGAAGGCAGCGAGCTGCATTTCGACGCCCCCGTTGAAGAACATGTCGCCGTTCCGGAAAACCTGCAGGATTACCTGGACCGGCAGGAACGCAGCATCCTCACCAAGGTACTGCTTGAAACCGGGTTCAACCGCACCGCTGCGGCCTCCAGGCTGGGTCTGAGCCTTCGCCAGATCCGTTACCGCATCGCCCGCCTGAACATCGTGACGCCGGGCAGCGACGACCCCGCCGACAGCCTTGACGCCGCCGATGAGCCCGCCTGAAAACCAGGCGGCCGCCCAGCCCCTGTGGCGGGACGGCTGGTATCGCTACGCGCGCGCGCTGGCATCGCCCAATTTCGGCCCACGGCCCCAGCGCGCGCAGGTCGACCTCGTTGTCATCCACTCCATCAGCCTGCCGCCGGGTGAGTTCGGCAACGGCAACGTGCAGCGCCTCTTCACCAACCAGCTCGACTGGGAAGCTCACGCTTACTTCCAGGGCATTCGCGGCCTGCAGGTTTCATCGCACTTCTTCATTGCCCGCTCGGGCGACTTGTGGCAGTTTGTCGGCTGCGGCGACCGGGCCTGGCATGCCGGGGAATCGCATTACCGCGGGCGCGGCAACTGCAACGACGACTCCATCGGCATCGAGCTCGAAGGCCTGGAAGGAAGCACGTTTGAAGCGCCGCAGTACGAGACCCTTGCAGGTCTGTGCGCCGCGTTGCTGCAGGCCTGGCCCATCGCCCACATCGCGGGGCACGAGCACATCGCGCCCGGCCGCAAGCAGGATCCCGGCCCGGGCTTCGACTGGCCTTTGCTGGAAGGCGCGCTGGCCTTGCCTCCTCGGTATTTTCCCGAAGGTGTTTGACGCCGCACTGCACAAAACCACACCGCAGTGGTGCGCTTTGCCGCCCGGAATTTCCCGGCATTTTTACCGCGCCAATATGGGCTTGCGTTAGCGGGGCAAAGCCTGCAAAAGCCCGCGCCGCAGCGTTGCATGGCCGTCCAAAGCCTGATGGAATCAGGCTTTGCCGTGAGCTTGAAGCATCCATGCGAAGGCGTGAGAACAGTGTCCGCAACGGGGCGTAAAAAGCCACAAAACGTAACGGTGCATTCATAGGGCGATACACTACCTGTAGTGGCTTGTATTCCCCCAGTACCCTAGGTATAGTGTCTAAGCCCTAATTCAGTTTGATGTAATTCGGGCCCCGGCGGCGAGGAATTGGTTCATGCTTTTGAACGCCTCACGCCAAAACGGATTGCCCGGAACAGCACATCAAGCCAGTCACAAAACAAAGCAAAGAGGAAGTCATGCAAACAGCACAGCACGCAGTGCCCGCAACGTCCAGCGTTGCCGCGAGCAACCCGGCAACAGGCGATACCAACACCCAGTCCAATCCCCTGGCCCATTACCAGATCATTCGCCGCAACGGCGGCGTGGTGCCCTTCGAGCCCAACAAGATCGCCGTGGCCATGATGAAGGCCTTCCTGGCCGTTCACGGCACGCAAGGCGCGGCCTCCGCGAGTGTTCGCGAAACGGTTGACGGCCTGACCCAGGCGGTCATCCGCGCCCTGATGCGTTCGCGCCCGGGCGGCGGCACCTTTCATATAGAAGACGTGCAGGACCAGGTCGAGCTCGGCCTGATGCGCGGCGGCCACCACGAGATTGCCCGCGCCTATGTGCTGTACCGCGAAAAGCGCACGCAGGAGCGCGCGCGCCAGCCGCAAAGCCAGGCGCCTGCCGCCCCCCTGATCCACGTGACCGACCGCGGCAACCGCGTCGCCCTGGACATCCGCAACCTGCAGGCCCTGATTGAAGCGTCCTGCGCCAACCTGGGCGCCGACGTCAAGCCCGACCCCATCGTTGCGGAAACCATGCGCAACCTCTACGACGGCGTCCCCATCGACGAGGTCTACAAGGCGTCCATCCTGGCGGCGCGCACCCTGATCGAAAAAGACCCCGACTACACCTACGCCACCGCGCGCCTGCTGATGCACACCATCCGCCGCGAAGTGCTGGGCGAGGAAGTCAACCAGGCAGACATGGCCATCCGCTATGCCGAATACTTCCCGCAATTCATCGCCAAGGGCGTGCAGAACGAACTGCTCGACGAAAAGCTGCAGCAGTTCGACCTGGCCCGCCTGGGCGCGGCGCTCAAGCCCGAGCGCGACCTGAAATTCGACTACCTCGGCCTGCAGACCCTGTTTGACCGCTACTTCCTGCACGTGCGCAAGCAGCGCATCGAGTTGCCCCAGGCTTTCTTCATGCGCGTGGCCATGGGCCTGTCGCTCAACGAGATCAACCGCGAAGAGCGCGCCATCGAGTTCTACGAAATCCTGTCGTCCTTCGACTTCATGTCGAGCACGCCCACCCTGTTCAATGCCGGCACCCTGCGTTCGCAGCTGTCGTCCTGCTACCTGACCACGGTCGCCGACGACCTGGGCGGCATCTACGACGCCATCAAGGAAAACGCCCTGCTGTCCAAATTTGCCGGCGGCCTGGGCAATGACTGGACGCCCGTGCGCGCCCTGGGCGCCCACATCAAGGGCACCAACGGCGAATCGCAAGGCGTCGTGCCTTTCCTCAAAGTCGTCAACGACACGGCCGTCGCCGTGAACCAGGGCGGCAAGCGCAAGGGCGCCGTCTGCGCGTACCTGGAAACCTGGCACCTGGATATCGAAGAGTTCCTGGAACTGCGCAAGAACACCGGCGACGACCGCCGCCGCACGCACGACATGAACACCGCCAACTGGATTCCCGACCTCTTCATGCGCCGCGTGATGGAAAAAGGCAGCTGGACGCTGTTCTCGCCGTCCGACACGCCGGACCTGCACGACAAGTTCGGCAAGGACTTCGAAAAAATCTACACCGCCTACGAAGCCAAGGCCGAGCGCGGCGAGATCAAGCCTTCCCGCAAGCTGCAGGCCACCGACATGTGGCGCAAGATGCTGTCGATGCTGTTTGAGACCGGCCATCCCTGGATCACCTTCAAGGACGCCTGCAACGTGCGCTCGCCGCAGCAGCACGCCGGCGTCGTGCACTCCTCCAACCTGTGCACCGAGATCACGCTGAACACCAGCGACACCGAAACCGCCGTCTGCAACCTCGGCTCGGTCAACCTCGTCCAGCACCTGAAGGACGGCGCGGTCGACCACGAAAAGCTCAAGAAGACCATCACCACGGCCATGCGCATGCTGGACAACGTGATCGACATCAACTACTACGCCGTCAAGAAGGCCCGCGACTCCAACATGCGCCACCGCCCCGTGGGCCTGGGCATCATGGGTTTCCAGGATTGCCTGTATGAACTGCGCGTGCCCTACGCCTCGCAGGAAGCCGTCGAGTTCGCCGACAAGTCCATGGAAGCCGTCTGCTACCACGCCTACTGGGCCTCCACCGAGCTGGCCAAAGAGCGCGGCAAGTACGCCAGCTACAAGGGCTCGCTCTGGGACAAGGGTATCCTGCCGCTGGACACGCTGGACATGCTGGCCGAGCAGCGCGGCGGCTACGTCGAAGTCGACCGCTCCGCCACGCTGGACTGGGAAGCCCTGCGCAAGAAGATCGCCCAGGACGGCATGCGCAACTCCAACTGCGTGGCCATCGCCCCGACCGCCACCATCTCCAACATCATCGGCGTGGACGCCTGCATCGAGCCCTGCTTCGGCAACCTCTCGGTCAAGTCCAACCTGTCCGGCGAATTCACGGTCATCAACCATTACCTGGTGCGCGACCTGAAACGCCTGAACCTGTGGGACGACGTGATGGTGGTGGACCTCAAGCACTTTGACGGCTCGCTGCGCCCCATCGACCGCGTGCCGCAGGACGTCAAGGCGCTGTACGCCACGGCCTTCGAAGTGGAAACCTCCTGGATCGTGGAAGCGGCCGCGCGCCGCCAGAAATGGATTGACCAGGCGCAGTCGCTCAATATCTATATGGCCGGCGCCTCGGGCAAGAAGCTCGACGACACCTACAAGCTGGCCTGGCTGCGCGGCCTGAAGACCACCTACTACCTGCGCACGCAGAGCGCGACGCACGCCGAGAAATCGACCGTGACCGCGGGCAAGATGAACTCGGTGGCGTCCAGCACCACGACCGCTCCGAGCGGCATGAGCGCACTCGAAGCAGCGGCCGCCGCGGCGCAGATGCAGATGAGCGCAACGCCCGCCACCGACATCAAGTTCTGTGCGATCGATGATCCAGGTTGCGAGGCCTGCCAATAAAAAAATACACCGGATCGCGCGGCCACCGGCAGCGCGATTCGATGTATATGAGCAACACAATTTTGTAGCGATGTGAATGAACACTTTTCATTTTGTATCGCTGCTTTCATAATCCCACAGTATTGGAAACCTCTATGTTGACCTGGGACGAAGAAGTCAAACCATCGTTGCAAACATCTCATAACAGCGGCTCGCCTGAAAGCCGCTCGATGGAACTTCCGCCTCTTTCTTTTAACGCTGTTGAGCAACCCCAGGCGCAAGTGCGCATGCTCAACGACGGCGCCTTCGCACCTGCGCAAGCCGCGGCCCCTGCGGCCCCCGTCTCTGCCGAGCCCGCCAAGGCCCAGCGCGTCAAAGCTTCCGACAAACGCATCATCAACGGCCAGACCGACGTCAACCAGCTGGTGCCGTTCAAATACAAATGGGCCTGGGAGAAATACCTCGCCACCTGTGCCAACCACTGGATGCCGCAGGAAGTGAACATGACGCGCGACATCGCGCTCTGGAAAGACCCGAACGGCCTGACCGAAGACGAACGCCGCCTGGTCAAGCGCAACCTGGGTTTCTTCGTGACCGCCGACTCCCTGGCCGCCAACAACATCGTGTTGGGCGCCTACCGCCACATCACGGCGCCCGAGTGCCGCCAGTTCCTGCTGCGTCAGGCTTTCGAAGAAGCCATCCACACCCACGCTTACCAGTACATCACCGAGTCGCTGGGCCTGGATGAAGCCGAGATCTTCAACGCCTACAACGAAGTGCAGTCGATCAAGGACAAGGACCAGTTCCTGATTCCTTTCATTGAAGTCATCTCCGACCCGCACTTCAAGACCGGCACCACCGAGGCCGACCAGACCCTGCTCAAGTCGCTGATCGTCTTCGCCTGCCTGATGGAAGGCCTGTTCTTCTACGTCGGCTTCACGCAGATCCTGGCGCTGGGCCGCCAGAACAAGATGACCGGCGCCGCCGAGCAGTACCAGTACATCCTGCGCGACGAGTCCATGCACTGCAACTTCGGCATTGACCTGATCAACCAGCTCAAGCTCGAGAACCCGCACCTCTGGACGGCCGAGTTCAAGGCCGAGATCAAGGCCTTGTTCATGAAGGCCGTCGAACTGGAATACCGCTACGCCGAAGACACCATGCCGCGCGGCGTGCTCGGCCTCAATGCCTCCATGTTCAAGGGCTACCTGCGCTACATCGCCAACCGCCGCGCCACGCAGATCGGGCTTGAAACTCTCTTCCCCAACGAGGAAAATCCCTTCCCGTGGATGAGCGAAATGATCGACCTGAAAAAAGAGCGCAACTTCTTCGAAACCCGCGTGATCGAGTACCAGTCCGGCGGTGCCCTTTCCTGGGATTGATTGAACAGACGCTCAAGACATACCAACAATGATTTCTAGAATTGCAATGACCAATGACAGCGCCGCAGAGTGCGCGTTGGGCTTTGCTCCTGTGTTCGCGGCGCTGGGCCCGGTTTATCCGGGGCCCAACGCCGTGAATCGCTTTACGTACTCCAACCGTGAAGTGCTCTTTGCAACGTGATCAAGGAGAAAACTATGGCAACTGCGAAAAAAACTGCGGCTAAAAAAGCTGCTCCGAAGAAAGCCCCTGCTAAAAAAGTAGCGGCTAAGAAGGCTCCTGCTAAAAAAGTAGCAGCGAAAAAAGCTCCGGCTAAAAAAGCTCCAGCGAAAAAAGTAGCGGCCAAGAAGCCAGCTGCGAAAAAATCGCCAGCGAAAAAGCCAGCAGCCAAGAAGGTAGCGGCCAAGAAGCCAGCAGCGAAGAAAGCTGCAGCCAAAAAGCCAGCAGCCAAGAAGGCCGCGAAAAAGGTAGCGAAGAAACCAGCGGCCAAGAAAGCCGCTGCGAAGAAGCCTGCCGCCAAGAAAGCAGCGAAGAAGCCCGCTGCGAAGAAAGCCGCGAAAAAACCTGCTGCCAAAGCACCCGCTGTAGCGGCTGCCCCTGCGGCTCAGACGACTCTGAACCCGCAAGCTGCCTGGCCGTTTCCGACAGCCAGCAAGCCGTAAGCAGTAAGGTATTTCTGCTTGGAGCCCGATATCGAAAGATGTCGGGCTTTTTTCATGCCCGAGCTGTTCTACCCAACTGCTGGTTGCCCCCAAACCTCATTTGCCGCCATGACCCCATCCGCGCCATTGCCCGACCTTCCCTTTCTGAGAATGGAAAAGAACGGGGACGTGCTGGTCGACGTGCACCTGGTGCCGAATGCCGCCAAAACACAAGCCGTGGGCCTGTATGGCGAAGCCGGCCAGCAGGCGCTGCGCCTGCGGTTGAATGCGCCGCCCATGGACGGCAAGGCCAACCAGGCGCTGGTCAAATGGCTCGCCGGTTGCCTGGGCGTCCCGCAGCAGGCGGTCACACTGGCGCGCGGAGACACTTCCAGGCGCAAGCAGCTGCGCGTGAGCGCCGCGGCGGCCGGCCGGGCCAGTTGGGACGAATTGGTGAAAGCGGCGGCGGGCAAGGACGTCCACCCAGACTGACGAACGACGCTCAGCCCGCGATTTGCGCGGCAGTCAGTGTGTAGTTCTGGCCGCCGCGTGTCGCTATCTTAAGCGCGCCGACCCGGTTGCCCAGCGCCGCACAGCGCGCCAGCGGCCAGCCCTGCTCCAGGCCGAACAGCAACGCGCCGCGAAAGGCGTCGCCGCAACCGGTCGGGTCCACCACGGCCTCAGCCTTGACCGGCGGCACCACGGTTTTTTCGCCGTCAATCCAGACTTCACAGCCTTCGGCGCCCAGCGTCACCACCAGGCCCTGCACGCGTTTGGACAATTCGGCACACGACAGGCCGGTGCGGTCGCAGAGCATTTTGGCTTCGTAATCGTTCACCGTCACCCAGGTTGCCAGCTCGACGAAATGCGAAAGCTCCTTGCCGTCGAACATGGGCAGGCCCTGGCCCGGGTCGAACACAAAGGGAATACCGGCCGCCTTGAACTGCTCGGCATGCTGCAGCATGGCGTCGCGCCCGTCGGGCGAGATGATGCCCAGCTTGATATCGGCGCGCGCTTCTATGCGGGTGACATGGGCCTGCATCATCGCGCCGGGATGGAAAGCCGTGATCTGGTTGTTGTCGCGGTCGGTCATGATCATGGCCTGCGCTGTGTAGGTGTCGCCGACCTGGCGCACGAACTCGGTGCTGATGCCCAGGGTGTTCATGCGCTCCACGTACTCGGCGCCGTCGGTGCCGACCGTCGCCATCGGCAGGGCCTTGCCGCCCAGTTGCCGCAGGCTGTAGGCGATGTTGCCGGCGCAACCGCCGAATTCGCGGCGCAGCGCCGGCACCAGGAAGGACACGTTGAGGATGTGCAGTTGATCGGGCAGGATCTGCTCGGAAAACCGCCCCTCAAAAGTCATGATGGTGTCAAAAGCCAGGGAGCCACAAATCACAGCGGACATTGAATTTTCTCGTTTCAGTCAGGGATAAAAAGCCAGGACGCGATAACCCGCCACCCGCAGGGATGGAGGCGCGGAGGAAGCTGAGGATGCGGAGGCGCCGGCATCGCCGGAGACTTTCATGATGACCAGGCCCGCCAGTTCGGACTGGGCCGCCAGCGTGGCGGCCCTGGCGCCAAACTGCGCCGGCGCCAGGACGCGGCGCACCACCGCCTGGTCCTGCGTGTCGGTCAGGGAAACTTCCAGCGAAGGCATTTCCAGGGGCGTCACGCCGGTATTCTTGAGGGTGAAGCTCAGGCGGTAGGCGTCGGGGCCGATGCGGTTGAAGGTGGAGCTGTCGATCACCAGCGACTCGATATGGCGGGGCGGGCGGATTTCGCAGTGCAGCGGCGCGCACAGCGCCTGCAGCGCGGGAAGCAGCCGCGGCTCCAGTGCCGCCAGCGTGTTTCTTTGCTGGACCGCCCATTGCCCAACCAGCGTGGCCAGCAGCAGCAAGGACAGCAGGGCCAGCGACCAGCGCGTCAGCGGCCTTCTCCAGAAGGCCTTGCGCCGCGCGTCCCGCACAAACGACACGTCATGCTCCACCGGCCGACCCGGCATGCCGGAATCAACGTCGGAATAGTCGAAGCTGGAATCGTCCTCAATGACGGCCTCGCGCAGCATGGCCGGCTGGCGTGGCGGTGGTTCGTCGGGCAGCGATTCAGCGGGCAGCTCCAACGGGTCGTGCTGGCGCTCCTGCTGCACCCGCTTCCAGCGCGCGGGGTCAAAGTCCGCCGCGCTGTCCTGGGCATCGTTCCGGCCGGAACTGGGGGGCCGCAGCGGCGCCCTGTCGGCAAATGAGCGGGCCGGCGCCCATTCCTCGGAAGGAATGTCTACCGGCGGCTTTTCGGGAGGCAGGCTTTGGGGCTCGGTGGGCGCGTCAAACCCTGGAAGGGGTGCGGCCGTGGTATCGGGCACCGTGTCGAGCAACGCGGCGGCGGGCGCGGTCAGCGAAGACATGTCGCGCGGCAACAGATGGACCGACGCGTCAAAAACTTCGGCGCAATGCCCGCATCGCACCCAGCCTTGTGAGACTTTGAGTTGGTCGGTCACGACTTTGAACATCGTGCCGCATGCGGGGCAGCGCGTAATCAGGCTCATTTAGCGCTGTATTGTAGGGGGCGGGGCCGCCGCTGACGGCCCGAAAACCGCGGTACCTGCGGCGAAGACCGGCTCAGAAGCCGGCGGTCATCAGTATCCAGCCCTCTTGCGCGTCATGCACGGTGAGCTGGCAATACGGTGCGTAAGCCTCTTTCAGCTCTTCAGCCTGGCGATCCAGGATGCCGGCGAGCACGAGGTGGCCACCCTTTTCGACGTGCGCGCACAGCAGCGGCGCCAGCACCTTGAGCGGCGTGGCCAGGATGTTGGCCAGCACGGTGTGGTATTCACCGGATGCTTTTTCGGGCAGCCCGGCATTGAGCACCACATGGTTGGCCTCGGCATTGGCGCGCGTCGATTCGACGGCGGCCGGATCAATGTCGACGGCGTCGATATCGGTAGCACCAAACTTTGCCGCGCCTATCGCCAGGATGCCCGAACCACAGCCGTAGTCCAGCACACGGCCCAGGTCGTTACCGGCCCGGCCGGCAATCCAGCGCAGGCACATGCGTGTGGTCGGATGGGTGCCGGTGCCGAAGGCCAGGCCCGGGTCGAGGCGAATCACCTGTTTGGCTTCGGCCGGCGGCTCATGCCAGGTCGGCACGATCCAGAATTCGGGTGTGATGTCCACCGGTTCGAACTGCGACTGCGTCAGGCGCACCCAGTCCTGCTCGGGTACGGCCTGGATGGCGACCACACTGCAACCCGCAAAAAAATCCTGGGCCGCCAGCACCCGGGCCGCGTCGCGCGCCAGGGCTTCAGTGGAAAACAGCGAGACGATGCGGGAGCGCTCCCAGCCCGGCTTGGGCGGCGGCATGTCGGGCTCGCCGAACAAAGCCTGCTCGGCGGGTGTCTGGGCGTCGGCGTCTTCCACCGACACGCTGAGCGCATCCAGCGCGTCCAGCCCCTCGCTGAGGGTTTCGACTTCGTCGACGGGGGCCAGCAGGATCAGTTCAAACAAGCTCATTACGCGCTCGGGCAGCGTTCAGCGCTCACGTTTGGACAGCCACTCTTCCAAGTAGTGGATGTTCGTGCCGCCATCCATGAACTTGGCGTCCACCATCAGTTCGCGGTGCAGCGGGATGTTGGTGTTGATGCCTTCGACCACGGTTTCGGCCAGCGCCGTGCTCATGCGGGCCAAGGCCTGCTCGCGCGTGTCGCCGTGGACGATGATCTTGCCGATCATGGAGTCGTAGTTGGGCGGCACGAAGTAGTTGGCGTAAATGTGCGAATCCACCCGCACGCCCGGCCCGCCCGGCGTGTGCCAGGTCGTGATGCGGCCCGGCGAGGGAACGAACTTGTAGGGGTCTTCCGCGTTGATGCGGCATTCGATGGAATGGCCCTTGAGCTCGATGTCGCGCTGGGCGAAAGGCAGTTTTTCGCCGGCCGCCACCATGATCTGGGTGCGTACGATGTCCACGCCGGTGATCCATTCGGTGACCGGATGCTCCACCTGCACGCGGGTGTTCATCTCGATGAAGTAGAACTCGCCGTTTTCGTAGAGGAACTCGAAGGTGCCCGCGCCGCGGTAGCCTATCTTCTTGACGGCCGCGACGCAGCGCTCGCCGATGCGCTCGATCAGCTTGCGCGGAATGCCGGGCGCCGGAGCCTCTTCAATGACTTTCTGGTGGCGGCGCTGCATGGAGCAGTCGCGCTCGCCCAGCCAGACCGCGTTTTTGTGCTGGTCGGCCAGGATCTGGATTTCGATGTGCCGCGGGTTCTGCAGGAATTTCTCCATGTAGACCTCGGGGTTGCCGAAGGCCGCGCCGGCTTCGGCCTTGGTGGTCTGCACCGCGTGCAGCAGGGCCGCCTCGGTGTGCACAACGCGCATGCCGCGCCCGCCGCCGCCGCCCGCCGCCTTGATGATGACAGGGTAGCCGACCTGCTTGGCGGTGCGCTTGATGACGACCGGGTCGTCAGGCAAGGCGCCTTCGGAGCCGGGCACGCAGGGCACGCCGGCCTTGATCATGGTCTGCTTGGCCGAGACCTTGTCGCCCATGATGCGGATGGACTCCGGCGAAGGGCCGATGAACTTGAAGCCGCTTTTTTCCACCCGCTCGGCGAAGTCGGCGTTCTCGCTCAGGAAACCGTAGCCGGGGTGGATGGCTTCGGCGTCCGTCACCTCGGCCGCCGAGATGATGGCGGGCATGTTGAGGTAGCTGTCCTTGGAGGGCGCCGGGCCTATGCAGACCGATTCGTCCGCCAGCTTGATGTATTTCGCTTCGCGGTCGGCCTCGGAATAGACCATCACGGCCTTGACGCCGAGTTCGCGGCAGGCGCGCTGGATGCGCAAGGCGATCTCCCCGCGGTTGGCGATCAGTATTTTCTTGAACATGCGTCGGTAAGCCTGGTTTGAAAAGGAGGCGCTGCGCCCCGCTTATTCAATGATGAAGAGGGGTTGGCCGTATTCGACAGCCTGGCCGTTTTCCGAAAGGATCTTGGTGACCGTGCCCGACTTGTCGGCTTCGATCTCATTGAGGATCTTCATCGCCTCGATGATGCAGATGGTCTCGCCTTCCTTCACCACGCTGCCGAGTTCAACAAAAGGCTTGGCGCCGGGGCTGGCCGAGCGGTAGAAGGTGCCCACCATGGGCGACTTGACGGCATGGCCGGCGGGGGCCGCAGGCGCCGCGTCGGCGGCTGGGGCGGCGGGCGCGCCGGCCACAGGGGCGGCGGCAGGAGCTGCTACCATGGCAACCGGCTGCTGCATCACGACGGGAGCGCCGCTGGATTTGACGATACGCACCTTGCCTTCGGCTTCGGTGATCTCCAGCTCGGAGACGTTGGACTCCGAGACGAGGTCGATCAGGGTCTTGAGTTTTCTTAAATCCATGGGTTCTCTCCAACGACGGTAGATGCTGGCGCGGGATCTCGGCGCAGCTTTTGACTGAAAGGCCGGAAACGGGAGGCACTTGACGTGGCGACCGATCTTCCTTCTTTTTTCACTTATTCTCTGCTTTTACGCTTTAAAGCGCGTATCAGTTAATTACTGCAGGGACCAGCCAAGCGGCTTGGCCCTGGAAAGCGCAGAGTGTACATCAAGCCGGAGGCCATTCCAAACCGTACAGCGGGTGGCTCTCATCCCTGGAAATTGCTCCCAAGCGTGCTGTTAGGACCCTGTTCCCGGTTGTTGCCGGATTTTTCCACGCAACATGGCGGCCAGGCACTACACAGACGCTAGACGAGTTTGGCCCACAGCGCCAGGTCTTCCGGCAGCACCTTGCCAACCTTGCGGTGTAGCAGTTCACCCGAAGCGCTGAACACCGCCGTGAAGGGCAGGCTACCGGCGATGTTACCCAGCGACTTGCTGAGTTCGGTCCCACTCAGGCCGGCCATGCCGACCGGAAAATGCAGCGGTTTGGCTTGCAGCCAGTTGCGCACAGCGGTGGGCTGGTCCACGGCCAAACCCAGCACTTGCAGGTTTTTGTCGCGATTTTCCTGGTAGAAGTAATCCAATAAAGGCAATTCCTCGACACAAGGCGGGCACCAGGTGGCCCAGAAGTTGACCAGCAACAGCTTGCCGCGAAAACTGCTCATGGACAGGTTCTTGCCGTCCGGCGTGTCAAAGCTCAGGCTCCAGAAGGCGTCGGAGGCGCTCCCTCCGGTACCTATTGCCCCGGCAGCGGAAGCGGCCGGAGCTGCCACCTCCACCTGGTGCGGCTGGAATTTCCACCAGGCCACGGTGGCGCCCGCCAAGCCGGCCACGGCGGCGGCAGTGCCATAAAGCATGTTTCTGCGGTTCACGTGTTGGGAACTCCGGGTTGGGTATTCACTAATTTTTGCACCGCGGCGAGGTCGCCCCGCGGCGTTCGGCCCTTGGCGTCCGGCCTCAGGGCGCCGCGCAGGTCGTCGTGGTCATAGACCATCAGGTGCACACCTACGGTTTCGTTCAAAGGTTTGCACACACTTCGCAGGCTCAGCGCTTCCACGCTGTCGCCGGTAAAACCGGTCACGGTGCGCGGCTCGTAGTCCACATTGTGCTCAATCAGCGCGATCTCGGCCGATTTGGGGTCATCGCAGAAAAGCTGGATGTAAATATCGGACAGCCGCGTGGCCGTGCCGTGCCAGACGGCGCCGCCCAGGTAGGGCCGGAACTGCGCCAGGCGCTCCATCCAGACCAGGGCCAGCTCCCGCAGGGCCGCCAGTTCGGCCGGCTGGGAGTCGGCGCAGAACAGCGCGATGTATTCGCGCACTGCGTCTTCGAGTTCGTCGTTGCCGGGCAGTTCGGTACGGGCCGGCAGCGCCATCTGTTTGACGGCGCGGCGCTTGGCGGGGCCGTATTCCAGCCCTTCTTCAACCACCAGCGCGGCAGCGGTGGCGGCAATTTCGGATTTGAGGGTATGTGGGGTCAAGGTCGGCAGGCCTGGAGGCGAAGAAGATACGGGAGCGGCGAAGCAATTGTGCCCGGTTAGGCCTTCGCAAGCTCCTAAAGTTCAGCCCCCAGCGCGGCAGCCCGCCCCGGCGCCAGAGGACTGGCGGAACGCCCTGCCTAGAATACAGGCCCATGCACATACATATTCTGGGAATCTGCGGCACTTTTATGGGCGGCCTGGCCGCCCTGGCGCGGGAGGCCGGGCACAAAGTCACGGGTTGCGACACCGGCGTCTACCCGCCCATGAGCGACCAGCTGCGCGGCCTTGGCATCGAGTTGATCGAGGGCTACGGCGCCGACCAGATGGCGTTTGAGCCCGACGTGTTCGTTGTCGGCAACGTGATCTCACGCGCCCGGCTGGCCGACGGAACGCCCAAATACCCGCTGATGGAAGCCATCCTGAACAGCGGCAAACCCTATACCAGCGGCCCGCAATGGCTGTCAGGCCACGTCCTTCACCACCCCACCCACCACGCGACCGGCCCGCGCCATGTACTGGCTGTGGCCGGCACGCACGGCAAGACCACCACCACGGCCATGCTGGCCTGGATCCTGGAGCACGCCGGGCTGCAGCCGGGTTTCCTGGTCGGCGGCGTGCCGCTCAATTTCGGCGTCTCGGCCCGCCTGGGCGCGGGCAACACCTTTGTGATCGAGGCCGACGAGTACGACACGGCGTTTTTCGACAAGCGCAGCAAGTTCGTGCACTACCGGCCGCGCACCGCCGTGCTGAACAACCTGGAGTTCGACCACGCCGACATCTTTGACGACCTGGCGGCCATAGAGCGGCAGTTCCACCACCTGGTGCGCACGGTGCCTTCACAGGGTCGCGTGGTCGTCAACGCCGCCGAAGCCAGCCTGCAGCGCGTGCTGGCCCAGGGATGCTGGAGTGAGCAGTTGCTCTTCGGAAACGGTTTGCTGAACAAAGCCGGCTTCACGGCCCACGGCGAGCCACACGACTTTCACGTACTCAAGGGCGGTGAAGCCGTGGCCCATGTGCAGTGGGGCATCAGCGGCGTGCACAACCAGCTCAACGCGCTGGCTGCGATTGCCGCGGCCGAGCACGTGGGCGTGGCGCCGGAAGCCGCGGCCCGCGCGCTGGCGGCGTTCCAGAACGTCAAGCGCCGCATGGAAGTTCGCGGCGTGATCCCGCGCAAGGGCGGCGACATCACGGTGTACGACGACTTCGCCCACCACCCCACCGCCATCCACACCACGGTGGACGGCCTGCGCCGCCAGCTGCAAAGCGCCGGCCGGGGCGCCGAGCGCATCCTCGCGATCTTCGAGCCGCGCAGCAACACCATGAAACTGGGCGCCATGACGGCCCAACTGCCCTGGAGCCTGGAGCAGGCCGACCTGGCTTTCTGCCATGCAGGCGGGTTGGATTGGGACGCGCGCGCGGCGCTGGCGCCCATGGGCGAACGCGCCCAGGTGGCCGGCACCATTGACCAGCTGCTTGAGCAAGTCAAGGCGGCGGCCCGGCCTGGCGACCATCTGCTGTGCATGAGCAATGGGGGATTTGGCGGGATTCACGCCAAATTGCTGGAAGCGCTCAAGGCCTGAGTCTTTCCCTGGAGCTCCTGGGGCTCTACTAATTAATAGGTGATGCTGAGCGTGGCCACGTTGATGTGCACGACGGGCTTGGCCAGCGCCGCGCTGGTCGCGCGGGCAAACTCTTGCGCCCATTTGGCCTCGGCGAACTTCGCCGGCCCGGCCGCCTGGGCCACCACCACGACCTTGTCGGCCGTCAGCAGCTTGCCGGTGGGCCGCAGCGGCTCGCAGCCCATCTGCGTGAACTGGTCGTCCAGCCACCCCCTTGCCACGTCGTGCGGCATGGGCTGCACTTCATTGAGGTCCAGCCGCACGGACGGGCTGTCCTTGAAGCTCACACTGACTTCGCTGCGCATGATGTGCTCCTGGTCAAGGCCCATGGTCGGCGACTTGCGGGTGTGGCGGCTATTCGCACAAACCCGCAGGTGCTAGCCGGTCCTTATTTGCCGGCGCGGCGCTTGAGCACGGCGGCCGACAGGATTTCCAGCACGTCCAGGGAATCGTTCCAGCCCAGGCAGGCGTCGGTGATGCTCTTGCCGTATTCCAGCGCTTTCGAGTCGTCCTTGCCGGGGGTGAATTTCTGCGCGCCGGCATTGAGGTGGCTTTCCACCATCAGGCCGAACACATTGCGCGAGCCTCCAGCCACCTGGCCGGCGATGTCGCGCGCCACCTCGACCTGCTTTTCGTGCTGCTTGGAGCTGTTGGCGTGGCTGCAGTCCACCATCAGCGTGGCCGGCAGCTTGGAGGCTTCCAGTTCCTTGCAGGCGGCCGCGACGCTGGCCGCGTCGTAGTTGGGCGCCTTGCCGCCGCGCAGGATCACGTGGCAATCCTTGTTGCCGTTGGTCTGCACGATGGCGACCTGGCCGTTTTTATGCACCGACAAAAAGTGGTGGCCGCGCGCCGCCGCCTGGATGGCGTCGGTGGCGATGCGGATGTTGCCGTCGGTGCCGTTCTTGAAGCCTATGGGCGCCGACAGGCCCGAGGCCAGTTCGCGGTGCACCTGGCTTTCAGTGGTGCGCGCGCCAATCGCGCCCCAGGAGATCAGGTCGCCGATGTACTGCGGTGAGATCACGTCCAGGAACTCGCTGCCGGCCGGCAGGCCCAGGCGGTTGATGTCGATCAGCAGCTGGCGCGCAATGCGCAGGCCCTCGTCGATGCGGAAGGTTTCATCGAGGTAGGGGTCGTTGATCAGCCCCTTCCAGCCCACGGTGGTGCGCGGTTTTTCGAAGTAGACGCGCATCACGATTTCCAGCGTGCCTTCGTATTTTTTGCGCTGCTCGACCAGCTTGCGGGCGTATTCCAGCGCCGCCATGGGGTCGTGGATGGAACACGGGCCGACGACGACCAGCAGGCGGTCGTCCGTGCCCTGGATGATGTTGTGGATACCCTGGCGGGTCTTGCTGATCAGCGTCTCGACGGCGGTGCCGCGGATCGGGAAAAAGCGGATGAGATGCTCGGGAGGGGGTAGCACGGTGATGTCCTTGATGCGTTCGTCGTCGGTCTGGCTGGTTTTTTCGACGGTCGCATACCAGTTGTCGCTGGCGGAGGTGGCTTTGGCATTCATCGCAGTTTTCCTTTTCTTTCGGGATATCAATCAGGCGTCAGGAGTCGGGAGTCACAAATCAGGTCATTGAGGAATTGAACGGGCAAAAAAAAACCGCCGGAGGCCGGCGGTTTTTGGAGAATCGGTGCGTTTTATCGGGTCACGCCTTGATCTCTCTACCGCCGGAAGCGCTTGAGAACCAAAAGTAACCAAAATAAAACTTGGCGGAATTCATAAGCTGGAATGTAGCACAGGTCTGAAAAGCGTCCGAAACAGCCCGGTTCAGGCCGTTCCGCCCACGGTCAGGCCGTCAATGCGCAAGGTCGGCTGGCCCACGCCCACCGGCACGCTCTGGCCTTCCTTGCCGCAGGTACCTACACCGCTGTCCAGCGCCATGTCGTTGCCCATCATGGTGACGCGGGTCAGCGCGTCCGGGCCGTTGCCGACAATCGTCGCACCCTTGACGGGGTAAAGAATTTTGCCGTTTTCAACCCAGAAGGCTTCGCTGGCCGAGAACACGAACTTGCCCGAGGTGATGTCGACCTGGCCGCCGCCGAAGTTGGTGGCGTACAGGCCCTTTTTGATGCTGGCCACGATTTCCTCGGGCTGCTTGTCGCCGCCCAGCATGTAGGTGTTGGTCATGCGCGGCATGGGCACGTGGGCGTAGCTTTCGCGCCGGCCGTTGCCGGTGGGCTTGACCTTCATCAGGCGCGCATTCAGCGAATCCTGGATGTAGCCCTTCAGGATGCCGTCTTCGATCAACACATTGCGCTGGCTGGCGTTGCCCTCGTCGTCGACGTTGAGCGAGCCGCGGCGGTCGGCAATCGTGCCGTCGTCCAGCACCGTGACGCCCTTGGCCGCCACGCGCTGGCCGATCTTGCCGGAAAACGCGCTGGAGCCCTTGCGGTTGAAGTCACCTTCCAGGCCATGGCCTATGGCCTCGTGCAACAGGATGCCGGGCCAGCCCGAGCCCAGCACCACCGTCATTTCACCGGCCGGCGCGGGGCGCGCGTCGAGGTTGGTCAAGGCGGCTTTCACCGCGTCGTTCACGTATTCGGCGATCTGTGCGTCGTCAAAATACGCCAGGCCGAAACGGCCGCCGCCGCCGCCCGAGCCGACTTCGCGCCGGCCTTTCTGCTCGGCGATCACCGTCACGCTCAGGCGCACCAGCGGGCGCACGTCAGCGGCCAGCGTGCCGTCGGCGCGCGCCACCATCACCACGTCGTATTCGCTGGCCAGGCCGGCCATGACCTGCACGATGCGCGGATCCTTGGCCTTGGCGAGCTTTTCCACTTTTTCGAGCAGGTGGACTTTGGCCGTGCTGTCCAGCGTGGCGATGGGGTCCAGGCCCTGGTAGAGCGAGCGGCTGCCGGCAATGCGGCTGGCCGGTGTCTTGACGCGGGCGCTTTTGCCGCCGGCGGAAATGCTGCGCACCGTGCGCGCCGCGTCGAGCAGCGAAGCTTCGGAAATGTCGTCGGAATAGGCAAAAGCGGTTTTCTCACCGCTGACGGCGCGCACGCCCACGCCCTGGTCGATGCTGAAGGAGCCGGTTTTCACGATGCCTTCTTCCAGGCTCCAGCCTTCGCTGCGGGTGTACTGGAAGTAGAGGTCGGCGTCATCCGCGCCGTGCGAGGTGATTTCACCGAGCGCGCGGCTCAGGTGCGCCTGCGTGAGGCCGAAGGGCGCCAGCAGCAGCTTTTGCGCGATCTCCAGCCGCCCCGAGGTCGACTCCACCGTCGGCCGGGCGGTCGATGAGACCGTGGACTTGTTGGGGGCGGAGGCGGTGGTGGAGCGAAGTGAAGTCATGCGGCCATTGTAGGCAGTCTGCCTCTGCGGCGGGGCGGGTGATGCGCGAGCCGCTGGCGCCGCGGGGTCTTGCCGCTCAGCCGCCTTGTCCGCCCAGGTGCTTGAACAGCGCGGCGTCATCCTCGCCGGCCAGGCCGGCCTTGGCAGACTCGGCAAAGACCTGGCTGGCGCGCTCGCCCAGCGGCCCCTCAAACCCCGCCGCGCGGGCCGCCGCCACGGCCAGCCGGGTGTCTTTTTCCAGCAGGGTGACATGGGCGCGCGGCGCGTAGTCGCCGGCAATCGCCCGGCGCAGGCGGTCCGAGCCTATCCAGCTCTGCCCGCTGGACTGTTCGATCACGTCCAGGGTCTTGCCCAGGTCCAGCCCCAGACGCCCGGCCAGCGCCAAAGCCTCGGCAGCGCCCACCAGGTTGATGCCCGCCAGCAGGTTGTTGACCAGTTTGGTGCGGGCGCCGTCGCCGGGTTTTTCGCTGATGTGGAAGACCCTGGCCGACAAGTCCCGCAGCAAACCGGCCTGTTGTTCGTAGACCGACTGCGCGCAGGCCAGCATCAAACTCATGGAACCGTCGCGCGCCCGGGCCGGGCCGCCCGACATGGGCGTGTCCAGCGTGTGCACGCCGCGTTCGGCCAGCCGTGCGGCGAAGGATTCGACGTCCTCGGGTGCGATCGTCGGGCACAGCATCACAGCATGGCCGGGCTGCAGCATGCGGGCCAGGCCCTGCTCGCCAAACAGCACGTCTTCGGTTTGCGCCGCATCGACGACACAGACGATAAAAGCCTGCGAATCCGCCGGAGCGTCTGCGGGACGGGAGACGGCAGCAGCCCCCAGTTGCACCAGGGCCGCGACCTTGGCCTCGTCGATGTCGCAAACCCGCACATCCCAGCCCTTGGCGAGCAGGTTGGCCGCCATGCCGGCGCCCATATTGCCCACCCCGATCACGGTCACGGTGCGGGCGCTCACGGAGGCGGCCCCTTCAGGACTGCACCAGGCGCTTGGCCTTGGCGATCGACATCAGCATGCCTATGGCCAGGCCCAGCGTGACCATGGCGGTGCCGCCGTAGCTGATAAAGGGCAAGGGCACGCCCACCACGGGCAGGATGCCGCTGACCATGCCCATGTTGACGAAGGCGTAGGTGAAAAAAATCATGGTCAGCGCGCCCGCCAGCAGGCGCGCGAACAAGGTCGGCGCCTCCAGCGCGATGGCCAGTCCGCGCAGGATGAGGAATATAAAGCCGGAGATCAGCATCAGGTTGCCCAGCAGGCCGAATTCTTCGGAATAAGCGGCGAAGATGAAGTCGGTGGTGCGCTCGGGAATGAACTCCAGGTGCGTCTGCGTGCCGGCCATGAAGCCCTTGCCGGTGATGCCGCCCGAACCGATGGCGATCATGCCCTGGATGATGTGAAAACCTTTACCTAGCGGGTCGCGGGACGGGTCCAGCAGGGTGCAGATGCGCTGCTGCTGGTAGTCGTGCAGGACGGGCCAGCGCACGCCGTCGGCGCAGATTTGCGGCTCGAACCACACCACCAGGAAAATGCCGACCAGCCCCAGCACCACCGGCGGCCAGATCAGCTTCCAGCTCAGGCCCGCGAAAAAAATCACCGCCAGGCCGGCGGCCAGCACCAGCAGCGAGGTGCCGAGGTCGGGCTGCTTCATGATCAGGCCCACGGGCACGGCCAGCAGCAGCACGGCGGCCACAAAATCCAGCGGACGCAATTGGCCTTCGCGCTTCTGGAACCACCAGGCCAGCATCAGCGGCATGGCGATCTTGAGGATTTCGCTGGGCTGGATCACCACGCCCACATTGAGCCAGCGCCTGGCGCCTTTTTTGGTCAGCCCGAAGATGGCGACGGCCACCAGCAGGGTCACGCCCACGATGTACAGCGGCACGGCAAAGGCCATCAGGCGCTGCGGCGGCACCTGCGCCACCACAAACATGATGGCGCCGGCAATCAGCATGTTGCGGGCGTGGTCGACAAAACGGCTGCCGTGGTCGTAGCCCGACGAATACATGATCAGCAGGCCGGCGCAGGCCAGCAGGAAGACGGCAAACGCCAGCAAGCCGTCAAAGCCCTGCAACAGCGGCAGCGTTCGTTGGTAAAGGGAGGGTTTGTCGAAAACGGCAGACATCCGGCGATTATCCGCCAGCCCAAAGACCGCGCCCGCCCGTCTACCATGGGGCATGCGCACCACCCACCTGCTTTACCTGCACGGCTTTCGCTCTTCGCCGCAGTCCATGAAAGCCCAAAAAATGGCGGCCATCGTGGCGCAGCGCCACCCGGCCGTGCACTGGTGGTGCCCGCAGCTGCCGCCCTCGCCCGAGGCCGCGCTGCGCGGCGTGTTGGACGAAATCGCCGGCTGGCCGCTTCAGGCCGGCTATGAAAGCCTGGCCGTGGTCGGTTCTTCGCTGGGCGGCTTTTATGCCACCGCCGTGGCCGAGGCTACCGGCTGCAAGGCCGTATTGCTCAACCCGGCCGTGGAACCGGCGCGCGACCTGGCGCGCTACATCGGCGAACAGACCACCTGGCAGAACCCGGATGAGCATTTTTTCTTCGAGCCGCGTTTTGTCGATGAGCTGAAAGCGCAGCACGCCGGGCCGCTCAAGGCGCCGCAAAACTACCTCACCGTCATCGCCAAGGGCGACGAGGTGCTGGACTGGCGCGAAATGGCCGGCCGCTATGCGGGCGCCCACCTGCGCATCCTCGAAGGCGGCGACCATGCGCTGAGCGACTTTGACACGCACCTGCCTGAAATCCTCGATTTCCTGGCGCTGGCCTGAAAGCCGTCCTTGACGGGGGCTGATTACACTAGTCCCAAGTCATCAAAGACACCAAAGGGATCCCGTTTTGTTTGTATTGTTTGAAGAAGCCGGCAAGTTTCTGGCCGGCCGTATTTTGTCCGAGAGCGATGCCTCGCTGCAGGTGGAGCTCGACTCGGGCAAGCGTGTCAAGGTCAAAGGCGTCAACGCCCTGCTGAAGTTTGAGAAACCCTCGCCCGCCGAGCTGATGGCCGCAGGGCAAAAACTCAGTAACGACATCGAGCTCGACCTGGCCTGGGAATTCGCCGGTGAAGGCGAATTCAGCTTCGCCGACCTGGCCCGCGACTACTTCAGCGCCGACGGCAAACCCGCCACGCTGGAGCAGCAGGCCGCCGCGCTGTTCCGCCTCTACGACGCGCCGCACTACTTCCGCCGCGCCGGCAAGGGCCGCTTTAAAAAGGCGCCCGCCGAGATCCTGCAGCAGGCGCTGGCCGCCATCGAAAAGAAAAAGCAGGTGGCGGTGCAGATCACTGTCTGGGCCGAGGAACTGGGCCGCGGCGAATGCCCGGCGCCGGTGCGCGAGCAGCTCTACAAAATCCTCTTCAAGCCCGACAAGAACAGCCCCGAATACAAGGCCGTGGTCGAGGCCTCGCGCGCCACGCACACCGCGCCGCTGGATTTGCTGCAAAAGGCCGGCGCCATCGCCTCGCCCTACCAGTTCCACTGGAAGCGTTTCCTGTTCGAGAACTTCCCCAAGGGCACGGGCTTTCCGGCGCTGCAGGCGCCCGAGATCAAGGACGAACTGCCGCTGGCCGACGTGAAAGCGTTTTCCATCGACGACTCGGCCACCACCGAAATCGACGATGCGCTGTCGGTGCAAGGCCTGGGCAGCGGAACCGTCACGCTGGGCATCCACATCGCCGCGCCCGGCCTGGCCGTGCTGCCCGGCGGCCCGATTGATGCGGTGGGCCGCGCGCGGCTGTCCACCGTCTATATGCCCGGCTACAAGCTGACCATGCTGCCCCACGAGGTCGTTCAAATCTACACGCTGCAGGAAGGCCGCAACTGCCCCGCCCTGTCGCTGTACGTGACGCTCGACGAAGCCACGCTGGAGATCAAGGAAAGCGTGACCCGCCTCGAGCAGGTGCCCATCGTGAGCAACCTGCGCCACGACGTGCTGGACAGCACGTTCACCGAGGCTTTCTTTGAAGCCGCGCAAAGCAGCCCGCCCACCGGCGTGCAGTGGGGCGTGGAGCTGACATTCCTGCACCGGCTCGCCAGGCACCTGAAGGCGCAGCGCGAAATCGCGCGCGGCAAACCCGAAAACTTCAACCGGCCGGACTACAACTTCCGCCTCGACAACCCCACGGGCGGCGAGCCCCAGGGCAATGAGGCCGTCAGCATCAGCACGCGCCAGCGCGGCGCGCCGCTGGACCTGATCGTGGCCGAGGCCATGATCCTGGCCAACAGCACCTGGGGCCAGTGGCTGGCCGAGCACGGCGTGCCCGGCATCTATCGCAGCCAGGCGAGCCTCGCGCCCGGCGTGAAAGTGCGCATGGGCACCAAGGCGCTGCCGCACGCCGGCCTGGGCGTCAAAAGCTACGCCTGGAGCACCTCGCCGCTGCGCCGCTACACCGACCTGGTCAACCAGTGGCAGATCATTGCCTGCACGCGCCACGGCCGCACCGCCGCGCTGGCCGCGCCTTTCAAGCCCAAGGACGCCGAGCTGTTTTCCATCATCTCGGGTTTTGACGCCGCCTACGGCGCCTACAACGGTTTCCAGGCCGGCATAGAGCGTTACTGGACGCTCAAATACCTGCAGCAAAACGGCATCACCGAACTGACGGCCACCGCTTTCAAGGACAACCTGGTGCGCGCCGACGAGCTGCCGCTGGTGCTGGCGGCTGTGGGCGCGCAAGGCCTGCCGCGCGGCGCCAAGGTGCGCGTGCGGCTGGGCGAGATCGACGAGATCACGCTGGATATTTCCGGCACCGTGATCGAGCGGCTGGACGTGGAAATCGACGAGTCGCCCGACCCGTTGAGCGAGGACGACGGTGAATCCGAGATGGCCGCGGGGCCGATCTCGATCGCGGTTGATGTCAATGAGCCACAGGCCGATGCCGCCGTTGCGGCTCCGGCGGCCGGTTGACACCGGATTTCGCGCAGAACCCCCGATAATCCTTTCCTGTGAAGTCACCCAGCACACTGCAAATTGCCTTAGGCGTATCCATCGCCTTCCACGTGGTGCTGCTGACGGTGCGTTTTGTCGACCCCGAGCGTTTCAACCGCGTGTTCCAGGACACCCCGCTGGAAGTGATCCTGGTCAACGCCAAGTCCAACGAGAAGCCTGACTTCGCCAAGGCGATCGCGCAGGCTTCGCTGGCCGGCGGGGGTGAGGCCGAAAAAGGCCGGGCCACTTCGCCCCTGCCGCCTTCGGCGCTGATGGAACTCGGCGACGCGACCGAAGACGCGCAACGCAAGGTCGAGTCGCTGCAGGAGCAACAAACCCAGTTGCTGGCGCAAATCAAGAAACAGCTGGCCTCCATGCCACCGCCTGATTTGACCCAGCCCGCCAACAGCCCGGCGCAGGCCGAGCGCGAGGAAAAACGCAAGCAGCTGATCAAGATCCTGGCCGAGATCGAACGCCGCATCAACGAAGAAAACGCGCGGCCCAAAAAGCGCTACATCAGCCCGGCCACGCGCGAAGAGGTCTACGCGGTTTACTACGACGAGCTGCGCCGCAAGATTGAAGAAAGGGGCACCGTCAATTTCCCCGAGCAGGCCGGCAAAAAACTGTACGGCGAACTGACCATGATCGTCACCGTCAACTTCGACGGCAGCGTCATCGACACGGAAGTGGTGCAGACCTCGGGCAACCTGACGCTGGACCGGCGCGCGCAAAGCATTGTGCGCGGCACCGGGCCTTTCGGCCGCTTCAGCGACGCGATGCGCCGCAAGGCCGACCAGATCGTCGTGGTCTCGCGCTTCAAGTTCACGCGCGACGACACGCTGGAAACCAAACTTACCAGCCGCTAGGCTTGCTCCCATGGATCAGTATTACGTCCTGGGCAACCCGATTGCGCACAGCAAGTCGCCGCTGATCCACGCGCGTTTTGCCGAACTCACGGGCCAGTCGCTGCAGTACGAGCGCCTGCTGGTGCCGCTGGAAGCCTTCGCCGCCAACCTGGCCCAACTGCAGCGCGGCGGCGTCAAAGGCTGCAACGTCACCGTGCCCTTCAAGCTCGATGCCTTTGAGGCCGCCACCACGCGCAGCGACCGTGCCGAGCTTGCGCAGGCTGCCAACACCTTGCTGCTGCAAAACGACGCCGTCCATGCCGACAATACCGACGGCGTGGGCCTGGTCAACGATATCCAGAACAACGCCGGTGTCTCGCTGGCCGGGCGCGACGTGCTGCTGATAGGCGCGGGCGGCGCGGGCGCCGGCGTGCTGGCGCCGCTGCTGGCGGCCGGGCCACGCCGGCTGGTGCTGGTCAACCGCACGCGGGCCAAGGCCGATGCGCTGGTGGCGCGCCACAGGGCGCATGCATCGATGCGCGGGCCGCTGGAGAAAACCGAACTGCTCACCGACGACTTGCAAGGGCTGCAAGGCAGTTTCGACGTGCTCATCAACGCCAGCGCCAGCAGCCTGGCGGGTGCCGGCGTGCCGGTTTCGGCCGGTGTGCTCAAACCCGGCGCGCTGGCCTGCGACCTGATGTACGGCCCGGCCGCGGCCGGCTTCATGGCCTGGGCCAAAGACAACGGCGCCGTGCCGCGCGACGGCTTGGGCATGCTGGTGGAGCAGGCGGCCGAAGCATTTGAACTCTGGCGCAAGGTGCGCCCGCCCTCCGCGCAGGTGCTGCGGGAAATGCGGGCGCTGCTGGGATGAAAGCCTTGTTCAAGCTCATAGGCCTGGGCCTGCTGGCCGGCCTGGCTTTGCAACTCTTTTTTGTGGCGCGCATCGCCGTGATGGCCGTGGTGGACCCTGAGTCCACCGCCTTCCAGCGCTCGGAAGCCTACCTGGTCACACGCAACACCGGCTCCTTGAAATGGCGCCAGCAGTGGGTGCCTTACGCCAGCCTGCCCGACAGCATCAAACGCGCGGTCATCGCCTCGGAAGACGCGAGCTTTGCCGAACATGACGGCGTGGACATGGAAGCGCTGGAAAAAGCCTGGGACAAAAACGCCAAGGCCGAGCAGCGCGCCGCGCAGTCGGCCAACCGGCTGGCGCCCGCCAAGGCGGCGGCCGCACCGCCCAAACCCGTGAAGATCGTGGGCGGCTCCACCATCACGCAACAGCTCGCGAAAAACCTGTTTTTGTCGGGCGAGCGAACGCTGCTGCGCAAGGGCCAGGAACTGGTGCTGACGCTGCTGCTGGAAGCGCTGCTGAGCAAAGAGCGCATCCTGGAGATTTACCTCAACAGCGTGGAATGGGGCGAAGGTATTTTCGGCGCCGAAGCGGCGGCCCAGCATTACTACCGCAAGCCAGCAGCCAAACTGAGCGCTTATGAATCCGCGCGCCTGGCCGTGATGCTGCCGCGGCCCAAGTATTTTGAAACGCGGCCCGGCTCAGGCTATCTTGCTTCGCGCGCCGGCACCATCGTGTCCCGCATGGGCGGCGTGGAATTGCCCTAGGCCATCCAGCCGCCCCGAAGCGCTGTCAGCGCTTGACCACCAGCGCAGCCGTGCCGGCCTCCGTGTTGCGGCCCAGGTCGGTCTGCAGGCTGCCCACAGGCGCCGTGCTGGTGTAAGTGCCGGCCGCCGCGGCACGCACCTTCAGCGAGACCGCGCATCCGCCGTTGCGCACATTCATGCCGGCTTCGATGGACACCGTGTTGCCGCCCGGCGCGGCGTTGACCGTGCCCAGGCAGTCGCCGCCCAGGCCTGACGGCGAGGCCACCACCAGGCCCGCGGGCAGCGTTTGCGTGAATGGCGCGCTGAGCACGGCGCGGCGCGGGCCGGGGCTGTTGAAATGCAGCTCCAGCGTGGCGGTGCCGCCGGGCGCAATCACCGGCGGCGTGAAGATCTGGTTGACCACGGGCGGGTTGGCCGCGTTGCCGGTCACCATCAGGTCGCGCACTTCGTGAACGTTCTTGGCCGCGCCTGTGCTGCCGGCCACGCCCACGCTGAGCGCGGCAGGCGCCGCATAAGGGAAGTCTGCGTTGGACAGCAGCCGCCTGAAAGCGCCGGCCGGGCCGTCGCGCACGTCGACGTTGATGGTGTAACCCACACCCGCCGCCTTGGGCGAGAGCGTCATCACCACCTGGCGCGCCGCCGGGCGCGTCGTGGCCGCGGGCTGGTCCACATTGCCGGGCATGGCCGCATGGGCGATGAAGGGGTTGCCGGCCGCAACCGGGCCGCGCAGCACCAGCGCCTGCGGCGCGCCGCCTGGCCCGCCGCCGCCGGAACAGTTGTCGGCCGGGCTGGAGAAATTGCCGTATTCGTCCAGCGCCAGCGCCAGATAGCCGCCGGCGCCCTTGCAGTAGCCCAGGCCGCCGCCAGGCAAGGCACCCGCCATGTTTTGCGTGGCGTCATACAGGTACACCGTGATGCCGTCCGCGCCCGGCGTGCCGCCGCCCCAGGAGGCGTAGCTGAAAGCCAGGGTCACGCCGTTCTGCGCGCTGAAGCTGCCGCCGGTGTGGCGCGCATTGCCCTGCGCGACGGTGGCGTTGCCCGTGAGCCTGAGCCAGCCCGCGCCTTCGGCATCGGCGGCCGGCGCCGTCAACGCGGCCGTGCCGGCCAGGCCCCAGCCCGCGTCGGGCGTGGACCCGGAGAAGCGCCCATGGACCTGGAACTGGCCCCAGGCGGCGCATGAAAGCGCCAGGCATGCGCTGCCGGCAAGCCAGCGCGACAGGCGCGCGCCGCGCGGGGACGGGATGGAGGACTTGGACGTAGGGAGTTTTGGCATCGGCTGCAGACGAAAGGGTTGGGGGGTGGAAGCGCAAGCAGGTACTTGCCGGAGTCTAATGCACGCCGTCCGGTCATGGCGGGAACGTATCATCGGCACCATGCTTGCCAAAATCATGAGCCTTTTCCTGCTGGGGTTGATACGCGTCCTCACCGGCGCGCAGGCCCGCTGGCTGGGCTGCCCGCCCAAGGCCGAACAGCGCATCTATTTCGCCAACCACCAGAGCCATGCCGACCTGGTGCTGATGTGGGCGGCGCTGCCGGAAGAGCTGCGCAGCATCACCCGCCCCATCGCGGCCAAGGATTACTGGACCAAGACGCCGTTCAAAAAATGGATCACCACCGCGGTGTTCAACGCCATCTACGTGGACCGCGCCAAGACCGGCGACCAGGACCCGCTGGAGCCGCTGATCGAGGCGCTGACCAACGGCGACTCCATCATCCTGTTCCCCGAAGGCACGCGCGGCAACCATGAAGAGCCGCAGAAATTCAAGGCCGGCCTCTACAACCTGGCGCTCAAGTTTCCCGGCGTGGTGCTGGTGCCGGCCTGGATCAACAACGTGCAGCGCGTCATGCCCAAGGGCGAGGTCGTGCCGGTGCCCATCCTGTGTTCGGTGACCTTCGGCGCGCCGATTGCCCTGGGCGACGGTGAAGACCGGGGTGAATTCCTGGCGCGCGCGCGCCAGGCCGTGATGGAGCTGCGGGAATCCTGATGAACACGTTTTTGCGCAATCTCTCCCCCTCGCACCAGGTCGGCCTGCTGTTCGTGCTGGTCTTCGGCATCCTGGCCGCCATCAGCGTGGCCGCCTTCGTGATGTCGCTCAAGGACACCCACGAAGACGACCTGCACACCCAGAAGCTCAAGGATTTCAACGGCCTGCTGCGCACCTCCTGGCTGATGTCCACGGTGTTCTGGATTGGCTGGACGCTGGGAGAAACCGTGGCCACCGTGCTGTTCGGCATCGTCGCGTTTTTTGCGCTGCGCGAGTTCATCACGCTCTCGCCCACGCGCCAGGGCGACCACCGCAGCCTGGTGCTGGCTTTCTTCGTGGTGTTGCCGGTGCAGTTTGCGCTGGTCATCACGCAGCGTTTCGACCTGGTCACCGTGTTCATCCCGGTCTACGTGTTCCTGGCGATTCCAGTGGTCAGCGCCCTGGCCGACGACCCGCACCGTTTCCTGGAACGCAACGCCAAGCTGCAATGGGGCATCATGGTCTGCGTCTACGGCATCAGCCACGTGCCCGCCCTGCTGCTGCTGAAGTTTCCCAACTACGAGGGCAAGAACGCCTTCCTGGTGTTCTTCCTGGTGTTCGTGGTGCAAAGCTGCATGATCGTGGAGCACCTGGTGGGCCGCAAGCTGCAGCGCCCACCCAGCGCGCCGAATGTGAGCAAGAGCTTCAACTGGACCAGCTGGCTGATCGCCGTCGTGGCGGCCAGCCTGCTGGGCGGCCTGCTGGCGGGCCTGACGCCCTTCAAGCCGGCGCAGGCCGTGGCCATGGCCTTTATCGCCTGCGTTTCCGGCTCGCTCGGCCACCTGGTGATGAAAGCCCTCAAGCGCGACCGCGGCATCCCCAACTGGGGCAAGCGCGGCGTGGGCGTCACCGGCGCCAGCGGGCTGCTGGACCGCGTCGATGCGCTGTGTTTCGGCGCACCCATCTTCTTCCATTCGGTTCGCTGGTATTTCGGCCTCTAGGCCGCGTCCCGTTCACCGCCATGCGCATCCTAGGCATAGACCCCGGCCTGCAGACCTCCGGCTTCGGTGTGGTCGACGTGGACGGCCCGCACTTGCGCTACGTGGCCAGCGGCACCATCAAGACCACGCACCTGGAGCGCGCCGACCTGCCCGGCCGGCTCAAGGTGCTGTTCCAGGGTGTATGCGAGGTGGTGGAGCGTTACCAGCCCGACACGGCCTCGGTCGAAATCATCTTCGTCAACGTCAACCCGCAGGCCACGCTGCTGCTGGGCCAGGCGCGCGGCGCCTGCATCACGGCGCTGGTTTCGCGCGAACTGGCGGTGGCCGAGTACACGGCTTTGCAACTCAAAAAAGCCGTGGCCGGCTACGGCAAGGCCGGCAAGGCCGAGGTGCAGGAGATGGTGATGCGGCTGCTCAAGCTGCCCTCGCTGCCCGGCAAGGACGCGGCCGATGCGCTGGGCCTGGCCATCACCCACGCCCACGTGGGCAGCGCCATGGCGCGGCTGGCACAGGCCAGCGGCACGGGCGCAAAAATGACGGGGAATTACCGGGGTGGGCGCAGCCGCTGACGCGACCGGCAGCCTGAAAGGTCTCAGGCCACGCGCTCGAGAATCAGCACCGCAAAAAAGCCGAAGGCGGCGATCAGCGTCCATTTGAGGATGGTCAGGCCGAAGCGCTTGTAACGCGCCTGCCCGGTGCCGGCGTAAAACATGAAGGCCACCACGGCGGCCAGTAAAAACAGCAGGATGAGCCAGCGAAACAGCAGCATGGATGAGGTGCGGCTGTGCGCCTACCAGGCGCGTGCCAGCGTGGCAAAACCCCGGGGCGCTTTTTTCTCGTCCTCGAAGGTGACGACTTCGTAGGCGTCCTTGTGTGCGAGCAGCTCGCGCAGCAGCTTGTTGTTCATCGCGTGGCCGGATCGGAACGCGCTGTAAGCCGCCAGCAGCGGCTTACCCAGCAGATACAGGTCGCCCATGGCGTCGAGGATCTTGTGCTTCACGAACTCGTCGTTGTAGCGCAGGCCGTCGCTGTTGAGCACCTTGTAGTCGTCCATCACGATGGCGTTGTCCAGCCCGCCGCCCAGCGCCAGGCCGTTGGCGCGCATCATCTCGACGTCCTTGGTGAAACCGAAGGTGCGAGCCCGCGCGATGTCGCGCGAGTAGGCGCCCGAACCCATGTCGAACTCCACGCGCTGGCCGGTGGAATCCACCGCCGGGTGGTCGAAATCAATTTCAAAACTGAGCTTGTAGCCTTCATAAGGAGACAGGCGCGCCCACTTGACGTTGGCGCCCTCGCCGTCCCGCACTTCCACCGGCTTGATCACGCGGATAAAACGCTTGGGCGCAGCCTGCAACTCGATGCCCGCCGACTGCAGCAAAAACACAAACGACGAAGCCGAGCCATCGAGGATAGGCACTTCTTCGGCCGTGATGTCCACATAAAGATTGTCGATGCCCAGGCCCGCGCAAGCCGACATCAAATGTTCCACCGTATGCACCTTGGCACTGCCACTGGAAATCGTCGACGCCAGCCGCGTGTCCGTCACGGCCTGCGCCGAGATATGAATGTCCACCGGCTGCGGCAGATCCACCCGCCGAAACACAATCCCCGTGTCCGGCGCCGCAGGACGCAAAGTCAATTCCACCCGCTGCCCACTGTGCAGGCCCACGCCCACGGCTTTGGTCAGTGATTTAAGGGTTCTTTGGGCAAGCATGGCTGTATTTTAATTTGCGCAAGGCCATTTCGGGCGTAGGGGATAGCAATGCCGCACATAGGCAGAGTGCATTGCGTCCACCACGGCGCTTGATGACGGCGGGAGCAGAGGGAGCGAAGCGTCCCTCCCAACGGAGATTAATGGGATGGAAAGCGTAGCGAGCAGCCCGAGGTTGAGGCGAGGAGCGGAACCGTACACCAGTACGGTGAGCACCACAGCCTCAAGATCGGGTTGCGCAGTAGCTTTACACCCATTAATCGGCTTGTTTGCGGAGGAAGGCAGGTATCTCGAAGTCGTCCATACCCCCCGAAGCCAGCGCATCCACCTTGGCCGCAGCCTGCGTCCGATTAGTCCGCCAAACGCTGGGCACAGCCATGTTCCCGTAATCCGGCTGGGCCGATCCCGTCGTCATCTGCGTCGCGCCGCCGGCGCCGGCCGTGGTGTTCAGCGTAGGCACGTTGAAGGGCACGTTGTCGGTGCCGGTGCGCAGCACCTGCAGCGGCGGCGCATGGCGGCGCACGCCCTGGCGCGACAGGCCCGTCGCGACCACGGTCACGCGGATGTCGTCGCCCAGCTCGTCGTCATAGGCCGTGCCGTAGATCACGTGCGCATCGGGCGAGGCATAAGCGCGGATGGTGTTCATCGCCAGCTTGGATTCGCTCAGCTTGAGCGAACCCTTGGCCGCCGAGATCAGCACCAGCACGCCCTTGGCGCCCGACAGGTCGATGCCTTCAAGCAACGGGCAGGCCACGGCCTGCTCAGCGGCGATGCGCGCGCGGTCCGGGCCGTTGGCCTTGGCCGTGCCCATCATGGCCTTGCCGGGCTCGCCCATCACGGTGCGCACGTCTTCAAAGTCGACGTTCACGTGGCCGGGCACGTTGATGATTTCGGCGATACCGCCCACGGCGTTTTTCAGCACGTCGTTGGCATGCGCGAAAGCCTCGTCCTGCGTGACGTCGTCGCCCAGCACTTCAAGCAGCTTCTCGTTCAGCACCACGATCAGCGAGTCGACATTCGCCTCGAGTTCGGCCAGGCCCAGGTCGGCATTGGTCATGCGGCGGCCGCCTTCGAATTCGAAAGGCTTGGTCACCACGCCGACCGTCAGGATGCCCATCTCCTTGGCGATGCGCGCGATCACCGGCGCGGCGCCCGTGCCCGTGCCGCCGCCCATGCCGGCGGTGATGAACAGCATGTGCGCGCCGTCGATGGCGCTGCGAATGTCGTCCGCCGCCAGCTCGGCCGCGTCGCGGCCCTTGTCGGGCTTGCTGCCCGCGCCCAGGCCGCTGTTGCCCAGCTGGATGGTCTTGTGCGCGCTGCCGCGGCTGAGCGCCTGCGCGTCGGTGTTGGCGCAGATGAATTCGACGCCTTGCACGCCGCATTCGATCATGTGCCCGACGGCATTGCCGCCGCCGCCGCCGACACCGATCACCTTGATCTGTGTGCCTTGGTTGAACTCTTCGATTTCAATCATTTCGATGCTCATTGGGAGCCTCCTAATCAATAAACTGCAGTTGCCAATAATTGGAAATTTGTATTTTTGGTTGACACGCCGTCCTCACGCAGGGGGATCCGCCCCGCCTGAATGCATGCAACGTGAAGGCCTGCCGATAAAAGTGGAATAGGTTTTCATGGTCAGAAGTTCCCCACAAACCAGTCTTTGACCCTGCCGAATGCGTTGTGCACGCTGCCCGCCTTCTGCGACACCTTGTAGCCCCGCATGCGCGCCAGCCGCGCCTCTTCAAGCAGGCCCATGACGGTGGCGGCCCGCGCCTGGGCCACCATGTCGGACAGCGCGCTCGAATAACGCGGTATGCCGCGCCGCACCGGCTTGAGGAAAATGTCCTCGCCGAGTTCCACCATGCCGGGCATGACCGCACTGCCGCCGGTGATGACGATGCCCGATGACAGCACCTCTTCGTAACCCGACTCGCGGATCACCTGCTGGACCAGCGAAAAAATTTCCTCGATGCGCGGCTCGATCACGCCGGCCAGCGCCTGCTTGCTCAGCATGCGCGGGCCGCGGTCGCCCAGGCCGGGCACTTCCACTTGCTGGTCCGGGTCGGCCAGCAGCTGCTTGGCATAACCGCTTTCGACCTTGATGTCCTCGGCGTCCTTGGTGGGCGTGCGCAGCGCCATGGCGATGTCGCTGGTGATCAGGTCGCCGGCGATCGGGATCACCGCGGTGTGCCGGATGGCGCCGCCGGTGAAGATGGCGACGTCGGTGGTGCCCGCGCCTATGTCGACCAATGCCACGCCGAGTTCCTGCTCGTCCTGCGTGAGCACCGCCAGGCTGGAGGCCAGCGGGTTGAGCATCAGCTGGTCCACTTCCAGGCCGCAGCGCCGCACACACTTGATGATGTTTTCGGCGGCGCTTTGCGCCCCGGTCACGATGTGCACCTTCGCTTCCAGGCGTATGCCGCTCATGCCGATGGGCTCGCGCACGTCCTGGCCGTCGATCACGAACTCCTGCGGCTCGACCAGCAGCAGGCGCTGGTCGGTCGAGATGTTGATGGCCTTGGCCGTCTCGATCACACGCGCCACGTCGGCCTGCGTGACTTCCTTGTCCTTGACCGCCACCATGCCGCTGGAGTTGATGCCGCGGATGTGGCTGCCGGTGATGCCGGTGTAGACGCGGGCGATCTTGCAGTCGGCCATCAGCTCGGCCTCTTTCAAGGCCTGCTGGATGCTTTGCACCGTGGCGTCGATGTTGACCACCACGCCGCGCTTGAGGCCGTTGCTCGCCGCGATGCCCAGGCCCGCGAGCTTGAGCTCGCCGCCCGGCATGACCTCGGCCACCACGGCCATGACCTTGCTGGTGCCGATGTCCAGCCCGACCACCAGATCTTTGTATTCCTTGGCCATATGTTTACCTTTTTTTCTTTCCGTCTTCTTTGTCAGCGGGGGCACCCGTGGTGACGCCCCTGAGCCTGATCGCATACCCGTTGCCGTAACGCAGGTCGGCGGACTCCAGGTCCCGGCCGTAACGCGACGACACCTGGGTCACCGTGGCGATAAAGCGGCGCGTGCGCGCCTCGATCTCTTCGAGCGTGCCGTGGCCGAGTTCGATCACGGCGCCGCTGTCGAGCTGGGCGCGCCAGCCGCCCTGGCCGCTCAACTGCAGCTGCTCCAGCGTCGAATCCGTGTCGTCGAACAGCGGCGCCAGCGTCTGGTAGGCCTGCAGCACCAGTGGGGCCTGCCCCTGCGGGCCGTCCAGCACCGGCAGGTCTTCCGCCTCGACCTCGCCCTGGTTGGCCTCGAACACCTCGCCGAAGTTGTTGACCAGCCGGGCATCGCTTTCGGCGCCCCAGAAGGCCACGGGCTTGTGTTCCTGCAGCACCACCTTCAGGCGGTTCGGGAATTCGCGCTGCACCAGCGCCCGGCGCACCCAGGGCACCGACTCGAACACCGCGCGCGTGGCGGCCAGGTCCACCGTGAAAAAATTGCCGGACAGCCGGGGCGCCACATTGGCGCGCAGCGTGACCGCGTTGTTGTGCGCCAGGTCGCCCTGCACGCGGATGGCGCTCAGGCTGAACAGCGACTGGCGCAGCACCCAGGACACGCCCAGGGCCACGAGCATGGCGGCAAACGCCAGGCCCAGGACCACCGAGAAGGTGTTCATGAGCTTGACGTCCAGCGGCATGGCCGTGGGCATGGGCGTTCTGCGGCTCAAATTACGCCTCCCCCTGTTTCAGGTGGTCCAGCGTGGCGGTCTTGAGCACTTCCACGCACAGGTCTTCGTAGGAGATGCCGGCCGCGCGCGCGGACATGGGCACCAGCGAGTGGCCCGTCATGCCGGGCGAGGTGTTGATCTCCAGCAGGTAGGGCTTGCGCGTGGCCTTGTCTATCATCACGTCGGCGCGCGCCCAGCCGCGGCAGTTGAGGATGCGGAAGGTGTCCAGCACCAGTTTCTGGATAACGGCCTCTTCGCCCTCGGGCAGCTCGCAGGGAACGATGTACTGCGTGGTGTCGGTGAAGTACTTGTTCTGGTAGTCGTAGTTGCCGTCCGGCGCGACGATGCGGATCACCGGCAGCGCACGCGCGCCGGCGCCGGTGCCCAGCACCGGGCAAGTCACCTCGTCGCCGCTGATGAACTGCTCGCACAGCACGTCGGCATCGAGTTTTTCGGCTTGCGCCACAGCATCGGCCATGCCTTCGCGCGTGGTGACCTTGGTCAGGCCGATGGAAGAACCCTCGCGCGCGGGCTTGACGATGAGCGGCAGGCCCAGCAGACCGGGCACGGCGGCGATGTCGGCCGCGCCGTATGCGCCGCGGCGCAGCAGGTGGTATTTGGGCGTCGGCAGGCCTTCGGAAATCATCACGCGCTTGGTCATGACCTTGTCGATGGCCATGCTGGACGCCATGACGCCGGAGCCGGTGTAGGGAATGCCCAGCAGTTCCAGCGCGCCCTGCACCGTGCCGTCTTCGCCGAAGCGGCCGTGCAAGGCGATGAAGCAGCGCGCAAAGCCGTCCTTCTTCAATTCGGTGAGGTCGCGCTCCGCCGGGTCGAAGGCATGGGCGTCGACACCGCGCGAACGCAAGGCCTTCAGCACGCCGCCGCCCGACATCAGCGAGACTTCGCGCTCGGCCGACGCGCCGCCCATCAGGACGGCGACCTTGCCAAAATTGAGAGGTTTCTGGTTCATGCTCGGATTCCTGCGGTCTTGGTATCTTCTGCCGGCTGCAGCATCTCGGCCACCCGGCCCGGCACCAGGCCTATGGAGCCTGCACCCATGCACATCACGACGTCGCCGCCCAGCGCGTTGTCCACAATCGCCTGCGGCATGGCGGCTATCTCGTCGACAAAGATAGGCTCGACCTTGCCGGCCACGCGCAGCGCGCGCGCCAGCGAGCGGCCGTCGGCCGCGACGATGGGGGGTTCGCCGGCGGCATACACCTCGGACAGCAGCACGGCGTCGGCATTGCCTATGACTTTGACGAAGTCCTCAAAACAATCACGTGTGCGCGTGTAGCGGTGCGGCTGGAAGGCCAGCACCAGGCGCCGGCCCGGGAAGGCGCCGCGCGCGGCGGCCAGCGTCGCGGCCATTTCGACCGGGTGGTGGCCGTAGTCCTCGATCACGGTGAAAAGCCCGCCGTCTTTGGCCGGCATGTCGCCGTAGCTCTGGAAGCGCCGGCCCACACCGCGGAATTCGGCCAGCGCTTTTTGCACCGCCGCATCGGGCACGTTGAGTTCGGCCGCGATGGCAATCGCCGACAGCGCGTTGAGCACGTTGTGCTCGCCGGCCAGGTTGAGCACCACTTCCATGTCAGGCAGCGTGACGCCGTTGCGCCGCTGCGCCGTGAAATGCATTTGCGCGCCGACGGGCCGCACGTTGACGGCGCGCACCTGCGCGTCCTCGCCGAAGCCGTAGCTGGTGATGGGGCAGGACACCTGGGGCACGATGTCGCGCACGGCCGGGTCGTCGGTGCACAGGATCGCCGTGCCGTAAAAAGGCATGCGGTGCAGGAAGTCGACAAAGGCCTTCTTGAGGTTGCCGAAATCATGGCCGTAGGTTTCCATGTGGTCGGCGTCGATGTTGGTGACGACGGCCATCACAGGCAGCAGGTTCAGGAAGGAGGCGTCCGACTCGTCGGCCTCGACCACGATGTAATCACCGGAACCGAGCTTGGCATTGGCGCCCGCGCTGTTCAGCCGCCCGCCGATCACGAAGGTCGGGTCCAGCCCGCCTTCGGCCAGCACGCTGGCCACCAGGCTGGTGGTAGTGGTCTTGCCGTGCGTGCCGGCGATGGCGATGCCCTGCTTCAGGCGCATCAGTTCGGCCAGCATCAGCGCGCGCGGCACCACCGGAATGCGTTTTTCGCGCGCGGCCAGAACCTCGGGGTTGTCGGCCTGCACGGCGGTGGAAGTCACCACCGCGTCGACCGTGCTGAGGTTGCTCGCCGCATGGCCGACAAAGGTCTTGATGCCCAGCCCGGCCAGGCGCCGCAGCGTGGCGCTGTCCGACAGGTCGGAACCGGAAATGACGTAGCCCAGGTTGTGCAGCACTTCGGCAATGCCGGACATGCCGGCGCCGCCCAGGCCGATGAAGTGGATGTTCTTGATGGCGTGTTTCATTTCACCAGCTCCTCGCAGGCGGCCACCACCTGTGCGGTGGCATCGGTTTTTTGTAGGGTCTTGGCCTGTAGCGCGCGCTCCAGCAGGGTGTAGCGCCCGGTTGTCTTGAGGATGTTGGCCAGCTTGTCGGCCGTGAGGTCGCGCTGGTGGATCAGCCAGCCGCCGCCCTGGTCCACCAGGAACTTCGCGTTGGTGGTCTGGTGGTCGTCGACGGCGGCCGGGAAAGGCACGAAGAGCGCCGCGGCGCCCACGGCCGCGATTTCGGTCACGGTGCTGGCGCCGGCGCGGCAGATGATCAGGTCGGCGTCGGCAAAAGCCTGTGCGGTGTCTTCGATAAAAGGCGTGAGTTCCGCTTTCACGCCGGCCGCCTTGTAGTTGGCGCGAAGCTCGTCGATCTGCTGGGCGCCGCTCTGGTGTGTGACCAGCGGACGCTCGGCGGCGGAAAGCAGTGCCAGCGCCTTGGGCACCAGCTCATTGAGCGCGCGCGCGCCCAGGCTGCCGCCTACCACCAGCAGCTTGAGCGGGCCGCCCCGGTCCGCGAAACGCTCAACCGGGCCGGGCTGGCGTGTGAACGCCGGGCGCAGGGGGTTGCCTATCCATTCGCCCTTGCGGAACACGTTGGGGAAGGCGGTGAAGACGCGATCGGCCACGCCCGCCAGCACCTTGTTGACCATCCCGGCCACCGAGTTCTGTTCGTGCAGCACCAGCGGCCTGCCCAGCAGCACGCTCATCATGCCGGCCGGAAAGCTGATGTAGCCGCCCAGGCCCACCACCACGTCGGGCTTTACGCGGCGCACCACCTGGATGCTTTGCCAGAAGGCCTTGAGCAGGCGCAGCGGCAGGAAGGCCAGCGTCACCAGGCCCTTGCCGCGCACGCCGGAAAATTCGATGTGCTCGAACGCGAAACCGCGCGGCGGCACCAGCTGGCTTTCCATGCTGGGGCGGCTCGCGCTGCCCAGCCCGCCCAGCCAGTGCACGCGCCAGCCGCGCTCACGCAGGGCCTCGGCCACGGCCAGGCCGGGGAAGATGTGGCCGCCGGTGCCGCCGGCCATGATCAAGGCGCAACGTTCTTTGCTCATGGCCGGGCTCCGGGGTTTTGCTCCTTCCCCCTCTGGGGGAAGGCGGGGATGGGGGCCGGCTGCTCATGTTGTTGCGTTGTGCATGTTAGGAGGCCGCTGGCCCCCACCCCTGCCCTCCCCCAGCGGGGGAGGGAGAAATACTTGGTGTTCATGCGCGGCCTCCTCTCATGAGCAATCGATTCTCATAATCAATCCGCAACACCACCGCCAGCGAAATCAGGTTCATCAGAATCGCTGACCCGCCGTAACTCATCAGCGGCAAGGTCAGGCCCTTGGTCGGCAAGGCGCCCAGGTTCACCCCGATGTTGATGAAGGTCTGGAAACCTATCCAGATGCCCACGCCCTGCGCGACCAGGCCGGCGAAGAGGCGGTCCAGCGCGATGGACTGGCGGCCTATGTGCATGATGCGGCGCGTCATCCACATGAAGAGGCCTATGACCACCAGCACGCCCAGCAGGCCGAATTCCTCGCCGATCACGGCCATCAGGAAATCGGTGTGGGCTTCGGGCAGCCAGTGCAGTTTTTCGATGCTGCCGCCCAAGCCCACGCCGAAGATCTCGCCGCGGCCGAAGGCGATCAGCGAGTGCGAAAGCTGGTAGCCCTTGCCCATGGAGTATTTGTCGCTCCACGGATCCAGGTAGGCAAAAATCCGTTCGCGCCGCCATTCGCTGAGCATCACCATCAGGCTGAAGGCGACCACCACCACGGCGGCGATGACGAAGAACATGCGCGCATTGACGCCGCCCAGGAAGAGGATGCCCATGGCGATGACCGAGATCACCATGAAAGCGCCCATGTCGGGCTCGGCCAGCAGCAGGAGGCCGACGATGGCGATGGCGATCGCCATGGGCATGACGGCGCGGAAGAAGCGCTCTTTCACTTCCATCTTGCGCACCATGTAGTCGGCCGCGTACAGCAGCACCGCGAACTTCGCGAGTTCCGAGGGCTGGAAGTTCATGATGCCCAGCGATATCCAGCGGCGGGCGCCGTTGACGCCCTTGCCGATGAAAGGCACCAGCACCAGGATCAACAGCAGCAGCGAAATGACGAACAGCCAGGGCGCGAGTTTTTCCCAGGTCGCCAGCGGCACCTGGAAGGCCAGCATGGCGACGATGAAGGCGACGGCCAGCGACAGCATGTGGCGCACCACAAAATGCGTGTGCGCATAACGCGCGAACTTGGGGTTGTCGGGCATGGCGACGGAGGCCGAATACACCATGACCAGGCCCCACATCAGCAAGGCCACCGTGACCCAGAGCAGCGCCTGGTCGAAACCGGCCATGCGCACGGGCGGCGCCGCCAGCGTGCGCGACAGGCTCTGCCCGCCCAGCCGCACCGGCAGGACCTCGGCCGCGGCTTTGCCGAAGCCGGAGAACCAGCCCGAAAGGCGCGCGGCAGCCGTCACAGCACCTCTCCCTGGTCGCGGGCCAGCGCCTGCACCGCTTCGCAGAAGACGCGGGCGCGGTGCTCGTAGTTGTCGAACATGTCGAAGCTGGCGCAGGCCGGCGACATCAGCACCGCGTCGCCGGTTTGCGCCTGCTGCGCGGCCAGGGTGACGGCTTCTTCCATGGAGGCGGCGTCAAACATCGGAACATTGCGCGGCAGGACTTCCTTGATCAGCGGCGCGTCGCGTCCTATGAGCACCACGGCGCGGACATGGCGCTGCACCGGGTCGGCCAGCGGCGAGAAATCCTGCCCCTTGCCTTCGCCGCCCAGGATCAGCACCAGCTTGCGCTCCAGCCCCAGGCCCGTGAGCGCCGCCACGGTGGCGCCCACGTTGGTGCCCTTGCTGTCGTCGAAGTATTCGACATCCTTGACGACGGCCACCGACTCGACGCGGTGCGGCTCGCCGCGGTATTCACGCAGGCCGTGCAGCATGGGCGCCAGGTTGCAGCCTGCGGCCACGGCCAGGCCCAGCGCCGCCAGGGCGTTGGTGGCGTTGTGGCGCCCGCGTATGCGCAGGGCTTCGATGGGCATCAGGCGCTGCACGTGCAGCTCCACCTCTTCGTCCTTGCGGCGCTTGATGGTTTCGTCGGCCTCGGCCGCGCGCACCAGCCAGGTCATGCCGTTGACGGTTTCAATGCCATAGTCGCCGGGGCGCTGCGGCTCGCCCGCGCCGAAGGTGGCATGCGGGCGCAGCTGCGGCGGCTTCAGGCGCACCTTGACGGGCGGCGGCAGCATGGCCATCACACGCGCGTCGTCGCGGTTGAGCAGCATGAAGGTGCCGGCGCCGAAGACTTTGGCTTTCGCCGCGACGTAGGCATCCATGTCGCCGTGCCAGTCGAGGTGGTCTTGCGTGATGTTGAGCACCACGGCGGCGGTCGGTTCAAAGCCCTGCACGTCGGCCAGCTGGAAGCTGGACAGCTCCAGCACCCAGACCTGCGGCAGGGTTTGCGCGTCCATGTGGGCCGACAGGGTGTCGAGCAGTGTGGGGCCGATGTTGCCGGCGACGGCCACGGTTTTGCCGGCGCGCTGCACCAGTTGGCCCAGCAGCGAGGTCACGGTGGTCTTGCCGTTGGTGCCGGTGATGGCCAGCACGGCGGGGCGGTAGCCCGGGACGGGTTCAATTTGCACCAGGGCCAGCAAGGCGGCGGGCAACGCGGCTTCTTCGGTGGCATCGTCGGGAACCGGCAGGCCGTCGGCAGCCTCCGGTGCAGCCACGGATGTCTCTTGCAGGTCGCTGGACATCTCAGCCGCCAAAGCGGCTTCGCCTTCGGGCGCGTCAACGGCATCAAGGGCATCAGCGACATCGGCCACATCGGAAGCACCGGCTTCGTCAACAGCTTCAGCCACATCTGGCGTCTCGGACGCTTCGGGCGTATCCGGCAGGGGCGCTTCGGCGATTGGCTCGGGCGTCACAACAGCCTGGTCAGATTCTTCGGCTTCTTCAGCTGCTTCGGCGGCAGGCGGCTCGCGCAGGTCCGCCAGCGCTTGCGAGAACAAATCCAGCTCTCCGCCCACGGGCAGTCCCATGGCGCGCGCGGCATCCGCCACGGGCGCGATGGTCTCGGGCGTCAGGCCGGGCGAGCGGTAAACGGCGCGCACGGCCGTGCCTTGCACCAGCTCCGGCGTGAAGGCGCCACCCACAAAGGCGACGCCCGGCAGTTCCTCGCGCAGCGTGGCAAGCAAGGGCGGCGCTTCGCGCGTGTCGGCGACCGTCACGTGCGCACCATGGCGCACGCACCAGCGCGCCATGGCCAGGCCGGACGCACCCAGGCCCAGGATCAACACGGTTTGGTCTTGTAGATGCCGCATGCCTGTTACCTGAGCTTCAAGGTGGAAAGGCCGATGAGGCACAGCAGCATGGTGATGATCCAGAAGCGCACGACCACCTGGGTTTCTTTCCAGCCGCTTTTCTCGAAGTGGTGGTGCAGCGGCGCCATCTTGAGGATGCGCCGGCCTTCACCGTAGCGCTTCTTGGTGTACTTGAACCAGGTCACCTGCAGCATCACGGAGAGCGCCTCGACGACGAAGATGCCGCCCATGATGGCCAGCACGATTTCCTGGCGCACGATGACGGCGATGGTGCCCAGCGCGGCGCCCAGCGCCAGCGCGCCCACGTCGCCCATGAAGACCTGGGCCGGGTGCGTGTTGAACCACAGGAAGGCCAGGCCGGCCCCGGCCATGGCCGAGCAGAAGATCAGCAGTTCACCCGATCCGGGGATGTGCGGGAAGAACAGGTATTTGGAGTAGACCGAGCTGCCGGTCACATACGCGAACACGCCCAGCGCAGAGCCCACCATGACCACCGGCATGATGGCCAGGCCGTCCAGGCCGTCGGTCAGGTTGACGGCATTGCTGGAGCCCACGATCACGAGGTAGGTCAGGATCACAAAACCGAACACGCCCAGCGGGTAGCTGACTTCCTTGACGAAGGGCACGAGCAGACCGGCCTTGGGCGGCAGGTTCACGTCAAAGCCCGACTGCACCCAGCTGAAGAACAGCTCCAGCACACGCATGTTGGAACTCTCGGAAATGCTGAACACCAGGTACAGCGCAGCGACCAGCCCGATGATGGACTGCCACATGTATTTCTCGCGCGAGCGCATGCCTTCCGGGTCCTTGACCACAACCTTGCGCCAGTCATCCGCCCAGCCGATGGCGCCAAAGCCCAGCGTGACGATGAGGACGATCCAGACAAAACGGTTGGACAGGTCGAACCACAGCAGCGTGGAAATGCCGATGGCCAGCAAAATCAGCACGCCGCCCATGGTGGGCGTGCCGCTCTTGCTCAGGTGCGTCTGCATCGCGTACTCGCGGATGGGCTGGCCTATCTTCAGCGAGATCAGCCGGCGGATCACAAACGGCCCGGCCAGCAGGCCGATGAGCAGCGCAGTGAGCGCGGCCATGACGGCGCGGAAGGTCAGGTACTGGAACACCCTGAAGAACCCGAACTCGGGGGAAATCGACTGGAGCCACTGGGCCAGACTAAGCAGCATGGGGCTCTTCCTTTTGATGTTGTTGTGATTGATCTTGCGCATGGGCCGTGATGGCTTGCACCACACGTTCCATCTTCATGAAGCGGGAGCCTTTGACCAGCACGCTGCCGGTGTGCGGCAACTCGCCCAGCACGGCGGCGGTTAGCTCGTCGATGCTCCCGAAAATTTGCGCATTCCCGAAGCCGGTTGCGGCATTTTTTGATTGCTCGCCCAGCGTGAACAGCTTTTCAATGCCCAGCGCGCGCGCATGGCGGCCGGCTTCATCGTGGAACTGCGGGCCCTGGTCGCCGACCTCGCCCATGTCGCCCATCACCATCAGGCGCGGGCCGGGCAGTTCGGCCAGCACTTCCAGCGCGGCGCGCATGGAGTCGGGATTGGCGTTGTAGCTGTCGTCGACCAGCGTCAGTACCCGGTCCGGCAAATTCACGGCAATGGCGCGCGAACGGCCTTTGACCGGCACAAAGGCCGAGAGGCCCGCGGAGATGGAGGCCAGCGGCACACCCGCAGCCAGCGCGCAGGCCGTGGCGGCCAGGGCGTTCTTGACGTTGTGCCTGCCGGCAATGTGCAGCGAGAAATCGGTGTTGCCGGCGGGCGTGACGGCGGCGACCTTCCAGCGGCCGCCCTCCCATTGCGCGCTGCCGGTGACGTCGGCATCCCCTGAGAGCGCGAAGGTCAACACCTTGCGCGCGCCCACGAGTTCGCGCCACAGCGGGGTGTAGTCGTCGTCCGCCGGGAACACCGCCGTGCCCGCCGCATCCAGCGACTGGAACACCGAGCCGTTCTCACGCGCCACCGCCTCGACCGTGGCCATGAACTCCAGGTGCTCGCGCTGTGCGTTGTTGACCAGCGCGACGGTGGGCCTGCTGAGTTCGGCCAGGTAGGCAATCTCGCCCGGGTGGTTCATGCCGAGTTCGACCACCCCCACTTCGTGCGCGGCCGACAGGCGCAGCAGCGTGAGCGGCACGCCGATGTCGTTGTTGAGGTTGCCTTCGGTCGCGAAGGCCTTGTCGGCTTTCCAGGCACGCAATATCGACGCGATCATTTGCGTGACGGTGGTTTTCCCGTTGCTGCCCGTCACCGCGACCAGCGGCAGCTTGAACTGCGAGCGCCAGCCCGCCGCCAGCCGCCCCAGCGCCAGGCGCGTGTCGAGCACTTCCAGGCCCGGAAGGCCGGCTTGCTCCAGGCCGTGATGGGCAATCGCCGCCACCGCACCTTGCGCCCTGGCTTGCGCGAGGAAGTCATGGGCGTCGAAGCGCTCACCCTTGAGCGCGACAAACAGGTCGCCCGCCTGCAGGCTGCGCGTGTCGGTGTTGACGCGCAGGACCTGCACGCTCGCATCACCCACGAGACGAACGCCGGGCAGCCAGCCCAGGGCTTGTTGCAGGCGCATCATGATGGCGCTCCTTGCCGGGGCGCGGCCAAAGCATCGAGGGCCGCCTGCGCATGCGCGCGGTCGGAGAAAGGAAGCTTGACGCCGCCTATCTCCTGAAAACTTTCGTGTCCCTTGCCGGCCAGCAACACCACGTCCGCGGGAGCGGCCAGGCTCAAGGCATGCGTGATGGCAGACGCCCTGTCGGCCTGCACATGCACGGCATCGCGGTGGCTCAGGCCCAGCAGCACCTGGCAGATGATGGCCAGCGGGTTTTCGCTGCGCGGGTTGTCGCTGGTCACCACAACCTGGTCGGAATTTTTTTCGGCCACGGCCGCCATCAGCGGGCGCTTGGTCGCATCGCGGTCGCCGCCGCAGCCGAACACGCACCAGAGCCGGCCGCCGCGGCGTGCCGCCGCCGGCCGCAGCGCGAGCAGCACCTTCTCGAGGGCGTCGGGCGTGTGGGCGTAATCGATGACCACCAGCGGCCGGCCTGGAATGGCCAGCGTCTCGGTGCGGCCAGGCACAGGCAACAAACCTGAACAGGCCTTCACCGCATCGGCCAGCGATACGCCCATCGCGCGCAGGGCCGCGAGCACGCCCAGCAGGTTGGAGACGTTGTACTGGCCGACCAGTTGAACGGCAAGCGTGTGGCTTTCGGCGCCCTCGGCCACTTCAAAGCTCAGCGCGTCTTCACCGTGCACTATCTTGCGTGCCTGCAGGCGCGCCGGCTCGACGCATGAAACCGTCCAGAGATCCAGGCCGCTGGCTGCCAGCGATTCGTTGAGTTCGGCGCCCTTGGCGTCGTCGATGTTGATGACCGCCGACTTCAGGCCCGGCCAGCCGAAGAGTTTGGCCTTGGCCTCCCAGTAGTCCTGCATGGAGGCGTGGTAGTCGAGGTGGTCTTGCGTGAAATTCGTGAAGATGGCGACTTCGATCGCGGTCGCGTCCAGGCGGTGCTCGACCACGCCGATGGAAGACGCCTCCAGCGTGCAGGCGGCAAAACCCTCGTCGGCGAAGCGCCGCAGTTCCTGCTGCAGCAGCACCGGGTCGGGTGTGGTCAGGCCGTTGGAAACCATGGCGCCGGGCTCGCCTATGCCCAGCGTGCCGATGAGGCCGCATTTGCGCCCCAGCCGGCCCAGCGCCTGCGCCAGCCACCACGCGGTCGAGGTCTTGCCGTTGGTGCCGGTGACGGCCGAGATTCGCAACTGCCGGCTCGGTTCGTTGAAATAGACGGCGGCGATCGGACCGGTCGCGGCCTTGAGGCCGGCGTATTCGGCGACTTTTTCGTCCTCAAAGCCATAGTAGGCGGCCGCGCCATCCTGCTCGACCAGGCAGGCCGTGGCGCCCGCGGCCAGCGCCGCGCCCACAAACTTGCGCCCGTCGGTCGCGGCGCCGGGCCAGGCGATAAAGCCGTCGCCTTTGGCCAGCTTGCGGCTGTCCGTGCGCAGGCTGCCCGTCACGCGCTCGCGCAGCCAGCCGGCGGCTTGCTCAGGGGTGTGGAGCTGTGTGCTCAAAACGACTCCTCCACGGCTTGCGTGGTGATCTGCGGCTTGACGCTCATGTCGGGCTGCACGCCCATCATGCGCAGCGTCTGCTGCACCACCTCGCTGAAAACAGGCGCGGCGGCCACGCCGCCGAAGTAGTTGCCGTCGCTGGGCTCGTCGATCATCACGCCGACGATGATGCGCGGCGCCTCGATGGGCGCCATGCCGGTGAACCAGGCGCGGTATTTGTTGGTGGCATAACCTTTACCGACCTGCTTGTGCGCCGTGCCCGACTTGCCGCCCACTGAATAACCCACGGTTTGCGCCAGCGGGCCGGTGCCGCCGGGCGCGGCGGCCATCTGCAGCATGCGGCGAACGGCATGCGCGTTCTCCGCCGAGAAAACCTTGACGCCCACCGCGGGTTCGTCACTTTTGAGCATGGTGACGGGGATGATCTGGCCGTCGTGCGCGAAGGCGGTGTAGGAATGCGCCATCTGGAACAACGAAGCCGACAGCCCGTAGCCGTAGGCCATGGTCGCCTGCTCGACAGGGCGCCAGGTTTTCCAGGGCCGGACACGCCCCGTGACGGCGCCGGGGAACTGGATCTGCGGTTTTTGCCCGTAACCCAGCGCGGTGTAGGTGTCCCACATTTCCTGCGGCGTCATTTTCTGCGCGATCTTCAGCGCCCCGACGTTGCTGGATTTCTGGATCACGCCCTCCACCGTCAGCGTGCCGTAGTTGTGGGTGTCGCTGATGGTGAAGCCGCCGATGTTGTAGCGGCCGGGCCCGGTCTCGATGATGGTTTGCGGCTTGATGCGCCCGGCTTCGAGCGCCATGGCCACCGTGATCGGCTTCATCGTGGAGCCGGGCTCGAAGGTGTCGGTCAGGGCACGGTTGCGCAGTTGCTCGCCGGTCAGGTTCTTGCGCTTGTCGGGCACGTAACTCGGGTAGTTCACCAGTGCCAGCACTTCGCCGGTGGTGGAGTCCAGCACCACGACGCTGCCGGCCTTGGCCTTGCGCGCGATGACCGCGTCGCGCAGCTTCTGGTAGGCGAAAAACTGCACCTTGCTGTCTATGCTCAGCTGGATGTCCTTGCCTTCGACGGGATGGACCTGCTCGCCGACGTCCTCGACGACGCGGCCCAGGCGGTCCTTGATCACGCGGCGCGACCCGGCCTTGCCCGCCAGGTCCTTGTTGAAGGTCAGCTCTATGCCTTCCTGGCCGCGGTCCTCGACGTTGGTGAAACCCACCACGTGGGCCACGGTTTCACCTTCGGGGTACTGGCGCTTGTATTCCTTGCGCTGGTAAATGCCCTTGATGCCCAGGGCGTGGATTTTCTGCGCCACGGGCTCGTCGACCTGGCGCTTGATCCAGACAAAGGTCTTGTCTTCCTCGCCAAGTTTTTTGTTGAGGTCGGCCAGCGGCATTTCCAGCAGCCTGGCCAGTTCGGCCAGTTGCGCCTTGCTGGCCTCGACGTCTTCGGGGATGGCCCAGATGCTGGGCGCCGGCACGCTGGACGCGAGGATCAGGCCGTTGCGGTCCAGGATGCGACCACGGTTGGCGGGCAGCTCCAGCGTGCGGGCAAAACGCACCTCGCCCTGGCGCTGGAAAAATTCATTGCCGAAAATCTGGATGTAGGCGGCCCTGCCGGCCAGCCCGGCAAAGGCCAGCGCAATACCGCCCACAATGAACTTGCTGCGCCAGACGGGTGTCTTGCTGGCCAGCAGGGGGCTGGAAGAATAAAGGACGCTGCGGCTCATGGCTTGCCGCCTCCGGGCGCCGGGGCCGGCACCACCGCCGCCGCCGCCGCCGCCGCCGCCGGGGCATCTTTGTAGGTCACGTACTGCGTGATGGCCGGCGTCACCGTGCGCATCTGCAGGCGCTCTTTGGCGAGCTTTTCCACCTTCAGGGGCGTGGCCTGGGCGCGCTTTTCCACCTGCAGGCGCTCGTTGTCCATTTCGATCTTGCGGGCCTCGGCCGTCGCTTTCTCAAGCTCGACGTAGAGGCGGCGCGACTCGTACTGGGTGCGCACGAGGTAAAGCGCGCTGACGAGCACGGCCAGAAGCAGCACGAAGTTCAGCCTGGCCATGACGGTGCTCCGGCATTCATGCGGCCACCTCTGTGCGTTCGGCGACGCGCATAACGGCGCTGCGCGAGCGCGGGTTGCCGGCCACTTCTTCGTCGCTGGGCATGGTGCGGCCCAGGGCCTTGAGGTGCATGGCTTTCGGTTCGGCGAACGGCGCGCGGCGGTCGAACACCTCGCGCGAATGCGCGGCGATGAACTGCTTGACGATGCGGTCTTCGAGCGAATGAAAACTGATCACCACCAGACGGCCTCCCGGTTGGAGAACTTTCAGCGACGCGGCTAACGCCTGTTGCAGCTCTTCAAGCTCGGCGTTGATGAAAATCCGAAGAGCCTGAAATGTGCGCGTTGCAGGGTCCTTGCCCGGCTCGCGGGTTTTGACCGCGCCAGCCACGACTTCGGCCAGCTCAGCGGTGGTTCGAAGAGGGCCCCGTTCCTGTCGGCGACGATCAATCGCCTTTGCAATCTGTTGAGCAAACCGTTCTTCGCCATATTCACGAATCACCTCCGCCATGGTTTCTATGGATGCATCCGACAGCCACTCGGCCACGCTCTGGCCACGCGTGGTGTCCATGCGCATGTCGAGCGGCCCCTCCTGCCGAAACGAAAAACCGCGCACCGGGTTGTCGATCTGCGGCGAACTCACGCCCAGGTCCATCAGCACGCCGGCCGCGCTGGCGGCGGGCAACTGGCCGAGGTGCATAAAGCCCTCGTGGCGGATGGAAAAGCGCGGGTCGCTGATGGTCTGTGCCTCGGCGATGGCGTCCAGGTCCTTGTCGAAGGCGGTGAGCCGCCCCTGCGGCGAAAGCTGCGACAGCAGCAGGCGCGAATGCCCGCCGCGCCCGAAGGTCGCGTCGACGTAGTGGCCGTCCGGGTTGACAAGAAGCGCCTCTATGGCCTCGTTCAACAGGACGGTGCGGTGTATCCATGTGCCGTTCACCGTCTTCTTTCAGAACGAAAAGTCTCTGAAGACATCGGGCATCTCGCCCTTCATCTGTTCGGCCTCCTGGGCCGCGTAGGTGGCGGAGTCCCAGAGTTCGAAGTAGCTGCCCATGCCCAGCAGCACCGTGTCTTTGCTGATGCCGGCGGCGGCGCGCAACTCGGGCGAGACCAGCACGCGGCCGGTGGCGTCCATGTCGACGTCCATCGCGTTGCCGAGGAAGATGCGTTTCCACCACTGTGCCTGCATCGGCAGCGAGGCGATGCGGTCACGGAATTTTTCCCACTCGTTGCGAGGGAAAATCATGAGGCAGCCGTGCGGGTGTTTGGTGATCGTGAGTTGGCCGGAAGCGGTGGCACTCAGCACGTCACGATGCCGGGTCGGCACGGAGAGCCGACCTTTGGTATCGAGAGCTAACGATGAGGCGCCTTGAAACACTGCTACAAACCTTTGGAAAACACTTTTCACCACTAAATTGCACTTCCTCCCACTTTAGCAGGAAACCATTTGCAAGCAAGGGATTTGAAACAAATTTTTTCAATGAAATCAAGGACTTAGCAGCATCTCTGGATGCAGAGGGAAAAGCAAAAAGCGTTCTAAATTAAGCACTTAGAACCTGCAATGAAAGTATTGCTTTAAGCCAATAGGTGTTAACGAGAACCAAGCAGGGAGTATTTCCATCACGTTTACCGGGCGCCCCGCTGCATCGGTGGTGCGCAGGCTACAAAAAATATAGCAAGCGACTCAGCCTGCATGCCAAGTAACAGTGTGCGGCGCGAGGCCACGAGAGGGCAACGCCGCAGTTGGCGGCTGGCGTTTCGGAGGGTGGATGCGGGTTGTAAAACCCGTTGGAAACCAGCCCCATTGCGGGGGCTGGCGAGGACCAGGAGCGTCAGTCGACGCGAACCATGACCCTGGCGTGCTCGGTGATGCCGATCACGTTGAAGAAGGCCGCCACCAGGCGGTTGACGTCGGAGAACTGCACCGCGCGGCTCTCGGCTTCACGGGCCGACACCCAGTTGAGCAGCGTTCCCGCGGCGGAAAAATCCACGCGAATCAGCTTGGAACACGAAATCAGCATCATGTCCGCGCCCATCAGCTTGGCTTCGAGCTTGTCGAGCACCGCGATCGCGTCGCCCTGGATCTGTCCGGACAGTTCCACCGACAGCAGGTTGCTCATCTGCGAACTCGGCGCGTCCATCTGGGTGTCCCCTTCGATGGCGCTGAGGCTGGATGACATCGAATCGCGGTAGACGTCGCCGATGATGGCCTCGCCGCTCAGGACACCGCCCTGCGCGTCGATGGGCTTGTATTCGCAGCGCGCGCTGTCCCAGGCCGGCGGGGACACTTCGTAGGTGACGCAAAAATCGAGCGCCGCCAGTTCGAAGTCGTCGGGGCGGTTCGTGACGCGCAGCGCCTCCATGCGCAGCAGCCACCAGTTCTGGGCCGTGTCGCGGCTGCCGGAAGGCGTGGCGCTCTGCAACACCTTCTGCAATTGCGCATCGCCCATGAAACGCAACTGGACGGGTTGCGCCGCCCAGCCGCTGAAGACCTTGTACAGCGGCTCCACCGCGGCGGCTTCAATGGTTTTGAGGTTGTTCCAGTCCAGGCGCCAGGGCATGGGTGCCTTGGCCATGGCCGCCTTGAGCGCGGCCACCGTCTGTATGCCCAGCGAGGAAGGGCATACCCAGTCGGCGGCGGGCCCGTTGCTGGCCTTGTTCAAGGGTTCGGCAAGCATTTTCACCGCCTCGGGCATCGAAAACCATTGCGGCGCTGAGCGGTCAAACCGCTCGACGAACTGGATCGCCGCCGTTTCAAACTTGTCTTGCTGGGCCGTGGCGCGGTACAGGTCGAACAGCGTCAGCCAGGTGTCCGCATGGCCGGCGCGCGCGCCGCCGGGGGCAAGGATTTCCAGGAGGCCGGCTTCCGCGCCGGCGTCGTCGCCATTGGCGAAGCGGATGGCGGCCTCTTCGAGCTCGGCGTCATGCTCGACACCTTCGGCCACGTCGACGGCGCTGAATTTGGAGTGTGAAAAGCCGGAGCTGCCGCCCTCGTCGCGGCCGATGCCGGCCAGGCCGCCCGGCAAGCCCACCACCGGGGGAGGCGGCGGCGGTTTGGCGCCAAGGCCGCCGGCACGGGCTTCGGCGAGCGCCATGGACAGCGAGTCGGGTTCCGTGCTCGGCGCATCCCGGGGCGGCACCGGATCGGCCGGCTTGAGGCCCGATTGCAGGCCCGCCGGGGCCGTGGCCCGGTAGGCGGTGGGCAGCGCGTTGTCCAGCAGGGGGGCCTGGACCGATGGATTGCGGGCGCCCGAGGGAGACGCGTGCGGGGGCGTGCTGTCGGGGATGCCGCCGTTCTTGGTTTTCCACCACTGCATCGACATCTGCGCTTCGATCTCGTCGATCTTCTTGAGGGTGGTGGCCCTGTCGTCGGGCTTGGACGGCATGCTGCTCTGGAAGAACGAGGGCCTGCCGCCCGGGTCCTGGCCCACGCCCACCATGGCTTCGCGCTTGCGCATCTTGCGCAGCATGTCGAATTCGCGCTTGCGCACAAAGTCGTTTTGCCGCTTGCGCTCTATCATTTCCTTGAGCAACTGCTTGCTCATGGCCTCGTCGCGGTCGGTGGCTGCGGCGTCCAGGTCCGCCCAGTTCGTGGCCGGATTCCGGACGAACTTCACCATCTTGGACAACAGGCCTGAAGCGGTATCTTCTTTGGACATGGCGTGACGACTAAAAAACCTTCAACCGGGGAACTGGCGTTTAATCGCCAAACATTTTTTGCTTGAGTTCCCTGCGTTGCTGGGCTTCCAGGGACAGGTTGGCCGTGGGGCGCGCGATCAGCCGGCCCACGCCGATGGGTTCGCCGGTCTCGTCGCAATAGCCGTAGTCGCCGGAGTCGATGCGGGCGATGGATTGCTCGATTTTCTTGAGCAGCTTGCGTTCGCGGTCGCGGGTGCGCAGTTCAAGGGCGTGTTCTTCCTCGATGGTCGCGCGGTCCGCCGGATCGGGCACCACGACGGTGTCTTCACGCAGGTGCTCGGTGGTTTCACCGGCGCTGTTGTGGATGTCCTGCTTGAGCACCGACAGCTTGTGGCGAAAGAAAGCCAGCTGCTTTTCGTTCATGTACTCGGAGTCGGGCATGGCCTTGACTTCGTCGTCCGTCAGCTGCTCGGCGGATTTGGTCTTCCAGTTGTTGGCAAGCTTCGGGTCTTTTTTGGCCGCCGCCTGGGGTGGCGGCGCGATCACGCGTTCGGTCATTGTGGAGTAACTGGCTTTGGCTGCGTCAGGCGCATGGGTTGGCACCATGGGTGCGGGAGGGGGTGATTGGGTGGCGACCCGGGCCGAGCTGCGGCGCCCGGGTTTCAGCGGCGGCGGCGCCGTGAGCCCGGCCCTCACCACGGGAGCCGGGGCCGGCGCGGCGGCGGCGGCCACAGTCGGCACGGGCTTGGCGGCGGGTTTCGGGGCGGCTTTGACAGCGGGTTTGGCGGCGGGTTTTGGCGATGTTTTGAGCACTGGCTTGACGGGTTTGGCGACGGCCTTGGCCTTGGCAGGCACAGGCTTGGCAGCGGTTTTCTTGACGGCTGCAGCAGGTTTTTTCTGGGGTGCAGCCTTGGGTGCCGGCTTTACAGCCTTTTTCGCGGCGGGTTTGGGCGCCGGTTTGGCTTTCACGGCAGGTTTGGCGGCTTTTTTCACAGCGGCCTTGGCAACTGTTTTGGGCGCCGGCTTGGCTTTTACGGCTGTCTTGGCGGCCGGTTTGGCTGCAGCCTTGGCGGGCGTCTTGGTCTTCTTCGCTGGGGCTTTCACAATGTGTCTCCTCTGGAAAGCAGCCTTGGGACGGCCCTGAGGCCTCCGCGGCGGCTTCCTGGCCGGACCGCTGCTGCGCAATCCAACCCTAGCTGTTGCCAGATTTCCTGGTTTGTCTGCCGCACGCCACGCCTGAAAACCGCTAAAAACCGGTCCTCAACCCGCTTTTTAGCCGGTTTTAAGCCTGGCAGCCCTCCCGATTCGGCTATTCGGGTATTTTGGCCGGCGCGCGATTGTAGCGGCTCGCCAGCACGCTGTGACACCCGAAGAACAAACCGTTGGAGAATCGAGACAAACATGAAGCCCTCCGCCTTTTATCGGCTACAGGCGGACAGCCTACCTCAAACCAGGCACTGCTCCAGGCCCTGCACAAAAATATCTTTGGGCAGGTCGATGCCGATGAAGACCATCTTGCTGTTTTTCTTCTCGCCCTCGGCCCAGGCGGGCCCGAGGTCGCTGCCCATGAGCTGGTGCACGCCCTGGAAAATCACCTTGCGGTCGGTGCCGTCCATGTTCAGCACGCCCTTGTAGCGCAGCATGCGCGGGCCGTAGATGTTGACCACCGCGCCCAGGAAATCCTCGAGCTTGGCGGGGCTGAAGGCCTTGTCGGAGCGGAAGACAAAACTCTTGACGTCGTCGTCATGGTGGTGATGGTGGCCGTGGCCTTCGTGCCCGTCCTTGGCGTGGGACGGGTGGTCGCAATGCTCGCCGTGTTCATGATCGTGGTCATGCCCGGCGTGGTCGTCTTCCTTGAGGAAGTCGGGGTCGATGTCCAGCTTGGCGTTGAGGTTGAAGCCGCGCAGGTCGAACACGTCCTTGATCGCCACTTCGCCGAAATGCACGGCGGTCTGCGGGGCGCGCGGGTTCATGTGCTTCAGGCGGTGCATCAGCGCATCGACCTCGTCCTTGGCGACCAGGTCCGACTTGCTGATGAAGATCTGGTCGGCGAAACCGACCTGGCGGCGCGCCTCCTGGCGGTCGTTGAGCTGGGTGGCGGCGTGCTTGGCGTCGACCAGGGTCAGGATGGAGTCCAGCAGGTATTGCTCGGCGATTTCCTCGTCCATGAAAAAGGTCTGCGCGACCGGGCCGGGGTCGGCCAGGCCGGTGGTTTCGATCACCACGCGGTCGAAGTCGAGCAGGCCCTTGCGTTTTTTGGCGGCCAGCAGCTGCAATGTTTCGCGCAAATCCTCGCGGATCGAGCAGCAGATGCAGCCGTTGTTCATCTGGATGATGTTTTCCTGGGTGTCGTTGACCAGGATCTCGTTGTCGATGTTTTCCTCGCCGAATTCGTTCTCGATGACGGCGATCTTCTGGCCGTGCGCCTCGGTCAGCACGCGTTTGAGCAGCGTGGTTTTGCCCGAGCCCAGAAAGCCGGTGAGGATGGTGACGGGGATCAAGCTCATGGTGTCTACCTAAAAACGGGGGAAATTGCGGGAATGGCAGGAATGCGGCGGGCCGCGAGAACCCAAGCTGGGGAGTTTAGCGGCGGGTTCAAGCCCTTCGAGGGGGCCGGGCGAATACCACCTCGGCCAACAGTTACTTTACAGGTGCTGTCAAGCCCCGGGGCATGCGCCCCCAGCCGCCCTCAGCCGCCCACACGCTTCACCAGCACCAGCCCCTTGAGGTATTCGCCTTCCGGGAAGGCCACCGTCATGGGGTGGTCGGGCGCGCCGCCCATGCGCTCGGAGATGAAGGCGTCCACGCCGGCGTCTATGCCGGCCGACGCCACGATCTTGTGGAACAGGTCGGCGCTGATGCCGCCCGAGCACGAGTAGGTGAACAGCACGCCGCCGGGCGACAAAATGGACAGCGCCAGCCGGTTGATGTCCTTGTAGGCGCGGGCGGCGCGCTCGGCATGCGTCACGGTGGGCGCGAACTTGGGCGGGTCCAGCACGATGGCGTCGAAGGTCCGGCCTTCCTTCTGGTACTGGCGCAGCGAGGCGTTGACGTCGGCATCGAGCAAGGTGGTGCGGCTGGCATCAAAGCCGTTCAGCGCCACGTTGGCGCGGGCCCGCTCAATCGCCGGGGCCGACGAGTCGATGGACGTGACATGCGCGGCGCCGCCGGCCAGCGCGGCCACGGTAAAGCCACCGGTGTAGCAATAACAATTGAGCACCTGGCCGAACTGCAGCCTGCGCGTATAAGCGGCGAACTTCTGCCGGCTGTCGCGCTGGTCCAGGTAAAAGCCGGTTTTGTGGCCTTCGGCAATGTCCAGGCTGAGTTTCCAGTCATGTTCGGTGATGGTGATGCCGGTTTCGCCTGAGCCCTTGAGCCATCCCGTGACTTCGGGCAAACCTTCCAGCGCGCGCGAACTCGCATCGGAACGTTCATACAGGCGCGCCAGGCCGGTCTGCGCCAGCAAGGCCTCGACGATCACGTTTTTCCATTTTTCCGCGCCGCAACTGGAAAACTGGGCGACCAGGGTGTCGCCATAGCGGTCCACCACCAGGCCGGGCAGGCCGTCGGATTCACCGTGGACCAGGCGCCGGCCGTCGCTCTGAATATCGAAACGCTCCCGCGCCTTCAGGGCCTGGGCGATGCGCGCCTCAAAAAAAGCCGCGTCAATGCGCTGCGCTTCGTCAAAACTCCAGACCCGTGCGCGGATCTTGGAGGCCGGGCTGAAGGCCGCCCAGCCCAGGAACTGGCCGGCGTGGCTTTCCACCCGCACGGTTTCGCCGGCATCGCCGCCGCCCTTGGCGATGGCGCCGTCAAAAATCCAGGGGTGGCGCCTCAGCAAGGAACGCTCCTTGCCATCCCGCAATCGAATAATTTTCATGGCGCTATTGTCGCGGCAGGGCGCGCGGGCCTCGCCTGCGCCCGCTCATCACCCCAAAACAACCGCCCGCGATGTCCCCAAAAGTCGTGACTGTAATTTTCGCGAAAGTTTGCGACAATCGCCGGTTAATGATTTTTGAGTACATTTCGCGGCAGTTAAAGAGACACAAGCCATCTGCTGGCGCTGTGCTCCGCAAACCCGCGACTACCCGGACCCTGTTGCTGGGCCTGGCCATCAGCTTGCTGATGGGCTCGCTGCTGGCCTTGGCCAGCCCGGACGCCCGCTCGCGCACCGTGCTGGACCTCGACGCCCGCACGCAACCGGTGGCCCTGCAGGATTGGGGTGACTACTGGATAGACACCACCGGCAAGTTCACGCCCGCGCAGGTCATCGCCACGCCCGACTTACCCTGGAAGCCGACGCGCGCCGATGCGATCTACCCGGTCACCACCGGTTATTCCATGTGGGTGCGCATCAATGTGCCGCCCGCACCTGATTCCGAACGCTGGTACCTCGAGGTGCCCTATCCCTCGATCGACCGGGCGTCGCTCTACACGCTGGATGGCGCCGGCCAGTGGAACGAGCAACTGGCCGGCGACCTGGTGGCGGTCGACAAATGGCCGGTGCCGCACCGCCACCCGCTGCTGCCCATCGCGCTGTCGGCTGAGGTCCCGACCAACTACCTGCTGCGCCTGGAAAACGGCCATGCCTTCAGCGCGCCGCTGCAGTTCATCAGCGAGGGGCGGCTGAGCTATTCCGAGCAGCGCGTCTCGCTGATCCTGGGCATTTTCTTCGGGCTGACCGGCCTGGCCGCGCTGATCTCCGTGCTGGGCGCCGTGTCGCTGCGCGACACCGCCTACGGCTGGTATGCGCTGTGCGTCACCCTGCTGGGCCTGACCCAGGCCACCGTCACCGGCATCGCGGGCCTGCACCTCTGGCCTTCGTTGCCCGGCTGGAGCGACGTCGCCACCTCGGTGCTGCCCATGCTGACGGTCTCGGCCACGCTGCTGTTCATATCGGCGGCCGTGGCCCTTCCCGAGCGTTCGCTGCGCCTGCACCGGCTGATGATCGGCCAGGCCGTGCTGGGCGCGTTGACCGCCGCGCTGCTGGCAGTGTTGCCCGCCGCCACGCGCATGGACGTGTTCATCCCCATCACGCTGCTGCTGGAATTCAGCGGCATGCTGGTCCTGGGCTGGGCCTGGCGGCGCGGCGACCGCGTCGCCCCCTGGCTGGTGCTGGCCTATGTGCCCGTGCTGGTCGCCGCCGGCTGGACCATGGCGCGCAACGCCGAACTCGTGCCCATCGGCTTCCTCACGCAGCACGGCATGCAACTGGGCGTGGCGCTGCACCTGCCCATCGTCATGCTGGTGCTCATGCTGCGCAGCCAGCAGCGCCGCGAAAACATACGCCGCATCCAGGGCCTGGACCGGGTGGACCCGGCCACCGGCCTGATCAACGGCCATGTGTTCGCCGAGCGTTTGATCCGCATGATCGCGCGCTCCGAACGGCTGCGCCACCAGAGCGCGGTGATGATCATCGACCTGGTCAACACCGAGCAGATCCAGCGCGACTTCGGGCGCAAAGCCGCCGACGAGCTGCCGCTGCGCGTGGCCGAGCGCCTCTTGTCCACCGCGCGCGAAATCGACAGCGCCGCGCGCATGTCCGAGCGGCGTTTCGGCATGCTGGTGGAAGGCCCCTTCAACGCCGAGGACGCCGGCACGCTGGGGCCGCGCATCGTGGCGCGCTGCCTCATGCCCTACAAAGGGCTTCATGTGGATTGCGTGGCGCAGGTGCACGTGGCCTATGCGCTGGTGCCCCACCAGGGCTCGAATGCCCAGGGCCTGCTGACGCAGCTCGAGGAACGCCTGGCCGCCGCACCCGCTGAAAGCAAGCGCGCGGTGTTCATGCTCGGGGAAGCGCAACCCATGCGGCCGGCCCGGCGCGACAGGCCCAAGGCGGCCTGAGGGGCAGCCGGCCGGCTCAGACCTTGCCTGGTTTGACGGCTTTCGGGACCGCGGCGGCTGGTTCGGGCGCGAGCGGCGCAAACGGCGCCGCCACCCCCATGCCGGCTTTTGACACCGCCCGCGGATGCGCCGCATCATAGACCTTGGCCAGATGCTGGAAGTCCAGCCGCGTGTAGACCTGCGTGGTCGTGATGTTGGCGTGGCCCAGCAACTCCTGCACGGCGCGCAGGTCGCCGCTGGACTGCAGCACGTGGCTGGCAAAGGAATGGCGCAGCATGTGCGGATGCACCGGCGTGGCCAGCCCGGCCTTCAAGGATCGTTGCTTCAGCCGCACCCGGATGTGCTGCGGCGTCAGGCGCTTGCCGCGCTCGCTGATGAACAGGGCCTGGTCCTCGCGCGCCCAGGCGCCGCGCGCCGCCAGCCATTGCTGAAGCGACCGCAGCGCCGCGCCGCCCACCGGCACGCTGCGCCGTTTCGAGCCCTTGCCCAGCACGTGGGCTTCGGCCGCGTCGAGGTCTATCCAGCCTCGCGCCTGGCCGCTGGCCCGCACGTCCAGCCCCACGAGTTCGGCTATGCGCAAGCCGCAGCCGTAGAGCAGCTCGGTGATGCACTGGTCGCGCAGCGCCAGCAAGGGGTCGCCGTCGCTCACGTCAGCCTGGTAGGCGGCCAGTTGCACGGCCTCGTCCACGCTCAGGGCTTTGGGCAAGGGCTTGGCGGCTTTCGGGGCGCGCACGTCCTGCACCGGGTTGCCCTTGACCAGGCCTTCGCGGCCCAGCCAGGTGTAAAAGCCGCGCCAGCCAGACAGGATGAGCGCGATGCCGCGGCCGCTGCGCCCCGCCCCGTGCATCTGCGCGACCCAGCGCCGCATGTGGATGTTTTGCACCTCGGTCAGTTGCACGCCGGCCTTCAGGGCATTGGCCTCGAGTTTTTGCAGGTCCAGGGCGTAAAGCTCCACGGTGCGCGAGGCCAGGCGTTTTTCCACGCGCACGTGCTCGAGGTAGCGCTCAACCAGCGGATGTGAGGGCGGCACGACTGGCACAGACACGGGCCCGGCGCCGCCGGTTTCAGGCGCAAGAGGCAATGTCCGCGCCATGGCCGTGATGTTTACTCGGCCACAGCCTGCTGGGGCCGCAGGCGCGTCAGCGCCGCGCTGGCGAGTTCGCCCAGGCGCTCCAGGAAATCGGTGCCCATGCCGCTGTGAAAGCGCTCGGGGTCGGGAGAGGCCAGCACCAGCAGGCCGCAGGCGTCCGCGCCGGGTGAGGTACGCAGCGGGATCATCGCCATCGACAGCGCCACGGCCGGTTCAGGCAGCCAGCCGGCGGCTTCAAAACCGGAGTTGACACCGCAGTAAGGGGCGCCCAGCGAGGAAGCAAACGCCTTGGCGTCCTCGCTCACGCCGGTGGCGAAGCTTTCATCCGAAAAAATGCCGTTCACGTCCCAGACCTTGATGGCCGCCTGGGGAATCAGGAATTCGGTGGTGATGCCCTCGACCACGGCGCCCGGCAGGTCGCGCGCCTGGGCCGCCTGCAGCAGCTTGCGCGTCCAGCGCTGCATCTTGTCGGCGATGCCGACGTTGTCCTGGCCGTGGCGGATCATGTCGACCATGCGTGTTTCCAGGCCCTTGATCTTTTCGCGCAGCATGAGCGCCTGGCGTTCCTGCAGGCTGACCGCGCGATTGCCGTGGCCGCTGGACAGCTGCACCGAAGCCAGCAACTCGGCGTGCCGCTCAAAGAAGTCGGGCGTGTTGGCCAGGAAGTTGGCGATGTCGTCTTCGGTGATGGGATGTTCGGTTGGGTTCATCGTCGCATTGTCCTCAGTTTTGCGGCCCGCGCAAAGCTCGCGGGTGGGTCGCGTTACATCCGCTTGCGCCAAAAGCGCTCAGATCATGTCGGGAATTTCGATCTCAGACTCGAACACCGTGGTGGCCGGCCCGGTCATCATGACGGGCGCATCGAGCTGCCCCGTCCATTCGATCGTAAGCTGGCCGCCGCGCGTCATCACGTCCACGCGCGTATCGAGCAGGCCCCAGCGTATGCCCGCCACCACCGCCGCGCAGGCGCCCGTGCCGCAGGCCAGCGTCTCACCCACGCCGCGCTCGTAGACACGCAGGCGGATCTGCCCGCGCGATACGACTTGCATGAAGCCCGCATTCACGCGGCGCGGAAAACGTATATGGTTTTCGATCAGCGGGCCGGTTTCCAGCACTGGTGCGGTGTCGACGTCGCCCACCAGTTGCACCGCATGCGGGTTGCCCATGGACAGCGCACCGATAAAAATCGGCGCCGCCTGCGCCTGACCCGGCAATGCCAGCGGCCATTTCTCCCACGAACCCTCGGGCACGGGCACAAGGCCGGCCGCGTCAAACGGGACACGAACCGGCTCGAACACCGGCGCACCCATGTCGACCGTGACGCGCCCGTCCGCCTGCATGCGCGGCTCGATGATGCCGCTCAGGGTCTTGACCCGCACGACGTCCTTGGCCGTCAGCCCCTGCTCGCGCACAAAACGCACAAAGCAGCGCGCGCCGTTGCCGCACTGCTCCACCTCGCCGCCGTCGGCGTTGTGGATCACGTATTCGAAATCGATGCCTTCTTCGGTCGGCGGCCGCACCGTGAGGATCTGGTCAGCGCCGACGCCGAAGTGGCGGTCGGCGAGGAAGCGGTATTGGGCGGTGGTAAGGCCCAGCGAGCCCCGGGTTTCGTCGAGCATCACGAAATCGTTGCCCGCGCCTTGCATTTTGGTGAATCGGATTCGCATCAGGTGATTATCTGTGGTTCTGTTTGGCCGGGTCTTGCGCCGGCCTTGCGCGCCCTGGCCCTCTGCTTAGGGTTGCTGGCCGGGGGTTGCCCGGCGAGACCCGGCCAGCAAGCCCTATGCAGAGGGCACACCACCGGAGCAAGAACCAGCCCTAAAAGCCATAATCCAAACATGCCCCGCCCCTCCCAACAACTCCATCCCCACCGCGACCCCGCCCCCCTGCGCCCAGCAGCCACCGTCCTGCTGCTGCGCGACAGCGAGCAAGGCATAGAAGTGCTGATGACCCGCCGCTCGATGGCGGCCAGCTTCGCCCCGGGCGCGTACGTCTTCCCCGGCGGCGGCATCGACGCGGCGGATGAGCAGGCGCACGCCCAGTCCACGCGCCGCGCGACACAAAGCGACCTGCACCTGACGCAGGCCATCGCAGCCATCCGCGAAAGTTTTGAGGAGCTCGGCGTGCTGCTGGCGCGCCACGCCGACGGCAGCCATGTGAACACGGTCGACATCGCGGCGCTGGACCGCAAGGCGCCGTTTGCCGCGCAGTGCCGCGAGCGCGGCCTCACACTGGCGGGCGATGAGGTGTTTGTGCTGGCGCACTGGATCACCGACCGCGACCTGCCGCGGCGCTTCGACGTGCCCTTCCTGGTGGCGCGCATGCCCGAGGGCCAAAGCCCGGTGGCCGACGAGGCCGAGCAGTTCGAGCCGGTCTGGGTGCGGCCGGCCGATGCGCTGGCTCGGCACAAGGCGGGCGGCTTTTTCATCATCTTTCCGACCATACGCACGCTCGAGAGGCTGCAGCACTATGCCAGTGTCGATGCAGTGCTGGCGGCCTGCGCGTCCGAAGTCCCGCTGTGGACCTCTTGCCCGCGCGCCGGGTTGCTGGCCGGCAAGGAGGCGCGCTACATGGAGCACGAAGCGCCTTACGGCGAACTGGCGCTGACCTGCCCCGACGGGCAGATCGTGCACACGCTGGACTGGCAGACATCGCAGCCCGTGGCGCTGTTGAACAACCTGATGCGCCTGACCGCGCCCAACCCAGGCGTGATGACCGGCCCCGGCACCAACAGCTACCTCGTCGGCGACCCGCGCAGCGGCTACATCGCCATAGACCCGGGCCCGGCCGACGACGAACACCTGCAGCGCCTCTGGCATGCGGCGGGCGGCGACATCCGCATGATTGTCTGCACGCACTCGCACCCCGACCATTCCCCCGGCGCGAAGCCGCTGCAGGCCCTCTGCGCCACGGCCCCGCCCATCCTGGGGCTGGCGTCCGCGCCCACGGCGCGCAGCGCCAGCGCTTTCACGCCGGACCGCGAACTCAAGTACCATGAGTTGCTGGCGCTCACCGGCAAGGGGCCGGACGGCGATATCAGCCATACGCTGAAAGTCATCCACACCCCGGGCCACGCCGCCAACCACCTCTGCCTGGTGATGCTGGAGGACGGCCTGCTGTTCAGCGGCGACCACATCCTCAACGGCAGCACCACCGTGATCGACCCGCCGGACGGCGACATGAACGCCTACCTCGAATCGCTGGATGCATTGAGCGCGGCCTGCGACGAGCACGGCATCGAGTTCATCGCCCCGGCGCACGGCTATGTGCTGGGCCAGGCCAAAGCCGCGATTGCCGGCCTCAAGGCGCACCGCCTCAAGCGCGAGGCCAAGATCATCGGCGTCATGCGGGCCCAGCCGGAAGGCACCATCGACGACTGGGTTGCGGCGGCCTACGACGACGTGGACGCGCGCATCTGGCCGGTGGCCAAACGCTCGCTATTGGCCCACATCGACCGCGTGCGCGGCCAGGGCCTAGTCGATCAGGACGAAGCCAGCTACTCACCCAGATAAGCCCGCACCAGCGAACCATCGGCCATCAGCGCCTGCGCCGTGCCCTGGGCCACCACGCGCCCGGACTCGAGCACGTAGGCATGGTCGGCCAGCGACAGGGCCAGCGCCGCCATCTGGTCGACCAGCAACACCGTCAGGCCCTCGCCGCGCAAGGCGTCCAGCGCGGCGAACAGCTCTTCGATGATCTTGGGCGCCAGGCCCAACGAGGGTTCATCAAGCAACAGCACCACGGGCTGGCTCATCAGCCCGCGCGCCACGGCCAGCATTTGCTGCTCGCCGCCCGAAAGCAGGCCGGCGCGCTGGTGCAGCCGCTCGCGCAGCCGCGGAAAGCGCCGCAGCATCTCTTCCATGCGCGCGTCGACGCCGTCCGGCTTGAGGAAAGCACCCAGCCGGATGTTGTCGCGCACGCTGAGTTCGGGGAACACCTGGCGGCCCTCGGGCACCAGCACCAGGCCGTGGGCCACCACCTGCTCGGCATCCAGCCCGGACAGGTCCCGGCCCTGCAGGTGGATGCCGCCGCTGACCGGCCGGTGCAAGCCCGCCAGCGCGCGCATCAGCGTGGACTTGCCGGCGCCGTTGGCGCCCAGCAGCGCGACCAGCTCACCCCGGCGAACCTGCAGGCTGACCTGCTTGAGCACCGGTTCGGCGCCGTAGGCCGCCGTCAGCTGGCCGACGCCCAGCAGTTCGGGGCCTTCCGCCCGCCCGCCGCCAGACCGCAAGGGCGACGCGCCGGGCGCGCCCGCCGTCCCCAGGTAGGCCTGGCGCACGGCCGGGTTGTCGCGGATTTCGCCGGGTGCGCCCATGGCCAGCAACTGGCCCGCGTCCATCACCACGATGCGGTCCGAGATGGACATGACCAGCGCCATGTCGTGCTCGACCACCACCACGCCGATGCCGCTGCCGGCAATCGCGCGCAGCAGCAGCCCCAGCTTGTGTTTGTCTTCGCTGGACAGCCCCGCGGCCGGCTCGTCGAGCAGCAGCACCTGCGGGCCGGTGGCCAGCGCGCGCGCCACTTCAACCAGGCGCCGGTCCACGTGCGGCAGGTCGGCCGCCAGCGTGCGCGGCGAACCCGCATAACCGCAGCGCGCCAGCAAGGCCCGGCTCTGCGCGCGCACATCGCCCGCCTGGAAGGCCTTGGCGCGCAAGGGGTTGCCGAGCCGCCCGCGGCACATTGCCAGCGCGACGTTGTCTTCCACGCTGAGCGAGCCGAACAGCTGCGAGGTCTGGTAGGTGCGGGCGATGCCGCTGCGCGCGATCTGCCAGGCGCTGCGGCCTTGCAGGCTGAGCCCCTGCAGGGAAAACGCGCCGGCCGTGGGCCGGTAAAAACCGCTGAGCATGTTGAGCACGGTGGTCTTGCCCGCGCCGTTCGGTCCGATCAGGCTGGTCACGCCGCCGGCCAGGGTGTCAAAACTGAGTTCATGCACGGCGCGCACGCCGCCGAACACCCGTCCCAGCCCCGACACGGACACCGCGCCGCGCGGCGCGGCGGCGTTCAAGGCCGGCGCAGGCGCTACCGAAGCCTCGTGCGCGGGATCCGCAACCGGCGTGAAGCGCAGCCAGAGCGCGCCCAGCAGGCCGGCCACGCCCTGGGGCGCGGCCCACAGCACCAGCAGCAGCAAGCCGCCGAAAAACAGCAGGCGGTATTCCTCCAGGCTGGCCAGCAGTTCGGGCAGCAGGCCCACGATGATCGCCCCTATCACCGGGCCCAGGATGGAGCCGGAGCCACCTATCATGACCACCAGCACAAACAGGATGGACTGCAGCATGCCGAAACCCTGCGGCGTGACAAAACCCGACAGCGGCGCGAACAGCCCGCCGGCCAGCCCCGCCAGCGCGGCCGAAACGGCAAAGGCCACGGCCTTGACCAGCAGCGGGTTGATGCCGACGGATTCGCAGGCGGTCTCGCTGTCTTTCACCGCGCGCATGGCCGCGCCCCAGGCGCTGCGCGACAGCCAGGCATACAGCGCCAGCGCCGCGCCGCAGGCCACGATGGCCAGGGCCGCCACACCGCGCACATCCAGCTGAAGCGCCGCGAGCGACGGCGCGGCAATCCCCATGATGCCGTTCTGCCCGCCCGTCACGCTGCGCCACTCGACGATGCCGTGCTCCACGATAAAACCGAAGGCAATCGTCACCATGGCTAGGTAAGGGCCCTTCACCCGCAGCGCGGGCAAGGCCAGCAGGAAGCCGAGCAGCGCGCTGAGCAACACGCCCAAGGACCAGGCCAGCCAGAAGCTCATGCCCAGCTTTGTCGTGAAGACGGCGACCGCATACGCGCCCAGCGCATAAAACCCGGCATGGCCGAAGGACACCTGGCCGGTCAGCCCCAGCAGCACGTTCAGCCCTATGCCCACCAGCGCCAGCAGCGCGACATTGGCCAGCACGTACACAAAATAGCCGTTGACCACCCAGGCCAGGCCCAGCGCGGCCAGCAGCAGCAGCGCCACCGCCCCCACCGCCAGGGGCGAACCCAGGCCCCACAACAGCGGCGGACGGGCATCAGGAATCCGCTTCATACCTTCTTCACCTCCAGCCGGCCGAACATGCCGTTGGGGCGCAGCGCCAGCACCGCGATCACCAGCGAGAACATGATGATCTGGGTGTAGCCCGAGCCCAGCGTGGCGGTGATCAGGGCTTCGCCCGCGCCGAACAGCAGCCCGGCCAGCATCACGCCCCAGGCGCTGGTGATGCCGCCGAGGATCGCGACGGCAAAAGCCTTGAGGCCGAACAGCGTGCCCATGTCGGAATGCACGTTAAAGAGCGGCGCCACCAGCGCGCCGGCCACGCCGGCGAACAAGGTGGACAAAGCAAACGCCGCCAGCACCACGTTGCCGACGGGAATGCCCATGAGGCGCGCGGCATCGCGGTTTTGCTCAACCGCCAGCAGCGCCACGCCCCAGCGCGTGTGCCGCGCCACGAAGTGCAGCACACCCGCCAGGGCCAGGCCCACCACCGGAACCAGCAGTTGCAGGGGATACACACCCAGCCCCAGGTCGCCCAGCTGGATGGGCGTGACCGCCAGCGGGGAAGGCAGGTTGCGCGGCTCCTTGCCGAAGGTGAACATCACGACGTTGTCGAGCACGATGCCCAGCGCCACCGTCGACATCAGCCAGGAATTGGAGCCGCGCCGCGCGAAAGGCCGCACCGCGACGAACTCCACCAGCATGCCGTACAGCGCGCACAGCGCCAGCGCGGCCAGCAGCGCGAGGGGCCAGGGCCAGCCCAGGGTTTGCGAGAAGGTGTAGGTCAGCACCGCGCCCAGCATCATGGAGCTGCCCTGGGCAAAGTTCACCGTCGCCGACACCGCGTAGGTGACGTAAAAGCCCAAGGCCATGAGGCCGTACATGCTGCCCAGGCCGAGGCCGCTGATCAGCGCCGAAGTCAAAAGCATGAAGGTCTCCTGCCCCGTTTCTTGTCCCGCCGCACCGCGGCGGCGTCCGCGAATGCGCGCATCACGGCGGCGCCAGTCAGTTGGCCGTGCCCACGGGCAGGATGCGGTTGTCGATGAACTGGGCCCAGACGTAGTCGTTCTCGGTCACGGCGTCATGCACGTCCGGCGAAAACGGCTTGACGTAGGTCTTGATGAGGCCCTCGTAGCGGTCTATCTTGTAGAAGCCCTGGCGCACTTCGTCGCCCTTGGTGCTGCCGGCTTTGGCGATGGCCAGCGCTGCCAGCTGCATGGCGTCGTAGGCGTTGGCCACGCCGACGGAAGGCGTCACGTCGTCGGCGCCCTTGATGTCCGGGTACTTGGCCATCAGCGCCTTCATGACCTTGTCGCCCACCGGGCCCTGCTTGCCGAAGAAGCTGTAGGTCTGCACAAAGTGCACGGTCTTGGCGCTGGGGCCGGCCAGCTCGGTGAAGCGCCCGCCCGCCGGGCCCCAGTGCGAGACCACCGGCACCTTCCAGCCCATGCGGTCCAGCGACTTCACGACCTGGGCAGAGGGCCCCACGTTGCCGACCATGAAGAGCACGTCGGCGCCGGCGCCGCGCAGCCTGGTCAGCTGCGGCACCACGTCCACGTCGTTGGCCTCGAATTTCTCGATGCCCACCGCCTTCATGTTCTTGGCGGTGAGCGCGGCGGTCAGGCCTTTTTCATTCGACTCGCCCCAGGGGTTGTTCACCAGGATCATCCCGGGCCTGGCGGACTTGAAGGTCTTCTGCGCGTACTGCAGCATGGCCTTGTCGACCAGCTCGTCCACGGCCGAGACGCGGAACGCGAAGTTGGGGTTGGCGCCGTTTTTGGTGATGGGCGTGCCCGCCGCCCAGGGGCCCATGAAGGGCACTTTTTCCTGGTTGGCGATAGGCACCAGCGCCATGGAGACGGGCGTGTCCAGGCCGCCGAACAGCACCGCCACCTGCTCCTTGAAGATCAGTTCGCGGGCGGCCACGACGCCCTTGGCCGGGTTGCCTTCATCGTCGCGGCGCACCAGCTCCAGCTTGCGCCCGCCCAGCAGGCCGCCCTTGGCATTGATCTCGTCGATCGCCACCGCCAGCCCGCGCGTGATGGCTTCGCCGGCCTTGGCCGACTGGCCCGACAGGGCGGTGACGAGGCCTATCTTGATGGACTCCTGGGCGTGCGCCGGCAAGAATACCCCCGCCAGGCCGGCCAGAGCTGCGGCGGCGATGAATGAGCGTCGGAACATGGACATGGCTTTTTCTCCTGAAGGGATTGGGACTGCAAAAACTTCGGCTGTTCTTGCAAGCTCCGTGCCACGCCGCCCATCTGGTGCACATCGCAGGATAAACATTGACCACAATCAATCATTTATATTGTCAACAATCTGAATCCCATTTTGGGCACCAAAATTGCTCACCCCAAACCATTCATGCACTCGTTCACGCATTTCATGCATACGCACCCAAACCGGACAGGCAGGCACGCAAACCGTGCGGCAGCCCGCACCAGCCTGCGGCATTCGGGCCGGAGGCCTCTTCCATGATCCGCGCCGCCAAGGGCGGCATGGCGGCGCGGCCCCTGCCGGGCCACGGCCTGTTCGACTACCAGGGCATCCATGCGCGCCCCGACTTCAGCTGGCCGGGCGGGCGGCGCCTGGCGGTCTACCTGGGTTTCAACCTGGAACACTTCGCCTTCGGCGAGGGCCTGGGCGCGAACCTGGGCCCGGCCTCGGCGCACCCCGACGTGCTCAATTACGCCTGGCGCGAATACGGCAACCGCGTGGGCGCGTGGCGCTGCCTGGAGATGTTCGATGCGCTGGGCCTGCCCACGGGCACCCTCGTCAACACCGCGCTGTACGACCACTGCCCCGAACTGGTCGCGGCTTTCGCGGCGCGCGGTGACGAACTGATCGGCCACGGCCACACCAATGCCGAACGGCAAGGCGACATGGCCGAGCCGCAGGAGCGCGAACTGCTGGCGCAGTGCCGCGCCCGCATCGCCGAATGCAGCGGCACGGCGCCCACGGGCTGGCTGTCGCCGTGGATATCCGAGAGCCTGGCCACGCCGCACCTGCTGGCCGAGACCGGCTACCGCTACACGCTCAACTGGTGCCACGACGACCAGCCGGTGCGCAAGCGCACGCGCGGCGGCCCGCTGTGGTCCATCCCCTACCCGCAGGAGCTCAACGACATCCCCATGATCATCACGCGGCAGATGGACGGCAAGGACTTCGCGCAGATGGTCATCGACAACTTCGACGAGATGCTGGAGCAGTCGGCCGGGCAGGCGCTGGTCATGGGCATCGCGCTGCACCCGTATATAGTGGGCCAGCCCTACCGCCTGCGCCATTTGCGCCGGGCCCTGCAGCACATCGCCCGCGCGCGCGACGAAGGCCGCGTCTGGTTCACCACGCCGGGCGCCATCTGCCGCCACATGGATGAACTCTTTCCCCAGGTACCCGCATGACCACCGCCCGCAAACGCCCCGCCACATCCGCCGCGCAAGCCGGCGCCTCCGTGCCTTTGCTGGCCGGGCTGACGGACATCGAAAGCCGCATTTACCACTCGGTCTTCGACAGCGTGATGAACCAGCGCATCGCCCCGGGCACCAAGCTGCCGGAGCAGGCCCTGTGCGAGCTGTTTTCCGTGAACCGCGCCACGGTGCGCAAGGTGCTGCAGCGGCTGGCCCACGACCACATCGTGGACCTGCGGCCCAACCGCGGCGCCGTGGTGTCCGCGCCCACGCCGGAGGAAACCCGGCAGATTTTCGAAGCGCGCCGCCTGCTGGAGGCGGCCATCGTGCCGCTGGTGGCGCAGCGCATCACCAAGGCCGAGGTCGCGCTGCTGCGCAAGCAGCTGCGCGAAGAACATTCCGCCCTGCACCGCGCCGACCAGCCGGCCTGGGCGCGCCTGGCCAGCTCGTTTCATTTGCGGCTGGCCGAGCTTTCGGGCAGCGCCATCCTGCACCGCTACCTGCATGAGCTGATCTCGCGCTGCTCGCTGATCGTCGCCCTCTATGAGCCACCCGGCAACGCCGCCTGCGAGCACGACGAACACGCGCGCATCGTGGACTACCTGGAAAACGGCGAACCCGCCAAGGCGGTGCGCGTCATGAACGAGCACCTGCTCGACCTGGAACGCCGCATCTGCCTGGACAAGCCGCAGGCCGAAAAAAGCCTGGCGCAGATGCTGGGCCTGGCCTGACCCCGCCGCCCCGGCCCGCGCAGGCGATACCCCGAAGAAATACCGCATGGACATCGACTTTTCCGCCATCACCGAATACCAGCGCTACAAGCTCATGGCCAGCCTGATCGTGCCGCGGCCGATCGCGCTGATCACCACGCTGAGCGAGAACGGCGTCGTGAACGCCGCGCCTTTCAGCATGTTCAACATGCTGGGCGAGGAGCCGCCCATCGTGATGGTCAGCATCAACCGGCTGCAGGACGGCCAGCTCAAGCACACGGCGGCCAACATCGTGCGCACCGGCGAATTTGTGGTCCACCTGACGGACGAGGCCATGGCCGCGCAGATGCACCGCTGCGGTGAACGCTTTCCGGCCGACGTCAGCGAACTCGCCGAGGTCGGGCTCACCACCGCGCCCTCGCGCCAAGTGCGGCCGCCGCGCATCGCGGAGGCGCCCGCGGCCTTTGAATGCACGCTCTACGAGCTGCTGGAAACCCCCAGCCGCCAGATATTCATAGGCCGGGTGCACTGGCTGCACGCCCGCGACGGCCTCATCGACGCCGAGCAGTGGCGGGTGCGGCTGCAGAACTACTTTCCCGTCGCGCGCTTCGGCGCCAGCTTTTACATCAATACACGGGAGCGCTTCTCCCTGGAAGCCGGCCCCCAGGCGCAGCCGGCGCTGTCCACCAGCATTGACGAAATCTGAGGCCCGGCGGCCGGCCTGCCGCCGGGTTATCCAGAATTCCGCACGCCCGCAAGCTGTTTACAGTCTGAATGGGGCCGCGTTTAGACCGTAAACTGGTTCCCAGGCACATCAATTGCTTTGCCTGTGGCGGCAACGGTTTATACTTTTTTTCTCATGCCTGCCGGGAAACGGGCCACCAGCCTGCCTTTCCGCGGGGTTCTGAACTCACCTATTCAACATTCAGCGAGGCTTTTCATGTCTTCCATCACGACCCGACATTTCCTTCAAAGCGCCGGCATTTTGCTGGCCGGCCTGGTCCTGGCGGCCTGCGGCAAGCAGGAACCCCCGGCACCCGCCGCCGGCGCATCGGCGCCCGCAGCCTCCGCACCCGCGCCGGCCGCCAAGGTCTACCTGGTGGGCACCGACGCCGCCTACGCGCCGTTTGAATCGCAAAATGAAAAAGGCGAGATCGTCGGTTTCGACATCGAAGTCGTCCAGGCCGTGGCACAAAAAGCCGGTATTGAGGTGAAATTCCTGAACACACCGTGGGAAGGCATTTTCAACACGCTCAACCAGGGTGACCGCGACCTGCTGGTGTCGGCCATCACCATCACGGCAGAGCGCAAGCAGACCATGGATTTTTCCACCCCCTACTTCGACGCGCAGCAGCTGATCGCGGTGAAAAAGGATTCGAAAATCAGCAAGTTCAATGACCTGAAAAAACTCAAGGTCGGCGTGCAGAACGGCACGACGGGCGACGAGGTGGTGGCCAAGCTGCAAGGCAAGGACAGCGCCAACATCAAGCGTTTTGAATCGACGCCGCTGGCACTGAAAGAGCTGGAAGCCGGCGGCGTCGACGCCGTGGTGGCCGACAACGGCGTGGTGGTGCATTACGTCACCAACAACAGCGGCGCGAATTTCAAGACCGTCACCGACGCCAGCTTCGTCGCCGAACAGTACGGCCTGGCCGTGAAGAAGGGCAACACCGAGTTGCAGGAAAAGCTCAACAAGGGCCTGGCCGACATCAAGACCGACGGCACCTACGACAAGATCTACACGAAGTACTTCGGCAACATGGGCGCCAAGGCACCCGCTGCCGCCGCGTCGAAATAAGGCCGTAGTCCGTCCCCGGGCGCCGGCTGGTTTCCACCTTTCGGCGCCCACATGCTTCCCGACACCCCTTCCCCTGCCGGCGCCGGACCCGCCGGCCGGCGGCGCGCCCTGCGCGCCATTGCCATCTTTGAGGCCGCCAAGGGACTGGCCGCGCTGGCGGCCGGCATAGGCCTGCTGCAGCTGCTGCACCACGACATCCACCGGCTGGCCCTGGCGCTGCTGTGGCGCTTCCATCTCGACCCGGCCCTGCCTTACCCCACGCTGCTGCTGCACTACGCCGACCTGCTGAGCGCCATCAACCTGCGCACGCTCGCGCCGGTGGCGCTAGCCTACATCGCCGTGCGTTTTGTGGAAGCCTGGGGACTCTGGAAGGAAAAAACCTGGGCCGAATGGCTGGGCGCGCTGTCTGGGGCGCTCTACATCCCGCTCGAGGTGGCCCACCTGGCGCACCGGCCGGGCGCCATCAACGCCGGCGTGCTGCTGCTCAATGTCGTGGTCGTGGGTTTTCTGGCGTTCCAGTTGTGGATGCGCAGGGCCGCCAAGGCCGTGAATAAAGTGTGAAGCCCGCCGATAAGCCGGATTCTGTGCACCGGGCCCCTTGGAGAAAGCCCGGTGTGACCGCCATTAATCTGGGCCGGGGGTCGCCCCCACGGCTCAATGCTACCTACCCGCCAGCTCTGCGGAACCACATCAACGCTGGCCTACTTGGTATTGCTGCGCGTAGAGATTGCCCGTTTCACCCGGTCCGGGGTTGCCCCAAAACCGACTCGTCTCTGTTGCTCTGATCCTCACCTCACGGTGGAGAGGTGTTACCTCCTACGCTGTCCTGTGCAGTCCGGACGTTCCTCCAGTGCCTGGTTTCCCAGATTGCACCAGCGGCGGTCTGGCAGGCTTCACGGGGCCTATTATCCGCCAGCGGGGCGCCGGGACCGGCCGCCCTTTAAAATACGGGGCTGCTTGATCAACACGAGCCCCCTTTCATGATTCGCCTGACCGAACTCAAACTGCCGCTGGACCACGCGGAAGACGCCCTGCCCGCCCTCGCGGCCCAGACACTGGGCATCGCCGTAGCCGGGCTGCAGGACGTCCACATCCACAAACGCAGCTTCGACGCGCGCAAGGCCGACCTGCTCAAGGTCTACATCGTCGACGTCACGCTGGCCGATGCCGGCCGCGAAAGCGCGCTGCTGGCCGGGTTTGCCGGCAACCCGCACATTTTTCCCACACCGGACATGGCTTACCGCAGCGTGGGCCATGCCCCCACCGGCCTGCCGCTGCGCCCCGTTGTCGTCGGTTTCGGCCCCTGCGGCATGTTCGCGGCCCTGCTGCTGGCGCAAATGGGATTCAAGCCCATCGTGCTGGAACGCGGCAAAACCGTGCGCCAGCGCACCCGCGACACCTGGGGCCTGTGGCGCAAGAACGTGCTCAATCCCGAGTCCAACGTGCAGTTCGGCGAAGGCGGCGCCGGCACCTTTTCGGACGGCAAGCTCTACAGCCAGATCAAGGACCCGCGCCACCTGGGCCGCAAGGTGATGAACGAATTCGTCAAAGCCGGGGCGCCCGCCGACATCCTGTTCGAGGCGCACCCGCACATAGGCACCTTCAAGCTGGTGAAGGTGGTCGAGAACATGCGCGCGCAGATCGTCGCGCTGGGCGGCGAGATCCGCTTCGAGCAACGCGTGACCGACGTGCTGATCGAAGACGGTACCGAAGGCAAACAGTTGCGCGGCCTCACGGTGCTGGACCAGGCCACGGGCCAGAGCCACGAGATGCGCGCCGACCAGGTGGTGATGGCGCTGGGCCACAGCTCACGCGACACCTTTGCCATGCTGTATGCGCGCGGCGTGTACATCGAGGCCAAGCCCTTTTCCATCGGCTTTCGGGTCGAACATCCGCAGGGCATCATCGACCGCGCGCGCTGGGGCCGCCATGCCGGGCACCCGTCGCTGGGCGCGGCCGAATACAAGCTGGTGCACCACGCGAGCAACGGCCGCTCGGTCTACAGCTTTTGCATGTGCCCGGGCGGCACGGTGGTGGCCGCCACGTCCGAGCCCGGCCGCGTGGTGACCAACGGCATGAGCCAGTACTCGCGCAACGAGCGCAACGCCAACGCCGGCATCGTGGTGGGCATAGACCCGCGCGACTACCCCGGCTTCGAGGCGGGCGACGCACTGGCCGGCATCGCGCTGCAGCGCCAGCTTGAGTCCCACGCCTTTGTATTGGGCGGCAGCAACTACCAGGCGCCGGCGCAACTTGTGGGCGACTTCGTGGCGGGCCGGCCCTCGACCGCGCTGGGCAGCATCACGCCCTCCTACAAACCGGGCGTCACTATTGGCGACCTGTCGTCGGCACTCCCCGCCTATGCCATTGAAGCCATGCGCGAGGCCTTTCCGGTGTTCGGCAAAAAGATTAAAGGTTTCGACACCCACGACGCGGTGCTGACCGGCGTGGAGACACGCACCTCTTCACCGATCCGGATCAGCCGCGGCGAAGACCTGCAAAGCATCAACGTGCGCGGCCTTTACCCGGCCGGCGAAGGCGCCAGTTACGCCGGCGGCATTTTGTCGGCCGGGGTGGACGGCATCAAGGTCGCCGAGGCCGTGGCGCGCAACGTGCTGCAGGATGCCGAACGGCAACGGATGGCCGCATGACGCAACAAGGAGAGCCCGTGCAGGACCCGAACTTCCATTACTACGAACCCGCAAACGGCCACGGCCTGCCGCACGATCCCTTCAACGCCATGGTCGGTCCCCGGCCCATAGGCTGGATCTCCTCGCGGGACGCGCAAGGCCGGCTCAACCTGGCGCCCTACAGTTTTTTCAACGCCTTCAACTACACGCCGCCCATCATCGGTTTTGCCAGCATTGGCGCCAAGGACAGCCTGCGCAATATCCGCGAAACCGGCGAGTTCGGCTGGAACCTGGCGACCCGGCCGCTGGCCGAGGCCATGAACCGCTCCTGCGCGATGGTGCCGCCCGAGGTCAACGAGTTCGAGCTGGCCGGCCTCACGCCCGTCGCCTCGCAGCGCATCGCCGTGCCGCGCGTGCTGGAAAGCCCGGTGTCCTTCGAGTGCCGGCTGACGCAAATCCTGCAGCTGCAGGGCGCCGACGGCGTGCCGGTGCCCACCTGGCTGGTGCTGGGCGAGGTCGTCGGCGTGTACATTGCAAGGCATCTGCTCAAGGACGGCATTTACGACACGGCGGCCGCCCAGCCCATTCTTCGCGCCGGCGGCCCGGCCGACTATTTCACCGTCACACCCGACAACCTTTTTCGCATGTTCAGGCCGCGCTAAGCGTCCCCATACCCCGCCTTCCCCGCATTCCACCCTCTTCACCCCCTACACATGACCGACACCACCACACCCACTCCACGCGCCAGGCGCCCCCGCGCCCCGCAACGCCCCCGTCCTGCCGGCCCGCAGCAGCAGCGCACGCGCGAAGTCCATCCGGTGCTGGAAAAATTGTTCGAGCTCTACCCCAGGATGTTCGGCGCGCAGTTCCTGCCGCTCAAGCTCGGCGCCTTCCAGGACCTGCTGGCGGAAAACCCCGAAGCCTTCAAGCGCGACGAACTCAAGGTCGCGCTGGGCCTGCATGCGCGCTCGACCCGTTACCTTGAATCCGTGGCGGCGGGCCACCCGCGCTGTAACCTGCAGGGCGAGCCCGTGGAGCCTGTCGCGCCCGAACATGTGCACCACGCCATCATGGAGGTGTTCCGGCGCCGCCAGGCGCGCTCCAAGGAAGATTTGCGCCCCCAGGTCCGTGCCCGCCTGATCGCGGCCATCGAGGCCTCGGGCCTGAGCCGCGAAGACTACGCCGAGCGCACCCGCACGCAGGACGAAGCGGCCAACGCCCTGCTCGACGAAGCCTTTGCCGAGATGGCCGTGCAGACCGCGAAACGTGAAGCGCTGATGCGCGCGTTTGAGGCCAGCGGAAAAACCGTGGAGCAGTTTGCCGACATGTACGGCATGGACCCGGCCGACGTCGCCCAGGCGGTGGAGCGCACGCAGCGGGCCGGCGCGGCCCCGCAGCCTGAATAAAGATTAATAGAGCGAGCGGCCGAAGCGCTCAAAGCGCGGCTGCCACTTCTCGAGGATGTCGGCCGACACCAGAATGCGTTCGGCCCGGCCTATGAGCAGCTGGCGCGGCACCAGGCCGATGTAGCGCGAATCGGCGCTGTTGTCGCGGTTGTCACCCAGCATCAGGAACTGGTCCGGGGGAATCGTCATCGGGCCCCAGTTGTCCTTGGCCGTCACGCCGGCCAGCCACTGGATTTCGTGCTGCCCCTGGGGCGTGGTTTCTTTCATGTGCGTGGCCACCAGGACGCCGCCGAGGCCGGCCGGCTCCAGCACCGTGTCCAGCGCCTCATAACGCGCCGCCTGCCCGTTGATGACGAGCACCTTGGCGCGCATTTCCACCACGTCGCCCGGCACGGCCACCAGCCGCTTGATCAGGCGCACACCGTCGAGCGGCGAAGAAAAGGTGACGACGTCGCCGCGCTGCGGGTCGGCGGTTTTCGCCAGCACCGTGTCGGTCAGCGGAACCTTGACGTTGTAGGCCAGCCGGTTGACGAAGACCACGTCGCCTTCGAGCAGGTTGGGCCGCATGGAGCCCGAGGGGATGGGGTTCCAGTCCGCGACCGCGGTGCGGAACAGCCCGAACAGCAGCAGGGCCACCAGGAAACCGCGGTTCTGCCTGATCCAGTTTTTCATGTTCATGCTCCCTGAAATTTCATGCAAAAAAAAGGCGCCCGTGCGGGACGCCCTTTGATGATGTTTAGCCCTGGCTGTTTTGCAAAGCCGCGATGCGCTCTTCAATCGGCGGGTGCGTGGCAAACAGCTTGCCGATGCTGCCGGTGATGCCCATGGCTTCCACCGCCTTGGGCAGTTCGCCGGGCTGCATGCCGCCCAGGCGGGCCAGCGCGTTCATCATGGGCTGGCGCCGGCCCATCAGTTGCGCAGCGCCGGCGTCGGCGCGGAACTCGCGCTGGCGCGAGAACCAGGCCACGACGATGGCCGCGGCAAAACCGAGCACGATGTCCAGCACGATGGTGCTGACGTAGTAGCCGATGCCGGGGCCGGAGTTGTTGTCGCTGCCGCGGCGCAAAAAGCTGTCGACGGCGTAGCCGATCACGCGCGAGAGGAAGACCACGAAGGTGTTCATCACGCCCTGGATCAGCGTCATGGTGACCATGTCGCCGTTGGCGATGTGGGCGATCTCGTGGCCGAGCACGGCTTCGATCTCTTCGCGGGTCATGCCCTGCAGCAAACCGGTGGACACGGCCACCAGCGACGAGTTCTTGAACGCGCCGGTGGCAAAAGCGTTGGGCGCGCCTTCAAAGATGCCGACTTCGGGCATGCCGATCTGCGCCTTGTCGGCCAGCTTGCGCACGGTCTCGACGATCCAGGCCTCGTCGGCGTTCTGGGCGTCGTTGATGACGCGCACGCTGGCGCTCCATTTGGCGACGGGCTTGCTGATCAGCAGCGAGATGATGGCGCCGCCAAAACCGATGACGAGCGCGAACCCGAGCAGCATGCCCAGGTTCAACCCGTTGGGCGTGAGATAGCGGTTGACGCCCAGCAGGCTGGCGACGATGCCCAGCACCGCCACGACGGCGACGTTGGTCAAAATAAACAGAAAAATACGTTTCATGGGTTCTCCGTGGGGTCGGTGAAAAAGCCCGCCTTGCGCAGGATATGAGGGCCCGCGGGCCCGGTTCAAGCGGTGCCCGCGCCTAAGTGGCTGATTTTTATCTGTTATTTATGACAGCCGGCCGGAATACGAGAGAGTCATCATAAAAGGAAAAGTTCTCGTTCTCCGGCCACCAGCCGGGCACGCCCAGCACCGGCAAAGGCGCGAAAGGCTTGCCGGCGAGCTTGTCCGCGCTGAGGTCGGCCGCCACCCAGGCGTCGAGTTCCGCGATGGTCCCCATGGGCGGTTGCGCCAGGTAGACGTGGGCCGTGATGGCTTTGCGCGGCGTCAGCAGTTTTTCCAGCAGGGCATGGCCGAAGAGCACGAGCTGCGCCTCCCGCCATAGCGCCCTGTGGGTGATGAAGAGGCTGTCCCAGTCGCGCGCGAGCAGCGCGTCCCACAAGGGCTGCGGCGCCGACAGGAAGGCGGCGTTTTCATCGAACACCGTGAGCGCGTCGCGCACCGGGCCGCGCACCGGCGCCACGCCCGCGGCGTCTATCTGGGCGGCCTGCAGCTGGTTGAGTTTTCGTTTGGTCTGCGGAAAGCGCATCCAGCACAGGCCGTTGAAGAAATCGTGCGCGCCCTCGCGCGTGGGGCACAGGCGGGTTCGGGCGATGTAGCTTTCATAGGCTTCGCCCGAAGGCAGCGTGCATTGCGGCGCGAAGCAGACCGGCGCGGGCTGCACGGCGTTGAGGGCCTGGTGCAGCGCAACGCCGGCCGTGACCGCGCAGGCCGCGCGCTGGCCGGGCTCGCGCCAGGCTTGCAGCCAGGGCTGGTTCCAGTCGATGGGGGGCAGGGGAGCTGTGTGCGCCATAGCCCAGCCTCAGGCTCGCGCCGCTTTGGTCAATCGCTTGTCGCGCACCGCGACGTTATTGGATCCTTCGCCCTGCAGCTCAAACAAATCGATGACCTTAAACAGCTTGGTCCAACTCGAGTATCCGTAGTTACGGAAATGGTCTGAAGATTGATTGCGAACCTGGTGCCCGACCTCACTCACGCGCGCCCAGCCATCTTCATCCGACGCAGCCTTGATCGCATTCCTCAGAAGCAAAATAAGCGCCGTGTTTTGCTTGAGTTCCGCAGGAGAGGCGCGCAAATGTCCTGCCGCCTTCGCATCCGGTTCAGTGGGGTTATCAGCCTCTTCGCCCAGATTTTCAACGTATAGAAACAACGAACAGGCGTTGACAAAAGGCTGAGGGCTCTTCTTTTCGCCAAAGCCGAAAACTGCGGCGCCCTTGGCACGAAGGTGCATGACCAGAGGCGTGAAGTCACAATCAGAAGAAGCGATCGCGAATGCGTCCGGTTGGTCGATATACAGCAGCTCCAATGCATCCACAGTCATTGCAATGTCGGTAGCATTTTTTCCCTTGATGAGATCAAACTGCTGAATGGGCCGAATAGCATGTTCATGCAGTTTTCCCGTCCAACCCTTGAGACCCTCCTTCGCCCAATTTCCATAAGCACGACGAACATGAGTCACTCCCAATGTGGAGAGCTCGCTCAAAATGGCTTCAATCTTTGCTGCCGGCGCGTTGTCGGCATCAATAAGCAAAGCTATCTTGTATTCATCTTGCTTGGTGACTTTCATATCAGCTTCCAGGGCAGGTTCTCGCCCGAGCGCAAGGGCTTGAGTTCGGCTTCGCCGAAAGGAAAGCTCTCGGGCGGGCGCCAGCTTTCTTTCTTCAGCGTGATGCTGCCGGTGTTGCGCGGCAGGCCGTAGAAATCGGCACCGTTAAAACTTGCGAAGGCTTCGAGTTTGTCCAGCGCGCCGGCCGCATCAAAGGCTTCGGCGTACAGCTCCATGGCGGCGTGCGACGTGTAGCAGCCCGCGCAGCCGGTGGCGTGTTCCTTGAGGTGGGCCGGATGCGGCGCGCTGTCGGTTCCGAGGAAAAAGCGCGCATCGCCGCTGGTGGCGGCGTCGACCAGCGCGAGCCGGTGGGTTTCGCGCTTGAGCACCGGCAGGCAGTAGTAGTGCGGGCGTATGCCGCCCGTGAAGATCGCGTTGCGGTTGTAGAGCAGGTGGTGGGCGGTGACGGTGGCGCCGGTGAAGCGGCCCGCGTCGCGCACGTAATGCGCCGCCTCCCGGGTGGTGATGTGCTCGAAGACGATCTTCAGTTCGGGGAAATCGCGGCGCAGCGGAATCAGCTGGGTGTCGATGAAGACCGCCTCGCGGTCGAACAGGTCGATGTCGGACGAAGTCACCTCGCCGTGCACCAGCAGCAGCATGCCGGCTTTTTGCATCGCCTCCAGCGTCTTGTAGGTCTTGCGCAAATCCGTGACGCCGGCATCGCTGTTGGTGGTGGCGCCGGCCGGGTAGAGCTTGGCCGCGACCACGCCGGCGTCTTTGGCGCGGGCGATCTCATCGGGCGGCAGCTTGTCGGTGAGGTAAAGCGTCATCAGCGGCTCGAACTGCATACCTGCCGGCACGGCGGCCTGTATGCGCTCGCGGTAGGCCACGGCCTGGGCGGCGGTGGTCACCGGCGGGCGCAGGTTGGGCATGATGATGGCGCGGCCGAATTGCGCGGCCGCATGCGGCACCACGGTGTGCAGGGCCTCGCCGTCGCGCACGTGCAGGTGCCAGTCGTCGGGGCGGGTCATCGTCAGGACAGGGGTCAGGGTCGAAGCGGGGGTGCTGGTGGCGGAAGTCATGGCCTGAATTGTCGCACCGCCCGGCCCGGGCAACTCGTATGCATTCATATGGAAACCCCGGATACGGGGGCCGGAAGCGGTCGTTTACCATCGATCCCGGCCTCTGGCTGCACCCGCAGCAGCCGTAAAGAGGCCATACGGGCACGATAATCGCCCCTGTTTCCAACCACCCAAGCCCTAGCCCATGCCCTCCCCGATTCCCCCCGGCCATTCGCCGGAAGCCATGCCTGCGCTGGACGAAGCCGATGAACCCGCGCGCGTACCGCTCAAGATCGAGGACTGGCTGACCGTCCTCGTGATGGGCGCGCTGGCGTTGATCACCTTCGCCAACGTGCTGGCGCGTTACTTCACCAGCCAGTCCTTCGCCTGGACCGAGGAATTCTCGGTCTTCCTGATGATCGTGCTGGCGCTGGTGGGCAGTTCCGCCGCGGCGGCGCGCGACCGCCACATCCGCATCGAGTACTTCTCCGAAAGCGGCTCCATGGCCAGGCGCAAAGCCCTGGCGCGCTTCGGCGCCGTCATGGTGGCCCTGCTGTTCACCCTGATCGGCGTGCTCAGCATCCGGCTGGTGTGGGACGACTACCGCTACAACGAGACCTCGCCGGGCATAGGCATTCCGCAGTGGTGGTATTCCATCTGGCTGCCCATCCTGTCGCTGGGCATGGCGCTGCGCGCGGTGGGCCTGTTCATCCGCCGGGGCCGCAAGTCATGATCGCCACCCTGCTGTTCGCGGCCTTCATCGGCCTGATGCTGGTCGGCGTGCCCATAGGCGCGGCCCTGGGCCTGGCCGGGGCCGCGGCCATCGCGCTGGCCAATTCCGACGCGCAGTGGTTCGGCCTGCTGGCCGTGCCGCAAAACTTTTATGCCGGCCTGGGCAAATACCCGCTGCTGGCGATCCCGATGTTCGTGCTGGTCGGCTCCATCTTCGACCGCTCCGGCGTAGCGCTCAGGCTGGTGAATTTCGCGGTGGCCATCGTGGGCCGCGGCCCGGGCATGCTGCCGCTGGTGGCGATCGCGGTGTCCATGTTCCTGGGCGGCATTTCGGGCTCGGGCCCGGCCTGCGCGGCGGCCGTGGGCGGCGTGATGATCACGGCCATGTCGCGCGCTGGTTACCCGACCTCGTTCTCCGCGAGCGTGGTGGGCGCCGCCGCGGCAACCGACATCCTGATTCCGCCTTCGGTGGCCTTTATCGTCTACTCGGTGCTGGTGCCCGGCGCCTCGGTGCCCGCGCTGTTCGCCGCGGGCATGATCCCGGGCATCCTGGCCGGCCTGGCGCTGATCGTGCCGGCCGTCTGGCTGTCGCGCAAGCACAAGATGGGCGCGCTCGAAGCGGCCATGCCGCGCCCGCCCTTCTGGGCCAGCCTGCGCGATGCGAGCTGGGGCCTGGCGGCGCCGGTGCTGATCCTGGGCGGCATGCGCGCCGGCTGGTTCACGCCCACCGAGGCGGCCGTGGTGGCGGTGTTCTACGGCCTCTTCGTCGGCATGGTGATACACCGCACGATACGCATCCGCGACCTCTATGAAATCCTGCGCGAATCGGGCGAGCTGTCGGCGGTGATCCTGCTGGTGGTGTCGCTGGCCGGCATCTTCGCGTATTCACTGAACACGCTGGGCGTGATAGACCCGATCACGCGCGCCATCGTCGGCTCCGGCCTCGGCGAATACGGCATCCTGTCGCTGCTGATCCTGATGCTGATCACGGTGGGCATGTTCCTCGACGGCATTTCCATCTTCCTGATCTTCGTGCCGCTGCTGCTGCCGATTGCCCAGCATTACAACTGGGACCTGGTCTGGTTCGGCGTCATCCTCACACTCAAGGTGGCGCTGGGCCAGTTCACACCGCCGCTGGCCGTGAACCTGATGGTGTCCTGCCGCATCGCCAATGTCCGCATGGAAGAAACCGTGCGCTGGGTGGTGTGGATGCTGGCTGCCATGTTCATGGTGCTGGTGGCCGTCATCGCCTTCCCCGAACTGGCGCTGTGGTTGCCGCGCAGGCTGGGCTACTGAGCCCGGCTGCCATCCTTCCTTTTCCCGCTTCCATTCTTATTCTTAATTAACAAGGAGACTCGCTTCATGAAATTCAAGACCGTCAAAACCGTGGTGGGCCTTGCGCTGGCCGTGACCGCCCTGGCCTTCAACGGCGCCGCAAGCGCGCAGACCTACAAGCCTGAATACAAGATGTCGCTGGTGCTTGGCCCGGCGTTTCCCTGGGGCAAGGGCGGTGAAATCTGGGCCAACCTGGTCCGCGAGCGCACCCAGGGCCGCATCAACATCAAGCTCTACCCGGGCGTCTCGCTGATCCAGGGCGACCAGACGCGCGAGTTCAGCGCCATTCGCCAGGGTGTGATCGACCTGGCCGTGGGCTCGACCATCAACTGGTCGCCGCAGGTCAAGGAACTGAACCTTTTCTCGCTGCCCTTCCTGATGCCCGACTATGCCGCGATGGACGCGCTGACCCAGGGCGACGTGGGCAAGGAAATCTTCCGCATCGTTGACAAAGCCGGCGTGCAACCGCTGGCCTGGGGCGAGAACGGCTACCGCGAGATCAGCAACTCCAAGCTGGCCATCAAGAAGCCTGAAGACCTCAAAGGCCTGAAGATCCGCGTCGTCGGCTCGCCGCTGTTCCTGGACACCTTCACCGCCCTGGGCGCCAACCCCACGCAGATGAGCTGGGCCGACGCGCAGCCGGCGCTGGCAACCGGCGCCGTCGACGGCCAGGAAAACCCGATGGCCATTTACACCGCCGCCAAGCTGCACACCGTGGCGCAAAAGCACGTCACGATGTGGGGCTATGTGTCGGATCCGCTGATCTTCGTGGTCAACAAGGATATCTGGGCCTCCTGGACCGAAGCCGACCGCGCCATCGTCAAACAGGCAGCCGTCGACGCCGGCAAACAGGAAATCGCCATCGCCCGCAAAGGCCTGGCCGAGGCCGACCGTCCGCTGCTGAAAGAAATTGCCGCGCAGGGCGTGACCATCACCCAGCTCAGCCCGCAGGAGCGCGAGGCTTTTGTGAAGGCCACCCGCCCGGTTTACGACAAATGGAAGAACCAGATAGGCGCGGGCCTGGTGGGCAGCGCCGAGAAAGCCATCGCGGCGCGCAAGAAGTAATCGCCAGCGCGCCTGGCGGCCGTCAACAAAAGGCGGCCATAAAAAAAGCCCCGCGATGCGGGGCTTTTTTGTTTCTTCTTCTTTTCTGCAGTTGCGTTGATCTTTTCAATCTCTCAGTGCATCAGTGGGACAAGATCTTGTTGAGGAAGTCCTTGGTGCGCGCCTGGCGGTTCTCGGGATGGTTGAAGAACTCGTCTTTCGAGCAATCTTCCAGGATTTTGCCGCCCACGTCCATAAAAATCACGCGGCTGCCGACCTTGCGGGCGAAACCCATTTCATGGGTCACCACCATCATGGTCATGCCTTCGACGGCCAGGCCCATCATGCAGTCCAGCACTTCGCCGACCATTTCAGGGTCCAGCGCGGAGGTGGGTTCGTCAAACAGCATGGCAATCGGGTCCATGCTGAGCGCCCGGGCAATCGCCACGCGCTGCTGCTGGCCGCCCGACAGCTGGCCCGGGAATTTGTCCTTGTGCGCCATCAGGCCCACGCGGTCCAGGTACTTCAGGCCGTGCTTCTTGGCCTCGTCGGCTTTGCGGCCCAGCACCTTGACCTGCGCCAGCGTCAGGTTTTCGGTGACGCTCAGGTGCGGGAACAGCTCGAAATTCTGGAACACCATGCCGACGCGGCTGCGCAGCTTGGGCAGGTCGGTCTTGGGGTCGTGCACGGCCTTGCCGTCGACGAAGATCTGGCCCTTCTGGAAGGGCTCCAGCGCGTTGATGGTCTTGATCAGGGTCGACTTGCCCGAGCCCGAAGGCCCGCAGACCACGACCACTTCACCTTTTTTGATACTTGTGGTGCAGCTGTTGAGAACCTGCACGTCACCGTACCATTTGGAAACTTCTTTCAACTCAATCATGTTCTTCTCCAGTGTGCTCTTTGAGGTTTGCCTGCTTTATTGCGCAGCGCTCTCAGCGAATGATGGCGATTCTGTTGTTCAGGCGCTTGACCATGAAGGACAGCCCGAAGCAGATCACGAAATAAACCACGGCGGCCAGCAGGTAGGCCTCTTCAGGACGGCCGTAAATCTTGCCGGCGGTGCTGAAGCCCTTGAGCAGGTCGTAAGCGCCGATGGCATAGACCAGCGAGGTGTCCTGGAACAGGATGATGGTCTGCGTCAGCAAAATCGGCACCATGTTGCGGAAAGCCTGCGGAAGGATGATCAGCTTCATGTTCTGCGCGTAGCTCATGCCCAGGGCGCGCCCCGCATTGACCTGGCCGCGCGAGATGGACTGGATGCCCGCGCGCATGATTTCGCTGAAGTAAGCGGCCTCGAAAGCGACGAAGGTGATGATGGCCGAGATCTCGGCGCGGTAGTTGGCGCCCCAGCTGCCGAAAGTCGTATAGAACGACGCCGGCACCAGCAGGAAGAACCACAGGATCACCATGACCAGCGGAACGGAACGCATGCCGTTGACGTAGATGGTCGCGGGAACCGTCAGGAAGCGCTTGCCCGAAAGGCGCATCAGGGCCAGCACGGTGCCGAAGATGATGCCGCCTATGGTGGCGATGATGGTCAGCTGCACGCTGAAGATAAAGCCCTTGATCACGAACTTGGAAATGATGTCCCAGTTCAGGAAAGTCATGTCGAGACCAAACATGTCAGTGTCCTCCGCCCGTTGCGCCGGCGACGACAAAGCCGGGGATTTGCACCCGCTTCTCGACAAAAGCCATGACCCGGTTGACCGCAAAGGCTGAAATGGCGTACAGCACCGTCACCGCCAGGTAGATCTCGATGCCGCGCGAAGTCTCTTCCTGCGCCTGCATGGCGAACATGGTGAGTTCGGCGATGGACACCGCAAAAGCGACGGAGGAATTCTTCAACAGATTCATCGACTCGCTGGTGAGCGGCGGAATGATGATGCGAAATGCCATCGGTAAAATCACGTAGCGATAGGTCTGGAAGGTCGTGAAACCCATGGCCATGCCGGCATAACGCTGGCCGCGCGGCAGCGCCTGCACGCCGGCCCTGACCTGCTCGGCAATCCGCGCCGAGGTGAAGAAACCCAGGGCGAACACCACCAGGATGAAACTGGGCAGTTCCTTCATGGCGGGGAAAATTTTCGGAATCACAAAGTACCAGATGAAAATCTGGACCAGCAAGGGGACGTTGCGGAACAACTCGACCCAGGCATTGGCGAAACGCACAAGCCAGGGGCTGTTGGGCAAGGTGCGCAGCGTGCCGACGAGCGCGCCGAACAGCATGGCGATCACCCAGGATGCGCCGGCGACGGACAGCGTCCAGCCCCACGCATCAAACATCCACTGCAGGTAGGTTCGACCGCTACCGTCATCATTCAAAAATACCTGCCAATCCCAAGTCATCACGGCTCCAGCAAATGGTTGTTGTGTAGTTTTCCCTGCGACGGTAAACGAGAAACCCCGCCAGTGCAAGGCGACCGGCGGGGTTGTTCAATTTACCTGGCCAGAATTACTTCTGCGCGTACTCTTCCATGGGCTTGTCGTTCGGGGCATCCCAGGCGGCCTTGGTGCTGGCGCTCAGGGCGAGGCCGACCTTGGTGTTCTTCGGAGGAATCGGCGACAGGAACCACTTGGTCCACAGCTTGTTCATCTCGCCCGACTTGATCATGCCCTTGACAGTGTCGTCGGCCAGGCGCTTGAGCAGGGGGTCGTCCTTGCGGATCATGATGGCGATGGGCTCGACGCTCAGCACTTCACCGACGATCTTGAAGTCCGAAGGCTTCTTGGCGGTGGCGATGTTGCCGGCCAGGATGGAGCCGTCCATCACGAACGCATCGGCGCGGCCGGACTCGAGCAGCAGGAAGCTGTCGGAGTGGTCCTTGCCGAAGATTTCCTTGAACTCGACGCCGGTGGCGCGCTTGTTCTTGCGCAGCGTCTGCACGGAAGTCGTTCCGGTGGTGGTCGCCACGGTCTTGCCGCTCAGCTGGGCCACCGAGGTGATGCCGGAGTTGGCCTTGACGGCGATGCGCACTTCTTCGACGAAGGTGGTCACAACGAAAGCCACGTCTTTCTGGCGGGTCGCGTTGTTGGTGGTGGAGCCGCATTCGATGTCGACCGTGCCGTTTTGCACGAGGGGGATGCGGTTTTGCGAAGTCACGGGCTGGTATTTGACTTCCAGCTTGCGTTCGGCGGCTTTTTCGAGGCCGGCCAGGATGCGCTGGCAGATTTCGACGTGGTAGCCGGTGTATTTGCCGTCACCCAGGGTATAGGACAGCGCGCCGGAGGAGTCGCGAACGCCCATGGTGACAACGCCGGAAGCCTTGACTTTGGAAAGGGTGTCGGCAAATGCGGCGCCGGTGGCGAGCAGTGCGACGGACAGAGCTACGAGCTTGAGTTTCATGGAATCTCCTGTAATGAATGAAACGGTTAGCAAACTATTCTAGAGAGATGGTACCCCGGGGCTGGCCTAGGTTTACCCGGCCTCTAAAACAGGGGGAAAGGGACTGCGTGCAGGGTGATTGACGGCGAACCAGCGGGGGTCGTGGCAATTCCTGGGGTTTTCCAAAGTGGTGCACGCATGAGAAGTCGGGAACTATACGGTAAGGTGTAAGCAGTCTTTGTGCCAGCGGCTGGTCATCAAGTTTTGAACGTCCCGAACTGTAAGTTTGCGTGTTTAAAAACTCCAATGCTGTTTCGACGCTCTTCCATGCATTTTTCTTATAACCACTCAGGGTTACTACTAGTTGGCTGCTCCCGGCGCTAGCGCGAGACCAAGCCGGCATTTGCGCGCGCGGCGGCTTTTTCCTTGCCGCTGGTCTGCGCCTGCAGGTAGCTCCACAAGGCCTGGGCATGGCTTTTGGCGGAGTCCCTGGAGGTGGGCCGCTCGCGGTAGACGCGCACGTCCATGGTCATTTCCAGGTTGCCGCCGGCGCTCACGAGCTTTTTGGCCCGGAGTTCCTTTTTGACGGCGCTCAGCGGCAAAAATGCGATCCCGTGGCCTTCCAGCGCCATGGCCTTGAGGCCCTCGGCCATGTCGGTTTCATAGACGCGGTCCAGGTGGATGGCCGTGGTCGACTGCTTGAGGATCATGTCCACCATGCGGCCCAGGTAAGCGCCGGGCGCGTAACCCAGGTAGGGCAAGGGCTGGCCGGCACGCCCCGGCAGGGTGTATTCGGGCTCGCCATCGGCGGTGGCCCGCACAAAGGGCGCCAGCACCTCCTGGCCCAGCGACACCATTTCATAGCGGTCCGGGTCGAGCTGGAAAGGCTGGGAATCATGGTGGTAGGCGATCAGCAGGTCACAGCTGCCTTCGACCAGGCGCAGCACCGCATCATGCACATTGAGCGCGATCAGCCGGCTTTTGATGGGGCCGAACTTCTCGCGCAGGCTGCTGACCCAGGCCGGGAAGAAGGTGAAGGCCAGCGTGTGCGGCACGGCGAACTCGATGACGTCCTGCCCTGCCGAGGTGTGGCCGCGCAGCATGGCGCGGGTGGACTGCAGGCCCTGCAGCATCTCCAGCGACTGGCTGTACAGCGTTTCGCCGGCCGGCGTCAGGCGCGTGGGGTAGGAGCTGCGGTCGACCAGGTCGGTGCCGGCCCAGGCCTCCAGCGCCTGGATGCGCCGCGAGAACGCCGGCTGTGTGACGTGGCGCAGTTGGGCAGAACGGCTGAAACTGCGGGTTTCAGCGAGACTGACGAAATCTTCCAGCCATTTGGTTTCCATGGACCTAGCGACCGCGGTTGGACGCGCCCGAGTGGGCCGTCATGGCGTGCGCCGGCAAGGCGCGACGAGGCAGCAGGCACATGCCTGCAAGGAGGAGCAACGCCGCTGGCGTGCGCCAGGGCGGCTCAATCGGGTGCGTAGCGCTCTCAACTTCACGTCGGGGGCGTTCAAAGTGACTGGCGTGAGTGCTCATGCAGGCTCCAAAAGGCAATCAAGCGGTCAACCGTGGCCGCTGGGTCCTCTGATTATGCGAGTCCGCGAGGTCTTTCTACCTACGGGGAATCCCATGGCCGGACGATGAAACGGCATTCACCCCAAATACCGTCCTCGAAATGTCCTCAGAAATACAAACTCGCTCGCGGCTATCGTGCTCAGGCCTCAGGCGAACTCTGCTGCAGCGCCCACATGCGTGCATATGCGCCGCCGGTGTCGAGCAGTTGCGCATGCGTGCCGCGCTCGACGATGCGCCCGCCGTCCATCACCAGGATCTCATGCGCATCGACGACGGTGGACAGCCGGTGCGCGATCACCAGCGTGGTCTTGTTCTGCGCGGCGGCGCGCAGTTCGGTCTGGATGGCGCGCTCGTTGGCCGAATCCAGCGCCGAGGTGGCCTCGTCAAAAATCACCACCGGCGGGTTCTTCAGCAAGGTGCGGGCAATCGCCACGCGCTGCTTCTCGCCGCCTGAGAGCTTCAGGCCGCGCTCGCCCACCATGGTCTTGTAGCCCAGCGGCGTCGACGTGATGAAACCGTGGATGCGGGCCGAGCGCGCGGCCTCCTCGACCTCTTCGTGGGTGGCGCCCGGCTTGCCGTAGGCGATGTTGTATTCGACCGTGTCGTTGAACAGCACGGTGTCCTGCGGCACGATGCCGATGGCCTGGCGCACGCTGGACTGGGTCACCTGCTTGATGTCCTGCCCGCCGATCGTGATGCGCCCCTGCTGCACGTCGTAGAAGCGGTAGAGCAGGCGCGCCAGCGTGGACTTGCCCGCGCCCGAGGAGCCCACCACCGCCACGGTCTTGCCCGGCGGGATCTCAAAGCTCACGTTGTGCAGGATGGGGCGCGCCGGGTCGTAGGCGAAGTTCACGTTTTCAAAACGCACCGCCGGCGAGCCGTTGATGACGAGGGGCTGGGCGCCCGGCTGGTCGGCGATTTCGCGCTCTTTTTCCATCAGCACGAACATCTTGTCGAGGTCGGTCAGGCTTTGCTTGATCTCGCGGTAGATCACGCCCAGAAAGCCCAGCGGGATGTAGAGCTGGATCATGAAGGCGTTGACCATCACCAGGTCGCCCAGCGTCATGCGGCCGTCGACCACGCCCTGCGTGGCGCGCCACAACATGGCCACCAGCCCGATGGCGATGATGAGTTGCTGCCCTGCATTGAGCAGGCTCAGCGTGTTCTGGCTCTTGATGGCGGCGCGCCGGTAGCGCAGCAGGTTCTCGTCGTAGCGCGCGGCCTCGAACTCTTCGTTGTTGAAATACTTGACGGTTTCGTAGTTCAGCAGCGAATCAATCGCGCGGCTGTGGGCCGACGAGTCCAGCTCGTTCATGGTCTTTCGGAACTGCGTGCGCCATTCGGTCACCGTGACGGTGAAGAAGATGTAGAACACCAGCGCGATGCCGGTGATGCCGGCGAACCAGACGTCGAACTTGACGGCCAGCAGGGTCAGCACCAGCGTCACCTCGATCAGCGTCGGGATGATGCTGTAGAGCGAATACGAGATCAGCGAATGCACGCCGCGCGTGCCGCGTTCGATGTCGCGCGTCATGCCGCCGGTCTGCCGCTCCAGGTGAAAGCGCAGGCTGAGCGCATGCAGGTGGCGAAACACCTCCAGCGAAATCCGCCGCGCCGCGCCTTCGGTGGCCTTGGCGAACACCAGTTCGCGCAGCTCGGTGAACAGCGTGGTCGACAGGCGCAGCAGGCCGTAGGCCAGCAGCAGCGCCACCGGCACCACCAGCACGGCCTGCACGTTGCCGGGCTTGAAGTTCATGGCGTCGACCAGGTTCTTCAGCAACAGCGGCACACCCACGTTGGCCAGCTTGGCGCCCACCATGAAGCCCAGCGCCAGCAGCACGCGCCATTTGTAGTCCCACAGGTAGGGGAACAGGCGCTTGAGGGTATCGAGGTCGGAACGCTGGGGCGCCGGCGCCCTGGCGGCGCCCGGCACGGGCGTGGCGGGCACGGCAAGGGAAGAATCGGCGGCGGAGGCTCGGGAGCGCATGAGGGACAATCGTGAGGGTTGTTGTAATAACTATTTTCAGATTGTGCCTATGTCTACCGAATCAAGCGCCCATACGGACATTCACGCCGACGACGCCTTGAACGTCCAGTTGCCCACCGACAAGGAACTGGTGCTCAAGGTCATCCCCATGCCGGCCGACTGCAACGCCAACGGCGACATCTTCGGCGGCTGGGTCATGGCCCAGGTCGACCTGGCCGGCTCCGTGGTGCCGGCCCGCCACGTCGACGGCCGCCTGGCCACGGTGGCGGTCAACCAGTTCATCTTCAAGCAGCCGGTGCGCGTGGGTGACATCCTGTCGTTTTTCTCCAGCCTCACGCGCATAGGCACCACCTCCATCACCGTGCAGGTCGAGGTCTATGCCGAGCGCTTCCGCGCGCAGGGCCGTTACATCAAGGTCACCGAGGCCAGCCTCACCTATGTCGCCATCGACGATTTCGGCAAGCCGCGCAAGATCGCCAAGGCCTGAGGCCGGCACAGCAATCGGCAGCGGACGGCGACAGGCAAAATACCGCCATGCCCGCCTCACCCGATACCCTCGCCACGCTGAAGTGCAAAACCCCAAAAAGCTGGGCAACCTGGCTGGCGAAGCACCATGCAAGCAGCCCCGGCATCCGGCTGCAGATCGCCAAGAAGGATTCGGGCATCGCTTCCGTCACCTACGCCGAGGCTGTCGAGGCCGCCCTCTGCCAGGGCTGGATAGACGGCCAGCGCAACGCGCTCGACGCGCAATTTTTCCTGCAGAAATTCACGCCGCGCCGCGCGCGCAGTATCTGGTCCAAAATCAACTGCGATAAAGCCATGGCCTTGATCGCATCCGGCGACATGCAGCCCGCGGGCCTGGCCGAAGTCGAACGCGCCAAAGCCGACGGCCGCTGGGACGCGGCCTATGACGCGCAGAGCAAGATCACCGTCCCCGACGACCTCGCGGCCCTGCTGGCAAAAAAAACCAAGGCCAGGGCGTTTTTCGAATCGCTCGACTCACGCAACCGCTTCGCGATTTTGTTCAGGCTGCAGACGGCCAAAAAGGCCGAGACGCGCGAACGCCGGCTTGCGCAGTTTTTTGCCATGCTGCAGCGTGGGGGAAAAATCTATCCCTGAAATCTATCCCTGAAAGCGGGCAGGGCTTCTGCTGACGCCGCGGAGTGGAGAAGGTACATTCCCATCCACATAGTGACAGGCACAAGGAGTCCGCATGGCATCCAGCTGGTGGCAGCAAATCGGTGAAACCATCGCCTCGGAGTTTTCGGATTTGCCCGATGCCGAGCAGGCGACCCGCGTCATGGTGCGCCTCACGCTGGCGGCCTTTCTGGGCGGCCTGCTGGGCATAGAACGTGAACAAAAGGGCAAGGCCGCCGGCGTGCGCACGCACATGCTGGTGGCCATGGGCGCCGCAATGTTTGTGCTGGTATCGCAGCAAACCGGCATGCTGAGCGCCGACCTGAGCCGTGTGATTCAGGGCATCGTCGCCGGTGTCGGCTTCCTGGGCGCGGGCGCCATCCTCAAAGGCCACGTCAAGGGCCACAGTGACGACGAAGAACAGGTCAAGGGCCTGACGACGGCCGCAGGAATCTGGCTGACCGCGGCCATTGGCGTGGCCGCCGGCATGGGACGCGAGGCCACCGCCGTGCTCAGCACCTTGCTGGCGCTGGGGATTCTGGCGCTGGTGCCGCGGCTGGTGCGGTTGATGGAAAAGCCCGAACCGCTGCTCAAGCCCGATGAGGGCACTCGCGCGGACAAACCATAAGCCGGGCGGGGTCAGTCCTTGGTGCGTTGCGAGACAAACTCGCCTTCATAACCCTTGGCCAGCGACAGCTTCTCGGCCTCGCTCAGCACCTTGCCCGCGAGCTGGAACACGCCCTGCTCCTCGTCCTCAAGGTGGTGGTAAATCTTGTGGTGCAGCTCTTTGGCCACGGCCAGCCAGCCTGGTGAGCTGAAGTCGGTGTCCTCCAGCGTTTCCACCAGCTTGTCCATCTGGTGGTGTTCCGCGATGCCGTGGCGCGAAGGCTCCTGGGTCATGTCGTGCGCAATCAAGGGCACGTAGAAGAAGCGCTCCTCGGCTGCCGCATGCGCCGCCAGTTCGCGCTTGAGTTCCTTGAACAGGGAATCGCGGTCCGGGCTGTCGCCCTGCGTCTTGATCAGGTGGTCGGCCAGGGTGCGTTGGGTATCGTGGCTGGTGCGCAGTGCTTCAAAGATATTCATCCGGAAATTATGCGGAGCCGGCCGCCCCGGGCGTGTAGGCCAAGACCGGATTTCAGCGCAAGCCGCGGCAAAAGCGCTAAATTAGGGGCCTATGAACAAAATCCTCCTCCTCGGCGGCACCGGCTTTGTCGGGCGCCATGTCTGTGAAAAGCTGGCCCAGCTGCAATGCCGCGTCACCGTGGTCACACGCCGCCGCGACAACGCCCGCCACCTGCAGATGCTGCCGCTGGTCGACGTGATCGAGGCCGATCCCCACGACAGCAGCTCGCTGGCGCCGCTGCTGGCCGGCCACGACGCCGTCGTCAACCTGGTCGCCATCCTGCACGGCTCGCAGGCCGCCTTCGACAAGGCGCACGTGCAGCTGCCGCTCGAGCTGGCCCGCGCCTGCGAGGCCAGCGGCCTGCGGCGCATCGTCCACATCAGCGCGCTGGGCGCTTCGCCCGGCTCGCCCTCGATGTACCAGCGCAGCAAGGCGCGCGGCGAGGCCGTGATGCTGAGCACCGGGCTGGACGTGACAGTGCTGCGGCCCAGCGTGATCTTCGGCGCCGAAGACAAATTCCTCAACACCTTTGCGCGGCTGCAGCAGGTGTTCCCCGTGATCCCGCTGGCCGCCGCCGGCGCGCGCTTTCAGCCCGTGTGGGTGGAGGACGTGGCGGACGCCATCGTGCACTGCCTGCAGGACGCCGACACCGTGGGACAGATCTACGAAGTGTGCGGGCCCGAGGTATTTACCCTGCGGCAATTGGTGGAACTGGCGGGCCGCTATGCGGGCGTCAACGGCGGCAAGGGCCGGCCGGTGATGGCCCTCCCCGCCGCGCTGGGCCGCCTGCAGGCACGCCTCATGGAACTGGCGCCCGGCGAGCCCATGCTCAGCCGCGACAACCTCGACGCCATGGCCAGCGACAACGTGGCCACCGGCAAGCTGCCCGGCCTGCAGGCGCTGGGCATACACCCGGCGGCGCTGGACGCGATTGCGCCGTCTTACCTGGGCGCCCAAGGTTTGCGCAGCGGGCTGATGGCCAAACGTAAAACTGCCGGACGGTTTTAGGCCATCCATTGCTTGTACCCGCTGGAGTTCTTCAACCCAGCAGGGGCCGCGGAACCGGCTCTGCCGGGCCGCAGGCGCCGCCCCCTCGAGGGGGGAACAGGCTACACGCAGTGAGCCTGGACAGGGGTGAGCTTGTCCCGCATCAATTTTTGATTTTTTTAGCATCAATGGCGCGCCGATGCGGTTGTAGCATCGCAAGTCGTCCTACTTTGGCTCCTTGACTTCACCCCAGCAGACGGAGATCGCATGCTCAAGCTCTACATCGGCAATAAAAATTATTCCTCCTGGTCCATGCGCCCGTGGGTGCTGCTCAAGCAGGCCGGCATTCCTTTTGAAGAGGTCAAGCTGCGCTTTGATTCCTTTGACGCCAATTCGACTTTCAAGGAAAAAATCGGCGGCGTGAACCCGACCGGCCGCGTCCCCGCGCTGGACGACGACGGTTTTGTCGTGTGGGACACGCTGGCCATTGCCGAATACCTGGCCGAGCGCTTTCCCGAGAAAAAACTCTGGCCGCAGGACGTGAAGGCGCGCGCCCGGGCACGCAGCATCTGCGCCGAAATGCACAGCGGCTTCGGCGCCCTGCGTTCGGCCTGCCCCATGAACATCGAGGCCGACCTGTCGGACATGGGCCAGCTGATCTGGCGCGACAAATCGGCCGTGCGCGCCGACGTGCAGCGCCTGGTCGAGATGTGGAGCGAGCTGCTCGCGCAACACAAAGGCCCGATGCTGTTCGGCGAATTCGGCATTGCCGACGCCTTCTTCGCACCCGTCTGCATGCGCCTGAGCCGTTATGCCCTGCCCGTGCCGCCGGCCATCAGCGCCTACATGGAGCGCGTGGCCGCCCTGCACGGCGTCAAGGCCTGGGTAGACGACGCGCTGGTCGAAAACGATTTCCGCGAGTTCGAAGAGCCTTACCGCGTCAAGCGCTGAAGCAGGAACCCCATGGTCACGATTTACCTGCGCTACGTGCTCAACACCGCCAGGCTCAAGGAGTTCGAACACTACGGCAAGCTGTGGATTCCGCTGGTCGAAAAATTCGGCGGCAAACACCACGGCTACTTCATGCCCAGCGAAGGCGCCAACAACATCGCGCTGGCCCTGTTCACCTTCGACAGCCTGGCGGCGTATGAGACCTACCGCCAGCGCTCCTTTGCCGACCAGGACTGCCTGGCGGCTTTTAAATACGCCGAAACCACGGGCTGCATCATCAGCTACGAGCGCAGCTTCTTCCGGCCGGTGTTCTCCTGACTTCCTGCCCCGGTTTTGGGAGGATGCTTTCATAAAGCCGATTACCGGGATGCAGGGCAAGGCGTACGGCGCGCAGGACACCGGAATGCACTTCGGTGCATGAGGATTCCGAGCACCGGACAACGCCGCCATGCGCCCGGCAATCGGGTTTATGGAAGTATCCTAAACTGCCCGGATGGAAATATTCATGGTCGGTGGCGCGGTGCGCGATGCCTTGCTGGGCTTGCCGGTGCAGGACCACGACTGGGTGGTCGTGGGCGCCACGCCCGGGGAACTCGCGGCGCAAGGCTATCTGCCGGTGGGCAAGGACTTCCCGGTGTTCCTGCACCCCGAGACGCGCGAAGAGTACGCACTGGCCCGCACCGAGCGCAAGACCGCCCCCGGCTACCGCGGCTTTGTGATGCACGCCGAGACCGACGTGACGCTGGAGCAGGACCTGGCGCGGCGCGACCTCACCATCAATGCCATCGCGGCGCCCGCGCGCGGCGACAGCACGCCGGGTCAATTTGATCCCGATTTTTCCGCGCTGATAGACCCCTTCGGCGGCCGGAAAGACATCGAAGGTAAAGTCCTGCGCCACGTGACGGACGCTTTTCGCGAAGACCCGGTGCGCATCCTGCGGGTGGCCCGCTTTGCCGCGCGTTTTCCGGATTTTTCGGTGGCGCCCGAAACCCTGGCGCTGATGCGTGACATGGTGGCCGACGGGGAAGTGGATGCGCTGGTGCCCGAACGCGTGTGGCAGGAACTTGCGCGCGGGCTGATGGCGGACACGCCCTCGCGCATGTTCGAGGTGCTGCGCGAAAGCGGTGCGCTCGAAAGATTGCTGCCCGAAGTCGCGCGCCTCTGGGGCGTGCCCCAAACCGCCAGCCACCACCCCGAAGTCGACACCGGCATCCACCTGATGATGGTGCTGGACATGTCGGCGCAACTCAAGGCGCCGCTGCCCGTGCGCTTTGCCTGCCTGTGCCACGACCTGGGCAAGGGCACCACGCCGGCCGACGTCCTGCCGCGCCATATCGGCCACGAAGAGCGCAGCGCGCGCCTGCTCAAGGGCGTGTGCGAACGCCTGCGCGTGCCGGTGGACTGCCGCGAAATCGCCGACGTGGTGGCGCGCGAACACGGCAACGTGCACCGCAGCGAAAGCCTGGGCGCCGCGGCGACGGTGCGGCTGCTGGAGCGCTGCGATGCCTTTCGCAAGCCGCAGCGCTTTGCCGACATCCTGCTGGCCTGCGAATGCGACGCACGCGGCCGCCTGGGCCTGCACGACTCACCCTACCCGCAGCGCCCCCGCTTGCTGCAGGCCCTGGCCGCAGCGCAGGCGGTGGAAACACAGCCGCTGGCCCTTGAAGCGCAGGCCGCGGGCCGGGACGGCAAGCAGATCGGCGAGCTGATCCACAAGGCGCGCGTCAAAGCGGTGCAAGCCGGCCTCCCCGGCACCGGCACAGGGCAGCCGCCGGCGGCCCACGGCTGAAAAAGCGAAACCGGCCTACAGCGATTTGACGGGGCCTCTGCTAAGGTGAATGGCGATGCATTTATCACCTTCCCCATCGCTCTCACCCCTGTCCGGGGCTTCCGGCCGGCTACCGGCCATCAGCGCGCAGACTGCCCTCTTTCTGGACTTTGACGGAACACTGGCCGACCTGGCGCCGGAGCCCGACGCTGTGTTGATTGCGCCTGGCGTGATCCCGGCCCTGCTGCGGCTTTCAGCGCAGCTTGACGGCGCGCTGGCGATTGTCTCGGGCCGCAGGCTGGCCGACCTCGACGCTTTCCTCTCCCCTTTGCAGCTGCCCCTGGCGACCGAGCATGGCGCGCAGCGCCGTGACACGCAAGGCCGTGTCATCAGCCTGGCGGAGCCCGACCTGGGGGAACTCGCCCAGCGCGCCACCGAACTGGCCGCGCAACACGACGGCCTGCGCGTGGAAATCAAGCAGGCGGCCGTAGCCCTGCACTACCGCCACGCGCCCGAGCTCGAAGCGCTTTGCCTGCAGGTCATGCAGGAGGCCGCAGGCCGCACGCCCGGCGTCGAGCTGCTGCGCGGCAAATTCGTTTTTGAAGTCAAGCCGGCCAACGTCAGCAAGGGCTCAGCGATCAAGGCCTTTATGGCCGAGCCGCCGTTTTCCGGCCGCCTGCCGCTCTTTGCCGGCGACGACACCACCGACGAAGCCGGCTTTGCCGCCGTGCAGTCGCTGGGCGGCGAGGGCATCAAGGTCGGCGAAGGCGCCACCGTGGCCCACCACCGCTGCGCATCACCCGAGGCACTGCGCCAGTGGCTGCATGCGGCCTTTGGCGGCATGGCCAAAGAAGACAACGACGATGCACCGGCCGCCGCGCCAGAAAGCCGACCATGAGCCTCAGCGCCGACTCCCTGCACTTCGCGCCCCCTGCCGAGCCTTCGCTGGCCATGGGCGTCATCGGCAACTGCGCCTTCAGCGCGCTGATCGACGCGCGCGGCCGCATCGTCTGGTGCTGCCTGCCGCGCTTTGACGGCGACCCGGTGTTCAACGCGCTGCTCGAACCGCAGCCCGGGCAAGAGGATGCGACAGCCCCTGGTGCCCAGGAATCGCAGTCCAGCGCCTTCGGCATCGAAATTGAAGATTTCGCCGAGGCCAAGCAGTGGTACGAACCGAACACCGCCGTGCTGCGCACCCAGCTGTTCGACACGCGCGGCCAGGGCATAGAGATCACCGACTTCGCGCCGCGCTTTTTCAGCCGCTCGCGCTTTTTCAGGCCCATGACGCTGGTGCGCCGCGTCAAGCCCATCCACGGCGCGCCGCGCATACGCGTCTCGCTGGACGTGCGTTTCGACTGGGGCCGGCGCAAGCCCCTGGTTACCCAGGGCAGCAACCACCTGCGCTTCGTCGGCGACGAACTCACGCTGCGCCTGAACACCGACGCGTCGATTTCGCACCTGCTGTCAAAGCAGCCTTTTGTGCTGACGCGCGAACACAACTTCCTGCTGGGCGCCGACGAGTCGCTGCCCGAAGGCATTTCCGACACCGCGCGCCTCTTTGAGCAGGAAACCATTTCCTACTGGCGCAAATGGAGCCAGCGCCTGCACATCCCGCTGGAGTGGCAGGAGGCCGTGATACGCGCGGCCATCACGCTCAAGCTTTCGCTGTTTGAAGACACCGGCGCCATCGTCGCCGCCATGACCACCAGCATCCCCGAGGCGCCCGGCAGCCAGCGCAACTGGGACTACCGCTACTGCTGGCTGCGCGACGCCTTTTTTGTGGTGCGCGCGCTCAACAGCCTGTCGGAAGTCGGCACCATGGAAGACTACCTGCGCTGGCTCAGCAACGTGGTGGTGCAGTCCAAGGGCGGCCACATCCAGCCGCTCTACGGCATAGGCCTGGAACGCGAGCTGCCCGAATCCACCATGGTGCACCTGGGCGGCTATCGCGGCATGGGCCCGGTGCGCGTGGGCAACCAGGCGCAGGAGCACTTCCAACACGACGTCTACGGCAACGTGGTGCTGGGCGCGGCCCAGGCCTTCCACGACCACCGGCTGCTGCACCGCGCCGGCCCCGCAGAGTTCAAGCGGCTGGAGGAAGTCGGCGAGCAGGCTGTACTCAACTACGACAAGCCGGACGCCGGCATGTGGGAGCTGCGCACGCGCGCGCGCATCCACACCTCGTCGGCCCTGATGTGCTGGGCCGCCTGCGACCGGCTGGCCAAGATCGCGGTGACGCTCAAACTGCAAGACCGCGCCGACTACTGGCGCGGCCATGCGGCGGTGATGCAGGAGCGCATCCTGCGCGAGTCCTGGAGCGAAGAGCGCCAGTCCTTCGCCGAAAGCTTCGGCGGGCGCGACCTCGACGCCAGCGTGCTCCTGATGATCGAAGTCGGTTTCATCGACCCGAAAGACCCGCGCTTTATCGCCACGGTGGACGCGCTGGAAACCCATTTGTGTGACGGCCCCTATATGCGGCGCTACGAGGCGCCCGATGATTTCGGCAAGCCCGAGACCGCCTTCAACATCTGCACCTTCTGGCGCATCGACGCGCTGGCGCGCATAGGCCGCAAGGAGCAGGCCCGCGAGATCTTCAACACCATGCTGGCCGCGCGCAACCACGTCGGCCTGCTGTCGGAAGACACGCATCCGGTGACCGGCGAGATGTGGGGGAATTTTCCACAGACGTATTCGATGGTCGGCATCATCAATGCGGCCGTGCGCCTCTCAACCCCGTGGGAGTCCCAGGTATGAAGATGAACACCCCCTCCGGATGCTCACTTCGTGTAGCACCTCCCCCCCTTGCAGGGGGCAGGCACCTGCGGCCCGGCAAAGCCGGTTCCGCGGCCCCCGCTGATAAAGAAGGTTGCGCATCATGAGCCGCCTGGTCGTCGTCTCAAACCGCGTCGCGGACCCCCGCAAGGCCGCGGCCGGCGGCCTGGCCGTCGCGCTGGGCGATGCGCTGAACGCCACAGGCGGGCTCTGGTTCGGCTGGAGCGGCAACGTCATTGAAGGCGGCGCGCCGGGTGAAGGCGAGCTGCACGTGCAGCAGGCCGGCGACGTCAAGCTGGCCACGGTGGACCTGTCGGCCGAAGACCATGCGGGCTACTACCTGGGTTACAGCAATGGCGTGCTGTGGCCGGTGTTTCATTACCGGCTGGACCTGGCGCGCTTCGACGCGGGTTTCATCGAGGCTTACCGCCGCGTGAACCGGCTGTTCGCGCACAAGCTGATGGGCCTGCTCCAGCCCGACGACATCATCTGGATCCACGACTACCACCTGATTCCCATGGCCGCCGAACTGCGCGCCATGGGCTGCAACAACCGCATCGGTTTTTTCCTGCACATCCCGCTACCGCCGCAGCAGATCCTGGCCGCGATTCCGCAGCACGAATGGCTGATGCGCGCGCTTTTCGCGTACGACCTGGTCGGCTTCCAGAGCGAGAACGACTTGCTGCACTTCTCACGTTATGTGCAGGCCGAGGCCGGCGCCGTGGCGCTGGGCGGCAACCGCTTCCGCGCCTTTCACCGCACGGTGCGCGCGGGCGCTTTCCCGATCGGCATCGACGTCGATGAGTTCGCGGCGCTCACGCACGCGCAGGACGCGCGCGACATGTACGAGCGCATGAAGGAAGAGTATTCACGCCGCAAGCTACTGCTGGGCGTGGAGCGGCTCGACTATTCCAAGGGCCTGCCGCAACGCATGAAGGCGTTCGCAACCCTGCTGAAAAAATACCCCGAAAACATCCGCAGCGCCACGCTGATCCAGATCGCCTCGCCCAGCCGCGAAGACATGGGCACTTACACCGACCTGCTGCAGGAACTCGAAAGCCTGTGCGGCGCCACCAACGGCAACTTTGGCGAGCTCGACTGGATGCCGATACGCTACATCCACCGCAACGTGGCACGCAAACGCCTGCCGGGCCTGTACCGCGTGGCACGCGTGGCGCTGGTCACGCCGCTGCGCGACGGCATGAACCTCGTCGCCAAGGAATTCATCGCCGCGCAGGACCCAGCCGACCCCGGCGTGCTGGTGCTCTCGCGCTTTGCCGGCGCGGCCGAACAGCTGGACGACGCGCTGCTGGTCAATCCCTACGACATCGACGGCACGGCCGACACCATACAGCGGGCGCTGCAGATGCCACTGGTGGAGCGGCAGGCCCGGCACCAGAAGATGCTCAAGAACATTCGGGAGTTTGATGTGCATTGGTGGCGGAAGGAATTTCTTAATGCCTTGGGCTATGAGGGTCCGGCTTAGTTGATGCCGGGTCTAGCGCCGGCTTGCGCGCCTGCGCCCTTTGCTAAGGCTTGCTGGCCGGGAGTGGCCCGGCGGCCAGTAACTTTCTTTTGCTTCCCTCCATGTCAGGATAGTTGTCGTCTCCTCATTCGATAGAAAATTGGGGCGGCAATAGAGGCAAAGAGATGAAACACAAAAGATATTCGGCAGAGCAAAAGCAGT
>NZ_CALROB020000008.1:0-155728 GCF_943369675.1 Polaromonas sp. YR568 | reverse complement strand
ACATAAGCCGTTCTGCTCCCCGGGTAAACCCCCTTATCGGAATTTAACCTAGGGACGTTGCTATGGTGCGGGCCCGGAAATTGCGTTATGTTCGGCCCCGTTGAGTAAAAAAATTCGTTCTCAACCTTTAACGGTAATTTCCTAATCGGAGTGTTTTTATGCAAATGAAATTAAAACTGACAGTAGTGGCTGCTCTCGCTGCGGTGGCGGGTTTTGCTTCTGCCCAAGACGCAGTCGTCAAAATCGGTCACGTCGCGCCGCTGTCCGGCTCGCAGGCCCATTACGGCAAAGACAATGAAAACGGCGTGCGCATGGCCATCGAAGACCTGAACGCGCAAAACGTGGTCATCGGCGGCAAGAAGGTCAAGTTTGAAATTGTTGCTGAAGATGACGCCGCTGATCCAAAACAGGGCACCGCAGCCGCACAAAAACTGTGCGACTCCAAAGTTGCCGGCGTGGTCGGTCACCTGAATTCGGGCACGACGATTCCTGCTTCCAAGGTTTACAACGATTGCGGCATTCCCCACGTCACGGGCGCTGCGACCAACCCCAACCTGACCAAGCCAGGCTACAAGACCACCTACCGCATCATCGCCAACGACAACGCCCTGGGCGCCGGCCTGGCTTTCTATGCAGCCGACACGCTGAAGCTGAAGAAAGTCGCCATCATTGACGACCGTACCGCTTACGGCCAAGGCGTGGCTGAAGTGTTCAAGAAAACGGCCGTGGCAAAAGGCATGACTGTTGTCGACGAGCAATTCACCACCGACAAAGCCACCGACTTCATGGCCATCCTGACCGCCATCAAGGCCAAAGCCCCTGACGCGATCTTCTTCGGCGGCATGGACCCACAAGGCGGCCCAATGCTGCGCCAGATGGAACAGCTCGGCATGAGCAACGTCAAGTACTTCGGCGGCGATGGCATCTGCACCGCAGAGCTGGCCAAGCTGACCGCAGGCGCCAAGACCATCGGCAACGTGGTTTGCGCTGAAGGCGGCGCATCGCTGGCAAAAATGCCAGGCGGCGAAGCCTGGAAAAAGCGTTACGACGCCAAGTACCCCAACCAGTTCCAGGTTTACAGCCCGTACACCTACGACGCCACCTTCGTTCTGGTCGACGCCATGAAGCGTGCCGGTTCGTGGGATCCAAAGGTCTACACCGCCAAGCTGCCTGAAACCAACTTCAAGGGCGTGACCACCACGATCGCTTTTGAAACCAACGGCGAGTTGAAGAACCCCGCCATCACCCTGTACGTCTACAAAGACGGCAAGAAGTCCGCTCTGAACTGATCGTTCACCGCGAACAAAAAAGCCACCGCAAGGTGGCTTTTTTTTGCCCGGCGCACGGAGCCCGGCGCAAAACGGAAAGTGGGCGGAAGTGGAACGGGCACAAAAAAGCCCAGACTGGCTGGGCTTTCAGGAGTTTTTGCCACCGTGTGGAAACTCACGGCAACTTGACTATTTGGCGGAAGAGGCGGGATTCGAACCCGCGGTAGGTTTAACCCTACGCACGCTTTCCAGGCGTGTGACTTAAACCGCTCATCCACCCTTCCGCGAAGCCTTTGATTATAGCAGCGCCCTGGCCCTGCGACGGCGGATCGTGGCAAAAAGGCTGCTAATGCATGGCGCCCAGGAAACGGTGCTTTTCCAGCTGGGCCAGCGTGACGAACTCCAGCGCCTTGCTATGGGTGGACTCGAGGATGACGGGCGGCGCGAAGCCGGCCTCCAGCGCTTCCCGCCAGCGGTTGGCGCACAGGCACCAGCGGTTGCCGGGTTTGAGTCCGGCGAAGCGGTGCTCGGGCCTGGGCGTGCTCAGGTCGTTGCCGTGCAGCGCGGAAAACGCCAGGAATTCATGGGTCACCCGCACGCAGACCAGGTGGGAGCCGAGGTCCGACTCGTCCGTGTTGCAGCAGCCGTCGCGGAAATAGCCCGTGAGCGGGTCGTAAGAGCAGGGCACGAGGTCCGTGCCCAGGACATTCTTGGCGGTCATGGCTTTTTTTTAACCTATACACCCCGTCAATGCGACTTAGACCTTGTTGGCTTGCACCATTTTCATGGCCGAACTGATGAGCGAGCCGACCTCCGTCATGTTGCTGGGCACGATCAGGGTGGTCTTGGAATCCTTGGCCACCTTGGAGTAGGCGTCCACAGCCTGTTCGGCGACCTTGAGCTGCACAGCCTGCTCGCCGCCGGGCTGGCGGATGGCCGCCGCGACCATTTCGATGGCTTTGGCATTGGCGTCGGCGACGGCCATGATGGCGGCCGCTTCGCCCTGGGCGTTGTTGATGGCGGCCAGCTTTTCGCCTTCTGAGCGGGCAATGAAGGCCTCGCGCTCACCGGTGGCGATATTGATCTGCTCCTGGCGGCGGCCTTCGGAGGCCGCGATCAGCGCGCGCTTTTCACGCTCGGCGGTGATCTGCGACTGCATGGCGTGCAGGATTTCCTTGGGAGGCGTCAAATCCTTGATCTCATAGCGCAAGACCTTCACGCCCCAGTTCAGTGCGGCCTCGTCAATGGCGGCCACGACTTGTGCATTGATGATGTCGCGCTCTTCAAAGGTCTTGTCCAGCTCCAGCTTGCCGATGACGGAGCGTAGCGAGGTCTGGGCCAGCTGCGTGACGGCCACGATGTAGTTGGACGAGCCGTAGCTGGCGCGCATCGGGTCGGTCACCTGGAAGTAGAGGATGCCGTCGACCTGCAGCTGCGTGTTGTCGCGTGTGATGCAAACCTGGCTGGGAACGTCCAGCGGGATTTCCTTCAAGCTGTGCTTGTAGGCGACGCGGTCCACAAAAGGCACGAGGAAATTCAGCCCCGGCGTGAGGCTGCCATGGTATTTGCCCAGCCGTTCGATCACCCAGGCGTTTTGCTGCGGCACGACCTTGATGCTGCGCACGATAAAGATGCCGGCCACGATCAGGATGACGATTGCGATTTCCATGGTTTCTCCATTCGGTTATGAATTATTGGGTGCCCCGGCGTAAAACCGGGGCGAAGGCCGGTATGGCCTAGAGTCTCTCAATGACCAGCCGGTTGCCCAGCATTTCCTTGATGCGAAAACTGCCGGGGCTGGCAACCTCGTCCGGGTCGGCCGCCACGGCGGTCCAGTTGGCGCCACGGAATTTCACGGTTGCGGTGCCGTCGGCGTTCCACTGCGCCACCTGCACAGGCTCGCCGATGTCCAGGTTGACGTCCCGGTTGGCGTTGGCGGGCAGGGGAGCCGGGCTTTTGCCGCGGTGCCAGTGCCAGACGGCGACGGCGCCGCCGCCTATGACCGCCGCCACCAGGATCTGGCCGACAAGCGGCAGCCCCAGGTGGGCCGCCACGGCGCCCGCCACCAGGCCCACCGCGAGCATCAGCAGGTAAAACGTGCCGGTCACCAGTTCCACACCGACGGCCGCGCCTGCCAGCAGCCACCAGATCGTCGATTCACTCATGCGTCCTCCTTTTGTCGGTCATCCGCTACATTTTGGGGCAATTAGACCCCATGACAAGCGTAGCGCAACAATATGTCCTTACACTTCGCTGCTTGGAAAAAGCTTCCTATCACCGCTCGGGCTCAACCTGTCTATGCCCTCTGAGCGTTTGCCATGCCCTCCGACAGGTTCAGGGCGCCCCCTCCAACTGCTGCCCACGCCATGAAATTCCGCTTTCCCATTGTCATCATTGACGAAGACTTCCGTTCCGAAAACACCTCCGGGCTGGGAATCCGCGCGCTGGCGCAAGCCATAGAGAGCGAAGGCTTCGAGGTGCTGGGCGTCACCAGCTACGGCGACCTCTCGCAGTTCGCCCAGCAGCAAAGCCGGGCCAGCGCCTTTATCCTGTCGATCGACGACGAAGAGTTCACCCCGGGCCCGGATCTGGACCCTGCCGTGCTGAACCTGCGCAACTTCATCGAAGAAGTGCGCCGCAAGAACCTGGACGTGCCGATTTACGTCTATGGCGAAACCAAGACCTCCCGCCACATCCCCAACGACATCCTGCGCGAACTGCACGGCTTCATCCACATGTTCGAGGACACGCCCGAGTTCGTGGCGCGCCACATCCTGCGTGAGGCCAAGAGCTACCTGGAAGGCGTGCAGCCGCCGTTCTTCAAGGCCTTGCTGGACTACGCCGAAGACGGCTCCTATTCCTGGCACTGCCCCGGCCATTCGGGCGGCGTCGCCTTCCTCAAGAGCCCGGTCGGCCAGATGTTCCACCAGTTTTTCGGCGAAAACATGCTGCGCGCCGACGTCTGCAACGCGGTGGAGGAACTCGGCCAGCTGCTGGACCACGACGGTGCGATCGGCGCCAGCGAGCGCAACGCGGCGCGTATCTTCAACGCCGACCACTGCTTCTTTGTGACCAACGGTACCTCCACCAGCAACAAGATGGTCTGGCACCACACGGTGGCGCCGGGCGACGTGGTGGTGGTCGACCGCAACTGCCACAAGTCCATCTTGCACGCCATCATCATGACGGGCGCGATCCCGGTGTTTTTGAAGCCCACGCGCAACCATTTCGGCATCATCGGCCCTATCCCGCAAAGCGAGTTCGAGCCCGAGGCCATCAAAGCCAAGATACGCGCCAACCCGCTGCTCAAGGGTGTCGATGCGGACAGCGTCAAGCCGCGCGTGCTGACGCTGACGCAGTCGACCTACGACGGCGTGCTCTACAACACCGAAACCATCAAGGGCATGCTCGACGGCTACGTCGACAACCTGCACTTTGACGAGGCCTGGCTGCCGCACGCGGCCTTTCACCCGTTCTACGGCAGCTACCACGCCATGGGCAAGAACCGTATCCGGCCGAAAAACGCCGTGGTGTATGCCACGCAGTCCATCCACAAGCTGCTCGCCGGCATCAGCCAGGCCAGCCACGTGCTGGTGCAGGACTCGCAGAACACCAAACTGGACAGGCACCTCTTCAACGAGGCTTACCTGATGCACACCTCCACGTCGCCGCAGTACAGCATCATCGCCAGCTGCGACGTAGCCGCGGCCATGATGGAGCCGCCCGGCGGCACGGCCTTGGTCGAGGAAAGCATTGCCGAAGCGCTGGATTTCCGCCGCGCCATGCGCAAGATCGACCAGGAATACGGCACCGACTGGTGGTTCAAGGTCTGGGGACCGGACAAGCTGGTCGAAGAGGGCATAGGCGAGTCGCAGGACTGGATCATCAAGGGCGAGTCGCGCAGCGCCAAGACGGCGAAAAACGGCGCCAACAACTGGCACGGCTTCGGCCAGATGGCCACCGGCTTCAACATGCTGGACCCGATCAAGTCCACCATCGTCACGCCCGGCCTCGACCTCAACGGCAAATTCGCGAAAACCGGCATCCCGGCCAGCATCGTGACCAAGTTCCTGGCCGAGCACGGCGTGATCGTCGAGAAAACCGGCCTCTACAGCTTCTTCATCATGTTCACCATCGGCATCACCAAGGGGCGCTGGAACACGCTGCTGACGGCGCTGCAGCAGTTCAAGGACGACTATGACAAGAACCAGCCGATGTGGCGCATCCTGCCCGAGTTCTGCCAGAAGTACCCCAAGTACGAGCGCATGGGCCTTGCCGACCTGTGCCAGCACATCCATGCCCTGTACGCCAAGTACGACATCGCGCGGCTGACCACCGAGGTCTACCTGAGCGACCTGGCGCCCGCCATGAAGCCCAGCGACGCCTATGCCCACATCGCCCACCGCACGACGGAACGCGTCGAGATCGACCACCTGGAAGGCCGCATCACCGTGGGCCTGGTCACGCCTTACCCGCCGGGCATCCCGCTGCTGATCCCGGGCGAGGTGTTCAACAAGCGCATCGTGGACTACCTGAAGTTCTCGCGCGAGTTCAACGCGCAGTGCCCGGGTTTTGAAACCGACATCCACGGCCTAGTGGAAGAGGTCGATGCCAAGGGCAAGACCCGCTACTACGCCGACTGCGTCAAGAAGTAGGTCCGGTTGGGGGGCGCCTTAAAGCGTGTCGTCCCGCACCCGCATGAAGGTGGCGAAGCGCGGGATGCCGCTGTCGTTCAGCCCGCGAAAGCGGTAAGTGACGGTGCTGCCCACGGGCGGCGGTTTCTGCCGCAGTTCGTCGCTGAGCCCGCTGCCCAGCTTGAAACGCTGGCTGCCCTTGCCGGCCGTGCCCGGAATTTCCACCAGCAGCGCCCCCACCATGCCCGCGTACTTGCCCTGGCCGGGAATGTGCGCCACCACGCGGGCTTCGCTGTCTTCATGCGGTTTGGCCTTGAGCAGGTCGTCGCTGCGCTGGCCTTTGTAGAGTGAGGCCCCGCGGTGCAGCATCAGGCCTTCGCCGCCTTGTTTGACGGTGTTGGCCATCAAGGCCTGCAAGGCGGCATGGCTGGCCACTTTGGACTGCGCCACCGCCTGCACCCAGGGCTGGTCGATACGGCTTACCAGCCCGTTGAGCGCTGGAATCCGCTCGCTGAACGCGCCGCCCTGCGCCGGCAAGTCAAACACCATGAAGCGCATGGCACGCCATGCCGATGGATCCGGGCTTTGCTGGCGCACGGTGGACACCGCCCGCGCAAACTGGCCGTGGCCCGCCCACAGCTCGCCATCCATCGGCACCTTGGGCCAGCCCGCCGTGAACCAGGCCGGCGCGGCAATGCGTTCCCCGTTGCGGGTCAGCAGCTTTTCACCATCCCAGTAGCCGCGCACGCCGTCGTATTTTTCGCTGACCCAGTAGTCGGGCACGGCGATGCCGGGGTGGTAGACCTTGGCGAGCATCAATTGCGGTGCTGGCGGGGCGGCCGACACCGCCAGCGCCGATGAAGGCAGGGCGGGCGTCAGCAGGCCGGCGAACACCAGCAGCAGATGAAGCGTCTTCAGGCGGAAGAACGACGCGGGAGCCGAGGCGCCGGAAGGCGGAGTGTGTTGGATGTGCCGTGTTGTCATAGCTAGTTTTGATTTAACTGTATGAATGTACAGCTTAAAGTCTAAAGTCCTCCGGCGTGTCGCGCAAGGGCTGGAGAGTCGTCCTGGAGAATATTGAATAATCCGCAACACCCCATATCCGCGTGCAAGCCATGTGCCATGGCTTCCCTATCTTGACGAATGCCTCCATGACCTCCAGCGACATCGAATCCGTAGAGCGGGCCACCCTGGCCGCAGTGTCCCCCGAAGCCGTTGAAGAATTCCAGGGCTGGCTTTTGCCTTTTGACGGCGGCACCGTCAGCCGCGCCCACAGCGCCGTTCCCTTGCGCCACACCCCATTTGATGCCGGCATGATCGACCAGATCGAGGCGCGTTACCGGGCGCGCGGCCTGCGCTCCGTATTCCGGCTGGCCAATGAGGCCTGCTTTGAGGGCTTGCGCCAGGAACTGGCGCGGCGCGGTTACCAGGCAGGCAAACCGGTGTTGGTCCAGGTGGCGACTGTCCAGGCCATGCGCGAGGCCTCGGCTGCTACGCCCGCCGAAACCGCAGATTCACCCGATGGGGCGTGGGCGGCCTTGTTTCTGGCTGAGGGCTTCGACCCCGTGGACGGCGCCAGCCGGGTCAAGGCCTTGAGCCGCGCCCAGGGATCGGTTTATGCCAGCGTGCGCGAAAACGGCAAAACTGTGGCCGCAGGCGCGGGTGCCTTCAGCCATGGCTGGGCCAGCGTGCACGGCATGCGCACCGACCAGGCCTTCAGGGGCAGGGGATTGGCCGGTCGTGTGCTGGCGGGCATCGCCGAGGTCGCGCTGCGGCGTGGCATCGACCGGGTGTTTTTGCAGGTCGAAGACGCCAACGATTCGGCGCTGGCGTTGTACCGCCGGGCCGGTTTTGAGACAGCCTGGAGTTACGACTACTGGCGGCAGCCTTAAGCGCTTTAAGCGCTCAAGTGTTTAAGCGGCCGGGGCCCCGGCTTCGGCCGGTTCCGCGATGCCGCCCACGACGTGGCTGAAGCCGCCGTCGACATAGGTGATCTCGGCGCTTACGCCGCCGGCCAGGTCGCTCAGCAGGAAGGCGGCGACGTTGCCGACGTCTTCAATCGTCACGTTGCGGCGTATCGGCGAGGCCTCGGCGACCACGCTCAAGATCTTGCCGAAGCCCTTGATGCCGCTGGCGGCCAGCGTCTTGATGGGGCCGGCGCTGATGCCGTTGACGCGCATGCCTTTGGGGCCCAGCGACTCTGCCAGATACCGCACCGAGGCTTCCAGGCTGGCTTTGGCCAGGCCCATGGTGTTGTAGTTGGGCACCGTGCGGACCGCGCCCAGGTAGGTCAACGTCAGCAGGGCGGACTTTTTGTTCAGGTAGGGCAGGGCGGCCTTGGCCATTGCCGGGAAGCTGTAGGCGCTGATGTCATGGGCGATCTTGAAGCCTTCGCGCGACAGGCCGTCGAGGAAGTCGCCGGCGATCGCCTCGCGCGGCGCGTAGCCGATGCTGTGCACAAAGCCGTCAAAGGTCGGCCAGGTCTTGGACAGGTCGGTGAACATTTTTTCGATCTGGGCGTCGTCGCCCACGTCGCAGTCAAAAATCAGTTTCGAGTCGAAGTCGGCGGCGAATTCCGTGATGCGCTCCTTGAAACGCTCGCCCACGTAACCAAAGGCCAGCTCGGCGCCCTGCGCATGGCAGGCCTTGGCGATGCCATAGGCGATGGAACGGTTGGACAGCACGCCTGTGATCAACAGTTTTTTGCCAGTGAGGAATCCGGTGTGTGTCGCCATGCAGGTGCTCCAGTGAATGTGCCGAGGGTTGCCGGCAATGGCGCGGCATCTGCGCGCCGGAAAGTTTGCCGACTCAAGTAGTGCAGAATTGTCGCATGCGAAGTTTGCTGGTCTGGGCCCTGTTGAGCGTTTCATTGCCGTCGTGGGCTGCGCACGGCTATGCGCTGTGGGGCGACCTCAAGTACCCGGCAGGTTTTGCCCATTTCGATTACGTCAATGCCGCGGCGCCCAAGGGTGGCGAACTGCGCCTGGTCAGCAACCTGCGTTATTCGACCTTCGACAAATACAACCCGTTCACGATCAAAGGCTCGGCGCCGGCTTATCTTTCGACTCTGATGTTCGATTCGCTGCTGGCCGGCTCCATGGACGAAACCGCCGCAGGTTATGGTCTGCTGGCTGAGGACGTGGAGGTGGCGCCCGATCGGCTGAGCGTGGTTTTCCGGCTGCGTCCCCAGGCGAAGTTCCATAACGGGGCGCCGGTGGAGGCCGCGGACGTCAAGCACAGCTACGACACGTTGATAGGCCCTTACACCTCGCCCGGTTACAAGACCGCGCTGGAGGACGTGGCCGGCTGCGACGTGATCGACGCGCACACCGTGCGCTACCGGTTCAAGAAGCCCAACCGCGAACTGCCCCTGACCGTGGGCGGCTTGCCTGTGTTCAGCCGTGCCTGGGGTATGGTGGACGGCAAGCCCAAGCGCTTCGACGACGTCGTGATGGACGTGCCCATCGGCAGCGGCCCGTACAAGATAGGCCCGGTGCGTTTCGGCAAGGACATCACCTATGTGCGGGATCCCAACTACTGGGCCCGCGATCTGAACGTGCGGCGCGGCGGCTACAACTTCGATCGCATCACCGTGAAGATCTACAAGGACAACACGGCGCGGCTGGAGGCCCTGAAGGCCGCCGAGTTCGACATGATGAGTTTTTATTCGGCCGGCGATTGGGCACGCCGTGTGACGGGCAAGCGCTTCGATTCGGGCGAACTGGTCAAGCAGGATTTCCCGCACCGCCAGCCGGCCGGTTTTCAGAGCTACGTGCTCAACAGCCGCAAGCCCATGCTGTCCGACCCGCGTGTGCGTGAGGCTTTGGACCTGGCGCTGGACTATGAGTGGATGAACCGGCAGATGTTCTACAACGGCTATCCGCGCGTGCAGGACCTTTTCGGCAATACGGACTGCGCCGCCACCGGTCTGCCGTCACCGGAGGAACTGGCCTTGCTGGGGCCCTTGCGCGCCAAAGTGCCTGCTGCGGTCTTCGGGCCCATGTACGAGCCGCCCCGTACGACGGGCGAAGGCCAGTCGCTGCGCAACAACCTGCGCAAGGCACAGGCACTGCTCAAGGACGCCGGCTGGACCTTCCGCGACGGTGCGCTGCGCAACGCCAAGGGCGAGGCCATGGTGCTCGACTACCTGGACAGCCGCGACACGGGGGTGCGCACGGTCGCGCCCTGGATGCGCAACCTGGAAAAGCTGGGCATTACGCTGCGTTTCTCGCCGGTGGACTTCGCGCTCTACCAGCAGCGGCTGGACAAATTCGAGTTCGACATCACGACCATCAACTTCCCGGGCACGCACGACCCGGGCCAGCAGCTCAGCGATATCTTCGGCAGCAAGGCGGCCGACACCGAAAGCTCGGGCAATTACTTTGGCGTCAAGAGCCCGGCTGTGGACGCGCTGGTCAGCGCGGCGGTCAGCGCCAGGACCAAGGCCGAACTGATTCCGGCCTGCCGGGCGCTGGACCGCGTGATCATGCACAGCCACTACCTGATCCCCCAGTGGACGCTGACGTCGCACCGCGTCGCCTACAACGCCTGGCGGCTGGGCTTCAAACCGCCGATGCCGCCTTATGCCGGGGCGGAAGATTGGGTCATGATGGCTTGGTGGGTCAAACCCGTGCCCCAAGGAAAGTAGCCAGATGTTCGCCTATATCGTCAAACGCCTGTTGCTGATGGTCCCCACTTTGCTGGGCGTGCTGCTGATAACCTTTGCCGTGATCCAGTTCGTGCCCGGTGGACCGGTGGAGCAGTACCTGTCGGACGCCAAAGGCGGTTTCGGCGGCGTGGAGTCGGGCGGCTCCAGCTACCGTGGCAATCAGGGCGTGGATCCCAAACGGCTGGAGGCGATCAAGGCCTTGTACGGTTTCGACAAGCCGGTCCATGAGCGGCTGGTGCAGATGCTGGGCCAGTTCGCGCGCTTCGATCTGGGCAAGAGCTTTTTCCAGAACAAGGATGTGTGGACGCTGATCCTGGAGAAGTTGCCGGTGTCCATCAGCCTGGGACTGTGGACCTTTTTCATCAGTTACGGCGTGGCCGTGCCCTTGGGCGTGGCCAAGGCGGTGAGGGCGGGGAGCAAGTTCGACCTCATCACCACCTTGCTGATCCTGGTGGGCTATGCCATCCCGGGCTTTGTGCTGGGCGTTGTGTTGCTGGTGGTCTTCGGCGGCCAGCTGCAGTGGTTTCCGCTGCGCGGGCTGACGTCGCCCAACTGGGACGAGCTTAGCTGGGGCGCGAGGATCGTGGACTACATCTGGCACATCACACTACCGGTGACGGCCATGGTGTTTGGCAGTTTTGCGGTCACGGCCATGCTGACCAAGAACTCGTTCCTCGAAGAGATTCGCAAGCAGTATGTGCTGACCGCGCGCGCCAAGGGACTGGCCGAAAACCGCGTGCTCTGGAAGCATGTGTTCCGCAATGCGCTGATTCCCATCATCACCGGGTTTCCGGGCGCGTTCATCGGGGCGTTCTTCACGGGGTCGCTGCTGATCGAGACACTGTTTTCGCTGGACGGCCTGGGACTGCTCAGCTACGAGAGCGTGATCCGGCGCGACTATCCCGTGGTGCTTGGAACGCTCTATCTGTTCACATTGATAGGGCTTGCCACCAAGCTGATCAGCGACCTCTCTTACGTACTGGTGGATCCACGTGTCAAATTCGACTAGTAATGGCGCCTCTGCGCCTGCGGCCGACGCCGTAGCGCTCCACGTCAGCCCGGCCCGCCGGGCCTGGCGGCGTTTTCGCCGCAACCCGCTGGGGTTCTGGAGCCTGGTGCTTTTCTGTGCGATGGTGGTAGTCAGCCTGTTCGCCGAAGTCGTCTCCAGCGACCGGCCGCTGGTCGTGCGCTACGAGGGCACTGTTTATTTCCCCATCGTCAAGGATTACTCGGAGCAGACTTTCGGCGGCGACTTCCCCACGCCCGCCGACTACCTGGATCCCTTTATCCGCGACCGCATCACCACCGGCGGCAACTGGGCGATCTATGCGCTCAACCCTTACGGTCCCAAAACACTGAACTACTTCGCCAAGTCCCCAAGCCCGGCCGCGCCCACCCGCGACAACTGGTTCGGCACCGACGACCGGGGGCGTGACCTGCTGGCCCAGCTGATCTACGGATTCCGCGTCAGTGTCCTCTTCGGCCTGGCGCTGACCGTCATCGGCACGGCGCTGGGCATCGTGGCGGGGGCGGTGCAGGGCTATTTCGCGGGCAAGACCGACCTGGTGATGCAGCGCCTGATCGAGATCTGGAGCGCGATGCCCGCACTCTATTTGCTCATCATCTTCAGCGCCATCTTCGCGCCCAGCATTGCGCTGCTGCTGATTTTGCTGTCGGTGTTCGGCTGGATGGACCTGGCTGACTACGTGCGCGCCGAGTTCCTGCGCAACCGTCAGATGGACTACGTGCGGGCGGCCAGGGCCTTGGGCGTCAGCAATTTGCAGATCATGTGGCGGCACATCCTGCCCAACAGCATGACGCCGGTCGTGACCTTTTTGCCGTTCCGCATGAGCGGCTCTATCCTGGCGCTGACCTCGCTGGACTTCCTGGGCCTGGGTGTGCCTCCGGGCACGCCTTCGCTGGGCGAGTTGCTCAGCCAGGGGAAAAACAACATCGACGCCTGGTGGATTTCGCTGGCTACCTTCCTGGTACTGGTCATGACGCTGTTACTGCTGACCTTTATGGGCGACGCCTTGCGCGACGCCATGGATCCCAGGAAGGCGGACTAATGGCAACCCCGCTGCTCGACGTCCAGAACCTGCAAATCTCGTTTGCGGGCAAATCGGTGGTCCACGGGATCGATTTTTCCATTGAACCCGGCGAAAAGCTGGCGCTGGTGGGCGAGTCCGGCTCGGGCAAGACAGTGACGGCCCTTAGCCTGCTGCGGCTGGCGCAAAACGCCACGGTAGGCGGAAAAGCCGTCTTTACCGGTGTGGACGCGGCCGAGCGCACGGCCAGCGGTGCGCCGCCCAAGGCCCCCGTGGATTTGTTGTCGCTGCCCGAACGGTCCCTGCGCGGGATTCGCGGCCGCGACATCGCCATGATCTTCCAGGAGCCGATGACGGCGCTCAACCCGCTTTACAGCGTGGGCGACCAGATTGCCGAGGTGCTGGAACTCCACAAAAGCCTGAGCCGCGCCGAGGCAGTGCAGGGCGCCATCCAGTTGCTGGCCGACACCGGCATCCCCGAGCCCGAGCGCCGTGCCAAGGCCTTCCCCCACGAGCTTTCCGGCGGGCAGCGCCAACGCGCCATGATCGCCATGGCGCTGGCCTGCCAGCCCCGGCTGCTGCTGGCCGACGAGCCGACCACGGCGCTGGACGTCACCCTGCGGGGCCAGATCCTGGACCTGCTCGGCGAGTTGCAACAGCGCAACGGCATGGCCGTGCTGCTGATCACCCACGACCTTAACCTGGTGCGCAAGTTCGCCGACCGGGTGGCGGTGATGGAAAACGGCCGCATCGTGGAGCAGGGCGCCGTGGCCGAAGTTTTTGCCCGGCCCCAGCATCCCTACACGCGCAAGCTGATCGACAGCAAGCCGCAGCGCGACGGGCTGGCGATGGCCGAAGCCGCGGCGGACGCGGCAGTCACGATGAAAGCGGACGGGCTGCGCGTGGCCTATCCCGTGCCCATCCCCGGCATACGTGGTTGGTTCCGGCACGCCGAATTTGTGGCGGTGAAAGACGCGAGTTTCCAGATTCCCGCCGGCCGGACGCTGGGCGTGATCGGCGAATCCGGCTCGGGCAAGTCCACCCTGGCGCTGGCCAGCCTGGGCTTGCTGCCTTTTTCGGGGCAATTGCAGGCCGCCGGCCAGGCCTGGAGCAAAGAGGCGGCCCGCAACAAGGCGATTCGCCGCGCCGTCCAGGTGGTGTTCCAGGACCCGTTTTCCTCGCTGTCGCCGCGCATGACCGTCGAAGCCATTGTGGAGGAGGGCTTGCGCGTGCACGAGCCGGCCCTGGCCGCCGCCGGGCGGCGGGAGCGCGCCCTTCAGGCGCTGGCCGACGTCGGCATGACCGAGGCCCAGTTTCCGGGCCTGCTGCAGCGCTACCCGCATGAGTTCTCGGGCGGCCAGCGCCAGCGCCTGGCAATTGCCCGCGCGCTCATCGTCAACCCCAGCCTGCTGGTGCTGGACGAGCCGACCAGTGCGCTGGACGTGACCATCCAGAAGCAGGTGCTGAGTTTGCTGCAAAGATTGCAGCGCGAGCGCGGCCTCAGCTACTTGTTGATCACGCACGACGTGGACGTGATCCGCGCCATGGCGCATGAAGTCATGGTGATGAAAGACGGTGACGTACTGGAGTCTGGATCGCTCAGCGAGGTGCTGGATTCGCCGCGCCATCCCTACACAAAAATTTTGGTGACAGCGGCTTGATTGCTTGGAAGGTAGTTGATAAATTACTTTAAATAAATAAAAAATGACTATGAATTTAAAGAAAAATTTCCAATTACCTGGATGTGCACATTGAAAATCAGGGTGCCGCGCCCATCTTTGTTCTCTACCTGTCAATCCATACGCAAGCTGCTTGTCCAGGCAGCGGCGACGTGATGCAGAAGAGGCTATAGCGGCGGCCATCAACGGGTTTCCAGCATCGGCTGTCGTTTCAGGCACGGAAATTGTTTGCATCGAGGGGCGCAGCACGTTACAATAAGAGCTTCACGACCAAATGGGCGGGTTTTCACCGCCCATTTTTTTTGGGCGTTTGTTTTTGAACTATTGACTTAAAACCGGGTTTTAAAAGACTGAATGGCATTGCAAGAGACGATTGAGCAAACTGTGACGGGACTGGGCTACGAGCTGGTCGAGATCGAGCGCACCGGCGGCGGTTTGCTGCGTGTCACGATCGACATGCCTTACGTCCAGGGCGCCGAGCAGTTCATCAATGCCGAAGACTGCGAAAAAGTCACCCGCCAGCTGCAGTTCGTGCTGGAAGTCGAAGGCGCCGAGTACGCCCGGCTGGAGGTTTCATCCCCCGGCATCGACAGGCCCCTGCGCAGCGAAAAGGATTTTGAGCGTTTTGCCGGCGAACTCGTCGACATCACGCTGAAGGCGCCGATCGGCGTGACGGCCAGCGCCGGCTCCACGGTGGCGGCCAGCCGCAAGAAGTTCCGCGGCACGCTGGAGCGCGCCGAGGCCGGCTGGCAGATCGTCTGGAGCGACGAGCCCGCCGTCAAACCCGGCCAGAAGGTCAGCAAGAAGAAGATACCCGCACCGCTGCAGGCGCTGGGTTTCACGCTCGACGAGATTCACCAGGCGCGTCTGGCGCCCGTGGTGGACTTCAAGGGGCGTAAACCCAAGGCAGCCCCCGGTGCCGGTCCCTCCACAGAGAATTAAATTTCAAGAAATGAAGAAAGGCAGGCTTGTGAAATGAATCGCGAACTGTTGATGTTGGTTGATGCCATCTCGCGTGAAAAAAATGTGGAACGCGACGTCGTTTTCGGCGCCGTCGAGCTCGCGCTCGCCTCGGCCACCAAAAAGGTGTACGAAGGCGAAGTGGACATCCGCGTGGCCGTCGACCGTGACAGCGGCAATTACGAAACCTTCCGCCGCTGGCTGGTGGTGCCCGACGAAGCCGGCCTGCAAAATCCTGAAGCCGAAGAGCTGGTCAGCGACGCCCGCGACGAAATCTCCGACATCGAAGAAGGCGACTACATCGAAAAGCCGGTGGAAAGCCTGCCTATCGGCCGCATCGGCGCGCAAGCGGCCAAGCAGGTCATCCTGCAGAAAATCCGCGACGCCGAGCGTGAAATGCTGCTCAACGACTTCATGTCGCGCGGCGACAAGATTTTCGTCGGCACCGTCAAGCGCATGGACAAGGGCGACATCATTGTCGAATCCGGCCGCGTCGAAGGGCGCCTGCGCCGCAGCGACATGATCCCCAAGGAAAACCTGCGCTCCGGCGACCGCGTCCGCGCCATGATCATGGAAGTCGACACCACCCTGCGCGGCGCGCCCATCATCCTTTCACGCACCGCGCCTGAATACATGATCGAGCTGTTCCGCCAGGAAGTGCCTGAAATCGAGCAAGGCCTGCTGGAGATCAAATCCTGCGCCCGTGACCCCGGTTCGCGCGCCAAGATCGCCGTGCTGTCGCACGACAAGCGCGTCGACCCGATCGGCACCTGCGTCGGCGTGCGCGGCACCCGCGTCAACGGCGTGACCAACGAGCTTGCCGGCGAACGCGTCGACATCGTGCTCTGGAGCGAAGACCCGGCCCAGTTCGTCATCGGCGCGCTGGCCCCGGCCAACGTGTCCTCCATCGTGGTCGACGAAGAGCGCCACGCCATGGACGTCGTCGTCGACGAAGAAAACCTGGCGATTTCGATCGGCCGCGGCGGCCAGAACGTGCGCCTTGCCGCCGAGCTGACCGGCTGGAAGATCAACATCATGACGGCCGACGAGTCCGCCCAGAAGCAGGCCAGCGAAACCGACACCAGCCGCAAGCTGTTCATGGAAAAGCTCGACGTGGACGAGGAAATCGCCGACATCCTGATCTCCGAAGGCTTCACCAGCCTGGAAGAAGTGGCCTATGTGCCGCTGCAGGAAATGCTCGAGATCGAATCCTTCGACGAAGACACCGTCAATGAGCTGCGCACGCGCGCCAAAGACGCACTCCTGACGATGGAAATAGCCAAAGAAGAAAATGCCGAAGGCGTTTCGCAGAACCTGCGCGACGTCGAAGGCCTCACGCCAGAGCTGATCGCCAAACTGACCGAAGCGGGCATTACCACCCGCGACGACCTGGCCGACCTGGCTGTGGACGAACTCACCGATATCACCGGCCAGTCTGCGGACGAAGCCAAAGCCCTGATCATGACCGCTCGCGCGCATTGGTTTACCGATGAGCCCGCTGCCGCTGACACCCCTGCACCCGCAGCGGCCCAAGAGCAATGATCATGGAGGCCAGCAGGAAAACAACATATGTCCAGTACCACTACCGTCGCTGAATTCGCAGCTGAACTCAATAAATCCCCCGCCACGCTGATCGAGCAATTGACCAGCGCGGGCGTCGCCAAGGCGCAAGCCAGCGACCCCCTGTCCGAGGCGGACAAGCAAAAGCTCCTGGGCTATTTGCAGGCCAGCCATGGCACCGTCACGGCCGAGCGCAAGAAAATCACGCTGGTGAAGAAATCCACCAGCGAAATCAAGCAGGCCGACGCCACCGGCAAGGCACGCACCATCCAGGTGGAAGTCCGTAAAAAACGCACCTTCGTCAAACGCGACGACGGTTCGGACCAGCCTGCCGAAGAAGTCCAGCCTGAAGTGGCCGCGCCGCCGCCGGCGCCCGTCGTCGACGACGCCGAGCTGATCCGCCGCGAGGAAGAAGCCAGCCGCCACGCCGAACTGCTGCGCCGCCAGGAGCAGGAGCTCGCCGAAAAACGCCGCCTGCGCGAAGAGCAGGATGCGAAGGACGCCGCCCGTGAACAGGAACGCCTGGCCGCCGAGCAGGCCGCCCAGGCGGAAGCCGCCGCCGCCGAAGCCCTGAAGAAGGCCAAGCCGGCCACCGGCAAGGTCAAGGAAGTCGCCGCGCCTACGGCCGCCGCCACCAAGGCCGCCGAAACGGCCGCCGCCGAACAGGTCACCAAGGCCGCTGATGCCGCCGCCGCGGCCGCCGCCGCCAAAGCCAAGGCCACCGCTGAATTCCAGGCCGACGCCGCCAAGGCGCAGGAACTGCAGGAACGCCGCCGCAAGGCTGAGGCCGAAGCCGCAGGCATTCGCGCCATGATGTCCGCGCCCAAGCGCGTGCTGGTGCCGCACGTCGACCCCAAAGCCGCCATCAAGGGCACGCTGCACAAACCGGCTGCCGTGCCGGGCGCGGCCGCCAAGCCGGGTGCTCCCGCAGCCGCGGGCGCGCCGGGCGCCGCCGGCAAGAAGGAAGTCAAGTCGGAGAACCTGTCTTCGACCTGGAAGGACGACGCCGCCAAGAAGAAGGGCATCCCGAGCCGTGGCGCGCCTGTCGTGCCCGGACGCGGCAACTTCCGCAGCGGCCCGCGCGGCCGCCGCGGCAACGACCGCGAGGCACGCCCGGAGTCCAACTTCGTGGCGCCGACCGAGTTCAAGGTCATTGAAGTGCACGTGCCCGAAACCATCACCGTGGCGGAACTGGCGCACAAGATGAGCGTCAAGTCTTCCGAGGTGATCAAGCACCTGATGAAGCTCGGCCAGATGGTCACCATCAACCAGCCGCTGGACCAGGACACCGCCATGATCGTGGTGGAAGAAATGGGCCACAAGGCAGTCACGGCGTCGTTGGACGATCCGGAAGCCTTTGCCGACGAAGACGTGCAGGGCCAGCAGGCCGAGTTGCTGCCGCGCGCGCCTGTCGTGACCGTCATGGGCCACGTCGACCACGGCAAGACCTCGCTGCTCGATTACATCCGCCGCGCCAAGGTTGCCTCCGGTGAAGCCGGCGGCATTACCCAGCACATCGGCGCCTACCACGTGGAAACCCCGCGCGGCATGGTGTCCTTCCTGGATACCCCGGGCCACGAGGCGTTCACCGCCATGCGTGCCCGCGGCGCCCAGGCCACCGACATCGTGATCCTGGTGGTGGCCGCCGACGACGGCGTGATGCCGCAGACCAAGGAAGCCATCAAGCATGCCAAGGCAGCCGGCGTTCCCATCGTCGTGGCGATCAACAAGATCGACAAGCCGGGCATCAACCTGGAACGCGTCAAGGGCGAACTGGTCACTGAAGAAGTGATTCCCGAAGAGTTCGGCGGCGACGTTCCGTTCGTCGGCGTCTCGGCCCATACCGGCGCCGGTGTCGATGCCTTGCTCGAACAGGTGCTGCTGCAGGCTGAAGTGCTTGAACTCAAGGCGCCCGTGGATGCATTGGCCAAGGGCCTGGTGATCGAAGCCCGCCTCGACAAGGGCCGCGGCCCGGTCGCGACCGTGCTGATCCAGGCCGGCACGCTCAAGGCCGGAGACGTGGTGCTGGCCGGTTCCACCTACGGCCGCGTGCGCGCCATGCTGGACGAAAACGGCAAGCCGATCAAAACGGCCGGTCCGTCGATCCCGGTGGAAATCCAGGGCCTGACGGAAGTGCCGCAGGCCGGTGATGAATTCATGGTCATGCTCGACGAGCGCCGTGCCCGTGAAATCTCCACCTACCGTGCCGGCAAGTTCCGCAACACCAAGCTGGCCAAGCAACAGGCCGCCAAGCTGGAGAACATGTTCTCCGACATCGGCGCCGGCGAAGTCAAGATGCTGCCCATCATCATCAAGGCCGACGTGCAGGGTTCGCAGGAAGCGCTGGCCCAGTCGTTGCTCAAGCTCTCGACCGACGAGGTCAAGGTCCAACTGGTGTACTCCGGTGTCGGCGGCATCTCCGAGTCCGACGTCAACCTGGCCATCGCCTCCAAGGCCGTGGTGATCGGGTTCAACACCCGCGCCGACGCCCAGGCCCGCAAGCAGGCCGAAAACAACGGCGTGGACATTCGTTACTACAACATCATTTATGACGCTGTGGACGAACTGCGCGCCGCGATGTCGGGCATGCTGACGCCGGACAAGAAGGAAGAAGTCATCGGCAATGCCGAGATTCGCCAGGTGTTCAAGGTCAGCAAGATCGGCTCGATCGCCGGCTGTATGGTCACCGCCGGTGTGGTTCGCCGCACGGCGCGCCTGCGCCTGTTGCGCGAAAACGTGGTCATCTTCACGGGTGAACTCGACTCGCTCAAGCGTTTCAAGGACGATGCCAAGGAAGTCAAGGAAGGCTTCGAGTGCGGCTTGAACATCAAGAACTACAACGACATCCAGGTTGGCGACATCCTGGAGTTCTTTGAAATCAGGGAAGTGGCCAGAACGCTGGAAGCCTGAACAACGTGAACCCGCCCGCAGCCCAGGCTGCGGGCCTTCACGCCAACGGCCTCAACACTTTTTGACATGCGCAAAAAATCCACCACCCCCAACCGCGGTTTTCGCGTTGCCGACCAGATCCAGCGCGATCTGACGGAGCTGATCGCGCGCGAGCTGAAAGACCCGCGGGTCGGGATGGTGACCATCCAGGCCGTCGAGGTGACGGCCGACTACGCGCATGCCAAGGTGTTTTTCAGCGTGCTGATCGGCGACCCGAACGAGTGCGAAGAAGCGCTCAACCAGGCCGCCGGTTTCCTGCGCAACGGCCTGTTCAAGCGGCTGATGACGCACACGGTGCCGACCCTGCATTTCCATTTCGACCGCACGACGGAACGCGCGGCCGACATGAACGCCTTGATTGCCAAGGCGGTCTCCTCCCGCGCGCAAGACGACTGAGTTCGCGCCGTTCCCCTTGATGACAGGTTCAGGGACAACGGCGCCAACAAAGCGCCCGGTTTGTCCCGTGCGCCGAACCTGTCGGAATTTATGACGCAAACCTCTTCTCATCGCCAGAAAATCCAGCGACGTCCCGTGCACGGCGTGCTGCTGCTCGACAAGCCGCTGGGTCTGTCGAGCAACCAGGCCTTGCAGAAGGCCAAATGGCTGCTGCGCGCCGACAAGGCCGGCCACACCGGCACGCTGGACCCGCTGGCCACCGGCGTGCTGCCGCTGTGCTTTGGCGCGGCCACCAAGTTCAGCCAGATCCAGCTCGATGCCGACAAGACCTACGAAGCTGTCCTGCTGCTGGGCCAGAAAACCAGCACGGCGGACGCCGAAGGCGACGTGATTGAAACCCGGCCCGTGCCCGAGATTACGCCGGCCCTGCTGCAGGATTTGACGGCGCGTTTTACCGGCCCGCTGGCGCAGGTCCCGCCCATGTACTCGGCGCTCAAGAAGGACGGCAAGGCGCTGTATGAATACGCCCGCCAGGGCCAGGAAGTGGAGCGCGAAGCCCGCCACATCACCATCTTCCAGCTTGACATGGCCGTGGTCCATGACGAGCGCGCGCCGGCCGCCATCAAGATCACCGTGAGCTGCAGCAAAGGCACCTACATCCGTACCCTGGGCGAAGACATCGGCGAGGCCATAGGTTGCGGCGCCCACCTGGGTTCGCTCAGGCGGCTGGAAACCGGCGGTTTTACCGCGCAACAATGCGTGAGCCTGCCGGCCCTGGAAGCCATGACCGAGCCCGAGCGCGAAGCTTGCCTGCTGCCGGCCCAGGCCCTGGTGTCGGCGTACCCGTCTGTCACATTGGACGCCGACAATGCAGGGCGGTTTTTAAGCGGCCTGCGCCGCCGCGGCCAGCCCGGCCAGTGGGGCGCCGATGCGCCGCTGGTGCAGGTTTACGGCCCTGCGGCGGATGCGGGGCAGGGCGGCGAGGCGCCGGCCTTCCTGGGCTCGGCCCACATCACGGCCGACGAATTGATTCCGCAGCGCCTGTTGAGCCCGATCGAGATCCAGGACATCCTGGCTGCCGCACAGAGTTCCGGCGATGCCGCGCCCGCGGGTGCGGCGGCCCTTGTTCACCATTAGCCGTTTTTTTTGCCAGTTTTGACGTTTTAAAGTTCCCAGAAAGCCAACCATGAGCCACAAACAGATCCGCAATATCGCCATCATCGCCCACGTTGACCATGGCAAAACCACCATGGTCGACCAGCTGCTGCGCCAGTCCGGCACCTTCGCCGAGCACGAAAAAGTGGTCGACACCGTGATGGACAACAACGCCATCGAAAAAGAACGCGGCATTACCATCCTGGCCAAGAACTGCGCCGTGACCTGGGAAGGCACGCACATCAACATCGTCGACACCCCGGGCCACGCCGACTTCGGCGGCGAAGTGGAACGCGCGCTGTCCATGGTCGACGGCGTGGTGCTGCTGATCGACGCGCAGGAAGGCCCCATGCCCCAGACGCGTTTCGTGACCAAGAAGGCGTTGGCCCTGGGCCTCAAGCCCATCGTGGTGGTCAACAAGGTCGACAAGCCGGGCGCCAACCCCGACAAGGTCGTCAACGCCGCTTTCGACCTGTTCGACAAACTGGGCGCGACCGACGAGCAGCTCGACTTCCCCGTGGTCTATGCCTCCGGCATCAACGGCTGGTCTTCGCTGGAAGAAGGCCCACCCAATGAACAGTGGGGCCCCGACATGTCGGCCCTGTTCAACACCATCCTCAAGCACGTGCCTGCGCAAAAGGGCGATCCTGCAGCTCCGTTGCAACTGCAGATTTCCGCACTCGACTTCTCGACCTTCGTCGGCCGCATCGGCGTGGGCCGCATCAGCCAGGGCACGATCAAGCCCATGATGGACGTCGTGGTCATGGAAGGCCCGGACGGCAAGGCCGTCAAAGGCCGTATCAACCAGGTGCTGACCTTCCAGGGCCTGGAGCGCGTGCAGGCCACCGAAGCCGGCCCCGGCGAAATCGTGCTGATCAACGGCCTGACCGACATCGGCATCGGCGTGACCATCACCGACCCGGCCAACCCGGCGCCGCTGCCCATGCTCAAGGTCGACGAGCCGACGCTGACCATGAATTTCTGCGTCAACACCAGCCCATTGGCCGGACGTGAAGGCAAGTTCGTCACCAGCCGCCAGATCTGGGACCGCCTGCAAAAGGAGCTGCAACACAACGTGGCCCTGCGCGTCAAGGAAACCGACGAAGAAGGTATCTTCGAAGTTATGGGCCGCGGCGAGTTGCACCTGACCATCCTGCTGGAAAACATGCGCCGTGAAGGCTATGAAATGGCCGTGTCCAAGCCGCGCGTGGTGTTCAAGGACGTCGACGGCGTGCGCCACGAGCCTATCGAGCTGGTCACCGCCGACATTGAAGACCAGCACCAGGGCGGCGTGATGCAGGCACTGGGCGAGCGCAAAGGTGAACTGGTGAACATGGAGCCGGACGGCCGCGGCCGTGTGCGCCTCGAGTACCGCATCCCTGCGCGCGGCCTGATCGGCTTCACCAATGAATTCCTGAATTTGACGCGCGGCTCCGGCCTGATTTCCAATATCTTTGACGGCTATGAGCCGCACAAGGGTGACATCGGCGGCCGCAAGAACGGCGTGCTGATCTCCATGGACGACGGTGAAATCTTCACCTACGCCCTGGGCAAGCTGGACGACCGCGGCCGCATGTTCGTGCGCGCCAACGACCCGGTGTACGAAGGCATGATCGTCGGCATCCACAGCCGCGACAACGACCTGGTGGTCAACGCCACGCGCACCAAGCAGCTGACCAACTTCCGCGTCAGCGGCAAGGAAGACGCGATCAAGATCACGCCCCCAATCGAATGCACGCTGGAATACGGCGTGGAATTCATCGAGGACGACGAACTGGTCGAGATCACGCCCAAGTCCATCCGCCTGCGCAAGCGCCACCTCAAGGAAAGCGACCGCAAGCGCGCAGGCCGCTAAGCCCTCGGCCGCCGAGGCGGCCAGAGGCCAAGCGCCAGATGGAAGGGCCGCTGCACGGTTGTGCGAGAAGCGGCCCTTTTCTTTTATCGATGTAGTTATGCATTTTCGGCAGAGATTTTTATGAAACTCACGCATTCCCGCGCCGTCTTCCTGATGATCCTCGTGACCATGATGTGGTCGATTGCCGGTGTCGTGACACGCCACCTGGAGTCGGCCCGCAGCTTTGAGGTCACTTTCTGGCGCAGCTTTTTCACCGTGGTGTCGCTGCTGGTCATCCTGCCGTTTTTCCAGGGCAGGGCGGTGTTCACCAAGATCCGCAACGGCGGGGGCGCCTTCTGGCTGTCGGGCATTTGCTGGAGCGTGATGTTCACGGCTTTTATGGTGGCGCTCACGCTGACCACCGTGGCCAATGTGCTGGTGACCATGGCGGTCAGCCCTTTCATCACGGCCTTGCTGGCGCGTGTCTTTATCGGCCACAAAATCCCCGCGCGCACCTGGCTGGCCATCGCGATGGCGGGCGCCGGCATTGCCTGGATGTACGGCGGGCAGATGGACCTTTCCAGCCACATAGGCGGAACCCTGGTGGCGCTGATGGTGCCGATCGCCAGCGCCAGCAACTGGACGGTGGTGCAGCACAGCCGCGCGCACGGCAAGAACATCGACCTGGTGCCGGCGGTGCTGCTGGGCGCGGTGATTTCGACGCTGGCGACTTTGCCTTTGTCGCTGCCGTTTTCGGCCACGGCGCATGACGTCGGTTTGCTGGCCTTGCTGGGCCTGGTGCAACTGGCGATTCCCTGCGTGCTGTCGGTGATGTGCGCCGGCGTGCTCAAGGCGCCGGAAGTCGCCCTGCTGGCGCTGCTGGAGGTGATCTTCGGGATATTGCTGGCCTGGGTCGGCGCGGGCGAGGTGCCCGGTGCGAGCGTGCTGACCGGCGGTGCGCTGGTCATCGGCGCGCTGGTGGTCAATGAATTGATTGGATGGAGGCAACGGGCATGAGCAGCACAAGTATCGAAACCAGAAGCGACGTCGTGGTCGAGCGGCGTGGCAACGCGGGCCTCATTACCCTGAACCGCCCCAAGGCGCTTAATGCCTTGTCGCTGCCCATGATCCGGGATCTGTCGGCCGCCTTGCAGGCCTGGCGCGAAGACCCCGAGGTCCACGTCGTGGCGATACGCGGCAGCAACAAAAAAGGCCAGCCCGGCACGCCGGAAAGCCTGTTCGGCGGCTTTTGCGCGGGCGGTGACATCCGCTTTTTTCACCAGGCGGCGCTCGCGGGCGACTCCGCGCTGGAAGACTTCTTCACCGAGGAATACGCCCTCAACCACCTGATCCACAGCTACCCCAAGCCTTATGTCGCTTTTATGGACGGCGTGGTGATGGGCGGCGGCATGGGAATCAGTCAAGGCGCCAAGGTGCGCATCGTGACCGAGCACACCAAGATGGCCATGCCTGAAACCAATATCGGCCTGTTTCCCGATGTCGGCGGCGGTTATTTCCTGGGGCGCTGCCCTGGCCACGCGGGTGAATACCTCGCGCTGACGGGGGACGTGATTGGCGCGGACGAGGCGTTGGACTATGGCCTGGCCGACATCAAGGTGGACGCGGCCAGCTTGCCCAAGCTTTGGGACGCGCTGGGCAGCCAGGCCTTCGGGTCGGTCGATGCGGCCGAGGCATGGATCACGGCGCAGTGGACGTCAGGCCATACCCGGCCGGCACAAGCAGACAGCCGGATCGACGGCTATTTTTCCCTGCAGCGCGTAAAACACATCGTCGATGCGCTGGAAGCTTCGGGCGACCCCTGGGCGGCCAAAACCGCCGCCACCTTGCGCAAACGCTCGCCCTTGATGCTGCATGTGGCGCTGGAGCAAATCCGGCGCGCCCGCGGCTTGAGCCTGGCCGACGACCTGCGCATGGAGCGCGATATGGTCTACCAATGCTTTCACCTGCGCCCGGGCGCGGCCGGCGAGACTGTCGAAGGCATACGCGCGCTGGCTGTCGACAAGGACTACAAGCCGCAGTGGAACCCGGCCCGCATTGAAGACGTCAAGCCCGGCATGGCCGATGCGTTTTTTGCGAGCCCCTGGACGCCTGAAACACATCCACTGCGCGACCTGAAATAGCTGGAGTGATTCCGGAGATGTGAGCCTAGAGCTGCTGGTACACCAGCTGCGCCAGCTTCATCAATTCATCGCGCGACACGGCGCCGCTCAGCGCGTAGCCGAAGCCCTGGTCCACCCAGTAAAACGAAGGCACCGGGCCGTCGCCGCTGTAGCGAAAAGCGGTTTCCTGCGCAGCCTGGGGCGCCGCTTTGGTGGAGCCCGGCAAGGCCGCGTCGATGGCGCCCAGGTACAAGGTCAAGCGCAGGCCGGCCGGGTTCTGGAACATGAACTGCGCGCGGGCGCCGCCGTCGCCTGACAGCAGCCGGCCACCGACCAGTTCATAACCTTCAGTCGCCAGCACCGGCACTTTCAGCGGCCGGCCCACACGTTTGGACAGCCACTGCACCAGATGGTCCTGCTGCGCGGCCGTGACTTCGACGGGATGCCGCACCTCCGGTGAAAACACCGCGTGCGCGAGCGAGGCCTGGTGCACAAACGATTGCGCCGCACCGGTCCCGGCCGAGGCGAGTTGCTGCGATGCCGGCGGGCCGCCGAGCTGCCCATGCGAGAGCCAGCCCACGCCAAACGCCAGCATCACGGCCGCCGCCATGCCGCCCCAGCGCTGCCATTGGCCGACTTGTCGCCTGCCGGCCTCGCCACGGCGTGCGGCGGCCATCAGCGCGTCGGGGATGGCTTCTTCCAGTAACGGGCGGTGCAAGGCGCGCAAGGCCTCGCGCTGGGCTTTCCAGGCCTGCAGGGTGTCCTGGGCGGCGGTATCGTTGGCCAGCTGCGCCTCGAGTTCTACTTGCCGCGCGGGCGGCAACCGGCCATCGACCAAGGCATTGATCCGGTCGTGCAGGAGTTCGCCATGGGGCGCGCGTGATGTGTCGTGGGTTTTTTCCATGAAGGTCCTGCCTTTACTTCAGGCGCCTGAGCTGTGCGGGCGCGCCGGCGGCCGGTGTCGACGCCGGGCCGTCCATCAATTCGCGCAGGCGGCTGCGCGCGCGCGACAGGCGGGACATGACCGTCCCGACCGGCACGCCGGTGATCTTTGCGACCTCCTCATAGGTCAGGTCTTCCAGGCTGACCAGCAGCAGCACGGCCCGCTGGTCTTCGGGAAGGCGCAACAGGCAGCGCTGCAGGTCCAGGGACTGGGCCGTGCCCGCTTCAGGCGCGGCCAGCTCGTTCTCGACGTCATCGACGTTGACCGTGGTGCCCGCAGCCGCCTGCCGCATGGAGCGGCGGACCTGGTTGACGAAGACGTTGTGCATCAGCGTGAACAGCCAGGCGCGCAGGTCGCTGCCCACCACCCACAGACGCCACCTGGAGCAGGCACGTTCCAGTGTGTCCTGCACCAGGTCGTCGGCCGTCCAGGCGTCGCCCGTCAGCGCGCGCGCATAGCGGCGCAGGCTGGGGATGTGGTCGGTCAGCGGAAATTCGGTCATGCGTCAGGCAAAGCCTGCTGCCATCGTGGTGGGGCGGGCAGCAGCAGGCATTACGTCGTCAGGGCTTGACGACGTGCCAGACGGTTCCCACGTTGTCGCCGGTCTTGTCGCCGGGCTTGGTGTCCTTGGCCCAGTAGTACAGCGGCTTGCCTTTCAGGGCCCACTGCTTTTTGCCGTCGTCGCGGGTGATGATGGTGTAGTCGCCGGCGGCCTTGTCGGCGTCGGTGGCCATCAGCGGCGGCCAGTTGGTGGCGCAGCCGCCGTTGCAAACCGACTTGTCGCCCGTGTCCTTGTCGAAGATATAGAGCGTCATGCCGTTGGGGCCGACCAGCACGCCGTCGGCGGCTTTGGCCGGGCTTTGGGCGCCTGCAGATGCGCAGATACCGAGCAGGCTGGCGGTCAACAGGGCAATGGGTAGCAATTTCATGGAAATCTCCGGTTGTGTTTCAGGCCAAAGCAGCCTGCACCGGAGTAAACACCCGCGATGGGTGGTTTATTCCATGGCGTTACAAATTTTTTCAGCGGCGTGGACCTGCCGCTCGCGCAAGCCGCATTCAGCGGTTGCGGGACTTCATGGCGCGCTCGACCTCGCGCTTGCCTTCGCGGTCCTTGATGGTGTCGCGTTTGTCGTGCTCGCCCTTGCCCTTGGCCAGGCCGATCTCGCACTTCACCTTGCCGGCCTTCCAGTGCATGTTCAGCGGCACCAGGGTGAAGCCTTTTTGTTCGACCTTACCGATCAGCCTGCGGATCTCTTCCTTGTGCATCAGCAGCTTCTTGGTGCGCACCGAGTCGGGCCGCACGTGGGTCGAGGCTGTGCCCAGCGGATTGATCTGGCAGCCGATGATGAACAGTTCGCCGCCGCGCACCACCACATAGCCGTCGGTGAGCTGCACCTTGCCTTCGCGCAGGGACTTCACTTCCCAGCCTTCCAGCACCATGCCCGCTTCAAAGCGCTCCTCGATGTGGTAGTTGAAAAGTGCTTTTTTGTTGTCGGCAATGCGCACGGCGGCAGCCGCGGCCTTGGGGGAAAGGTTTGCGGAAGGCGTTGCGGCCGTTTTTTTGGAGGAGGATGCTTCTTTGGTGGCCATGGATAAAAGATAGGGGCGAAAACCGGAAAGTACAGTGCCAATACAATTGCGCCCAGTCCTCGATTGTATGAAAACCGTTCACAAGTCCGTTTTAATCTGGTACAGCGCCGCCGAGATGTTCGCCCTGGTCATCGACGTCGCCCGTTATCCGGAGTTTTTACCCTGGTGCGACCAGGCCTCGGTACTGGAGGAAGACGCGCACGGCATGACGGCAAAGATCGGCCTTTCCATTGCCGGCCTCTCGCAAAGCTTCACCACACGCAACACCCATGAAAAAGACCGCAAGGTCAGCCTCAAGCTGGTTGACGGCCCTTTTTCAAAGCTCGACGGCCACTGGGATTTCACGACGGTGGGCAAGGGCGACGAAAGAGCCTGCAAGGTCGAGTTCACCCTGCGCTACGATTTTGACAATGCCGCGCTGGCGGCCCTGGTCGGCCCCGTGTTCGACAAGATCGCAGGCAGCCTGGTCGATGCTTTTGTCAAAAGAGCGTCGGATGTTTATGGCGAAGGCTGAGGGCGGCGGGCTGTTCAAGATAGTCCTGGTTTACTCCCCTATGCCCAGGCAGGTGCGCGAGTGGGTGCTGGAACTCGCAGACGGTGCGACAGTGGCGCAGGCGCTGGCGGCCAGCGGGGTGTTCGATGAGTTTGCCGAATTGCGTGCCGGGCGTCCCGTGCTGGGCATCTGGGGCCGCAAGACCACGCCGGGGCATGTGCTGCTGGACCATGACCGCGTGGAGATCTACCGCGGCCTGCGTGTGGATCCCAAGGTGGCGCGCAGGGAAAGGTTCAACCGGCAGGGGGCCAAGCGGGCCGGGCTGTTTGCCAGGACCCGGGCCGGTGCGAAGGCCGGCTACTGACGGGAAGTGCGAAGGAGCTGCGGCTCAGGCAGTTTGCGAAACGCTGCGTGCGGTTGAGGCCGGTGGTTAGCTGGAATCCGCTTCGCTTATTTGCAATCGCTGTCGATAACAGCCTGGAGGCGTTTCGTTTCGGCCGCCTTGGCGCTGTCATCGAGGACCTCCCGTTCACCCTTGGCGTTGGTCGTCAAAATCCTCACGCCGGACTTCATGCTGGCCTGGCCTTTTTTGGCCAATTCGCAATTGTCGGCCTTGGCTTTGGCGACCTTTTCGTCTTCGGCTTTTTTCTTGGTGGCTTCTTCGTCTTCAGCCTGTTTTTTCTTGGCTTCCAGCTGGGCGTCCTTACCCGACAGCTTGGGAGCGCCGGCATTGCCCTTGGCGGCGGCGGAGGCCGTGCCGGCAGGCGCAGCCGCCGGCGCGTCACTCGCGACAGGCGCTGCCGTGACCTGGGCTCCGCGCGGCCTCTTCAGGATATTTTTTTCCAGGATATCGGCCGGTGGCGAGCGGTCGCTGTAGACCTTGCGGCCGTCCTTGTCGATCCATTGCCACTGGGCAAACGCGGTGAGTGCAAATGACCCGCCGGCGACGGCCAGGATGAGGGTTCTTGAAACGAGTTTGAGATCCATTTCACCAGTGTAGCGCCGTGAGATGCGGTTTGCCCTCCGTTCGGGCGCAAAGGGGGCGCAAAGAGCAGGCAAAGCTGCCTTTTTACAACCCGGCGCAACAGTAGCCCGACGGATGTCGAGGCGCTAGGAGCCTGGGCGGCAGAAGGCATCGAAGCGAAAAGCGAGCCCAGCGAGGACAGTTTTTGCCGGATTTGCAGACCCATAGCCGTAGCTATGGGGCAAAAAGCCGGTGAAAAATGGACCGCTGCGCTCGCTTTGCAGCCGATGCTCCTTCTGCCGCCCAGGCTCCTAGGGGTTAGTACCGACGGGTCTTTGCGACAAGGGTACAATCGTGTTTTTGGAGCCATCCCTATGCGCCTACTCGGCAAAGCGCTCACCTTCGACGACGTATTGTTGGTGCCAGCGTTCTCCCAGGTCCTGCCCAAGGACACCTCGCTTTCCACCCAGTTTTCCCGAAACATCCGCCTGAACCTGCCGCTCGTGTCGGCCGCCATGGACACGGTCACCGAAGCCCGGCTCGCCATCGCCATCGCGCAGGAGGGCGGCATCGGCATCGTCCACAAGAACCTCACGCCCCAACAACAGGCCGCTGAAGTCGCCAAGGTCAAGCGCTACGAAAGCGGCGTGCTGCGTGACCCCGTGGTGATCACCCCCACCCACACTGTGCGCCAGGTCATGGCCCTGAGCGAGCAGCTCGGCATCTCCGGCTTCCCGGTGATCGACGGCGGCAGGGTCGTCGGCATCGTGACCGGGCGCGACATGCGCTTCGAATCGCGCATGGACGTGCCGGTCAGCACCATCATGACGCCGCGCGAGCGCCTGATCACCATCTCCGAAACCGCTTCGCTGGCCGATGCCAAGGCATTGCTGAACAAGCACCGCCTCGAGCGCGTGCTGCTGGTCAACGACAATTTCGAGCTCAAGGGCCTGATCACCGTCAAGGACATCACCAAGCAGACCACCTTCCCGAACGCCGCACGCGACTCGCACGGCCAGCTGCGCGTGGGCGCCGCTGTCGGGGTGGGTGAGGGCACTGAAGAGCGGGTTGAAGCCCTGGTCAAGGCCGGCGTCGACGCCATCGTCGTCGATACCGCCCACGGCCACAGCAAAGGCGTGCTGGACCGGGTTCGCTGGGTCAAGCAGAACTACCCGCAAGTTGATGTCATAGGCGGCAACATCGCCACGGGCGCCGCGGCGCTGGCGCTGGTCGAAGCCGGCGCCGACGGCGTCAAGGTCGGCATAGGCCCCGGCAGCATCTGCACCACCCGCATCGTTGCCGGCGTGGGCGTTCCGCAGATCATGGCCATCGACAACGTCGCCACCGCGCTGCGCGGCACCGGCGTCCCGTTGATCGGCGACGGCGGCATCCGCTACAGCGGCGACATCGCCAAGGCGATCGCGGCCGGCGCCAACACGGTCATGATGGGCGGCATGTTCGCCGGCACCGAAGAGGCCCCGGGCGAGGTCATCCTGTTCCAGGGCCGCAGCTACAAGAGCTACCGCGGCATGGGCAGCATAGGCGCCATGCAGCAGGGCAGCGCCGACCGCTATTTCCAGGAATCCAGCACCGGCAACCCGAATGCCGACAAGCTGGTGCCCGAAGGCATTGAAGGCCGGGTCCCCTACAAGGGCTCCATGGTCGCCATCGTGTTCCAGATGGCCGGCGGCCTGCGGGCCAGCATGGGCTACTGCGGTTGCCCCACCATTGAAGACATGCGCGACAAGGCCGAATTTGTGGAAATCACCTCCGCCGGCATACGCGAGAGCCATGTCCACGACGTGCAGATCACCAAGGAAGCGCCGAACTACCGGGCTGATTGAGCCCCACAGCGGCCTGAGGCGTCTGATAAACCAGACGCCTTTTTCTTTTTTTGCCTTGGAGTAACACCCTCATGCAGCACCAGAAAATCCTCATTCTTGATTTTGGTTCCCAGGTCACCCAGCTGATCGCCCGCCGCGTGCGCGACGCCCACGTGTTCTGCGAAGTCCACCCCTGCGACGTCAGCGACGAATGGATCCGCGACTACGCGAAGGACGGCACGCTCAAGGGCGTGATCCTCTCCGGCAGCCACGCCAGCATTTACGAAGAGACCACCGACAAGGCGCCGCAAGCCGTCTTCGAGCTGGGCCTTCCGGTGCTGGGCATCTGCTACGGCATGCAGGCCATGGCGCACCAATTGGGCGGCAAGGTCGAAGGCGGGCACAAGCGCGAGTTCGGCTCCGCCGACGTGCGCGCCCGCGGCCACACCGCGCTGCTGAAAGACATCGCCGACTACACCACGCCCGAAGGCCAGGGCATGCTGGACGTCTGGATGAGCCACGGCGACAAGGTCACCGAGATGCCGCCGGGCTTCAAGCTCATGGCCTCCACCGATTCCTGCCCCATCGCCGGCATGGCCGACGAAGACCGCCGTTTCTACGCGGTGCAGTTCCACCCCGAGGTCACGCACACCAAGCAGGGCAACGCCATCCTCCAGCGTTTTGTGCTGGGCATCTGCGGCACCCGCCAGGACTGGGTCATGGGCGACTACATCAGCGAAGCCGTTGAAAAAATCCGCCAGCAGGTCGGTGACGAGGAAGTCATCCTGGGCTTGTCGGGCGGCGTTGATTCGTCCGTCGCGGCGGCCCTGATCCACCGCGCCATCGGCGACCAGCTCACCTGCGTTTTCGTCGACCACGGCCTGCTGCGCTTGAACGAAGGCGACATGGTGATGGACATGTTCGTCGGCAAGCTGCACGCCAAGGTGATTCGTGTCGATGCGAGCGACCAGTTCCTCGGCCACCTGGCCGGCGTGAACGAACCCGAAGCCAAGCGGAAAATCATTGGCCGCGAGTTCGTCGAAGTGTTCAAGGCCGAGGCTGCCCGGCTGAAAGCCGGCGACGGCGGCCACAAGGGCGCCAAATGGCTGGCCCAAGGCACGATTTACCCCGACGTCATTGAATCCGGCGGCGCCAAGAGCAAAAAAGCCGTCACCATCAAGAGCCACCACAACGTGGGCGGCCTGCCCGAGCAGTTGGGCCTGAAGCTGCTGGAACCCCTGCGCGAGCTGTTCAAGGACGAAGTCCGCGAACTCGGCGTCGCGCTGGGCCTGCCGCACGACATGGTCTACCGCCATCCTTTCCCCGGCCCGGGCCTGGGCGTGCGCATCCTCGGCGAAGTCAAAAAAGAATACGCCGACCTGCTGCGCCGCGCCGACGCGATCTTCATCGAAGAGCTGCGCAACTTCAAGGACGCGGCCACCGGCAAGTCCTGGTACGACCTCACCAGCCAGGCTTTCACCGTGTTCTTGCCGGTCAAAAGCGTCGGCGTGATGGGCGACGGCCGCACCTACGACTATGTGGTCGCCTTGCGCGCCGTGCAGACCAGCGACTTCATGACCGCCGATTGGGCCGAGCTGCCCTATGCGCTGCTCAAAAAAGTCTCCGGCCGCATCATCAACGAAGTGCGCGGCATCAACCGCGTCACCTACGACGTCAGCAGCAAGCCGCCGGCGACGATTGAGTGGGAGTGAGCGTGTAGAGAATGTCCATGGTCTCTATCCATGTCCGCGGCGAAGACAGGACTCGGCAAATCAGGGACTGGACGATTCAATGGAGCAACACGCACCAGGCATTGGCATTGACTTGCCATTTCCCCTCCAAAAAAATCTTTACCTGCCCGCTCAGTGAATGCACGATCGTTCCCACCCGGGAACTGGGTGAGAAGTTTTTTGTCAAGAAAGGCAGTTCCGTCGTCAAGACCATCGAAAAAGCGGTGATCTATGGCGAGAAATACGCTGCCATCCAGTATCCGGGAAGCACCAAGAGCTACGTCCATAAGCTGGATGGCATTGAATTCGTCTCGCAGACGGAGATGATGGATGGGCCGATATTCCGCTACTTCGTTTCCGTGGCAAATGCCCGGGTGGACTGCGGGATGTCGGCGGATCAAGAGCAGATCGCGGCCAACGTAGTGCGCCAACTCGAAAAACTGCCCGCCTGTGTGGGCACTGCCTTGCATGCCTACTGTACAGGGATCAATGGTAAGCAGAAAGAGGCGGAGCAACTGATCTATCCCTTTGGTGTCAACGAAAGCCAGCTCATGGCGGTTGAGCAGGCTTTCAACACACAGATCAGCCTGATTGAAGGGCCTCCCGGGACAGGCAAGACGCAGACAATCCTGAACATCATCGCCAATGTCCTTTTGCGCGGTAAAACGGTCGCAGTGCTGTCCAACAACAATGCGGCGGTGAAAAATGTTTACGAAAAACTAGAAAAAGTCGGCTTGGATTATCTGGCCGCCCGGCTCGGTAGCAAAGACAACCAAAAGGACTTCTTCGCCAGTATTCCCCTCGCGCCGTCGGCCGAACCAGAAGCTGCGCCCGCAATGGAGGACCTTCAGACCACTCTGGCACAGTTGAAGCAGCACCTGAGCGCCCACAACACGGCTGCGCAACTCAAAGCCGAGATAAATGAATTGGTCATAGAGCGGCGCTATCTTCTGCAGTGGCAGCAGGACAATGGGGCGCGGGCTCCTGCCTCTTTGGATAAATACGGCTTGTCCCCGCGAAAGACGGCGGATTTGATGGCCTATCTGTCCCATCTTGCGAGTCAGCGCATCGGGTTCAAGGACAGGATAGAGCTGCTGTTTCAATTCAGGATATTTCGAACCAGGCCTTTCGGTAATGGGGAAAAGCGCCAGTCCGTCTTTTATTCCTTGCAGATGCACTACTACGACAAGGTGCTAGGCGAGAAGGAGGCGGCTTTGGCCGTGTGCCTTGCGTCCTTGGAGCGCGGAAATTTCACGGCACTTCTGGATGAATTGACGGTGGGTTCGATGAGGTATCTAAAACGCCACCTTCATGAAAATATCCGGGATTCGCAAATGTTCGATGCGGAGAACTACCGGAAAGACTTCGATGCGTTTTTGAAGCGTTTTCCGGTCATCGGCAGCAGCACGCACTCCATCGTCAATTCGATCGCAGCGGGGGCGATACTCGACTACGTCATCATCGACGAGGCCTCCCAGCAAGACATTGTCCCGGGAATATTGGCGCTGGGTTGCGCGAAGAATCTGGTCATCGTTGGTGATCACAGGCAGTTGGCGCACATTCCCGTGAAACTGGACCTGGTGGCGCCCGTTGATGGTTACGATTGCGAGAAATACAGTCTGCTCGATTCGAGCATCGGTGTTTTCAAGCACACGCTGCCCAGGACCTTGCTGAAAGAGCACTACCGATGCCATCCCCGGATCATCCAGTTCTGCAATCAGCAGTTCTATGAGAACGAACTGATTCCGATGACGCATGATGGTGGCGAAGAATCCCTGAGCTTGCTGGTCACCGCCAAGGGAAACCATACCCGAAAAAACGCGAACCTCAGGGAACTGGACTCGTTGCTCAAGACGCTCGAAGACGAAGGAGAGCCCGCAGGGCTGGACGGAGACGGCCGAGGCTTCATTGCCCCTTTCAGAGCGCAAGTCGCTCTTTCTGGTTCGTATTTGCCGGCGGATTTCGTGAAAGACACCGTGCACAAGTTCCAGGGCCGGGAGTGCGATGAGATCGTCTTCTCCACCGTGTTGGATAAGAAGCGGGAAAGCCAGACCCGGCTGGATTTTGTGGATGATGCGCGCATGGTCAACGTTGCGGTGTCGAGGGCCAAAAACAAATTCATCCTGGTGACGGGCGACGAGGTCTTTTCCGCGAACAGCGGACCTATTGCCGCATTGGTGCGCTATGTCGAGTATTACGCGAACGAAAAACAGGTGCGGCGCGCTCCCGTGGTTTCGGCCTTCGATCTGCTGTACCGGGAGTACGACCAATCCCTGGAGCGGCTCAATGCCAGACTACGGCCTGTAGATTCACGGTTCAAATCCGAGCAGATCGTGGCACAGGTGTTGCGGGACGCGATGTCTGGCGCGTCGTGCCGGGCGCTGACGTTTCACTTCCAGATCGCACTGAACCAGGTCGCCTCATCGACCAACGCAGCATTGACGGCACGAGAGCAGGCGTTTATGAAAAACCGCGCCAGTTGTGATTTTGTGCTCTATTTCAAGGTGGGGAAAACGCCGTTGGGTGTGATCGAAGTCGATGGCGGCTCTCACGACAGGGCGGAACAGGCGGAGCGGGATGCGTTGAAGAACAGCATCTTAAATAAGAGCAATATTCCGTTACTTCGCTTGAGAACCGTGGAGAGTCGTATTGAAGACAAAGTCACCCAGTTTCTCGCCAATTGGGCAAGCCACGCTTGAAATGTATGAAGTCTGATGTTTTCTTGATGATTGCGTGGGCGTGAGGGCCAGAGCCATGACCGGGCAATCCTCATTTCCGGGCTTTGAAGAGGCCAAGCCGACCGATCGCCTGTTTCTGGCGCTGTTTCCTACGCCGGAAACCGCGCTGGAGATCGCGGAGCTTGCCGCCCGGATTCGCGGCACCCATGCCTTGCGCGGCCGGCCGCTCGAGGCGGCGCGCTTTCACATCACCCTGAACCACCTGGGCGACTACGCCGGTTTGCCGTCCGACGTCGTCAGGCGGGCCGGTGCAGCCGCCGCCGAAGCGGCGGCCGCCACACAGCCTTTCGCCGTCACCTTCACCCGCGCGGAAAGTTTTGCCAGCATGCCGCGCAACCGCCCTCTGGTATTGCGCGGCGATGACGAGGGCCTCTCGTCCTTGATGGCTTTCCACAAAGTTCTGGGCGCGGCGCTGAAGAAGGCCAACCTGGGGCAATGGGCCAAGCCCGGCTACACGCCGCACGTGACCTTGCTCTACGACGATGGCGCGCTGGGCGCTACGCCCGTGCCGCCTGTGGCCTGGACGGCCGTGGAAGTCGTGCTTGTGCACAGCCTGCTGGGCGAAACCCGCCATGTGCACCTGGCGCGCTGGCCGCTGTCGGGGCCGCCTTCGGCATAGCTGTCATGCGTCGCGCCTGTGCTTTCTGGGCGACGGGCGGAAAATGTTGAATCCACGGGCAGCTTGCCCGCGTAAACGCTGGATAGCTTTCTTCGCCTTCCGGCCTGACCCTCATGCTCGCAGCCCCGATACCCGACAACGATTCCGAACGACTGGACGCGCTTCGCGACGGTTTTTGCGCCTACGCTCCCCGGGAAGAGCGCTTTGACCGCATCACGCGCACCGCCAAAAGGCTGCTCCAGGTGCCGATTTCGCTGATCTCCATCATCGAGCAGGACGAGCAATGGTTCCGCTCGGTGCAGGGCCTGGAGATCGACCACACCGCGCGGGACATTTCCTTCTGCGGCCACGCCATTGCGCTGAACAAGCCGCTGAGCATTCCCGACGCCTGGGAGGACGTCCGGTTCCACGACAACCCGCTGGTGCTGGGCCCGCCGGGAATCCGCTCTTACCTCGGCTGGCCGCTTGAAATCGCGCCCGGCCTGGCGGTGGGATCGCTCTGCGTGATCGACACCATGCCGCGCACTTTTGGCCCGGACGACCGCGATGCCCTGAAGGACCTCGCCAGCATGGCCGAAGCGGAGCTGAAGGTGAGGGCGATGTCCAGCCTGCAAAACAAGCTGATGATGCGGCTCAGCGCACTGCAACGCAAAGGCGCGCTGGATCCGCTGACCGGCTGCTGGAACATCCGCGGTTTCCGGGAGTTGCTCGCGCTGGGTGTGGAAGATGCGCGCACCAGGGCCACCGACCTGGCAGTCTGCAGCCTGCATGTGGACGACATCGAGCAGTTGGCGGGGAAGGCCGGGTTTTCCAACCGCGATGCCCTGGCGCTGATGCTGGCCCAGGTGCTGCGCCAGCGGCTCCCGCAAAACGGCGCGCTCGCGCGCCTGGGTCCCTCGAACTTTTGCGCCCTGGTGCCGGCCGCATCCGCCCTGGCATTGGAGGAAGAGCTGGCCAAACTCACCTTTCCCACCGCGACGGTGAACCTGCCGGGCAGCAAGCTGCGGCTGGATATTCCCCTGTCCGTGCGGGTGTCGTGGCTGGCCGAGCTGGGTCCCGGCAGCACTGCGGGTAGCTTGTGGGCCCACGCGCTTTCGGCCCACGCCGCCTGAAATCCGTTTTTTTGGCCTATGCTTCAGCCCATGTACCTACCGCCCCAATTCAAAGGCGACCGCGTCCAGGCCGCGGCGCTGATCAATGAGAACCCCTTCGCCAGCCTGATCAGCGTGGACGACGCGGGCCTGCCTTATGTGACCCATCTGCCGCTGCACCTTGAGATACACGATGAGCAGATGGTGCTGCTGGGCCATGTGGCCAAGCCCAACCCGCACTGGCGCCACCTGCAGGCGCGGCCCCAGGCCGTCGTGACTTTCCTCGGGCCCCATGCCTATCTGTCGCCCAAGGTCTACCCCGACCTGGCGCGCGTGCCGACCTGGAACTACCTGGCCGTGCACTGCACCGTGCAGGCCACGCTGATTGAAGAGCCGGCGGCCAAGGACGCGCTGCTCAAAAAGCTCATAGGCGACCACGAGCCGCCTTACGCGCAGCAGTGGCGCGACCTGGGTGAAGAATTCGGCCACAAGATGATGGCCGGCATCGTGGGCTTTGAACTGCGGGTGACCGATTTCCAATGCAAGGTCAAAATCAACCAGCACAGGCGCGAGTCGCATGCCGCGATGAAAGCCATGTACGCCACCGGCAATGAGGACGAGCGCGCCTTGGCGACCTGGATGACCCGCCTGGGCATGGCCCAAGACAACACCTCATCGGAGACTTGATATGCGCGGTATTTTCAGCCTCGTGGGCCTGCTGGTGGTGCTGGCCATCGTCGGCCTGCTGGTCAAAAAGCAAATGAGTACCCAGATATCCGTTCCGCCGGCTCCCGGCATGCCGGCCGTCTCCGCCGATGCCCCGCCTCAGGTGCAAAGCCAGCAGGCCCAGCAGCAGGTCAAGCAGGCCGTGGAGGGCGCCCTGCAGCAAGCCCGGCCCATGCCGGAAGAGAAATAACCCACCCCGTGTCTGACGCTGAGGCGATGAACGACGAGGTCTTTATGCGGCAGGCGCTGGCCGAGGCACGCAAGGCCGCCGCCGCGGGCGAAGTGCCTGTGGGCGCAGTGGTGGTGCGGCACGGCGAGGTCATCGCCACCGGCCGCAATGCGCCTGTGGACGGGCATGACCCGACCGCCCACGCCGAGATCGTCGCACTGCGCGCTGCCGCACAGGCGCTGGGCAATTACCGGCTCGACGACTGCGAGCTTTTTGTCACCCTGGAGCCCTGCGCCATGTGCAGCGGCGCCATGTTGCATGCCCGCCTCAGGCGCGTGGTGTTCGGCGCGGCCGATCCCAAGACCGGCGCGGCCGGCTCGGTCATCAACCTGTTTGACGAGCCTCGGCTGAACCACCAGACCACGTTGCAAGGAGGTGTGCTGGCGCAGGAGTGCGGCGAACCCCTGCAAGCCTTTTTCCGTCAGCGGCGGGCCGACAAGCGCGAAGAATCGCGGCTTGCCCACCCGCTTCGCGACGATGCGCTGCGCACGCCCGACGCGGCGTTTGACGATGTGCCGGGCTATCCGTGGTCGCCGCATTACGTCAGCGACCTGCCGGCGCTGGATGGGCTGCGTTTGCATTACCTGGATGAGGGCGAGGAAGGCAAAGATGGCCTGACCTGGCTGTGCCTGCATGGCAATCCCGCCTGGAGTTACCTCTACCGCAAGATGATTCCGGTGCTGCTGCAAGCCGGACACAGGGTTGTCGCCCCCGATTTGGTCGGCTTCGGCAAAAGCGACAAACCCAAGAAGGACAGCTTTCACAGCTTCAGCGTCCATCGGCAAATCCTCCTCGAACTGGTGGAGCGCCTGGACCTGCAAAACATCGTGCTGGTGGTACAGGACTGGGGCGGCCTGCTGGGCCTGACGCTGCCCATGGCGGTGCCGCGGCGCTACCGGGGCCTGCTGGTCATGAACACCACGCTGGGCACGGGCGACGCGCCGCTGCCCGCGGGCTTTGTGGCCTGGCGCGAGATGTGCGCGAAAAACCCGGAGTTCGATGTCGCCCGCCTGTTTGCGCGCGGCAACCCGCAGATGAGTGCCGCCGAATGCGCGGCCTACAGCGCGCCGTTCCCGGACAAGGGCCACCGCGCTGCCTTGCGTGCCTTCCCGCCCATGGTGCCGGATGCGCCCGATGCCGACGGCGCCGCCGTATCACGTGAGGCGCGCAGCTTCTGGCAAAACGACTGGACGGGCCAGGCCTTGATGGTGGTCGGCGCGCAGGACCCTGTGCTGGGCCCGCCTGTGATGCGCGAACTGCAGGCGCTCATTCGCGGCTGCGGCGAGCCTGTGGTGTTCGAACAGGCCGGGCACTTTGTGCAGGAGCACGGCGAGCCGATTGCGCGGCAGGCTGTGCGCTTCTTCAGCCCGGCAGTTTAAAAACAGGCAAGTGCCAGCCCATGAAGATGGCGCTGATCCGCAGCACCACCACAGCCGCCAGGCCGATGCCAAAGGCCCATGAAGGCTTGAGCCCCAGCGCCTTCAGGGCCAGGTAGAGCACGATCCCGGCAATCGCGGCGCTGGCGTAAATGTCCTGGCGCAGCAACAGCGGCACCTGGTTGCTGCAGACGTCGCGCATCAGGCCGCCCGCCACGCCGGTCATGGTGCCCATCACCACCACAATGACCGGCGACAGCCGCGCGGCTTCGGCCAGTTGCGCGCCCGACAGCGCGAACAGCGCCAGCCCCAGCGCATCGGCCACCAGCAACGCCTGCGAGGGAATCGGCAGCACCTGCACATACAGCATGGTGCCCAGCGCCGCCGCGCCAATCACCAGCAGGTAGGCGGGCCTGGCCATCCAGAACACCGGGTGGCGGTCCATCAGCAGGTCGCGCAAAGTGCCGCCGCCTATGGCGGTCAGCGCCGCCAGCACCAGCACGCCCAGCAGGTCAAGCTGCAGGCGCCCGGCGGCCAGCGCGCCGCTCACGGCAAAGACGGCGACGCCCAGGAGGTCCAGCACATACAGCATCATGGTGGCCCGTTTATACCTGCTGCCACCGCGGCGGGGAAAGTTGCAGCGGCAGTGGGATACTTGCAGCCGTGAAAAAACATATCTACATCTACTCCCCCTCCAGCGCCGTGCGTGACAAAGCCGCTTTCAAGCGCGGCGTGCAGCGCCTCACCGCCCTGGGCCATGAAGTTGAAGTCGACACCGACGCACTCGCGCGCCACCAGCGTTTTGCCGGCGACGACGACACCCGGCTGGCCGCCATCCACCGCGCGGCCGCCAGCGGCGCCGACGTGGCCCTGATCTCGCGCGGCGGCTACGGCCTGTCGCGCATCCTGCCGGGCATCCAGTACAAGGCCGTCGCCAAAGCCATCGCCGGCGGCACCCGATTCGTGGGCCTGAGCGATTTCACGGCCTTCCAGATGGCGGTGATGGCCAAGACCGGTGCCGTGACCTGGGCCGGCCCGGCACTCGGCGAAGACTTCGGCGCCAAGGCGCCGGACGACATCACCGAAGCCTGTTTTGACGACCTGATCACGGGGCAGGGCGAGGGCACGGGCTGGCAACTGCCCAAACCCGCCGCGGACGCCAAACCATCAGCCGATTTCATGGTCAAGGATGCGGTGCTCTGGGGCGGCAACCTGGCCATGCTGTCCTCGCTGGCGGGCACGCCTTACCTGCCGGCCGTCAAGGGCGGGATTTTGTTCATCGAGGACGTGGCCGAGCATCCTTACCGCGTCGAGCGCATGCTCACGCAGCTGCTTTATGCTGGTGTGCTGGCGCAGCAAAAAGCCATCATCTTCGGCCAGTTCACCAACTACTCCCTGGTGCCGCACGACAAGGGCTTCAAGCTGGCCTCGGTCATTGCCTGGCTGCAAAGCAAAGTCAAGGCGCGTGTGCTGACAGGCCTGCCTTTCGGCCATGTGCCGACCAAGGTGATGCTTCCCGTGGGCCTGAAAACCACCCTGGCGGTGGAGGGGCGAGACGCCTTTGTGCTGTGGGGCCACCTGCACGACCACCATCACCACCACTGAGCCGGACAGGCAGCGGCTGCGAGCGGACAAAAATAAACCAGCTAGAAGCTGGTTTAAAAAGTTGCCTTGGAGGCCAGGAAGAAACTGAAGAACTCTCTGAAGAAACTCTCTGAAAAAACTCTGGAGACTGGAAAAGAGAAGAAGAAACTAACGAAGGAAAATGGTTCAGGTCGTGAGCGGGCTGGGCCGGGAACTCAGGCCCCGCGGCAGCATGCCCTTGAATTTGTCGCTGATGCGGCTGACTTTTTCACGGGCGATGGTTTCACCGTGCATGGCCGCCAGCACCGCCATCACGTCGCCGCGGGTGTACCAGAGGCCCTGGATGTCCTGGGCGTAACGCACGCGGCGCGTAATCTTGGGATAGTGTTTTTCGCCGAAGTCGCCGAGTTCGTCCAGGATGAACTGGCGGATGTCCTCGGTGCGGTCTTCAAGTATGGAAGGCGTGACCTCGCCGGAGCCCAGCAACGCCATGAAGCTGCTCTTCAGATTCGGTTTTAACCAGCGCATGTGTTTCACAACTTTCTACCGGGGGATCGGGGATATTTGTTTGGGTTCCCATGGAACGTCGTCTTCTGTTAGATTAAGACGACATCTAATCATTTGCAAGGTGTTTTGTGTGAAATGGTTAACGCAAAACAACAAATGAATCAAGGAGTTAGTAACCAGATGTCAAGTCGATTCTGGTATTGAACACTGTTTAAATCTTTAGGCCTACAGGGAGATTTCGCCTGTGAGTCGAAAGTCAGCTCCTGGTTTTTTCCGCATTATTTACCTCTTTTCAGGCCTGCTTCGGGCCTTTCCAGACCGACATGAGCACACCCATGACCGCAACGACTGTTTATCCCGCGCACTACATCAACGGCCAATGGGTCAAGGCCCAGTCGCCCGAAACCCTGCCTGTCCATGATTCCAGCACCGAGGAGTTGATGGCAACGGTGCCTTCCGGCAGCGCGGCCGAAGCCGAAGCCGCCGTGCTGGCGGCCCGCGCGGCCTTTGACGGCTGGTCGGCCTTGCCGGTCGAGACGCGCGCGGCCTACCTCGACAAGGTGGCGGCCGGCGTCAAGGCCCGCACCGACGACCTCGCGCTGGCGATTGCCCGCGAAGTCGGCATGCCGCTGAAGATGGCGCGTGCCGTCCAGGTCGGCGGCCCGGCCTGGCACTGGGGCAACTTTGCCAAGGTGGCGCGCCAGTTCGAGTGGGAGAAAAAAGTCGGCAACTCCCTGGTGGTGCGCGAGGCCATCGGCGTCGTCGGCTGCATCACGCCCTGGAATTTCCCGCTTAGCCAGATCACGCTGAAGATCGCGCCGGCCATGGTTGCCGGTTGCACCGTGGTGCTCAAGCCCAGCGAAATCGCCCCGGTCAACGCCATGATCCTGGCCGAAATCATCCACGAGGCAGGCTTGCCGCCCGGCGTGTTCAACCTCGTCAACGGCATGGGCCCGGTGGTGGGTGAAGTGCTGGCCACCCACCCCGAGGTGGACATGGTGAGCTTCACCGGCTCCACCCGCGCGGGCAAACGTGTGGGCGAGCTGGCCAGCCAGTCCATCAAGCGCGTGGCGCTGGAGCTGGGCGGCAAATCGGCCAGCGTGGTGCTGGACGACGCCAATTTCGAGGCGGCGGTCAAGGGCACCGTGTCGGCCTGCATGCTCAACAGCGGCCAGACCTGCTCGGCCCACACCCGGCTGCTGGTGCCGGCCGCTCGTTATGACGAGGTCAAGGCGCTGGCCCAGGCCGCCATCGCCAAATTCAGCGTCGGCCCCAGCCTGGAAGAGGGCAGCAAGCTCGGGCCCCTGGTCAGCGCCGCGCAGCGCGACCGCGTGCTGGGTTTTATCCGCACCGGCATCGAAGAGGGTGCCGACGTGATCGCCGGCGGGGCCGAGGCGCCCGCCATCGCCAAGGGCTACTTCGTCCAGCCCACCATCCTCGGCATCAAGGCGACGGACACCCTGGCCCAGGAAGAAATCTTCGGCCCGGTGCTGGTGGTCATTCCCTACAAGGATGAAGACGACGCGGTGGCGATTGCCAACAGCACTATTTACGGCCTGGGCGGCGCCGTGTGGGGCGGCAGCGACGAGCACGCCATGAAGATCGCGCGCCGCTTGCGTACCGGCCAGGTGGACATCAACGGTGGGCCCTTCAACGGCCAGGCGCCGTTTGGCGGTTACAAGCAGTCGGGCAACGGCCGCGAAAACGGCGTCTACGGCTTTGAGGAGTTCCTGGAGTTCAAGGCAATGCAGTTGAAGCCCAGCGCGTGAACTGAGTTTTGGCGGATGCACCAGGGCGGGGCATGGCAAGAGGCGGCCCCAGGCCCGCCTCTTGCTGTGTCATAAGGACAGTGTGCTACTTATGTTTTAATGGCCCTAATAACTACAAGCAGTTACACCGACCCTATGGCAGAAGTTACCGTCGTTTTTGCCGATCTCACAGGAAGCACCGGGGTTTTTGAATCGCTGGGCAACGCCAAAGCCACACAGGCCATCACGCGCCTGACCCAGTGGATAGGCAAGGTCTGCCAGGCCTACCGCGGCCACGTCGTCAAATACCTTGGCGATGGCGTGCTGGTGGTGTTTCCCGACAATGCCGATGCCGTCGATGCCGTGACCGAACTGCAGCGGGTGCACCGCGACCGCATCCGCAACTGGCCCGACCAACTCAAGATGCGCCTGCAGATGGGCGTGGCGCGCGGTGAAATCGTCGAGCAGGACGGTGACTGTTTCGGCGACGCCGTCAACCTGGCTTCGCGCCTGAGCGACCTGTCCGGCCCGGACCAGATCCTGGCGACCGACACCGTCATCCAGCACCTCCCTCCCGACACACTGGTGCGCTCCCGCAGCCTGGGCGCGCTCGAAATCCGCGGCCGCGTCGAGTCCTGCCTGGTGCATCGCATCGAATGGCAGGCCGAGGTCATGTCCGAGTCTTTCACGGTGCCCGCCAGCCTGACGGTGCCGCCGGTGAACCAGCCCGCCGCCGCCCTGGCATTGATAGAACTTTGCTGGCTGGACATCAACACCGCCTTCTCCTCGACCGAACTGCCCATCTTCCTGGGCCGCGACCAGGACGCGCATTTTGTGGTGCAGGATCCTCGCGTGTCGCGCCGGCATGCCCGGATTGAATGGCGCGCCGGCAAGTTCTTCCTGGAAGACGTCAGCAGCTACGGCACCTGGGTGCGCTTTTCCGACAGCGCCGCCGTGGTGGCGCTGCGCCGCCAGGAGTGCGTGCTGCTGCTGGAAGGCGAAATCGCGCTGGGCGCACCCTTTGAGGATTTCACCGTGCCCACCGTCAGTTTTAAATTTGCCGACGGCAAAATGCACTTGCAGAAAAAGTAAGCTGCGGCCATCCTTCCTGCTTCGCCAGGATTTCAGGCAGCCCGCCTCGTAATTCGCCCTCCGCCGTTGATCTGTCCGGCCACCTATTGGGAGCGTGATCTTGATCTGGTTCAAACGGATTTTGCTGGCTTTGGCCGTGTTGCTGCTGATTGCCGCAGCGGCGGCCGGCGTCTATATCTACCGTGCCAGCCCGGCGCTGGACGGCGAACTGCAGGCCGCGGGCCTGCTCGCGCCCGTCACCGTGGCGCGCGACCCGGCCGACGTCACCCACATCAAGGCCCAGTCGCCGCGCGACGCCTGGTTTGCCCTCGGCTACGTCCATGCGCAGGAGCGCGGCTGGCAGCTCGAATTCAACCGGCGTGTCATGCACGGCGAACTCTCCGAGGTGTTCGGCCCCGCCACGCTGGAGACCGACAAGCTGCTGCGCACCCTGGGCGTGGTGCGCGCCGCCGAGCGCCAATGGCAAACCCTGCCCGCCGAAGGACGCGACGCCATGCAGGCCTACAGCGACGGCATCAAGGCCTTTTATGCGGCTTCCCCGCAAGCGCTGCCGCCCGAGTTCCTCATCGTGGGCGCCAGGCCCGGCGGCGCTTCCGGTGTGGCCTGGTCGCCCGTCGACAGCCTGGCCTGGTCGCTGATGATGGCGCTGGACCTGGGCGGCAACTGGGGCACGGAGTTCGCGCGCCTGTCCGCGGCTCGCGTGCTCAAGACCGGCGAACTCTGGCAACTGTTCCCGCCATACCCCGGCGAGCAGCCGGCCTCGAATGTCGATTTCGCGAAGCTCTACGCCGGACTCGGCGTGTACCGCACGGACCTTCCCGGCGCACCCGCCAAGGTCTCCGGCAACAACGCCTCTCCCACAGCCGTCGCCATGGCCGAAGGCATCAACGACTGGGCCGCATCGCTGGGCCAGGTTGACGGCAAGGGCTCCAACAACTGGGTGGTCGCGGGCGCGCACAGCGCCAGCGGCAAGCCCTTGCTGGCCAACGACCCGCACCTCGGGCTCTCGGCCCCGGCCATCTGGTACTTCGCGCGCCTGCAGGCGCCGGCGGGGCAGGGCGGCGGCGCCGGGCTCGACGTCATAGGCGCAACCTTGCCGGGCCTGCCCTTTGTCGTCATGGGCCGCACCGCGAAGGCGGCCTGGGGCTTTACCAACACCGCTCCCGACGTGCAGGACCTGTACCTGGAGCAGATCAACCCCGCCAACCCGCGCCAATACCGGGTGCCGTCGGCCGGCGCTTCCAGGGCCGAGGCCTGGGCCGATTTCGACAACCGCCTGGAAATCATCCGGGTCAAGGGCCAGCCGGATTTTGTGCTGGACGTGCGCGAAAGCCGCCACGGCCCCGTGCTCAGCGACGTGCAGAAATCGCACGGCGAACTCATGGACACGCGCAAGTACGTGATCGCGCTGCGCTGGAGCGCACTCGACGCCGACAACCAGACCGTGCTGGCCGGGCTGCGCGCCAACCGGGCCCAGTCCGCCGATGAAATGGTCGCCGCCTTCGCCGCCTACCACTCGCCCATGCAAAACGTCGTCATGGCCGACGTGGCCGGCGGCGTGGCCTTCAAGGCCGTCGGCAAGGTGCCGCTGCGCAAGCCCGGCAACGACATCCGCGGCATTGCGCCGTCGCCGGGGTGGGAAGAGCGCTACGACTGGGAAGGCTGGCTGCCTTACACGCAAATCCCGGAAGCCAACCGCGCCGCCATCGAGGCCAAAGGCTGGTGGTCCACCGCCAACCAGCGCATCACGCCGCCAACTTATCCCTTCTTCATGGGCCAGGACTGGACCGTGCCCTACCGCTACGACCGCATCGAGCAGTTGCTGGCGGCCACGCCCAAACACGACGTCGCATCCATGCAGAAAATCCAGGCCGACCAGCTGTCGCCCGCGACGGTGAAGCTGCTGCCCTTCCTGCAAAAAACACTGGCGCAGCCGGTGAGCCATCCGCTGGCCGATGCCGTGCGCAAAAGCATGGCCGGCTTTGACGGCACCATGCGCGCCGACCAGGCCGCGCCGCTGGTGTTCGCCGCCTGGGCGGACGAACTCACGCGCGGCATCGTAGGCGGCAAGCTCGGCGAGGCGGTGTTCAGGCCGCTCTACGGCAAGCGCCATTTCAGGGCCACGCTGGAAGACGTGCTGGAACGCCAGGACGGTAACTGGTGCGGCGCGGCCGGCTGCGAGGCGCAATCCGCCGCGGCGCTGGTGCGCGCGCTGGACCGCCTGCAGGCGACCTACGGTGCCGACGTGGGCGCTTGGGCCTGGGGCAAGGCGCACATGGCGCTGTCGGCGCACAAGCCTTTCGGCAATGTGTCCTGGCTGGCGCCGTGGTTCGACGTGCGTGTGCCCACCGGCGGTGACACCTTCACCATCAACGTGGGCCAGTACTGGGCCACCGGCGATGCCACGCCCTTTGCCAACCGGCAGGCGGCATCGCTGCGCGCGGTGTACGACATGGCGGACCCGGAAAACTCCCGCTTTATCTACCAGACAGGGCAAAGCGGCCTGGTGTTCTCAGGCCGCTACCGCGACATGCGGGACAACTGGGCGGCCGTGCAATACCGGCCCCTGCAGATGAACCCGCCGGCCTTCGCGCACCAGCTCACGCTGCGCCCGTAAAGAGGCGTTTTACGCCGGGATGGCGTCGACGTTCAGCCGGTCCCAGTGGCGGTGCAGGGCGATGGCGGCGAGGAAGTCTTGCGACACCTGTCCGTCCGTCACCTTGCGCGCATCGGCAATCAGCACGCCGGGCGTGGGCACGCCGACCTGTTCCAGGTCTTTGCCCAGGCTGAAGCCCAGGGTGGCCAGCAGCTGCGCGCCGTCGTTCAGCGCGCAAATGGTCTTGCAATGCTTGTAGGCCTCCAGCACAAAGTGCACCGCGTCGCCCATGCCGCCCAACGTGGCGGCGCTTTCGCTGCCGCCGGGGATCAGCACCGCGTCGAACATCACCGAGGGCGCGTTGGTGAAGGTATGGTCCACCGCCAGTTGCCGGCCCGATGAGGTGCTGACGGTGCCCAGGTGCGGCGCAACGAGCTTGCACTGCGCGCCGGCGTCGATGAGGTCCTGCTGCAGGCGCTTGAGTGCGGCCGCTTCGACGCCGTCGGCCACCAGGATGGCCACCTTGCGTGTCCTGGCGCTGCCGCCGGGGCGGCCCACCATGCGCAGGGCCGGGTCTTCTTCCACCTTGCTGGTGATGCGGTAATCGCGAAAGCCCAGCCTGCCTGCCGCGGCCTTGGGGTCGGGCGGCTTGATGCCCAGCGGCGCGGCCACGCGCGCGGCCAGCTTCAGGTCCACGTGGGCCAGGTTGTCCACCATGCGCTGGCGGATGTCCGGCACTTCCACCTTGGACAACTCAAAGCGGAAGGCCGCGACGATGTGGTCTTTTTCCGGCACGCTCTGGCTGTTCCAGAACAGCGACGCCTGGGAAAAATGGTCGTCAAAGGAAGGGCTGCGGCGCCGGATTTTCGGCGGCTCCAGCTGCTCGGGATAGGACTGGAAGCCGTGCGCGCCGCCGTCCACCCTGAACTCGGTCCCGTTGCCCAGCGTGTTGGGCTCGTAGGCGACGCGGCCTTTGGCGATGGCCTGGCGATGCATGCCGTCGCGCTGGAAGTTGTGCATGGGGCAAACGGCCTTGTTGATCGGGATTTCATGGAAGTTGGCGCCGCCCAGGCGCGACAGCTGCGTGTCGGTGTACGAAAAAAGCCGGCCCTGCAGCAGCGGGTCGTTGGAGAAATCAATGCCCGGCACCAGGTGCCCGGGGTGGAAGGCCACCTGCTCGGTCTCGGCGAAGAAGTTGTCCGGGTTGCGGTTGAGCACCATCTTGCCGATGAGCTGCACCGGCACCTGCTCCTCGGGAATCAGCTTGGTCGGGTCCAGGATGTCAAAGCCCAGTTCATCCTCCTTGCCCTCGTCGACGATCTGCACGCCCAGTTCCCATTCGGGGAAGTTGCCGCTTTCAATCGCCTCCCACAGGTCGCGCCTGTGGAAGTCGGCGTCCTTGCCGGCGATCTTCTGCGCCTCGTCCCAGGCCAGGCCGTGGATGCCCAGTTTGGGTTTCCAGTGGAACTTCACAAAAAAGGACTCGCCGCGCGCATTGATGAAACGAAAGGCGTGGACGCCGAAACCCTCCATCATTCGGTAGCTGCGCGGCACGGCGCGGTCCGACATGGCCCACATCAGCATGTGGGTGGACTCGGGCATCAGCGAGGCGAAGTCCCAGAAGGTGTCGTGCGCACTCGCCGCCTGCGGCATTTCATTGTGGGGTTCGGGCTTGACCGCGTGGATCAGGTCCGGGAATTTGATCGCATCCTGGATGAAGAACACCGGGATGTTGTTGCCGACCAGGTCGTAATTGCCTTCGGCGGTGTAGAACTTCACGGCAAATCCGCGCACGTCGCGCACCGTGTCGGCCGAACCGCGCGAGCCGGCCACGGTGGAAAAGCGCACAAACACCGGCGTCTCCACATCCGGGTCCTGCAAAAAACCGGCGCTGGTGTACTGCACCATGGACTTGTAAGGCTTGAAATAGCCGTGCGCACCCGCGCCCCGGGCGTGCACCGCGCGCTCCGGAATGCGCTCGTGGTCGAAATGCGTGATCTTTTCGCGGAGGATGAAGTCCTCCAGCAGCGTCGGGCCGCGCACACCCGCCTTCAGCGAGTTGTGGTTGTCCGGGATCTGCAGGCCCTGGTTCGTCGTCAGCACCGGGCCGGGGCCCGCGGTAAAGCTCTCCAGCTGCGTCTTCTTGTCTTTGGCGCCGTCCGTGTTCCGGTTGGGGCTGGCCGTGGTGCGCTTGGAGGTCGGCATGAAAAATCCTTGTGTAGAAAAAGAGATCCGCTTGAGGCCAGGGGGCTGCAAGCGGAGATGGAGCGTGGGGGTAAAACGTCAGCGCGGCGCGGCGCTGCGGGGCCATTCAGTTGTCGAGCAGCCCTTCCAGCACCTTGACGGAGGCCAGCAGGCCCAGCGCGGCGACCGTGCCGGCCAGGCACCAGGCCATGAATTCCTGCAGGACAACGGCGATGGGGTCCGGCAATGCCATGGACACGAGGAACAGGCCCGCCGCGCAGACCAGCACCGTTAAAAACACATGCAAAAGGTCAAGGTCACGGGCGCTGGCATTAACTCTCCAGGCGGTCAGCATTCCCGCGGCCATGCTGGTCAAAAGTGCGGCCATCAGTTTCATGGTGTTTCCCCGGTGTCCTGTGCTTGGGTGGGTTGGTCGGTGATCGTCAAAGGGTAGAAGAGACGATAGGGGCCGTCCACCTTGCGGGCAGTAGCCGTACGCCTGCGCGCTACGTAAGGGCTTTCTCCTCTTCGCGTAAGACACCGCTTACCGCTGCGGCGTCATTGCACCAAACGCAACACCGGCGTGCGCGACGGTAACAAAATGATGTCGTTGCCCGTGGCTGGCGTTCTCCTACACGGGCTTGCTGGCCCTTCCGTCACAAGGCACCGCGGGCATCATTTAGATTGAACGCATGACGAAAGACAACACCGACTCATTTCAAACTCCTGCACCGCGGATTGGCAATTCCCGATGATCAAAATGCGAACCTACGTCGTTGAAGACAACCTGACAATCCGCGACAACCTGATCAGCACGCTGGAAGAACTGGCGCCGGTTGAGGCCGTCGGCAGCGCCGAGACGGAAGCGGAGAGCGCCCAATGGTTGACGCACCATCCGGCCCAATGGGACCTGGCCATCGTTGACCTGTTTCTCAAAAAAGGCAGCGGGCTTGGCGTTCTGGAGGCCTGCCGCCAGCGCAAGCCGCGCCAGAAAATCGTGGTGTTCAGCAACTACGCCACCCACGAGATGCGCACCCGCTGCGCTGAGCTGGGCGTCGACGCCGTCTTTGACAAATCCACCGAAATCGATTGCCTGCTGGCGTATTGCGTCACCCAGAGCCGCAAGCTCGAGACGGCCGCGGGCAGCGCGGCCAATGACGATTCCATGCGCCAGCCGGCCTGAAAAATCAACCCCGAGGATCACCACCATGAACATGTCCACGCTTCCGTCGGCCGCCGCCGCCGCAACCGACTCGCCGCCTATCGATTTCACGCCGCGGCCGCTGACGGCCGACGTGTTCCAGTCCGCCGAAGAGGCGGTGCTGGCAGAAGGGCAGGCGGATGCCTTTGCGGATGTATTGCCACCTGCAGCGGCGGCAGTTGATACCGCGCGCCAGGCGGGTCGCCGGGCGTCTTTATTGATGAATGGCGTGCGGTCGCATGTCGCGGCCAAACCTTGCCAGTCGGCCTTGCTGGCGGCCGCGGCAGGCGCGCTGGCGGCGATCGTGCTCAGGTCGCAGCTGCGCGGCCGTTTCCCGACGCAGCAATCACAAACGCTACGGGGTCTACGCCTCTGGCGCTGATTGAAACAAGGAATTTCCCATGCAGCTTCACGTTCCCGTTCCCCAGCCGAGTCCCGGTGCGCCCGGCATCTACGTTCCCAACGAGGTTCCGCCGCTGATTGTCCCGCCCGGGCCCGGCACACCGCCCGAGGTCACTGATCCGCCGCCGCCCGAACCCACACTGCCGATTCGTGAGCCAAGCACCAACACGCCGCCGCAAGCGGTGTCGGCCAGGACTTCCGACTTCTAAAATTGATGGATGGTCACGGCGGTATCCGCTCAGGATGCCTGCTGGCGCTGGTATTCGGCGCGCTTCATGACCAGGTAGCTTTCCTTGTCCACCTCATGAAGCTGGCGCGCGTACTGTTCGGTCGCATCAAACCAGTGCTGCAGGCGCGCTTCCAGTTGCTGCGCCGGCGGCTTGTCCATTGACGCCAGGTAAGCCTCAATGGCCAGGTAGTAGCGCATGGTGTTGCGCTCCACCGTTCCGCGCATGCCGTCGACGTAATCGGTGCTTGAACCGCGCTGCACCCGCGTGAAACCGACCTTGCCGCTGCCGGCCGTGGCCAGGTAGCCTTGCATGGCCAGGCGGCTCGCAACGCTGTAGCCGTAGGAATAACTCAGGTGCATAAAGGTCTTGCCGCCCGGAAGCGGCACGGCGCGCAATTCGATGCGGTAGTTGTTGGTGCCCAGCGGGCCTTTGTCCGACCTCAGGTTTGCCGCGAGGTAGTCGGCCGAACTGGCGGCCAGCTGGTACTTGAACTGCAACGCGAAAGCATCCCCCAGTTCCTGCTCCGTCTTTTTCCCGACGTGCATGGTCAGTGTGCTGGGGCTCTCGTTGCCGCTTGCGCGGCAGTACTTGGTATTGAGGTGCAGGATCAGCATCTCGCACCAGCGGTTCGGACTTTTGAAGGCCTCGCTGACGGTGGCAAAGGGTGAATTCAGCACGGCGTAGGCACTGCCGGTCACCGCGTTGGCGCCGTCGGTGGACTCCAGGTACAGCGGCCTGCGGTAAGCATTCTGCGCAAGCTGCCCTGCCAGCGCCGCGTGTTTTTCCAGCAGCGCCGTCGCACCGGATTCCGCATTCGCGGCGGTGGCCTGCTGTGTTTGCGCGGTGGCCGGCCACGGACTTGCGCAGAGGGCCAGGCCGCATATCAAGACCAAGCGTTGAAGACGATAAAAAGAACTCATCGCCCCAGTGTGCCAGCGGCCGGCGGGTGTTTGTTTCATATGCTCCCTCGTCCTACATGCAGTCGCCGCAAGCGTGAAGAAGCCGGCATGAAGAGGCAAGCGTGGAGGGCACGGAGGCCGGGCTGCTCAGGCCTGCGCGGTCTCCGCCAGCGCGGAAGCGTCCGCGACGGCGGTGGCTTCGAATTGCAAGGTCAGCCGGTTGGCCGCGCGCACCAGCTGCACGGATTCCTGCGCGGCAAGGGCCTGCACGTCGCGCCACTCCAGCGGGCGATAGGGCAGCTTCTCGGGCGCCTGCGCCTGTGCGGGAGCGTCGGGCAGCTCCAACTCGATATGCAGGGACAGCAGGCCTTGCGCGAATTGCGCCTCCAGCAGCACGGTGGCGGGCGTGGCGGCTTCATCGGTCAATGCGATCAGCGCTGCGGTCAGCACATTGCGAAGCGCCGATTGCGGCAGCTGCGCATCGATGGGGCCGGTGTTGTCGGCCACGGAGAATCCCCTGAACGAGAGCTGCGTCACCACCATGCCCAGGCATTCCGCGATGCCCGCATCGGCCTTGACCGGCTTGTTGTCCTTGGGGGCGAGCCAGCCGATCAAATCCACGCAGGATGCGGCCGCCTCCTTGGACAGCGCCACGATGTCGCGCGCGTTTTTGAGCAGCGCCTCCGGGTCCGCATCCGCCTTTTGCAAACGCCTTTCCAGCATAGCGGCCACCATGGCAATCGGCTGCAGGGTTCCCGCCATGTTGTGGCGTATCACCGGGGCCAGGCGCCGCAGCAGCGCGTAATGTGCCGCTTCCGCTTCGCACCTTTGCGAATCGGGGTTCTGGTTTTCGGTGCCGCTGGATGAAACGCTCATGGTGTTGGTGCTGTTGGAAGATTCATAAAACTGCGGGCTTGGCCGCAGGGCCCCACGCCATGGCTCGAACACTTTTGCCGCGGTATTTTGAAGGCGTAACTACAAAATATACCGTTCTTGCAAGGGAATTTATGTAAGCCAAAACCTACAGTTTTCGCGCTGTGACGGGCGCGCCGCACATTGGCGTTTTCATTGGGGAAATAGTGCGTGAATTGGTTGTCATTCTGAATGTTCGAGGGTAATCTCGGCAGCCGTTTCTACAAAAAGTTACCTTCAATACAGGATGCATGACATGGAGGCTTTAGCCAAACTGTCGGTGATGGAGCGCGACACCGAACTCAAGTCGATTCTCAAATCCTTGAGCGCGCTCAGGCGGGGTGAGCCCGGGGTGACATTGCCCACGGAGTGGGAAGGCGTCCATGGCAAGATCGCCGCCGAATTCAACCAGCTGTCGGCCGCCGCCGCGGCGACGCACAACCGCTGCAAGGGCCTGGCGTCCAAGTCGCGCACGTCGGCCCGTGCCAACCGGCGCCTGCCCGAAGAAAAGCTGTCGGGCTTCTGGCTCGAAAACGCCGTGACCATCAACACCGTGCTCGATGAAGCCGACGCGGCGGCCGAACATACCAAGGTGGTGCTGGCCGCCTTGACCGACCTCAAGAAAGGCGACGTGCGCGCCTCGCTGCCGCAGGACTGGACCGGCGTGCCCGGCAAGGTCGCCGATGCCTTCAACGACGTGGTCTCCGAAAACGTGCGCATGGCGCGCGAACTTGAACGCCTGAGCCGCGTGGTCGGCAAGGAAGGCCGGCTCAAGGAGCGTGCCTTCGTGCCCGACGCCACCGGTTTCTGGCGCGACTCCGCCGAGTGCATCAACTCGCTGATCGCCGACCTGGTCCACCCGACCAGCGAAGTGGCGCGCGTGATCGGCGCCGTGGCCCAGGGCGATTTGTCCAAGAGCATGGCGCTGGAAGCCGAAGGCAAGGCGCTGGAAGGCGAGTTCCTGCGCACGGCCATGATCATCAACAAAATGGTTGAGCAACTGGGCACCTTCTCGGCTGAAGTGACGCGCGTCGCGCGCGAGGTGGGCACCGAAGGCAAGCTGGGCGGCCAGGCCGACGTGCAGGGCGTGGCAGGAACCTGGAAGGACTTGACCGACTCGGTCAACTCCATGGGCTCCAACCTCACGGCGCAGGTGCGAAACATTGCCGAGGTGACGACGGCCGTGGCGGCCGGCGACCTGTCCAAAAAGATCACGGTGGACGTGAAGGGCGAAATCCTGGAGCTCAAGAACACCATCAACACCATGGTGGACCAGCTGCGGTCCTTTGCGTCTGAAGTGACGCGCGTCGCGCGCGAGGTGGGCACCGAAGGAAAACTGGGCGGCCAGGCCGACGTGCAGGGCGTGGCGGGAACCTGGAAGGACTTGACCGACAACGTGAACTTCATGGCCGGCAATTTGACGTCCCAGGTGCGCAACATCGCCGACGTGACCAAGGCCGTGGCGGCCGGTGACCTCTCCAAGAAGATCACGGTGGACGTGAAGGGCGAGATTCTCGAACTCAAGAACACCATCAACACCATGGTGGACCAGCTTTCTTCCTTTGCCTCCGAAGTGACCCGGGTGGCGCGTGAAGTGGGCACCGAAGGCAAGCTGGGTGGCCAGGCCGACGTGCAGGGCGTGGCCGGCACCTGGAAGGACTTGACCGACTCGGTCAACTCCATGGGCTCCAACCTGACCGGCCAGGTGCGCAACATCGCCGAGGTGACGACGGCTGTGGCCGCTGGCGACCTCTCCAAAAAGATCACGGTGGACGTGAAGGGCGAGATTCTTGAACTCAAGAACACCATCAACACCATGGTGGACCAGCTTTCCTCGTTTGCCTCCGAAGTGACGCGGGTGGCGCGCGAGGTGGGCACCGAAGGCAAACTGGGCGGCCAGGCCGACGTGCAGGGCGTGGCCGGCACCTGGAAGGACTTGACCGACTCGGTCAACTCCATGGGCTCCAACCTGACCGGCCAGGTGCGCAACATCGCCGAGGTGACCAAGGCCGTGGCGGCCGGTGACCTCTCCAAGAAGATCACGGTGGACGTGAAGGGTGAAATCCTGGAACTCAAGGCCACCATCAACACCATGGTGGACCAGCTCCGCTCCTTTGCATCTGAAGTGACGCGGGTGGCGCGCGAGGTGGGCACCGAAGGCAAGCTGGGCGGCCAGGCCGACGTGCAGGGCGTTGCCGGCACCTGGAAGGACTTGACCGACTCGGTCAATTCCATGGGTTCCAACCTGACGGCGCAGGTGCGAAACATCGCAGAGGTGACGACGGCCGTGGCGGCCGGTGACTTGTCGAAAAAGATCACGGTGGACGTGAAGGGCGAGATTCTTGAACTGAAAAACACCATCAACACCATGGTGGACCAGCTCCGCTCCTTCGCCTCCGAAGTGACGCGCGTGGCACGCGAAGTGGGTACCGAAGGCAAGCTGGGCGGCCAGGCCGACGTGCAGGGCGTTGCCGGAACCTGGAAAGACTTGACCGACTCGGTCAATTCCATGGGCTCCAATTTGACGGCGCAGGTGCGCAACATCGCCGAGGTGACGACGGCCGTGGCGGCTGGTGACTTGTCCAAGAAGATTACGGTGGACGTGAAGGGCGAAATCCTGGAACTCAAGAACACCATCAACACCATGGTGGACCAGCTGCGGTCCTTTGCGTCTGAAGTGACGCGCGTGGCACGCGAAGTGGGTACCGAAGGAAAACTGGGCGGCCAGGCCGACGTGCAGGGCGTGGCCGGCACCTGGAAAGACTTGACCGACAACGTGAACTTCATGGCCGGTAACCTGACGTCCCAGGTGCGAAACATCGCCGACGTGACCAAGGCCGTGGCGGCCGGTGACCTGTCCAAAAAGATCACGGTGGACGTGAAGGGCGAGATTCTCGAACTCAAGAACACCATCAACACCATGGTGGACCAGTTGCGCTCCTTCGCGTCTGAAGTGACGCGGGTGGCGCGCGAGGTGGGCACCGAAGGAAAATTGGGCGGCCAGGCCGACGTGCAGGGCGTTGCCGGCACCTGGAAGGATTTGACCGACAACGTGAACTTCATGGCCGGCAATTTGACCAGCCAGGTGCGCGGCATTGCGCGCGTGGTGACGGCCGTGGCCAACGGCGACCTGGAGCGCAAGCTGACCGTGGAGGCCAAGGGCGAAATCGCCGCGCTGGCCGACACCATCAACGGCATGACCGACACGCTGGCCACCTTCGCCGACCAGGTGACCTCGGTGGCGCGTGAAGTGGGTGTCGAAGGCAAGCTGGGCGGCCAGGCCAAGGTGCCGGGCGCCGCCGGCACCTGGAAAGGCCTGACGGAAAACGTCAACCAGCTGGCCGCCAACCTGACGACCCAGGTGCGCGCCATTGCCGAGGTGGCGACGGCCGTGACGCAGGGCGACTTGACGCGTTCCATCACGGTGGAAGCGCTGGGCGAGGTGGCGGCGCTGAAAGACACGATCAATGAAATGATCCGCAACCTCAAGGACACGACCCAGGTCAACACCGAGCAGGATTGGCTCAAGACCAACCTGGCCAAGTTCAGCCGCATGCTGCAGGGCCAGAAAGACCTGGTGGCTGTGGGCCACCTGATCCTGTCGGAACTCGCCCCGGTGGTGGGCGCCCAGCAGGCCGAGTTTTACGTCCTGAGCTACACCCAGGAAAGGCCGCGCCTGCGCCTCATGGCCAGTTATGCCTCGGACGGGCAGGGCGCTTACGGCAAGGAAATCGACCTGGGCCAGGGCCTGATAGGCCAGTGCGCTTTCGACAAGCAGAAGATCCTGCTGACCTCTTCGCTGCCGCAGGGCCTGAAGATTTCGTCGGGCCTCACCGAAGTGGCGCCCATGGACATCCTGGTGCTGCCCATCATCTTTGAAGGCCAGGTGCGGGGCGTGGTCGAGCTTGCCTCGGTCGAGCGTTTCAACCCGACGCACCAGGCCTTCCTGGACCAGCTCACGGAAAGTATCGGCATCGTGATCAACACGATCGAAGCCAATATGCGCACCGAAGACCTGCTGACGCAGTCGCAGTCCCTGGCGCAGGAACTGCAAAGCCGCCAGCAGGAACTGCAGCAGACCAATGAGGAACTGCAGGAAAAAGCCCACCTGCTGGTCCAGCAGAACGACGAGGTGGAGCGCAAGAACCAGGAGGTCGAGCAGGCCCGCCAGGCACTCGAAGAAAAGGCCAAGCAGCTTTCGCTGACCTCCAAGTACAAGTCGGAGTTCCTGGCCAATATGTCGCACGAGCTGCGCACGCCGCTCAACAGCCTGCTGATCCTCTCCGACCAGCTGTGCAAGAACTCCGAAGGCAACCTGACCGGCAAGCAGGTGGAATTTTCCAAGACCATCCATTCGTCCGGCAACGACTTGCTGATGCTGATCAACGACATCCTGGACCTGTCCAAGATCGAATCCGGCACGGTGGTGGTGGACGTCAACGAGCTGCGCCTGTCCGACCTGCAGCTGTATGTCGAGCGCACCTTCCGCCACGTCGCCGAAGCCAAGAGCGTGGACTTCCTGATCACCACCGGGCTGCAGTTGCCGGTTTCCATGGTGACCGACGTCAAGCGCCTGCAGCAGATCCTCAAGAACCTGCTGTCCAACGCCTTCAAGTTCACGCACCAGGGCCACGTCGCGCTGGCCATTGAAGAAGCCTTCACCGGCTGGAGCCCGGACAACGACGAACTCAACCGCGCCCAGCAGGTGCTGGCGTTTTCCGTCACCGACACCGGCATCGGCATTTCCGCCGACAAGCAGCAAATCATTTTTGAGGCCTTCCAGCAGGCCGACGGCTCTACCTCCCGCAAGTACGGCGGCACCGGCCTGGGCCTGGCCATCAGCCGCGAACTCTCGCGCCTGCTGGGCGGCGAGATCCGCCTGTCCAGCGCGCCGGGCGAGGGCAGCAGTTTTGTGCTCTACCTGCCGCTGACCTACTCTTCACCGCGCGGCGCGCGCAAGCCCGGCGGCAGCGCCGGGGAGCAGCGCATCGAGCCGGGCGCGCCCCTCAGCCGGTTGGGTTTCCAGAAGCTGGAAGTCGCCTTTGACGATTCCGCCTCGCACCTGGACACCCAGGCTTCGGCCGATGAAGCCGCGGACGACCGGCACAGCATACAGCCGGGTGACTTCGTGTTGCTGATCGTGGAAAACGACCTGGCCTTCGCCAGCTTTCTGCTCGACGCCGCGCGGGCCAAGGGCTTCAAGGGCCTGGTGACCTCGCTGGGCGCCCGCGCGCTGACGCTGGCGGCCGAATACAAGCCCTCGGCCATCACGCTGGACATGCACCTGCCCGACATGGAGGGCTGGCGCGTGCTGGACCGCATCAAGCAGGACGCCAGCGTGCGCCACATCCCGGTCTGCGTCATCTCCACCGACGACTCCAAGGAGCGCGCCTACCGCTCGGGCGCCATGGCCTTTATCGAAAAACCGATCCCGTCCAAGGAAGTGCTGGACGAGATGCTGGAGCAGTTGCACCGCTATGTCTCGCGCATGGTGCGTTACGTGCTGGTCGCCCTGAAGGATGAGGGCTTGCGCGGCGAAGTCACCGGCCTGCTGCAGCACAGCCATGTGCAGTGCGTGGCCGTGGCCTCGCTGGCGGACGTCAAACCCGGCGACTTCGCGCGCTTTGAATGCGCCGTCACCGACGACCAGGCCCTGGGCGACGGCTTCGAGCAGATGCGCGATGCCCTGGCGGCGCGCCCGGCCTTCGGGCCGTTGCCGATAGTGGTCTGGCGTGAAGGCCCCATCGACGCACGGCGCCAGCCTGCCTGGCAGTCGCGCGACGGCTTCCTGTTCCGCGAAGCCCGGTCCGTCCCGCGCGTGCTGGACCTGGCCATGCACGCCCTGCACCTGAGCGAGGCGCGCATGACGGAGAAACAGCGCGGCACCTTGCGCGCCCTGCACGACGCCAACAAGTCGCTGGCGGGCAAAAGGGTGCTGATCGTCGACGACGACATGCGCAACATCTTCGCGCTGGCCACCGTGCTGGAAGAAGAGGGCATGGACATCGTCTGGGCCGACAACGGCCACGACGCCATCGCCAAGGTCGCCGCCGACCCGCAGCTCAGCGTGGTGCTGATGGACATCATGATGCCGGTGATGGACGGCCTGGTCACCATGCAGGAGATCCGCAAGCTGCCGGCCGGCAAGAGCCTGCCCATGATCGCCGTCACGGCCAAGGCCATGAAAGGCGACCGCGAGAAATGCATAGAGGCCGGCGCCTGGGATTACCTGTCCAAACCGGTCAACACGGAAAACCTGCTGGCCGTGCTGCGTGCCTGGTTGCCACGGTGAGTGCCGTCCTCATGCCGCAAGCGCCGGCAAATGTGCCAGATCCTGAACAGGTCAACATCCTGATCGTCGACGACCTGCCCGAAAAGCACGTCGTCATGGGCAGCATCCTCGAAGAGCTCGGGCAGAACCTGGTCAGCGCCCGTTCGGGCCGCGAAGCCCTTCGCCTGATTCTGCAGATGGAGTTCGCCGTCATCCTGCTGGACGTCAACATGCCCGACATCGACGGGCTGGAGACGGCCAGCATGATCCGGCAATACAAGAAGACGGCGCAGACGCCCATCGTCTTCATCACGGCCTACGTGGACGAAGACCAGGCCGCCAAGGGCTATGCCCTGGGCGCGGTGGACTACATCTCGTCCCCCGTCGTGCCCGGCGTGCTGCGCTCCAAGGTCAAGGTGTTTGTCGACCTGCACCGCATGAACCGGCAACTGCAGCAGCAGGCCGTCGAGCGCGAGGCGCTGGCGCGCTCCGAGACGGCGCGCACCGCGGCCGAGGACGCCACGCGGCGCGCCGCCTACCTGTCGGAAGCCAGCCAGCGCCTGTCCATGTCCCTGAACATCGACGCCACCGCGCACGCGCTGGCGGACATCGCGGTGCCGGGCCTGGGCACCATGGGCGCCGTCGCCCTGCTGGACGGCCACGGCGAGCTGCACTGCCGCTGCCTCAAGATTGCCGGCGGCATGGAGCCGGCCGTGGACCCCATCGTGCTGGAATGCCACCGCGAACTCAGCCCGGCCATGGCGGCCATGGTCCGCAGCACCATGCTGGCGCGCAAGATGGCGTTTGTGCCTTCGATCGAAATCTGCGCGGCGCCCGCAGGCGCTCCCGCATCGACCGCCTGGCCCGAGCTGCCGGCCGACCACGAAGAGATGGCCGTCTGCCCGCTGGTCGCCGGCGAGCAGATGCTGGGCGCGCTCATCCTGTTCGGCCAGGCCGGCGGCTTCGCGCAGTCCGACGCCGCGCTGCTCAGCGAGGTGGTGGGCCGCGCCTCCATCGCCATGGAAAATGCCAGGCTCTACAGCCTGGTGCAGGAAGCCGACCGCCGCAAGAACGAGTTTCTCGCGATGCTGGCGCACGAGCTGCGCAACCCGCTCGCGCCCATACGCAACGCGGTGCACATCATCCACGGCGCCAAGGTCGCCGACCCGACGGTGGTATGGGCGCGCGACGTGATCGCGCGCCAGGTCGACCACATGTCCCGGATGGTCGACGACCTGCTGGACGTTTCGCGCATCGTGCGCGGCAAGGTCATGGTCCACATGGCGCCCTTGCTGCTGTCGACCCTGTGCGAGCGCGCCGTCGAGGCCAGCAGCCCCTTGTTGGAAGCCCGCCAGCAGCAGCTCACGGTCGACCTGCCGGCCGAGCCGGTGATTTTGCAGGGCGACCTGGTGCGCCTGTCGCAGGTGCTCTCCAACCTGCTGAACAACGCCTCCAAGTTCACCGACCTGCAGGGAAAGATCACGCTGAGCGCATCGCTGCAAGGCGAGGGCGTGCGCATCGCCGTGTCCGACAGCGGGCAGGGCATAGAGGCGGAATTCCTGCCGCACATCTTCGACCTGTTCGCCCAGGGCGACCAGGCGCTGGACCGCGCGCAGGGCGGCCTGGGCATAGGCCTCACGCTGGTCAAACACCTGGTGGAACTGCACCAGGGCCAGGTCGAGGCCTACAGCGAAGGGCGGGGCAAGGGCAGCCGCATCTCCCTGTATTTCCCGGCCAGCCTTTCCGCCCAGGGCACGGAGCTTCCCGCCGCGGACGAGCCGAAAGCAGCCAGGCCGGCGCAGGCGGCCTCCCGCAAGATCCTCGTGGTCGATGACCTGCAAGCCTCGGCGGAGACGCTGCAGGTTTTGCTCGAGCTTGAAGGCTATGTCGTCAGCATCGCGCATGACGGCGCGGCCGCCCTGGCGGTCGCCCAGGAATTCAGGCCCGACGTCGTCATCCTCGACATCGGCCTGCCCGGCATGGACGGCTTTGAAGTGGCCCGCCAGTTGCGCAGCCGTGCTGAATCCAAAGATGCGGTGCTGATCGCCCTGACGGGATATGGGGAAGCGGAGAGCCGGCTGAAGTCGCAGCGGGCGGGGTTTGACCATCACGTGGTCAAGCCGGCTGACATCGACTTCCTGCTGTCTATCGTTAGCCAGCCGCCGGCGGAAGGGCGTTAGCCGGGTCTTGCGCCGGCCTTGCGCGGCTGTGGCCCTTGCGGAGGGCTGCTGGCCGGGCCACTCCCGGCCAGCGCTGCACACCGCCGAGGTCATGGGTGCTTTATCTGTCATGAGCAACCGGCCTGTGACGGCGTACTGGTTCGCCCATCGTGTGAGGTGGCGGACCTGGAGGACGATTGAGTTCCTCGAGAGCCTGTGCCTCTCGGGTGACGCCTGCCAGGTGGCGGATGACGGCGAACGCCAGTGCCTGGAACCGTCGCCGTAATGGCGCGTAATGGTTTTTCGGCAAGCGTGCTCCTACAGTAGTTTTCCCTGAATCAAGAATTCGCCGATTCAGCGGACTTTTACTGTTTCCCAAACCAGATGGAGAACGACATGACTGCTGTAACCGTCAATATTGTGGGTGGAACCCAGGCGCAAAACACGACCGCCGCAACCGTGGGCGCAGTCCGGTGGGGTGCCAACGGCACCGCGAACTTCGGCCAGTCGCAGAATGTGGCGGAAGGGATATGCGACCTTGTCGTCTACAAGACCACCCTTCCAAACCAGATTTCCATCAAGGTGGACGTGTACGGCAATGTCGCGGTGATCAACATCACGGTGAACAACGACACCATCTCGGTGAACTAGGGGTTGACGCCGGCGCACCAGCTCAGGCGCGCTGAGCCCGGAATATCTCCGGCAAGGTCTCCTCCTCGCTGAGCTTGTCCATCACCAGCGCGATAAACGCCGACACCGCCAACGGCAGCTGCCGCCGGCTCGGGTAAAGCACGCTCAGGCCGTGGCCGCTGCGCTGGTACTGCGGCAGCACGGGCACCAGCCGGCCGGCCAGGACATCAATCCGCGCCATGGCGGGCGGCAGCAGCGCGATGCCCAGGCCGGCCAGCGTGGCCTTGCGCACGGACTGCGCGGTGTTGCCGCTGAAGCGGCCCGTGACCTGCACTTCTTCCTGCACGCCATCGGGCCCGGCCAGGCGCCAGGTGTTGTGGCCGCTGGGGTGGGCGGTGGTCACACAGTCGTGGTGGGCTAGGTCTTGCAGCGTCGCGGGCGCGCCGCGCGCGGCGATATAGGCCGGGCTGGCCACCATGCCGTCGCTGCGCAGGCCCAGCAGCTGGCGGCCCACATAACCCGAGTCGGAGTCGCGCAAAGGCCCACCGCGAAAGGCCACGTCGATCCGCTCGGCGATCAAATCGGCCTTGGCGTCGCTCAGCACAAAGTCCAGCCGCACGCGCGGGTGCGCGGCCAGGAAGTCGGCTATCCATTCCATCGGGAAAAAATCAAAAAAATCCGCCGTCGCTGCCACACGCACCAGGCCGCTGGGCTCCTGGCTGCCCGTCATCAATTCCTGGCCGGCCTCGGCCAGCCCGTCGACCGCGCCCGCGCAGCGCTCATGAAAAGCCTGGCCGGCGCTGGTCAAGGTGAGCTTGCGCGTCGAGCGCTGCATCAGCCGCGTGCCCAGCTGCGTCTCCAGTTGCTGCACGCGCCGGCTCACGGTGTTGGACGGCAGGCCCAGGCGCCGCGCCGCTTCGGCAAAGCTGCCGCTGCGCACCACCTGCACAAACAGGGCGACGTCGTTGAGGTCCAGCATGGTGATTCCTTTGATTTATGGATGAGTGCAATCATATTATCCCATCTAGTCAGGCAATGCGCGCGGCCCTAATCTTCTGTACACCGGCATCCGGCCCCAACTTTCTCTCTCCTCTTTCTTCAGGAACACCTCATGAGCGCACCCGTCCCCCGCATCGGCATCATCATCGGCTCCACCCGCGAAGGCCGCTTCGGCGACAAGCCCGCGAACTGGATACACGGCATCGCCCAGCAGCGCAGCGACCTGGCCTTTGAACTGATAGACCTGCGCGACCACCCGATGCCGTTCTTTGCCGAAGCCATGTCGCCCGCCTGGGCGCCCGTCAAGAACGAAGCCGCGCAGCGCTGGGCCGCCAAACTCGCCACGCTGGACGGCCTGATCGTCGTCACGCCCGAATACAACCACGGCCCCAGCGCCGTGCTGAAAAACGCCTTCGACTACGCCTACAAGGAATTCATCCGCAAGCCCATCGGCTTTGTCGGCTACGGCGGCGTGGGCGCCGCGCGTGCCGTCGAGCAACTGCGTCTGGTCGCCACCGAAATGCAGATGGCGCCCGTGCGCAACGCGGTGCACATCGGCATGGTCGAGTTCATGGGCATCTGGAAGCAGGGCAAGACCTTTGAAGACTTCCCGCACCTGGCCCAGGCCGCCACCGGCCTGCTCGACGACATGGCCTGGTGGGCGAGGGCGCTCAAGACCGCGAGGGAGGCCGCATGAGCACGAACGTCATCACCGAAGCCCGCGCCATCGTGCACCGCACACGCGGCAGCGCCCATGGGCCCATCACCCGCCTCGTCAGCCCCGGCGACCTGGGCGAGTTTTTGAAGCCCTTTGTCTTCCTGGACTTTTTCAGCTTCACGCCCGCGGCCGGCCACAAGGGCTTTGGCATGCACCCGCACTCGGGCATCGCCACGCTGACCTTCATGATAGAAGGCGACGTGGGCTATGAAGACACCACAGGCAAGAAGGGCGTGCTGCCCGCCGGCGGCGTCGAATGGATGCGCGCCGGCAACGGCGTCTGGCACACGGGCGCGCCCGTCAGCGGCTCACCCGTGCAGGGCTTCCAGCTCTGGGTCGCCTTGCCCGCGTCTGAAGAAAACGCGCCCGCCCAAAGCATTTACCTTTCACCAGAACAAGTGCCGCAAGAAGGCCCGGCCCACGTGCTGCTGGGCCGCTACGGCGCGGCGCAAAGCGCGATTCCCGCACCGTCCGACATGAACTACCTGGCCGTCAAGCTCAAGGACGGCGAACACTGGCGCTACACACCACCCGAAGGCCACACGGTGGGCTGGGTTGCGGTCAATGCGGGACGGCTTGGGGTAGGCGATGAAGCCGGTGGGCCGATTGCCACAGGTGAACTCGCAGTCTTCGAGGAATCCGGCGAAGCGATGGAGTTCACCGCGCACGGCGACACGGCCTTTGTGCTGGGCTCGGCCGTCAAGCACCCGCATGAGTTGGTGATGGGCTATTACTCGGTGCACACCAGCCGCGCTGCGCTGGCGCAGGGGGAGGCGGAGATCCAGCGGATCGGGATGCGGCTGAAGGGTGAGGGTCGCTTGGGGTAGTTCACAACGTCATCCATACGCCGGCGAAAGCCAGAGGCAGGACAAGCGCGAACGTGCACAAGGCCGTGCGCTGCATCCTGAAAACAAAAAAACACAGCGAGACCGCCGTCACTGCCAATGCCGTGTTCTGCATGACGGCAATCGTGAGAGCTGCATTGCTGAGGCTTGAACTGGAGCCCTCCACAGCGATCGACAACCAGGCATAAAAAAACCAGTTGCCCAAACCCATGGCGAGCCAGACGGCGATCGCCGGGAGCCATGGGAGTGGCGCTTGTCTGGGTGGTGGTTTCAGGTGGTCTGAAAATGGCATCTCAAATTCCTACTTGGGCAAAGGCACCGTCGACCGCAGGCAATCGTCCTTGCCGGCCTCCCGGGCACCCATGGACAGTGTCGTCACGCAAGCGAGGCGGAAATGCGATTTTCCGGAGGAACGGGTGACGTCGACGATGGCATAAAGGGGTTTGTCCTTGAGGGAATACTCATAACGGCCTCTTGAACTGTCGCTGTAAGTGGTTGCCGATGCGGGATACACCTTGACGGGGCCGCCGACCAACTGGATCAATTGCGCGTTTTGGGTCACGAAGTCATAGGCCAGCTTCTGCTCATTGGCCGCCTCAACGCCGCTTGAATAGGTGTGCCACACAAACCAGGGAAAGGGCGCCAGCAACAAGGCGGCCAGCAGGAAGCGGCGCTTGCGCAGGTTCAAGCCGGCGGCAATGCCGAGGCCCGCGGACCCGACCACAAACGCGGCGCCAAAAGTGACGGTCATCAGGAAGAGCTGGAACGCGTTGGGCGACATGCCATAAGACACCACCCCGCCAATGACCAATGCCGTGACAACCAGCCCAACGGCAATTCCCAGGCCCAGAAAAAAGGCGCATACGGCGGCTAAGAGGGCGAGGGCTGTTGCCAGCCAGGGGATGAGGGTCATGGGACGGGTCTTTCGGGTCTTCGTGAAATGAGGTCACTTGTTTGATGAAAGAACCGCCCAACCGACCAACACAACGACAATTCCACAAAATGCGGCGTAACCGAAAATACGTCGATTTCCGGCCTGCTTTTCCACACAGGAGAGGCAGTAAAGGAAAGTGTCGCCTTTGTAGTGCGGGACCGGAAGCAGATGCCCTGCGGATTCGCATGCGTAGCAGCGCATGGCCAGGTTGCGCTTCTTTCCACGTGAGTCCCGGTAAATCTGAACAACCAGGGCGACGACCGGAAAGATGCCAAGGGCTCCAATCACAAAAAAAGCAACGACTGTTTGCATCGACGTATTAGAACCGCGTTGAAGGGCTGCTGTGAGAGGAACCGTCGTGCTTTCTGATGTTCGGCAACCCGCTCCAAACGGCGGGGTATTGCCGGCACGGCTCCATCCGCACAATCAATTGCAGGCCGGCGGGATGATGGGGTTTAATGGTTCGGAGAACGCATCTCCCGCATCCGGGGGCCCCGCAAGCCAGGTTTCAAGGACACCGCACCATGATCAGACTGCTCTACATCAGCGAGGCGACGGAAGGCATCACCGAGGACGCCATCAACGGCGTGTTGAAGAGCGCGGGAAAGAACAACCCGCCGCTGGGCATCACTGGCCTTCTTGTTTATGGGGGCGGCGTGTTTGCCCAGATTCTCGAAGGCCCGGAACAGACGGTGCTCCAGAAATACGTGAGCATCCTTACCGACAGGCGGCACAACAATTGCCGGATCGTCTACATCACGACGACGGGCGAGCGCATTTTCAAAGACATTTCCATGGCGGCGCTCGAAGCACTGCCGATGGAGCTTGAGCACATCGCCGAGCTGGATGCCCACGGGAAAGACGTGATTCCGGCAGACGCATTCACCGACCTCATGAATGTGTTTTTTTCAAGAATACAGGCGCTTCCCTGATTCGAAGGCTTTGCTGCTGGAGATTCTCTCCATGCGTTCTGGCGGCGGGATCTTAGTCTGCCGGGTGTTCGCGGGCGTCCTCCGCAGGCGCGCTGCGGATCACCAGCACGGGCACCGGCGACAGCCGCAGGATCTGCTCGGCGCCGCTGCCCAGCAGCACGCGCCCTATGCCGCGCCGCCCGTGCGAGCCGACGACGATGAGGTCGGCGCCCCACAGTTTGGCGGCGCTGGCCACGGACTCGCCCAGGCGCTGGCCGGGTTCGTCGAGCATCGCCTGGCTGGCTTCGACGCCGGCGGATGTGGCGATGGCCATGGCGTCGGTCAACACCTTGGCGCCGCCCTCGCGCATCATGCCGGCCAGGTCGGCCGAGTAGGTGCCGTAGGGGTCGATGCCGCCCAGGTAGGCCATTTCATTGACGGTGTGCACCAGGCGCACGCTGGCGCTGGTTTCGCGCGCCATCTGCAGGCCGGCGACCAGGGCCTTGTTGGCGGTGTCGCTGCCGTCCACGGGGATCAGGATTCGCTTGAACATGGTGCTTGCCTCATTGAAGTTGGAATGTCATCCATGTTGACGATTTCCCGGAACGCAATATTGATGCGGATCAACTACGGATCAACTACGGATCAAATGCGGGCTGATGGGGGATGCGCCGCCGTCGTTTGCTCGCCGGCCGCCTGGCAGGGCACACAGAAGGCCGCCGCGGGCATGGCTTCCAGGCGCAGCAGGTCCATGGGCTTGCCGCATTCCACGCACTGGCCGAAACTGCCGTCCTTCAGGCGGCGGCGGGCCGCGAGCACCTGGGACAGCTCGTTCGCGATGTGCGCCGCCTCCAGGGCCGCCATGTCCAAATGCAACTCCCGCTCGGCCAGGTCCTTGAAGTCCCGCACCTCGCCGTTGCCGTGCTGGTCGTCGGCAAGTTCTTTTTTGTTGCCGGTGTCCAGGGCGGCCCTGAGCTCCGCTTCGCGCGCGGCCAGAAGCTTGCCGAAGTGTCCTGCGAAAGAGTTGTCGTAGTGCGTCATGGCGAGGCCTTTGAATGGTTGAATGCTTGAACGAAAGTCTTTGCCCTGGCTGGCGTCTGGGGTTTTGAGCCTTGAGTTTTCCGGAAGTTCAGTGGCCCGGCATTGATCTGGCGCAATCCGGCGCGTAAACCGGCGCCTGCCTCGGAGAATGCGCGGTCTTTGCGCCATGTCAAGCGCCTTGCGGCCCGGCCCGGCCATGATGGCCGTTTTCAAGCCATCCGAAAGCACACCATGGGTTCACTCCACCAACTGCTGGTGCCGGTTGACGGCAGCCAGACTTCGGTCAAGGCGCTGGAAGCGGCGATTGAACTGGCGCGCCTGAACAGGGCGCGCCTGCGGCTGCTTTACGTCATCGACGAGCTGGATTACGTCAACGGCTTCGAGACGGCCACGGCCTATGCCGAGCAGACGCTTCCCTTCATGCACACCGACGGCGAAAGGCTGCTGGCCCAGATGCGCAGCCTGGCCGAGGCAAAAGGCGTGGCGTGCGACAGCGTGCTGCTGGAGGCGGGCGCCGAACGCCTTTGCGACGTGGTGGCCGGACAGGCCAGGCAGGTCCACGCCGACATGATCGTGCTGGGCTCGCACGGGCGGCGCGGCCTGGACCGCGTCCTGATGGGCAGCGACGCCGAGCAGATCGTGCGGCGCGCGCCTGTGCCGGTGCTGGTGATCAAGGGCTGAGGCCGCCCGGCGCGGCCCGGGCGGCGCGCCCGCGCTCCGTGCTCCGTGCTCAGTCGCCGCTGATGCGCATCACGACCCGGCCCTCTATCGCGCCGCGGCGCATGCGGTCCAGCACGCCGTTGATGTTGTCCAGCCGGTCCTCCGTGAAGGTGGTGCGCACCTTGCCCTCGCCGGCGAAGGCCAGCGCTTCCTGCAGGTCCTTGCGGGTGCCCACGATGGAGCCGCGCACCGTCTTGGCGTTCAGCACCACGTCGAAAATGGGCAGCGCGAAATCCCCGGGCGGCAGGCCGACCAGGGACATGGTGCCGCGCTTGTGCAGCATGCCCAGCCCCTGCGAGAAGGCGCTGCGCGAAACGGCGGTCACCAGCACGCCGTGCGCGCCGCGTATCGCCGTCTGCACTTCCTGGACCGGGTTTTGCCTGGCGGCGTTGACCACCATGTCGGCGCCCAGGCTTGTGGCCAGCTTCAGTTTCGCGTCGTCGATGTCGACGGCGATGACGTGAAAGCCCATGGCCTTCGCATACTGCACCGCCAGGTGGCCCAGGCCGCCTATGCCGGAAATCGCCACCCAGTCGCCCGGCTTGCATTCAAGCACCTTCAGGCCCTTGTAGACCGTCACGCCCGCGCACAGCACCGGCGCGATTTCGCTGAAGCCGACGCCGGCCGGCAGGTGGCCCACATAGCCGGGGTCGGCAAGCACGTATTCGGCGTAGCCGCCGTTGACGCTGTAGCCGGTCATCTGCTGGCCGTCGCACAGCGTCTCCCAGCCGGTGATGCAGTGTTCGCAGTGCCCGCAGGCCGTGTGCAGCCAGGGAACGCCGACGCGGTCGCCCTCCTTGACGGTGGTGACGCCCGCCCCGATCGCGGCGACGTAACCCACGCCCTCGTGGCCCGGGATGAAGGGCAGGGAGGGCTTGACCGGCCAGTCGCCGTCCGCAGCGTGCAGGTCGGTGTGGCACACGCCCGAGGCCGCGATCTTGACCAGCACCGTGCCCGGCGCCACGGTGGGCACGGGAACTTCTTCGATGCGAAGCGGTTTGCCGAATTCATGGACAACCGCGGCTTTCATGGTTTGCATGGAGAGTTCCTGAAAAAAAAGTAAAAGCGCGGCCGGCCGCCGCGCCGGTCTTTTGAGCAGTTTCCAGTTTAGGCACGCGAAGCGCTTGCCGTCTTGATATTTCGCAAGCGGCGCGCGGGGCATGAGTCGCTGCGACAACACCTTGAGACCTAAAGAACTACACGCGCCGCACGCGCTAGTGCTGAAGACCGAGGGGCTTGCCGGAACAGGTCGGGCTTGTTTGCGCCAGGTCAATTTGCGGAAGGCGAAAACATTCCATACTGGAAATTCCATCCATCATTGAAGGAGAACGCCATGTACCAACGCATCCTGGTTCCCGTCGACGGAAGTCCCACCTCCAGACACGGCCTGCAGGAGGCCATCCGCATGGCCAGGCTGACCGGCGGCAAACTGCGTTTGATGCACGTCGTGGATGTCACGTCCATCGCGCTGTCGTTCGACGCTTATGCGGGTTACCCCAGCGACTGGCTTGAAACCCTGCGCAAGGACGGCGAAGGCCTGCTGGCCGACGCCAGGGCGGTCGCCACAGCCGCCGGCGTGGAAGTGGAAACCGTGCTGCGCGACAACTTCGCGGTACCGGTGCATGAACTGATCGTCAGCGAAGCCGGCGCATGGCCCGCCGACCTGATCGTGCTGGGCACCCACGGGCGCCGCGGCATGGGGCGTGTCATGCTGGGCAGCAGCGCCGAAAACGTCCTGCGGCGCTCGCCCGTTCCCGTGCTGCTGGTGCGTTCACCGGAGCCCGCCGGCAAGCCGGACACCGCCGAAGAAGCAGCTTCAGTGAAGACCGTGCGCGTCAACCTTCCTTCGGGCGCGCTGTCCGTCGAATGAGCGGCCCCGCCTGGCGGCCCGGCATCGCGGCATGCAGCGCATGCCGCACTGAATGAAAGACTCCGCTTGAGGCCTGAAGCTGAACTTGTATAGGATGTCGTCTATCGGCCAGAAGCGGACATTGGACTTGGAGAAACCGTGACCAGTGAGAATAAATTCGGATGGGGACCCAAGACGATGCCTCGTCCGGAGGAGGCGGATAGGGCCCCAGCATGACCGGAATCCCAAAGTCAATTTTTTCGTCGTTCATTGCCGCCTTTATCTTGACTGGCTGCTCCCTGTCTGCAAAGGCGCCACCCGCCGAGCCGGAATCGTCGTCACGGCAGTCAGATTCCGCAGTCGCAGGCAGCAGCCTCAATGTTCCTGCGGCCCCGTCCAAGATAACCCAGCACTCCTTTCCAGCCCCACCGGTCATTCCTCGAAGTCGATGCTCTTATGACTGGGGTTCTCCGCTCCTCAACGCCGTGGCCGACAGGCGTATTGAAGATATACGAGCGTTGGCGGCGGAGACGGATATCCGGGAGCGCACAAAGAAGCTCAGTGAAGCTCTCCCTTTGACTCTCGAATGGGATTCCACCCAATGCCGAGCCGTGAGATCAGATCCGGAGATGCTTAGGCTGCTGCTTCGACTCGGCGCCGATATCAATGCAAGGGACCAAGGCGAAAGGACATTCCTGATGACCGCCCTTGTCCACCGCAACAATCAAATGGCGCGGATTGGGCTGGATCTGGGCGCAAATCCAAACTCAATTTCTTATCACGAGAGTCCGCTGATCATTGCCGTGCGCAATGGTGACCAAGAGGCCATCAAAATGCTGCTGGCATCCGGTGCGGCGGTGAACCTTCGGGTGGGAGCGCCGGACTCGGTCGTACATAGCGCACTGTCCACAGCGGCCAGGTATCCTGGGCTGCGAAACACGGTGCTCAAGGCCTTGATCGTCAATGGTGCACGATATCCGGCGCGGCTTGATGTGCAGCCCCTGGACGAGTTTGCACGCTTCTATCAGGGGCGTCCGGAAGACGCTGAGGAAACCTTGACTCTGCTGCTGTCTCTTGGCGCCAAAATTAACTGGAGTTCATCAGACGGGCCAACTGGAATGTACAGTCCGCTGTACTTGAGCGTTCAATCCTCCAGGAGGTCGATGGAGGTCATCCAGGCGCTTTTGCACCACGGGGCAAATCCAAATCAGTACGTCCTTTATGCGCTCGGCTCTGGTCCGTCCTATGGGAATGAAGGGTTGGAAAGGCGGGATATTCTCGAGCTTCTGTTTAAAAATGGAGCCAGGGTCTCGAAGACGCCAAAGCGAGGGAAGGATGACGTGCGTTCCTTCATCCTGTCGAACCCCTCATACCGCGCGGCCGAAGCCTATGTTCGGGAGCTTGACGAAATGACCGAGAAGTACCGCGACTTCCGGCAGCCGAAGGAAAAATCTGGAATTCCGCATGAAATCGCACGATGAAACAAGCGGCTCACTTCGAGCTCGCGCATCGAAGTTCGTCAGCTGCCTGATCGCCACTTGCGGAGCGCTCATTGGCGTCGGGTTGTTATGGATGGCGGCGGAAGGCATCGCTGCGCAAGGTATGTTCGTAACGTGCAGGAAGGTTCTCCGCTGCTGGGTCTCCGCGTCGGAAACTCCTGGATCGTTCTGGCTGACGGCGGCCATGCTGTCGTTGGTGGGTTTGTGCTTCTCGGCATACAGCGTGTTATTTGTGTACACGTATTTGAAGATGCGTCGTTCGGAACCTAGACGCATCTGAATTGCCGCAGTTAGGTCGCAGCGACGAAAATCTCGCGGTATGTCCGCTTAGGGCCCGAGTCGGAAGTCAGGGTCACTGCACACGGCGGTTTTTGATCCTGAAGATCAATGCCGAAACGCCGATCAACAAGAATAGATTAAGCAAACTCAGGACAAGAAACCACTGCGCGGAATTGATCCCCTGACCCAAATGTCCGCCTGGGACGATCACTATCCAAGGTAGCAGCAATACCAAGCCGAGGACATTCGAAACCAAGGAGTAGGCGTCGCCACCAGGAGCTTGCTGCTCCAGAAATTTCGCGCCAACCATGATCAGACCTAGCAGCACGTACCACCCGATAAAAGTGGATAACGGATAGTTTGAAATTTTGGTCATTGAATGTCCGCTTTTGGCCGAAAGCTGTCATCTTACCGATGGCTGCAATGGGCCCGAAGCAGACACTTCAGGACGAATCCCCAATATGTATTCCAGGCGCAGGGCCGGCTGGGCGTACTTGCGGCCTGGCTCTTGCCGGCGCCACACAGTCCGCTCAGGGCTTCGCGCCGGGCAGCGCGTTCAGCGGGATGCGCAGGTAAGACACGCCGTTGTCGTCGGGCGGCGGTAGCTGCCCCGCGCGCACATTCACCTGCAGGGACGGCAGGATCAGGGTCGGCACGTCGAGGGTGGCATCCCGCGCCGTTCGCATGGCGACAAACCCCTCCTCGGTGATCCCGTCGTGCACGTGGACGTTGCTGTCCCGCTGTTCACCCACGGTGGTCTCCCACGCAGGCTGCCGTGTTTCCGGTGGGTAATCGTGGCAGACGAACATCGCCGTTTCCCGCGGCAGCGCCAGCAGCCGGCGGATGGAGCGGTAAAGCTGGTGGGCATCACCGCCCGGGAAATCCGCGCGTGCCGTTCCCACGTCGGGCATGAAGAGCGTGTCGCCCACGAACACGGCATCTTCCACGGCGTAGGCCATGTCGGCCGGCGTGTGTCCGGGCACCAGCAGGGCGGCGACCTCTAGCTGCCCGATCCTGAAACGCTCGCCGTCCTTGAACAGGTGGTCGAACTGGCTGCCGTCCGGCAGGAAGCTGCGTTCCAGGTTGAAGAGTTTTTTGAAAACCGCCTGCACCTGTTTGATGTTCTCGCCGATCGCGATCCGGCCGCCCACGCATTTCTGCAGGTAACGCGCCGCGGACAGGTGGTCGGCATGCGCGTGGGTTTCCAGTATCCACTGCACCTTCAGGTTCTCGGCGGCAAGCCAGGCCAACACCTGGTCTGCCGACCGGGTGTGCGTGTGCCCCGACTTGACGTCGTAGCCGAGCACGGGATCGATCACCGCGGCGCTGCCCGTCGCCGGGTCGGACACGACGTAGGTAACGGTCCAGGTCTCCGCATCAAAGAAGGCCTGGATATGCGCTTGACGGCTCATGGGGTTTTCCTTGAAAAGTTGCTGGGCGTCCGCCGCGGGATGAAGCAAGCCATGGGGTCCATGGGCTCACCCCGCCTTGGGACTGCGGGGCTTGCGCTGCCGGTCCAACAGTTCGAACACGCCCATACCCGCCAGCATGGCCACGACAAAGACGGCGGCCTTGCCTTCGCCCATGCCCAGCGCGACCAGCGCAGGCCCCGGGCAGAAGCCCGCGATGCCCCAGCCGATTCCGAAGAGCAGGCTGCCGCCGACCAGCCGGCGGTCCACGGTGCGGGAGGAGGGAAGCTTTATTTCCTGGCCCATGAGGCTCAGGGTGCGGCGGCCCGCCACACCGAACGCAATGGATGCGATGGCGATGGCGCCCGCCATCACCAGCGCCAGCGAGGGGTCCCACGGGCCCGCCAGGTCCAGGAAGCCGAGCACTTTGGCGGGGTTCGCCATGCCGGAGACCAGCAGGCCCAGGCCGAAGACCGCGCCGGCCAGCAGGGAAACAAAGTTATACATGGCCGCTTACCCCCCAACAAAAACATGGCGCACGAGGAACACCGTGGCGAAGCCGGCCAGCATGAACGCCGCCGTGGCCACCAGCGAACGGGGCGACAGCCGCGAGATGCCGCAAACACCGTGTCCGCTGGTGCAGCCGGAGCCGTAGCGTGTGCCCAGCCCGACGATGAATCCGGCCGCAACCAGCGCTCCATAGCCGGCATCGATCTGCGGCCGCGGCAATTGGGCGAACAGCGCAAACAGCAGCGGGGCGCCCACCAGTCCCGCCACGAAAGCGACGCGCCAGCCGACGTCGCGCCGTGCGGGATGGAGCAAGCCGCCCAACACACCGCTGATGCCGGCGATGCGGCCGTTAAGCAGCACAAACATGGCCGCTGCCAGGCCTATCAGGGCGCCGCCTGCCAGGGCCGTCCAGGGCGTGAAGGCATTCCAGTCGATGTGCATAAGTCGGTCTTTCGGCAACAGGTGATTCAAGGCGATCAGGACAAGGTCCGCGGACCGAGGTGACCATTGTCCCCCACCGGATTCAGGGCCGGAAGCTTGCGCAGGCATCGTGGCGAGGGCCACGCATCGCAACGCCCTGCGCTTTGGCTCGCTCTGTCATCTGCTTGAAGTGTTCGTCGCGGATCTGGCGGCATTCCTCGGCCGACCTGGCGTTCAGCATCTGCTGCCGATGGGCGTCGCGTTCCGCGCGGCTCATCATCGTCCAGCCGGGTGTGAAGCCGTGGCCGATACCTGGGCCCATGCCGGCCATGGTGGCACCGGCTCCAGCCACCAGGGCCGGGTTGCCCGCGCGGAGGCTGCGGGCCTGTCCATTACCGGTACGCCGTCAATGGCCGGTGACCAGGCCCGCGGCCGCCTGCTGCCGGCGCTGCCGGCCCAGCGCCAGCAACTGGGCCTCACTCGGGTGGTCCACGGTTTCCCAGCCGGTGATGCGCGGGGCCAGGGCAGGGCGGTGTTTGTCGACGTAGTGGCGGAAGTCCGCCTGCGCCGTGTGCCCGCCCGTCACCAGGACGGACTCGATACCTTCCAGCGCATCGCAGACCTCTCCGAAAAATTCGTGCTGGGTGCGCACCTCGCTGCCGTGCTGGGGCGTGGCATGGGAATGCGCGTGAAGCTTGCGTGCCTCGGACTGTTCGGCGTCGAACTGGATCAACTGAGCCTGGTGATGGTCCAGCCAGACCACGGCGTGAAAAAAGGGCATGTAGGACTCCTGGTGCGGCGCGCGTCGGCCGCGTTGGTTTGCAAGATGGACGGTTTGGGCGGTTTGTTCGATGAACTCACCCACTCTAGGGCACGGCCGCGGGCGCGGGCTTGATGTAGCGCAAGGCCGCGCGCTTGCCGCTTCGGGCATGTTCAGGCGATGTTCAGGCGCCGACTTCCAGCTTGTTGACGACGCGAGTCACGCCCCGGGCGGCGAAGGCCGCGCCGGCGGCGGCTTCGCGTTCGGCCAGGGAATGCACCTTGCCGTGCAGCGTGACGACGCCGCCTTCAACTTTGACGTCGATGTGCCGGGCTTCGCGCTCGGCCTGGCGTTCCAGCGCGGCGGAGATATCGGCTGCGACGTCGCGCGTGCTGACGGTGGGCTTGACCGCGATGTTGTTGGACAGGCCGCGCACGCCCACCAGGCCGCGCACGCATTTTTCGGCGGTGCGGCACTGGTAGGCCCAGTCGACGTCGCCGGTGAGGGTGACCCAGCCTTTTTCCACCTCGACCCGGATGCGGTCCGGCGGCAGCAGCGCGCTCCAGCGCAGGGCGGACGCGGCGACCGAGGCGATTTCGGAGTCGCTGCGGTGGTGGGCGGCGACCAGTTTCACGTCCAGCTCTATCGCCAGGCCGCGCACACCGGCCACACGGCGCACGGCCCGCTCCGCCGCGACCTTTTCGGCAAAGGTGTCCAGGTGCCCCGTGAGCGTCACCACGCCGTCGTGGACGAGCACGCCTATGCCGGCTGAATTGACGGCGGGGTCCCAGGCCAGTTCGGCGGTGACGTCGGCCTTGAGCTGCAGATCGGTTTTCATGGCGTTTCCTTCAATGAAAAGAGTGCCACCACAAAGGTGGTGATGCCACTGTAGGCCGGTGTGGAAGCGCTTGGTTTGACCTTCGTCAAGCCGCGGCCGGTACGCCGGACTGCGCCGCGCCGCCGCCGGAACTGATCTCGGTGCCGGCGGTGCCCGCCAGCATCTCCTCGATCTGGGCCAGCGAGCCTATCAACGCCTTCCTGCCGGTGTTGAGCGCAAAGCCGCAGGCGGCCTGCACCTTGGGGCCCATGGAACCCGCGGGGAAAAAATGCGCCTGCAGGTCCTGCGGCCTGGTTTTTCCCAGGGCGCGTTCCTGCGGCGTTCCCCAGTCGAGGTAGACGGCGTCCACGTCGGTGGCGATCACCAGGCAGTCGGCGCCCAGCTCCTGCGCGAGCAGGGCGCTGGTGAGGTCCTTGTCGATGACCGCGTCCACGCCTTCGCGCGAGGTGCCGTCGGCCGCGCGCACCACCGGGATGCCGCCGCCGCCCGCGGCGATCACCACGGCTTCTCGCTGCAGCAGCCAGCGCACCGGGTTCACGCCCAGCACGCGCACCGGCCGGGGCGAGGCCACGACGCGCCGGAAGCCCGTGCCGTCGGCGGCGATGCGCCAGTGCATGGCTTGCGCAATCTTTTCGGCCTCGTCCTGGGTGTACACCGGCCCTATCGGTTTGGTGGGCCGCTGGAAGGCCGGGTCGCCGGGATCGACTTCCACACGCGTAAGCAGGCTGGCGACGCAGCGCTCCGGCGGAAGGTGGTTGGCGAGTTCCTGCTCGAGCAGGTAGCCGATCATGCCTTCGGTCTGCGCGCCCAGCATGTCCAGCGGGTAGGGTGCGACCGCCTTGTAGGCCGAGTTCTGCAGGGCCAGCAGGCCTATCTGCGGCCCGTTGCCGTGTGTCACCACCAGCTCGTGCTTCTGCGCGACGCGGGCCAGCTGGGCCGCCACGATTTTGACGTTTTCCAGCAGGTGCTCTGCGCTGAAGGACTGGCCCCGGCGCAGCAGGGCGTTGCCGCCCAGCGCCACGACCAGCCTCATGCGAGCGTGGCCACGAGCACGGCCTTGATGGTGTGCAGGCGGTTTTCCGCCTGCGTGAACACAACCGACGCGTCGGATTCGAAGACCTCGTCGGTGACCTCGATCTCGCTGAGGCCGTAGCGCTCATGGATCTGGCGGCCGACTTCGGTGTCCAGGTTGTGGAAAGCCGGCAGGCAATGCATGAAGCGGGTCCGCGGTTTGCCGGTGGCCTGCATCAATGCGCTGTTGACCTGGAAGGGCAGCAACTGCTCGATGCGCAGCTTCCAGGTTTCGTCAGGCTCGCCCATGGAGACCCAGACGTCGGTGTAGAGAAAGTCCGCGCCCTTGACCGCTTCGGCCGGGTCGTTGCTGAGGGTGATGCGCGCGCCCGTGGTTTTTGCCAGTTCGCGCATTTCGGCCACCAGCGCCGGCGGCGGCATCAGCGCGGCGGGGGCGGCGATGCGCACGTCCATGCCCATCTGCGTGCCGCCCACCAGCAGCGAGCAGCCCATGTTGAAGCGGGCGTCGCCCAGGTAGCAGAAAGACAGCTCATGCAGCGGTTTTTCGCCGAACTCCTGCATGGTCAGCAGGTCGGCCAGCACCTGGGTCGGGTGGGCCTCGTCGGTCAGGCCGTTCCACACCGGCACGTGCGAGAAGCGCGCGATGTCTTCCACCACGGTCTGGTGAAAGCCCCGGTATTCGATGCCGTCGTACATCCGGCCCAGCACGCGGGCCGTGTCCTTCAGGGATTCCTTGTGCCCCAGCTGTGAGCTGACCGGGTCGATGTAGGTCACGTGGCCGCCCTGGTCGTGCACCGCGACTTCAAACGCGCAGCGCGTGCGGGTGGAGGCCTTCTCGAAAATCAGCGCGATGTTTTTGCCCTTGAGGCGGGCGAGTTCGTTGCCCGCGTATTTGGAGCGCTTGAGCTCGGCGGCCAGGTCCAGCAGGAAGCGGATGTCCCTCGGGGAAAAATCCTTGAGGTCCAGCAGGCTGCGGTTGTGAAGGTTGAAACTCATGGTGTCCGTCTTTCGTTGTTGTGTCGGTGACGGGTAAGGAAGGCTGGTGCGGCGTTGAGGCGGCGCTCAGGCAGCGTCGCGCTCTATCGGGCAGGACATGCAGTGGCTGCCGCCGCGGCCGCGCCCCAGCTCGCCGCTGGGGATGGTGATGACTTCGACGCCGGCCTTGCGCAGCAGGGTGTTGGTGTGGGTGTTGCGGTTGTAGGCCATGACGATGCCGGGCGACAGCGCCAGCACGTTGTTGCCGTCGTCCCACTGTTCGCGCTCGGCCTCGTAGGCATTGCCGCCGGTGGCGACGACGCGCAGCTTCGTGATTCCCAGCGCCTGCGCGAGCACGTCCAGAAACGGTTCGGTTTCCGCCGTGACGTCCAGCGCGCCGTGTTCGTCGCCGGGCCTGAGGCTGAACACGCGTATGCCGTCCACGACCTCCGGGAACACCGTGACGAGGTCGCGGTCGCAAAAGGTCAGCACCGTGTCCAGGTGCATGGCGCCGCGCGACTTGGGCAACTGGGCCGCCAGCACACGGGTGGACGCGCCGCGGGCGAACAGGCTGCGCGCGAGCTGGCTCACGGCCTGCGGCGACGTGCGCTCGCCCATGCCTATCATCACCAGGCCATTGCCCAGGGGCATGACGTCGCCGCCCTCGAGCGTGGCTTGCGCGTGCGGCTGGCCGGGGTCTCCCCACCATTCGGTGACCTTGCCCGCGAAGGCCGGGTGAAAGCGGTAGATGGTGGCCATGAGCAGGCTTTCGCGCCGGCGCGCGGGCCAGTACATGGAGCCCAGCGCCACGCCGTCGCCTATCCAGCAACTGCTGTCGCGCGTGAAGAGGGTGTTGGGCAGGGCGGGCAGCAGCAGGTCCGACGGGCCGGCGCAGGCGGCCGTGAGGCCGGGCAGCTTGAAGGGCAGGTCCGCCGGGGTCAGGCCGCCTATGAGGAATTCGGCCAGGCGGGCCGGCGGCAGCCCCTGCAGCCAGGGCCGCAGCACGCCGGCGGCTTCGAAGTCGGTGCCGGCCAGTTCACGGTCCAGCAGCCGGTCGCGCGCCAGCGGGTTGGCGACCGTGGCCGCGAGCAGGTCGTGCAGTTCCAGCACTTCCACGCCGTGTTCCGCCATGGCGCTGGTGAAGGCGTAGTGGTCGTTTTTGGCTTGGGCCACCCACATCACGTCATCGAACAGCATGTCCCGGCAGTTGGCGGGTGTCAGGCGCGTGTGCGCCAGGCCGGGCCGGCAGACCAGCACCTTGCGCAGCCGGCCCGTTTCCGAATGGACGCCGGCGGTCACAGGCTCAGCTTTCCGGCGGCCAGCATCCAGCCGGCCACCGCCGCGAGCGCGAGCAGCGCCGCGAGCATGGCTTTTTCGCTTGCGGTAAAGGCCTGCTTGCCGGCCTGCTTCTTGGCAAAGAAATACAGCGCCGCACCGGGCGCGTAGAGCAGGGCGCTCAGCAGCAAATATTTGGCGCCGGCGGCATACAGCAGCCACAGGCAGTACACCGAGGCGAGTGCGGCCACGGGCAGCTCCAGCGAGCCGCCGGCGCAGGCTTGCCTGCTTGGGCCCTCACCGCGCAGCAACACCTTCAGGCCGTAGAGCGCGCTGAACAGGTAGGGCAGCAAAATCATCGCGGTCGACAGCGAGATCAGCGCCAGGTAGGAGGCCTTGGACACCAGCGTGACGATGAGGAAGAGCTGCACCATGGCGCTGCTCAGCCACAAGGCATTGGCCGGCACGCCCCTGGCGCTCTGGCGGCCCAGCCACTCGGGCATCACGCCGCTGTTGGCCGGCGTGAACAGGGACTCGGCCGCCAGCAGCGTCCAGGCCAGGAAGCCGCCGCCCACGGAAACGATCAACCCTATATAGATGAGCACAGCGCCCCAGGTGCCCACGGCTTTTTCCAGCACGCCGGCCATGGAGGGGTTTTTCAGCCCGGCCAGTTCAGGCTGCGTGAAGATGCCCAGGGACAGCAGCGAGACGGCCATCAGCAGGGCCAGGCAGATCAGGAAGCCGATCACCGTGGCCTTGCCGACGTCCTTGCGCTGGCGCGCGCGCGCCGAGTAGACGCTGGCGCCCTCGATGCCGATAAAGACCCACACCGTCACCAGCATGGTGCTCTTGACCTGGTCCAGCACAGAGCCGAGCTTGGCGCCGCCCCAGAAATCCAGGCTGAAAGTGGGGGCCTGGAAAGCGGCGGCGGCCAGCACAATGAACAGCAGCAGCGGGATGAGCTTGGCCACCGTGACCACCGCATTGACCGAGGCGGCGGTGTTGATGCCGCGCAGCACCAGCGCATGCACCACCCACAGCACCACCGATGCGCAGGCGACGGCCGCGGGGGTGTTGCCCTCGCCGAAGGCCGGGAAGAAATAGCCGAGCGCGCCGAAGGCCGCCACCAGGTAACCGACGTTGCCTATCCAGGCGCTGATCCAGTAACCCCAGGCGGCGTTGAAGCCGACGTATTCGCCCGACAGCGCGCGCGCATAGGCGTAGACGCCGTTGTCGAGTTCAGGCTTGCGCAGCGCCAGCATCTGGTAGACGCGCGCCAGCACCAGCATGCCCACGCCGGTGACCAGCCAGCCGATCAGGATGGCGCCGGCGCCCGCGCCGGCCGCCATGTTTTGCGGCAGGCCGAAGATGCCGCTGCCGATGATGGAGCCCGTGACCAGCGCGACCAGCAAGCCCAGTCCCAGGCTGCCTTGCGCTTGCCCGGTGGTGGGAACGGCCTGCGACGGCGACGCGGGGGAGGGGCTTGTTGACGGTGTGGTCATGGGAGGGCTTTCAGTCGGGAGATAAACGGCTACTTGACCAGCAGCACCGGCACGTCGACGTCGGCCACCACACGCTGGGCGACGCTGCCCAGCAGCGCGCGGCCCAGCAGGCCGTGGCCGTGGGTGCCCATGACCACCATGTGCACCTTTTCGCGTTTGGCCGCCTGCACGATCTGCAGGGCCGCCGAGCCGGCGACCCAGGAGGCGCTGAACGTGATGTTGTGGCGCTTGAGGAAGCGTTCTATGGGCAGCAGCACTTTTTCGGCCTCTTCCTGGTGCCAGGCGCGCACGGTGGCGGCGCCCAGCATGGTCTTGACGCGCGGGGAAACGGCCGGCTGCACATTGAGCACGACCAGTTCCGCGTCGGGGCCCATCAGGGTTTCATGGGTGGCGAGGAAGGCCAGGGCCTTTTTGGTGAATTTGCTGCCGTCGACGGCCAGAAGGACTCTCATGGTGTTCTCCGAAATGGTTGCTTGGGCGTGGATTCAGCGCAGGACAAGGACGGGAATGCCGCTGTGCGTGAGCACCTGCTGGGTCTCGCTGCCGAGCAGGATGCGCGACAGGCCCTTGCGGCCGTGCGAGGCCATGACGATCAGGTCGCACTTGTTCTTTTTGGCCGCGGCCATGATGGCGGTGGCGACCAGGTCGGACCTGGCGATCACGGCCTTGGCCTTGACACCCGCCGCTTCGGCGGATTTTTGGGCCGCGTCGGCGATGGCCTGGCCCTTGTCGGCCCAGTCTTTTTCGATGCGGCCCACGTCGTCCGGTGAAATGGACGCGCCGCCCTCGAAGTAGCTCATGGGATAACGCGGGACGACGTTGAGCACCACCAGGGCGGCCTCCAGGGAAGCCGCAAGGCCTGTGGCCTCCTTGACCGCTTTTTTCGAAAGCGTGGAGCCGTCGGTGGCAACAAGAATGCGCTTGTACATGGTGGGTTCTCCTGTGTTGGTTCATTGGCAGTCTAGAAGTGCCGCGGCCGCCCGGTCTTGATCCATGTCAAGGGCGCGGCACATGATGCCGGTCCTCCACGGCGGCGCCTGCGCAGAGGCCTTTCGCCGTGCGCAAGCCCGCGGCTGCCCGGAAGATCCCGGCGGCTTCAGCGCGCGGCGGAAATCCTCTGCGGCGGCGCGGGCAAGCCGGGTGCGGCGGGCGCAGTTCGCGGATACCGGTAAATCGTGTCATTGAGATAGCCGGCCACTTCGGCGATGTCCGCCTCGTCCCAGCGCAGCCCGGTATTGCCTTGCCACAGGCGAACCTGCAGCGTCAGGCTTTCCCAGTCATGGGCGCGCCGGTTGCTGCGCCAGTGCATCTGCGAGGTGTGGCAGGCAATGCAATGCGTCGTGTACAGCAACTCGCCGCGGCTGGGTGCCGGCGTCGTCTGGGCATGCGCCGCCAGGGCGGCGAGCGCCATGGCGGCCGGCACAAGGCAGCGGCGCGCAAACCTTGCCGGTGATAGCGATGCCATGGGAACCATCAATGCACCGCGACGCTGCTTAAGGGAAGGCGGGCCCGCAAGCGTGTTCCGCGGCCCGGCTGCGACTCCACGAGCAGCGTGCCGCCGCAGGCTTCAATGCGGTGTTTCATGCCGAGGAGGCCATGCCCGAAATTCTGGCCGGTGCCGGCGTTGAAGCCGACGCCGTCGTCCTGCACTTCAACCTGCACGCCATCATCGGCTGCAAGCACGGTGATGGAGGAACGGGAAGCGCCTGCATATTTGCCGATGTTCGTCAGCGCCTCCTCTGCAAGCCTGTAGACGGCGAGCTGTGCGGAAGCGGGCAGGGCAACCTCGCCCAATGTGGTCGTCACCTCGATCCCGGACGCCGAGGAAAAATCCTGCGCCAGCCGCGCGACGGCTTTGGCCAGCCCCTGTTTCAAAAGCAGCGGCGGCTCCAGGCCGTCGATGATCCGGCTCTTGAGCGTCATGGCCTGGTTCAGTATGTCCATCAGATGGTGGAGATGCCCGGAAGCCGCCGGCGAAATCCTGGCCAGCTCCGGCTGTATGCAGGCAATGTCAAGCTTGGCGCTCATCAGGAGGCTGCCAAGGGCATCGTGCAGCTCCCGCGCGAGATGCTCGCGCTCCTGGACGCGAACCTGTTCCTGGCAGCTTCGGCATACGGGCAATGGCAACGAAACCGGGTCGTGAGATCCATGGGAGGGTTTCATTCGTATTTCAGTCGCCATATGTGTACTTCCCTGGTTGTGTGGCTCGCTGGGGACTTCGCTTGCGCACAGCTATGACATCGTGTCACTCTGCGCGCCGCATCGGGGTGTGTCTGTTCGCCAGCGAACTTATACGGCTGCGCCGAACAGTGCGCCCACGCCGGCCGTAATGCCCATGGCCAGCGCGCCCCAGAAGGTCACGCGCCATGCGCCGGGCAGAACTGCCGCGCCGCCCGCCCGCGCGGCGGTCGCGCCCAGAAAAGCCAGAAATGCCAGGGAGCTTCCCGACACCCACCAGATCAGTGTGCCGCCGGGCGCCACCGCGGTGACGGCCAGCGGCAAGAGGGCGCCGCACGCAAAGCTGGCCGCCGACGCGAGCGCGGCCTGCAGGGGCCGGGCGGCCATGGTGTCGGAGATGCCCAGCTCGTCGCGCGCGTGCGATCCCAGGGCGTCGTGGGCCATGAGTTGCTCGGCAACCTGGCGGGCCAGCGCGGGGTCCAGCCCGCGCGCGACGTAGATGCCGGTGAGTTCGCGGTGTTCCGCCGTGGGGTCTTTTTCGAGTTCGGCGCGCTCGCGGGCCAGGTCGGCCTTCTCGGTATCGGACTGCGAGTGCACCGACACGTATTCACCCGCGGCCATCGACATCGCTCCGGCTACCAGCGCCGCCACGCCCGTCATCAGCACGTTGCCCTGCGTCGCGCTGGCCGCCGCGACACCCACGATCAGGCTGGCGGTCGATACGATGCCGTCATTCGCACCGAGGACGGCTGCGCGAAGCCAGCCTATGCGCGCGGTTCTGTGCCGTTCAATGTGTCTCATGCCTCGTCCTTCATTCCAGGAGAAAAGTTGAACCGGCGGCGGCCGGGGAGCATGCGGGCCAGTGTGTTGTCACGCAGCAGGTAGTGGTGGTACAGGGCGGCCAATGCATGCAGGCCCACGAGGAAGTAACCCGCCGTCGCCCCCGCTTCGTGGATCTCCTTGATCCAGCCGGCCGCGTTTTTGCTCTCAGCCATCAACGCGGGCAACTGCAGCCCGAAAAAAGGAATGGGCTGGCCGCGCGCGCTGAGGATCTGCCACCCGGCCAGGGGCATCCCGATCATCAGCAGATAAAGTCCCGCCTGCACCAGCCGGGACAGCCGGCTTTGCCAGAGCGGCGGCACCGGGTCTATGGGTGGGGCGCGATGCAGGAGATTGACCGCCAGGCGAAGCCAGGCCAGCACAAAGACGGACAGGCCCAGCATGTAGTGCCAGGTCCTCAGCCCGTTGCGCATGTCGCTGCCCTTGGGGAAGGCCTCACTGAGCTCCATGCACAGGTAGACCGCCGCCAGCAGGACCAGCATGAACCAGTGCAAGCCGATGGAGAGCGGGCTGTAGCGGTTTTCCGGGCGGGGTTTTGACATCATGGTGTTTCTCCGCTGTCGTTAAAGTGAAGTCTTCATTGCGGGCCGCCGGCCGCGGCGGTTCGCATTTGCGCACGCCGGCGCCATGCCCGGCCGGCCAGTTTGCGCAATTCGGCATGCCACAGGACCGTGCTGGCCATGGCGGCGCACAGCAGCCATTGATCAAACGTGAGGGGCACCGTGCCGAAAGCGTAGTTCAGAAACCCCAGGTTGACCACCGCAACCTGCAGGCCCAATGACAGGCCCAGCGCGGCCCACAGCCATGGGTTGGAGAAAAAGCGGCGAAACGCGGTGGCGGTTTCCGAGCGCGCGTTGAAGGCATTGAACAGGTGCGCCAGCACCAGCACGGTGAAGCCGGCGGTGCGGGCGACGGCCAGGTCCTGGCCGCCCTCGATCAGCCCGCCCGGCATCAGCATGTCCATGGTCAGCAGCGTGGCCACCGCGATGACGGCGCCGGTCTGCAGTATCCCCGACCACATGCGGCCATCGATCACGCGCGCATCGCGGGCGCGGGGCTTTCGCGCCATGACGTCGCCGACCGCGGGGTCTATGCCCATGGCCAGCGCCGGCCAGGAATCGGTAATGAGGTTGAGCCAGAGGATCTGCGTGGCCAGCAGGGGCAGGACCACCGCAACGCCGGGCGCTTGAAGCCCGATGACGCCTGCGCCCACCACACCCAGGAACACCGTCAGCACCTCACCCATGTTGGAGGACAGCAGGTAACGCAGGAATTTCCGGATGTTGTCAAAAATGCCGCGCCCTTCGCGCACCGCCTCCACGATGGTGGCGAAGTTGTCGTCGGCCAGGATCATGCGGGCGGCCTGCCGCGTCACTTCGGTGCCGGTCAGGCCCATCGCGATGCCGATGTCCGCGGACTTCAGCGCGGGGGCATCGTTGACGCCGTCGCCGGTCATGGCCACCACCTGGCCGTCGGCCTGCAGCGCATCCACGATGCGCAGCTTGTGCGCCGGCGCGACACGCGCATACACCGCCGTGCGGCGGACCGCGGCGGCAAACTCCGCATCGTCCAGACTGTCCATCTCAATGCCGGTCAGCGCGGGCGATTGCGCGCCGTGGATCCCGAGGTCCGCGGCAATGCGCAGCGCCGTGCGCGGGTGGTCGCCCGTGATCATGATGACGCGGATGCCGGCACGCTGGGCCTGGCGTATCGCGACGGCCGCTTCCTCGCGCGGCGGGTCCATCAGGCCGGCGGTGCCGACGTAGACCAGGTTTTCTTCCCGCGACGCGGATGCCGGGTCTTCAGCGGCGTGCAGTGGACGGAAGGCAACGGCCAGTGTGCGCAAGGCCGCATCCGAGAGGATGTCGACGTCGCGGAGCAGGGCGGCCTTGCGGGCGGCATCCATCTCCACGGTCGCCGCCCCCACCTTGACGTGGGTGCAGCGCTCGATCAGCACGTCCGGCGCGCCTTTGCTGATGAGCATGGCGGCGCCCCCGTGGTCATGGTCGCGCTCAATCACCGACATCATTTTCCGGTCGGAGGTGAACGGGATCTCCCTGATGCGCTCATAGCGGCCGGCGCGTGCCTGGAGCGCGGGGCCGAGCTTGCGCGCGGCGACCAGGAAAGCCGCCTCCGTGGCATCGCCCTGAATCCGCCAGACGCCGGCGGAGTCCTGCCGCAGGCCGGCATTGCCCGCAAGGCTGCCGCCCAGCAGCGCAAACGCCACCTCTTCCCGCAGCGGCCCGGCGGCAAGTTCGCTGCCGGCCTGCTCGAGGCGGCCTTCGGGCACATAACCCGCGCCTGTCACGTCCACCATGCCGGATGCCGTTGCGATGCGTTTCAGGGTCATTTCCGCGCGCGTCAGTGTGCCTGTCTTGTCGGAGCAGATGACGGACGCACATCCCAGGGTTTCGACGGACGACAGGTTTTTGATGATCGCCTTGTGCCTGGCCATGCGCTGCACCCCCATGGCCAGCACCACCGACAGGATGGCGGGCAGGCCTTCGGGAACGGCCGCCACCGCCAGCGCCACGCCGAGCAGCAGCACCGCAATGACGTCGCCGGCCGTGCGCAGCTCCGACAGCATCAGGATGGTGGCGACCACCACGGCGGCAATGATGAGCACCGCGATGCCGAGCACCCGGCCCAGCCGGGCCACTTCCCGCGTCAAGGGTGTGGGCGCTTCCGGGGTCGCCTCCAGCATGGCGGCGATCGCGCCCATTTCGGTGTCCATGCCGGTTGCCGTGACCACCGCCCGGCCCGTGCCCTGGGTGACGGCCGTGCCCCTGAAGACCATGTTCACGCGGTCGCCCAGCGCGGCCGGGGCCTGCAGCGCAGCGGTGCTTTTCAGCACGGCCACGCTTTCACCGGTCAGCGAGGCCTCGTGGACACGCAGGGCGGCGGCGGCCACCAGCCGCGCGTCGGCGCCCACCACGTCGCCTTCATTGAGGACCAGCAAATCGCCCGGCACCAGCGACGCCAGCGCCACCTTTTGCACGCGGCCGTCCCTCATCAGCGAAGAACTTGCCTGCGTGATTTTGGCCAGGGCCTCCACCGCGCTGCGCGCCTTGGCCTGCTGCACGTAGCCCAGCGCGGCATTGAGCAGGACGACGGCGGCAATCACCAGCGCGTCAATCGGCCAGCCGTGCCGGCCGTCCATGGCCCATGCGGCCAGGGAAATGGCAATGGCCGCCAGGAGCAAATAGATCAAGGGGTCCTGGAACTGCGAAAGAAAGCGCCGCCAGGCGCTCACGGGCGGCGCGGCGTTGAGGGTATTAGGCCCTTGCGCGCCAAGCCGCCGTGCCGCCTCGCCGGAAGAAAGGCCGCGCAACAGGTCCGCGCCCGTGCTGGCGGCGACGTCCTCGACCTCCCGCACCGACGGGTCGCCGGGTGTTTCGGGCTGCGGGCTTTGTCCAGCGGCGAGGGGAATTTTCATCGTTGTCTTTTTTGTCCGGTTTTGCCCAGGCGGCGGTAAACGGCAAGCCAGCCTGGAGGCGGCATTCGGCAGGTGCCAGTCTGGCGGCTTCGGAAGGTCCGCCGCTTGTCCTGGATCAAGGCGATGCCGTTTTGGCAAGCCGCGCCTTAGCCTTATCGCAAACATCCGCCCATCGGACTGTTCGATAACGCACGGACAGGCGCCGCACCCGCCCGGGCTTGATCCATGTCAAGGGCGCGGCGGGCCGTGCCGGCTAGCCTTGCGTCATGCAAACCGCCACCGCCCCGGCTCCCGCCGGCCTCCTGCCGCCCGCCGCCGCATGGGCCGCGATGGACGAGCCGGCCGAATGGGAAGGCTTCAGCCGGCCGGTGGCGGGGCGCGAGGGCTGGTGGGAGAGTTACCTGGCGATTGAAGGCATGCACTGCGCGGCCTGCGCGCTCACCGTCGAGGCGGCTTTGCGCAAGCTGCCGGGCGTGGACACGGTCCAGGTCAACGGCGTCACCGCCACGGCAAGGCTTCAATGGCAGCCGCAGGCCACGCGGCCTTCCGCCTGGATGGCGGCGCTGCGCCGGGCCGGCTACGGCGCCTTGCCGGCGGGCGATTTGCTGCTGGCCGGCCGCCGGGTTGATGCCCAGCGCCTGATGCTGTGGCGCTGGCTGGTGGCCGGCTTTTGCATGATGCAGGTCATGATGTATGCGGCGCCGGCCTACCTGTCGGCGCCCGGCGAGATCACGCCCGACATCCAGGCGCTGCTGGGCTGGGCCTCCTGGGTGCTGACCTTGCCGGTGCTGCTGTTTTCCTGCTGGCCGTTTTTCGCGGCGGCGCTGCGCGACGTGCGCGCCTTGCGCATCGGCATGGACGTGCCGGTGGCGCTGGGCGTGCTGATTGCCTTCGGGGCCAGCACCGCCGCGACTTTTGACCCGGCCAGTCCGTGGGGCGCGCATGCTTCGTATGACTCGGTGCCCATGTTTGTGTTTTTCCTGCTGTCGGGCCGCCTGCTGGAGCAGCGCCTGCGCGACCGCACCGCCGGCGCGCTCGAAGCGCTGATGCGCCGCCTGCCGGACAGCGTGGAGCGGCGGGAGGCCGACGGCAGTTTCCGCGCGGTCGCGGTGCGCCGCCTGGTCGCCGGTGACCTGGTGCGTGTGCTGCCGGGCCAGGCCTTTCCCGCCGACGGGGCAGTGGAGGGCGGCGAGGGCCGGGTCGACCAGTCGCTGCTGACGGGCGAGTCCAAGCCGCTGCTGCGGCGCGCGGGCGACGGCGTCATCGCCGGCAGCCACAACCTGACGGGCGTGCTGCTGGTGCGCGTGCAGCGTGTCGGCGCGCAAACGCGTTACGCCGAAATCGTCGCGCTGATGGAGCAGGCCTCGGTCGAAAAACCCGGCCTGGTGCAACTGGTGGACCGCATCGCCAGCCCTTTCCTGGCGATGGTGCTGCTGGCCGCCGCCGGCGCGGCCTGGTGGTGGTGGCCGTTGGGGCAGGCGCATGCGATGGCGGTCGCGGTGTCGGTGCTTATCGTGACCTGCCCCTGCGCCTTGTCGCTGGCCACGCCGGCGGCCATGCTGGCCGGCGTGGGCGCGCTGGCGCGGCGCGGCGTGCTGGTGCGCAAGCTGCAGGCGCTGGAAAGCTGCGCCGGTGTCGACACCGTGGTTTTCGACAAGACCGGCACGCTGACGGAAGACCGCATGGACGTGGTCATGGCCCATGTGCCCGCGGGTGTGGACCGCGACGAGGTGTGCGGCATGGCCGGCGCGCTGGCCAGCCACTCGCTGCACCCGGTGTCGCGCGCCATCGCCATGCGCTTCCCCGAGCCGGGCTGGGTGGCCAGCGAGGTGGAGGAGGTCGCCGGCCGGGGCCTGCGCGGCAAGGTCGCGCGGCTGGACGGCAGCGGCGCGCGCTACCTTTACCTGGGCTCGGCCTCTTTCTGCCGCGCGCCCGTGCCGGGCCGCGACGTGCCGGTGCTGCGGGCGCACCTGTCCGACGGCGGACATTATTTGGCCGGCTTCGAGCTGGATGAAGCCATGCGGCCCGACGCGGCCCAGGCCGTGGCCGCGCTGCTCAAGCTCGGCCTCCGCGTGCAGCTGCTTTCGGGTGACACCGGCAGCGCCGTGGCGCACCTGGCGCGCCGGGCCGGCATTGAATGGTGCTTTGCCGAATGCACGCCCGAGGCCAAGCTGGAACATGTTCGCGGCCTGCAGCGCGAGGGCCACCGCGTCCTGATGGTGGGCGACGGCATGAACGACGGGCCGGTGCTGGCGCTGGCCGACGTGTCCATGGCCATGGGTCAGGCCGTGCCGCTGGCCCAGGCGAAGGCGGACTTCATCATGACCGGCAACCGGCTGCTCACCGTGGCGGATGTGCTCGCGCAGGCGCGGCGCACGCGGGCGGTGGTGCGGCAGAACCTGCTGTGGGCGGCGCTCTACAACGCCACCTGCGTGCCGCTGGCCATCCTGGGTTTCATGCCGACCTGGCTGGCCGGCTTCGGCATGGCGGCGAGTTCGTTGCTGGTGGTGGCCAATTCGGCGCGGCTGGCGCACGCCATACGAGAGCACTGAATGGACATCCTGTTTTTACTGATCCCGCTGTCCGTCGTGCTGGCGCTGCTCATCCTCGGAGGGCTGGGCTGGGCCGTGTGGCGCGGGCAGTTCGAGGCGCTGGAGCAGGAAGGCGAGCGCATTCTTCACGATGATTGACCTGTATCAAGTGCCGCGCCGCCCGCCGCGCCGACACTTTGAAGCATCTAGACAAAAGGTGCTTCATGAACGAAGAAACGACACGAGGGGTCGCTTACCACGACACGGTGGTTCGCCAGTTTTCACTGGCAGCCGTGCTCTGGGGCGTGGTGGGCATGCTGGTGGGCCTGTTCATCGCCGCCCAGCTGGCCTGGCCTGAACTGAACTTCGGCATCCCCTGGCTCAGCTACGGCCGGCTCAGGCCGCTGCACACCAACGCGGTGATCTTCGCCTTCGGCGGCTGCGCGCTGATAGGCAGCAGCTACTACGTGGTCCAGCGCACCAGCAGCGTGCCGCTGTTCGCGCCGCGGCTGGCCGCCTTCACCTTCTGGGGCTGGCAACTGGTCATCCTGGCCGCCGCGATCAGCCTGCCGCTGGGCTACACCACCGGCAAGGAATACGCCGAACTCGAATGGCCCATCGACATCCTGATCACGCTGGTCTGGGTTTCGTACGCCATCGTCTTCTTCGGCACGCTGGGAACCCGCAAGGTCAGGCACATCTACGTGGCCAACTGGTTTTACGGCGCCTTCATCCTGGCGGTGGCGGTGCTGCACGTGGTCAACAGCGCGGAGATCCCGGCCGGCTGGATGAAATCGTATTCCGCCTATGCCGGTGTGCAGGACGCCATGGTGCAGTGGTGGTACGGCCACAACGCCGTCGGCTTCTTCCTGACGGCGGGCTTCCTGGGCATGATGTATTACTTCATCCCCAAGCAGGCGGAGCGGCCGGTCTACAGCTACCGCCTGTCCATCGTCCACTTCTGGGCGCTGATCTTCACCTATATGTGGGCCGGCCCGCACCACCTGCACTACACCGCCTTGCCCGACTGGACGCAATCGGTGGGCATGGTGTTCTCGCTGATCCTGCTGGCGCCCAGCTGGGGCGGCATGATCAACGGCGTGATGACCCTCTCGGGCGCCTGGCACAAACTGCGCGAGGATCCCATCCTGCGTTTCCTGATCGTGTCGCTGTCCTTCTACGGCATGAGCACCTTCGAGGGCCCGCTGATGTCCATCAAGACCGTCAACGCGCTGTCGCACTACACGGACTGGACCGTCGGCCACGTGCATTCGGGCGCACTGGGCTGGGTGGGGCTGATTTCCATGGGCACGCTGTATTACCTGATCCCGCGCCTGTTCGGGCAGAAGCAGATGTACTCGGTGCGTGCCATCGAGGTGCATTTCTGGACGGCCACCGTGGGCATCGTGCTCTACATCGCGGCCATGTGGATCGCCGGCGTGATGCAGGGACTGATGTGGCGCGCCATCAACGCCGACGGAACCCTGACCTACACCTTTGTGGAAGCCGTCAAGGCCACCTATCCCTTCTACGTGGTGCGCTTTTTCGGCGGGCTGCTGTACCTGGGCGGCATGGTGCTGATGGCCTGGAACGTATGCATGACCGTGGCCAAGGGCCGGCCGGTGCGGGTGCAGGTTCCGGTGCTGGCCCACGCCTGACACGAGTCAAAAAAAGAAAGCCATCCCATGAAAGACGACAAGACACCCGCCGCCGGCTTCTCGCACGAGAAGATAGAGACCAACAACTTCCTGATGATCATCCTGATCCTGCTGGTGATCGCCGTGGGCGGCCTGGTGGAGATCGTGCCGCTGTTCTTCCAGAAGTCGACCACCATGCCGCTCGAGGGCGTCAAGCCCTACGGCGCGCTGCAGCTGGCCGGCCGCGACATCTACCTGCGGGAAGGCTGCTACAACTGCCACTCGCAGATGATCCGGCCCTTCCGCGCCGAGACGCTGCGCTACGGGCACTACTCGGTGGCCGGCGAGTTTGTCTACGACCACCCCTTCCAGTGGGGCAGCAAGCGCACCGGCCCCGACCTGCACCGTGTGGGCGGAAAGTACACCGACGAATGGCACCGCATCCACCTGAACAACCCGCGCGACGTGGTGCCCGAATCCAACATGCCGGCCTACAGCTGGCTGGAGAAAACCGCCGTCAACCCGGCCGACATGGCGCCGCGCATGACCGCACTGCGCAGGGTAGGGGTGCCGTACACCGACGCCGAAATCGCCGAAGCCGCGGCCGTGGTGAAGGGCAAGACGGAGATGGATGCGCTCGTGGCGTATCTGCAGATCATGGGCAAAGCCCTGAAATAAAGGAGAACCCCCATGGACGTCAACACGCTGCGCATCATCGCCACCTTGCTGTGCTTTGCCACCTTCATCGGCCTGATGGTGTGGGCCTATTCCGGCCGCAACCGCAAGCGCTTTGAAGAGGACGCAAAGATTCCCTTCCTTCAGGACTAGCGCGATGCCAAGCCTCCTAAACGCTCCCTTCTTCTTTTCACAACACATCGGGTGTGGCGTATGAGCGATTTCACCGACAACTTCTGGTCCTGGTATGTGGCCGCGCTGACCTTGCTCGGCATCGTCGGCGCGCTGGTGCTGCTGTGGGCCACGGCCCGCAAAAAAATAGTGCCGAGCAGCGACAACACGACGGGCCACGTCTGGGACGAAGACCTGCGCGAATCCAACAACCCCATGCCGCGCTGGTGGATGTGGCTGTTCGTGATCAGCGTGGTCTACTCCCTGCTCTACCTGGTGGCCTACCCGGGCCTGGGCGCCTACCAGGGCGAAATGGGCTGGAGCACGCGCGGTGAATACGACGCGGCCATGGCCAAGGCGGACAAGGAACTGGCGCCGCTGTACGCCCAGTTCACCGGCCAGGGCGCGGAGCAGCTTGCCGGCGACGCCAATGCGATGGCGGTGGGCGAGCGCCTCTTCATGAACAACTGCGCCCAGTGCCACGGCTCGGACGCGCGCGGCAGCAAGGGCTTTCCGAACCTGGCCGACAAGGACTGGCTGCACGGCGGCTCGGCCGACAAGATCAAGGAAACCCTGACCGGCGGCCGCAAGGGCCAGATGCCGCCCATGGCCGCGGCTGTCGGCACGCCCGACGACGTGCGCAACGTGGCGCAGTACGTGCTGAGCCTGTCGGGCGGCCCGCACGATTCGGTGCGCGCGCAACTCGGCAAGTCCAAGTTCACCGCCTGCGCGGCCTGCCACGGCATCGACGGCAAGGGCAATACCTTGCTGGGCGCGCCCAACCTGGCCGACGACATCTGGCTGCACGGCTGGGGCGAGCAGGCCATCGTCGACATCGTCAACAAGGGCAAGACCAACGAGATGCCCGCGCAGGCCGGCAAGCTCACGGAAGCGCAGATCCACGTGTTGACGGCTTACATCTGGGGCCTGTCCAACAAGCCCGCACCCGCCGCGGCGAAACTCTGAGGCGATAGTGACCCAGCCCGCCTTGCGCAAAACCATCCCCATCGTGCCGGCTGCGGCACCGGTGGCGGAGTCGCTGTATGAGGCGCAAAAGAAGATCTACCCGCGCTCGGTGAGCGGCCTGTTCGCGCGCTGGCGCTGGGCCTTTGTCATCCTGACCCAGCTGTTTTTCTACGGCCTGCCGTGGCTGCAGTGGGGCGAGCGCCAGGCCGTGCTGTTCGACCTGGGCGCGCGGCGTTTTTACCTGCTGGGCTATGTGCTGTATCCGCAGGACTTCATTTACCTGACCGGCCTGCTGGTGGCCAGCGCCTTGTCGCTGTTCCTGTTCACGGCGGTGGCCGGCCGGCTGTGGTGCGGCTTTGCCTGCCCGCAGACGGTGTACACCGAAATCTTCCTGTGGATAGAACGCAAGGTGGAAGGCGACCGCACGGCCAGGCTGCGGCTGGACGGCGCGCCGTTTTCACTCGAGAAGCTGGTCAAGAAGTGGTTCAAGCACATCCTCTGGATAGGCGTGGCCATGTGGACCGGCTTTACCTTCGTCGCCTACTTCGTGCCGGCGCGCGAGCTGATCATGCAGTTCCTGCAGACGCAGATGGGCGGCTGGGAAATCTTCTGGGTGCTGTTCTACGGCTTCGCCACCTACGGCAACGCCGGCTTCCTGCGCGAGCAGGTGTGCAAATACATGTGCCCCTATGCGCGCTTTCAGAGCGCGATGTTCGACAAGGACACGCTGATCGTGAGCTACGACCCGGCGCGCGGCGAACCGCGCGGCGCCCGCTCGCGCCAGGCCGACCCGGCCGCGCTGTCGCTGGGCGCCTGCGTCGACTGCACGCTGTGCGTGCAGGTCTGCCCGACCGGCATAGACATCCGCGAAGGCCTGCAGTACGAGTGCATAGGCTGCGCCGCCTGCGTCGACGTGTGCGACGGCGTGATGGACAAGATGGGCTATGCGCGTGGCCTGATCCGCTTCACCACGCAGAACGCGCTGGCGGGGAAATGGCACGCTTCGCGCATGCTGCGCCAGGTGCTGCGCCCGCGCGTGCTGGTCTACACGGCGCTGCTGGGCGTGCTGTGCCTGGCGCTGTTGTGGAGCCTGGTGGCGCGCATGCCGCTGAAGGTGGACGTGGTGCGCGACCGCGGCGCGCTCTCGCGCATCGTGGCCGGCGGGCGGCTGGAAAACGTCTACCGGCTACAGGTCATGAATGCCACGGAGCAGCCGCAGCGCTACCGCATTGCGGCGGCCGGCCTCGAAGGCCTTGCCGTGGCGTCCGAAGCGGAGGTCACGGTCGGCCCCACCGAATCGCGCTGGGTCGCGGTGCGGCTGCAGATTCCCTACGGTTCGGCCGTGCCCGGCTCCCATCCCATCGTGTTCCGCGTCGCCGATGAAAGCGGGCGCGCCCATGTCGAAGAAAAATCCGTGTTCCTTGTTCCGCGATAAATCGCGATGAGTCGCGATGAAAGGCCTCCCATGACAAGCATTCCCACCCAAGCTTCTCCCTGGTGGAAGCACGGCCACGTCTGGCTGGTGATTTCCGGGCCCGCCGTGGTGGTCGTGGCCAGCATGGTGACGGGCTTCCTCGCCGTCAAGTATGCGGATGAGGTCATAGGCGGCCAGCAGCCCGCGCGGGCATCGAAGCCTTTGGTGCTGAGCCAGCCAAGGGCGCTGGCCCCGGCGCTGGAAGGACGCAACCACGCGGCCACGCCGGACAAGACGGCAAGTCCTTGATCCGCCGTCACGCCCCTCACGCCCGCAAGCGCAAAAAGGAGACCCTATGGTAATTTCAGCCAACAAGATCCTGGGCATCGCCTGGCCCGCCTTTCTGTCGGCCTGCCTGCTGGAACTGCTGCTGTTCGGGCTGTTCGACCCCGAGGAAATGCTGCGCTACGGCCAGCCCGCGGGACTGTCCCGGCTGGCGTTGCAGACGGCCGCCTTTTTTGTGTTCTGGCTGGCCTGCGCGGCCTCCAGCGCCTTGACGGTGCTGCTGATGGGGCCTGTGCCCGGGCCTTCGCACCGGCAGCAGGCGGCCGCCGCGCAAGAGGAGTGATGCCGGCCTTCATGCGCCGGTTTTCGCAAAAAGGGCAGGGCGGTAAGATCGGGCACCCACTCCCCGGTCCTCGCCCCATGTCCCTTTTCCCCCACGTCGGTGATACGGTGCCCAGGCGCCGGCGCTCGGCGGCCATCGTCCTGGCCGTGATGGCGACCCTGACGCTGCTGGCCGCCTTCAATCTGGTACACAGCCCGCACTCGCTGCCCGGCCTGCAACTGGTGGCGGCGCTGGCCGCCCTGACCTGCGGCATCGCCTGGCTGCTGGCAGGGCGCGACGCGGCGCGGGACCGCGCCGGCAAACAGGCCCTGGAGGGCGCCGACGCCAGGCTGTCCGGCCTGCTGGATTCCGCCATGGACGCCATCATCACCGTGGACAGCGAGCAGCACGTGATCCTCTACAACAAGGCTGCCGAAAAAATCTTCGGCTGGCCCACGCGCGAGATGCTGGGCCAGCCGCTCACGCGCCTGATTCCCCGGCGCCACCAGGCCGCGCACGGCGGGCAGCTCAGAAGCTTCGGCCAGACCGGCATCACCTCCAGGCGCATGGGGGACGGCACGGTGCTCTACGGGCTCAGGGCCAGCGGCGAGGAGTTCCCGCTGGAAGCCTCGATCTCGCAACTCGACACCGCGCACGGCAAGCTTTACACCGTCATCCTGCGCGACGTGACCGAGCGCGTGCGCGCCGGCGAGGAACTGAGCGCCTTCGCCTCGGCCGCCCACGCCATCCGCGAAAGCGAAAAAACCCGCATCGCGCGCGAACTGCACGACGAACTCGCGCAGTCGCTGACGGCGATCAAGATGGACGCCACCTGGATACGCGAGGCCATGCCCGCCGATGCCGGCGCGGTGCGCGCCAAGCTCGACGACATGCTGGGCCTGCTGGACACCACCGTCGCCGCCACGCGCCGCATCGCCTCGGACCTGCGGCCGCTGCTGCTGGACGACCTGGGCCTGGTGCCGGCCATCCAGTGGCTGACCCACAATTTCAGCCAGCGCCACGGCGTGCCGTGCCGGCTGTCGCTGGACGAAGAGGTCGAACTGGCCGAGCCCTATGCCACGGCGGTGTTCCGCATCGTGCAGGAATCGCTGGTGAACGTGGCCAAACACGCGGGCGCGTCGCAAGTCGACGTGCGAATCGAAAGAACCGCCGCGGGCGTGGTGCTGGAGGTGGCCGACGACGGCGCCGGCTTTGCGGCGGAAGCGCCGCGCAAGGCAAGTTCGCTGGGCCTCATGGGCCTGCGCGAGCGGGCCCGGCTGCTGCAGGGCACGGTGGACATAGACACGGCGCCGGGCCGGGGCACCCGCATACGGGTCAGCATCCCGGTGCCCGAAACCAGCGATACCGAAACAGGGGACATGACGTGACGCGGATTGTGATTGCCGACGACCATTCCATCGTGCGCGAGGGACTCAAGCGCATCGTGTCGTCCATTGACGGCATGCAAGTCATGGGCGAGGCCGGCAACGGCACGGAGGTGATGCAGCGCGTGCGCGAGCTGGACTTCGACGTGCTGCTGCTGGACCTCTCCATGCCCGGCCGCAGCGGCATGGAGCTGATCAAGCTGATACGCGCCGAAAAGCCGCAGCTGCGCATCCTGGTGCTGAGCATGCACCAGGAACTGCAGTACGCCGTGCGCGCCATCAAGAACGGCGCCAGCGGTTACCTGACCAAGGAAAGCGCGCCGGCCCAGCTGGAACAGGCCATACGCAAGGTGGCGTCGGGCGGCGCCTTCATCAGCGCCGAGGTGGCCGAGCAACTGGCGCTGGGCGCCATGCCCGGCAGCCAGGCCGTGCCGCACGAAGGCCTTTCCAACCGCGAGTTTGAAGTGCTGCAACTGCTGGTGGCCGGCATTTCCCTGACGGACATAGGGACGCGGCTGAACCTGTCGGTCAAGACCGTCAGCACCCACAAGACCAACCTCATGCAGAAAATGGGCCTGCAAAACCAGAGCGAACTGATCCGCTATGCGATCAAGCACGGCCTGGCCGAGCCGCTGGATCCCTGAATGGCATCAATGACGCCGATAACGCCAATGATGCCAATGACATCACTGGCGTCCACGGCGCCGATAGCGTAAAAGCGTTTAGGGCCTGTTAACACTACCGGGCCCTACAAGCTCTGGCGAGCGGCAAGCCCCGGGATCGCCGTGGCTCGCCGGTTGCGGCCGTTGGCTACAAGGTGGGAACGGTGCCGCCGTCTATCCGATACTCGGACCCTGCGATCGAAGCGGATCGCGGGGAGGCCAGGAAGGCGATCAAATCGGCTACCTCGTGCGGTTTGGCGGGGCGGCCCACCGGAATTCCTCCCAGCCAATCCATGACGATTTTCTTGCCGCCTTCGTAGTCGGTCCCGGCCTCTGCGCCCATCCGCTCCGCAAACACTACGGAAGCCTCGGTCTCAATCCAGCCCGGCGCAACGCTCAGCACGCGAACTCCCTTTGGCGTCACCTCTCTTGCCAGCGATTTGCTGTACGTTGTGAGGGCACCCTTGGCCGCGGCGTAGGCGGTCGTCGACTGATGCAGAGGAAGAACGCGCTGGATGGAGCTGACGTGGATGATGACGCCGGAGCCCTGGGCCAGCATCGCCGGCAGCAGCGCACGATCCAGGCGTACTGCCGGCATCAGGTTCAGGTTCAGCTCGGCGAACCAGTGCTCATCACTGATCGCGGCGAAACCGCCGCCGGGAGTCTTTGAGCCGCCGAGCACGTTGATCAGGATGTCGGCGCCGCCCCAATCCTGCAGGATGGTCTGGGCCAGGTGACTCACGCCTTGCGCCGTCGACAGGTCGGCAGCGACGTAGGTGACCCCCTCCACCGGCTGCGCCGGCGCAGTGCGTGCGGATGTCGCCACCCGTGCGCCGGCCTCCACCAGGGTCTTCACGACCGCGGCGCCAAGGCCCAGCGTGCCGCCGGTGACCACTGCCCGCAGGCCTTTGAGTTGAAGGTCGAAGCTCATGCCGTGATCTCCAGCGATGCGATCAGGCCGCGTTCAAGGCGAAAGCGGTAGGACAGAACGATCGGGCTGCCAGGGAAGTTACCGGTGACTGTGGCGCGGACGAGCTGCAAGCCGTCCTCCCGCTCGATGTCGAACGGCACGCTCGTCGCGCTGTACCTGGCCGATGCCTCGGCTATAAAGACCTTGATGGCATCGACGCCCGTGTAAGTGTGGCCGTCATCTTTCAAAACCGCTTGCGGCGTGAAGCAATGTGCCAAAGCTTCAGGACTGTGCTCGGCCGCGAAGTACGCGGCAATCGGCTCAGGAAGGGTCGAGAGGTTCATGTTGGGGGCTCCATGTGGTTGGTGAAGGCCTTAGGATGCGCGCCAAAGTGAATTTAGTGAATACTCTAGAATTTGGATGGGCTATGTAGAAAGGAATACATAATGCGCGGATTCGAGTTCGCTGAGCTGAAAGCTTTTGCCGCCGTGGTCGAACGTAAAAGCTTTGCCCGGGCTGCAGAGCATTTGGGCCTGTCACCTTCCGCGCTCAGCCAGACCATTCGACAGCTGGAAGGCCGGATCGGCACACGCCTTCTAAATCGCACGACACGAAGCGTTGCGCCATCGGCAAGTGGCGAATTGCTCTATGGGCGAATAGCCCCGCTGTTTCGGGAGATGGCTGCCGCACTCGCTGAAGCCAGTGAAGCCGCGGGACAAACCAGGGGCACACTTCGTATCAACACGCTGGGAATCGCGGCGAGAACCATCATTGCGCCCAGGCTTTCACGCTTCCATCAGGCCTACCCTGACGTTGTGCTCGACATCGTGGTTGATGACGCGCTGGCCGATATCGTCGTCGGCCGCTTTGACGCCGGCATTCGCGTGGGTGGACGGCTTGAGAAGGACATGATTTCCGTCCGCCTCACGCCGGACTTGAAAATGGTTGCGGTGGCGTCTCCCGATTACCTCGCGCGCCGGGGCATACCCAAGTCACCCGCCGATCTGCATAACCACGCATGCATCAACTGGCGGCTACAGATGGACGGCAGGCACTATCGCTGGGAATTCGGGCAAAGGGGGAAGCGACTCGAAGTCGCCGTAGACGGCCCCGTCGTCACCAACCACGCTGACATCGGCGTGGCTGCCGCGCTGAACGGGCTCGGCATTGCCTATCACTTTGAGCGGGATGGCGTGGGTGAATTGTTGGCTCAGGGGCGGCTGGTCCAGGTCCTTGCGGACTGGTCGGTTTCACGCAGTGGCCTGTTTCTCTACTATCCGAACAGGCAGCATCGACCAGCCCCCCTCGGTGCATTCATCGACTGTCTGCTGGATCGAAAACCGTTCGATCGGCTTTAGCGAGGGCCTGTCGGCACAGCCGCAAGCCGTCAGCGTGATCTCCATGCCACCCATATCACTCGATCACTCGATCACTCGATCACGCGGTACACGCAATTGGTGTCAATAGGCCCTGGTTGACCAAAATCAACAACAAGACCGGCGGGCCTGCCTACAGTCAGGGCATCCAAACTCTGCACCGGGAGGTGTTCCATGAGCGATGAACTGAAACAGTTGCTGGTCCATGCCGATGCCACGCCGCAGTTCGCGCAACGCCTGGAATTTGCCTGCCGGCTGGCCGCCCGGCACGGGGCAGGCGTCACCGCGCTGTATGCCTCGCCCTCGGCCTCGGAGGCGCTTCCCGTTACCTCCGGCATGGGACCGGGCCTGGCCGTAAAGCGCGAAAACCTGCAGGACACCGAGCTGGCGCGCGCGCGCTCGGTGTTCGAGCAACTCAGGCCCGAAGGCTTGCCGGCCGCCTGGGCTGAAATCCATGAATTCCCTCTGGTATCGGCCTTTGCCGAACAGGCGCTTTATGCCGACCTGCTGGTGCTGGGCCAGCACGGCCCGGGGGAGGGCTGGTCCACATTGATGCCTGCGGATTTCGTGGAGACCGTGATCGCCCTGAGCGGCCGGCCGGCGCTGGTGCTGCCCTATACCTCGGTCAAGCCCGATTTGCCGGGCAATGTGGTGGTCGCCTGGAAGCCCACCCGCGGCGCGGCGCGCGCGGTGACGGCGGCCCTGCCCATCCTGCGCCAGGCGAACTCGGTACAGGTCCTGAGCTGGGGCGTGGATGCCTGGACGGCGGACGGCGGCCTGGACATCATTTCCTGGCTGAAGGCCCATGGGGTGCGCGCCGCCTGGCATCGCACGGGCACGGAGCCGGAAAAGCTGGGCGATTTGCTGCTCTCGCGCGCCTTCGACCTGCAGGCCGACCTGCTGGTGATGGGCTGCTACGGCCGTGCCCGCGCCTATGAATGGGTGCTGGGCGGCGCATCGCGGACCGTGCTCAAAAGCATGACGCTGCCGGTGTTGATGGCGCACTGATGTTTTCGTAACACGGCACCGTACACCGTTCGCCCTGAGCCTGTCGAAGGGCTCTAACCCTTCGACAAGCTCAGGGCGAACGGTAGCTGCGGGTGTGCCGCCAGCCCACACTCGGAAAATTCCGAGGCCGCCTCGGAGCGCGGGCGCCGGCAAACCAGCTTTATCCGAGCCGGCCTTTCAGCAAAAGCCGATGTTCCGGCCGCGCCGCCTGCGCGACAGTAGGGGCATGCAACACAGCGCTTCACCCACCCGGGTTTTCCTGGCCGACGATTCGGCGCTGAGCCGCGGCCGCGTGGCCGCGATGCTGCGCGCGCAGGGCATGGAAATCGCAGGGCAGGCCGATACGCCGGAGCTGGCCGTCGCCGGCATCCTGGCGACGCGGCCCGACGTGGCGGTGCTCGACGTGCAGTTCGAAAAAGGCACAGGCATGCAGGTGCTGGAGGCCGTTCTCAAGTCCACGCGGGAGATTCCCTTCGTCGTGCTGAGCAACCATGCCGAGCCGGCCTATCGCGCGCGCTACCTGGCCGCGGGCGCCGCCTGCTTTCTCGACAAGCACGCCGAGTTCTACCAGCTCGCCGGCCAGGTGAAAGCCGCGGCCATGTTGTCGCCCCGGCGAACCACCCATCAACCCGTTTCATCCTCTTAACCCAGGGAGCCGCCATGTCCTCAGCCTGTTCAACCGCCAGCGATACTTCTTCCGCCGCCGTCATACCGCCGCTGAAGACACAATGCTCGAACTGCAACCTGCGCGACCTCTGCCTGCCCTGCGGCATGAAGCCCTCGGACGTGGACGGCCTGGACGGCCTCAAGTTCAGCCGCACCAAGGTCAAGGCGGGGGAGGCTCTCTACCATGAAGGGCAAACCTTCCGGAACATCTATGCGGTACGCATAGGCACCTTCAAGTCCAGCCTGACGCTGGCGGATGGGCGCGAGCAGGTCAGCGGCTTCCAGATGGCCGGTGAACTGATGGGCCTGGACGGCATCGCCAACGGCGCCTATGCCAGCAACTCCACCGCGCTGGAAGACACCGAGGTCTGCACCATTCCCTACGACGAGATCAGCGGCCTGGCCGCGGCCAGCACCGGCATGCAGCAGGCCGTCAGCCGGCTGATGAGCCGCGAAATCGTCAGGGAGCACAGCCTGATGATGCTGCTGGGCAGCATGAACGCCGAGGAGCGCCTGGCCGCCTTCCTGCTCAACCTGTCGCAGCGGCTCAAGCTGCGCGGCTACTCGGCCGGCGAGTTCCACCTGCGTATGTCGCGCGCCGAAATCGGCAGCTACCTGGGCATGAAACTGGAGACCGTGAGCCGCACCTTCTCCGCCTTCCAGCAGCAGGGCATCCTTGAGGTCGACAAGCGCCACATCCGCATCCTGGACCAGGCAGCCCTGCAGCGCGTCTTCGACACGCGCGTCCATTAATAAGCTGTTCACGGCCTAAACGGGGCCGGCCATGCCCTGGGAAGTAGGGCGGCCGGCAAAGTCCGTCCACTGCCGCCGCCCGAAGTCATAGAGCTTGCAGCGCCGCGCCGTGTCGAAATACCAGCCCCAGGAAAAGGGCTGCACCACGATGTGGCCGGGCAGTTTTTCCTCCAGCAGGGCCTGGGCCTTTTTGAGGCGGTACAGCGGCACGCCCATGTCCACGTGGTGGGCGGTGTGCTCCATGATGTGGTGCAGCGCCGCGCCGAAAAACGAATTGAAGGTCAGGTGCACCGTGGTGGAGACAAAGGGGTTGGCGTCGGACCAGCTCTTCTTGTTGTCGTACCAGGCGATGCTGGTGTGCGTGTGGTGCACATAGACGACAAAGCCGATGAGGCCGTTCCACACCAGCAGCGGCAGGAAGAAACCCACGGCCAATAGCCAGAGTGCTGACTGGCCGGTCGCCGTTGCCGCGGCCACGAGGCCCGCGATCCATGCGGCGGCAGCCGCGGTGACCAGCAGGCTGTCGGCCACAAAGATGCGGCGCCGCGTGGGCATCACGGCTTTGGATGGAAAGTACAGCCGCTTCCACCAGATCTCCACGAGGTAGTACAACCAGGGCGCCCAGCCGCTGCGATATGCGCGCTCCAGGGTCCGCTTCCAGGCGGGCATGCTCTCATAGGCCTCCAGCGTCGCGGGCTGCCAGACGAAGTCAAAGCCGCTGAGGTTGGTGTAGCCGTGGTGCACGATGTTGTGCCCCACGTCCCACAGGCTGTAGGGCGTCAGCGAGGGCAGGAACAGCAGCCGGCCCAGCCAGCGGTTGAGCTTGCGGTGCGGGGTGAAGCTCTGGTGGCAGGCGTCATGGCCCAGGATGAACAGCCTGGCGATCATGAAGCCGGCCAGCAGGCCCATGAGCAGTTGCACGGAGGGCAGGCTCGCGAGCACCGCCCCGGCCATGCATGCGGCGAAGAGGGCAAGGTCCGCCAGGGACATCGCCAGGGCGAGGCCGGTGTTTTTGGCCGAAATGGGGAGAAGCCAGGAGCGCAGGACTTTGCGGTGCGGAAGGACGGTGGCCTGGTGGGCTTTGTCTGCCTGGATTGCCGGATTTTCTTGTATTGCTTGGATTGCTTGTGACAGGGACATGAAGGATGAAGGGTTGGCGGCCGGGGCCGTCGACCCAGGTGCAATGGGGAAGCCGCCAGCTTACGGCGCGCCCTTCGCGGCGATTTGACGCAGGTCAAAGACGGGGCAAACGAGGCGCGGCGCCCCGGCGGCTGGGCCTTCGTTGATCCACATCAACGCCGCGAGGCCGGGCGGGCGGCACAGTGGAGGCCTCACTTCCTGAACCTAGAAACCGCAGTTGACCGCTTGCGAACTTCTTGAGAGCCTCATGAAAACTGACTTTTTCCTCTTCGTTGACGGCGCCCGGCTGGACGACAACGCTATGCGTCCGATTGCGCCGCGCACGCCGCGCCATGCTGTGTTGCTCCGCCTTGTGGGCATTAGCCCACGGCGTTGTCGCGCCTTGCCTGGCACGCCCTGCGCAGCACACTCAGACGCATCCAACTACTGTTTCTAGGTTCACCCCCCATGCCCGCTGTTCTACCCCAGGCCCTTCGCAAATTCGACATCTCCGGCCCGCGCTACACCTCCTTCCCCACGGCGGACCGTTTTGTCGAGGCCTTTACCGCCGCCGACCACGCCCGCGCGCTGGACGACAGGCGCGCGCGGGCCGAGACCTCGGCCGCACCGCTGTCGCTGTATGTGCACATCCCGTTTTGCGAATCGCTGTGCTACTACTGCGCCTGCAACAAGATCATCACCAAACAGCACAGCCGCGCCACCGCCTACCTGGGCTACCTGGAGCGCGAGGTGGCCCTGTACACGGCGCGCCTGGGGCAGGGCCAGCCCGTCAGCCAGCTGCACCTGGGCGGCGGCACGCCGACCTTCCTGTCCGACGCGGAACTGGCGCGGCTCATGGACATGCTCAGGCGAAACTTCGACTTCGCGCCCGGCGCGGAAATGGCCATCGAGGTCGATCCGCGCACCGTGGACAACACGCGCCTGGCCGCCCTGGCGGCCCTGGGCTTCAACCGCCTGAGCTTCGGCGTGCAGGATTTCGACCCCGACGTGCAGAAAGCCGTGCACCGCGTCCAGCCCGCCGAACAGGTCTTCGCGCTGGTCGCCCAGGCGCGCGCGCTCGGCTTTGAGTCCATCAACGTGGACCTGATCTACGGCCTGCCGCGGCAGACGCAGACCTCCTTCGCGCGCACCATCCGCCAGATCGAGGAACTCAGGCCGGACCGCATCGCCCTCTACGCCTACGCCCATCTGCCGGAACGCTTCAAGCCGCAGCGGCACATCGCGCCCGCGCTGCTGCCCGCGGCCGAGGACAAGGCGGCCATGCTGGCCGAGGCCATGCAGCGCTTCCAGGGCGTGGGCTACCGCTACATCGGCATGGACCACTTCGCGCTGGAGAACGACGCGCTGGCGGTGGCCAGCCGCGAGGGCCGGCTGCACCGCAACTTCCAGGGCTACAGCACCCAGCCCGACCGCGACCTGGTGGGCCTGGGCGTGTCGGCCATAGGCGCGGTCGGCGCCACCTACAGCCAGAACGCCAAGGACCTGGAGGAATACTGCGACCTGCTGGACCAGGGGCGCTTTCCGGTCACGCGCGGCCTGGCGCTGAGCCGCGACGACCTGGCGCGCCGCGCGGTGATCATGGCCATCATGTGCCAGGGCCGGGTCTGGTTCGAATCGATAGAACTCGCCTGGATGCTGGATTTCAAGGCCTGCTTCGCGCAGGAACTCGAACGCCTGCGCGAACTGGAGGACGCCGGGCTGGTCATGCTGTCCGACACCGGTATCGAGGTGACGCCCGAAGGCCGCTTCGTGCTGCGCGCGGTGGCCATGGTGTTTGACCGCTACCTGCAGTCCGACCTGAACCGCAGCCGGTTTTCACGCATTATTTAATCGCGCATCATTTGATTGCGGCCCTGCCCATGTTTTACGCGCTCGCCACCACGGCCCTGTTGATGGGGCTTGCCGGCGGGCCGCATTGCGCGGTGATGTGCGGCGCGGCCTGCGGCGGACTCCGGCGCATGGGCGCGCAGCCGCAGCGCCGGCCGCAGTCGCCGCTGGTCTTCCAGGCCGGGCGGCTTGTGGGCTATTCCACCGCGGGCGCTGCTGCCGCGGCGGCGGTGCAAAGTTTTGCCTGGATCACGGAACAGGCCGCCGTGGTCAAGCCGCTCTGGGTGCTGTTCCACCTGGCCGTGCTCGGCTGGGGACTGATGCTGGTGGTCAAAGCCAGCCAGCCGGCCTGGGCCGACCGGGCAGGGCGCTCGGCCTGGTCCCGGGTCGGGGCCGTGGCCGCATCGCGCGGCGGCATGTTCTCGGTCGGCGCGCTGTGGGCCTTCATGCCCTGCAGCCTGCTGTATTCGGCGCTGCTGGTCGCGTCCTTGAGCGGCGGGCCGCTGCAGGGCGCACTGGCCATGGCGGCGTTTGCCGCGGGCAGCGCTGTCTCGCTGCTGCTGGCGCCGCAACTGCTGGCCTGGCTGCGCCGCGCCGGCAACGGCCTGGGCGACCAACTTGGCGTGCGCCTGGCCGGTGGCGTGCTGGTGCTGGCCGCGGTGTTCGGTTTGTGGAGCGACATGATGCACCGCATTGCGCAGTGGTGCGGGCTGGCCTGAGGCGCGGAATCAAAGGCCTTTACGAAGCCCGGGCCTTCAAGGCGCCGCGCCCGCCGATTTCGGAAACGGCCGCATCCAGGGGAAGGTTCACCGCGGTCTCGTAGATCTGGGCGCGCAACCAGGCGTTGCCCGGGTCGCGGTGGTAGCGGTCGTGCCAGTACTGGGTGACTGCATAGCTGGGGAACCTGACCGGCAGGGACACCACCTTCACCCCTTTTTCGGCCGCAAAAATGGCGCCCAGGCGCAAGGGGACGATGGCCACCAGGCTGGAGCCGGCCACTACCTGGCCCAGGCCGAGGAAAGAGGGCACCTTGAGCGCGAAGACGCGCTGCACGCCTTTGCGTTCCAGGAACTTGTCGACGATGGCGTGTGAGGTGGCCGACAGCAGGATGTTGACGTGGCGCTCCTGCTGCAGCTGCGCCAGCGTCATGCGTTTGCCGATGCGCGGGTGGTTGCTGGACGCGATGCAGACAAAACCTTCGTCGAACAGTTTCTGCTGGTAGAAGCCGGCATTGATCTGCGCCGTGAAACCGGCCGCCAGGTCGGCCTCGCCGGACTCCAGCTGGCGCGCGGTCTCGAAGCTGAGGTTGGCGACCTCGATCTTGACGTTGGGGGCCAGCCGCTGGATCTTCGGCAGCAGGCGCGGCAGCAGCGTCATCTGGCCGACGTCCGTCATGCAGATGCGAAAACTGCGCGTGATCTCCGCGGGATTGAATTCGGCGGGCCGCACCAGGCTCTGGTCCAGCAGCTGCAGGGCCTGCCGCAGCACCGGCTCGATCAGCTTGGCGCGCGGCGTGGGCTGCATGCCCTGCGCGGTGCGCACAAACAGCGGGTCCTCATAGTGCTCACGCAGCTGGGCCAGCACCACGCTGACCGAGGACTGGCTCAGACCGACCGCTTCGGCGGCTCGCGTCACGTTCCGGGCGGCGCACAGCGCGACAAATATGCGCAGGTGGCGTAAATCGAGTTCGCTCATGGCACCCCACTATTGATATTTTCGATTGTGTGAATCGATAAATACGCATTGTATTGATAGTGCGCCCCCCGTAAATTTGAGCCCAGCCAAGGCCGCCGCAAGCAGCGGCCGTATTTCAAGAACCGACATCCATTGAGAGACACATGAAACTTTGCAGATTCAACGACGGCAAACTGGGCCTGGTGCTGGGCGAGGAGGTGGTCGACGTGAGCGCCGCACTGCGCCTGCTGCCCACCTGCAGCTATCCGCTGCCGGAGCATGACCTGCTGATTGCCAGCCTGGACGCCATTCGCGATGAAGTGGCCAAACTCGCCGCAGCCCCCGGGGCCGAACGCCATCCGCTGGCCTCGCTGCGCCTGCTGAGCCCGGTGGCGAACCCGGGCAAGGTGGTCGCCGCGCCGGTGAACTACCTCAAACACCTGGAAGAAGCGCGCGAGGACAAGGCCATCCACCACCAGAACCAGATCGGTGAAATCCAGCGTGTCGGCATGTTCCTGAAGGCCACGAGTTCCGTCGAGGGGCCCTCGGCCGGCGTGAAGATCGCGCGGCCGGACAGGCGCAACGACCACGAAATCGAGCTGGCCGTGATCATCGGGAAAGCCGGCCGCAACATCCCCGCCGCCAATGCGCTGGACCATGTGGCGGCCTATTGCATAGGGCTGGACATGACCGTCAGGGGCCCGGAAGAGCGAAGCATGCGCAAGTCACCCGACGGCTACACCGTGCTCGGCCCCTGGCTGACGACACCGGACGAGATCGCGGATCCCGCGAACCTGGATCTGGTCATCACCGTCAACGGCGAGGTGCGGCAGCGCGCGAACACGCGGGACCTGATCATGACCGTTCCGCAGCTCATAGCGTTCGCGTCCTCGTTCTACACGCTCAAACCCGGCGACGTGCTGCTGACCGGCACACCCGAGGGCGTTTCACAGGTTTTCCCCGGCGACCGCATGGTGGCCGAGATTGAAGGCCTGGGCCGCATGGAAGTCGGCATTCATGCGGATTAAAAAGCGTATCCCCATAAAAATTTGAAAGAGACAAGATGAACAAACGCATCAGAAACTGGATGGCCGGTTTTTCCCTGCTGGCGGCCCTGGCACCCGTGGCCCAAGCCCAGCCCGCGCAAGCGAAGTGGCCCACCGGCCCCGTGCGTTTTGTCGTACCGTTCCCGGCCGGCTCCGCGCCCGACGTGCTGATCCGCTTCGTCGGCGTGAAGCTGACGGACATGTGGGGGCAGTCGGTGATCGTCGACAACCGGCCCGGCGGCAGCGGGGTGATCGGCATGAACGCCATCCTCACCGCGCCGGCGGATGGAAGTGTTTTCGGCTTTGTGCAGGGCTCGGCAATCTCCGTCGCGCCCAGCATCATCAAGGACGTGAAGTACGACTTCAAGCGCGACTTTGTGCCGGTGACGCTGGCGGCGGTCTTGCCCTTTGTGCTGGTGGTCCCCGCCGATTCGCCGCACAAGACACTGGCCGACCTGCTCACGGCGGCCAGGGCCAATCCCAAAAGCGTTGAAGTCGCCGACGTGGGCCGCGGCACCGCGCCGCACCTGGCGTCGGCCTTGCTGGGCATACAGTCCGGCGCGCAATTCCTGGAGGTGCACTACCCGGGCGGCGCGCAGGCGATGCAGGCCGTGCTCGGCGGGCAGACCCAGATGATGGTGGACTCCTACAACGTTGTGGCCGGGAATGTGCAGGGTGGAAAACTGCGCGTGCTGGCCTCGATGGCGGACCGCGTCGAGCCCGGGCTTGAGCAGTTCCCGCTCGCCAACAAAACCGTTCCCGGCGCGGTGGCGCACGGCTGGTTCGCCGTGATCGCGAAGAAGGGCGTGCCTTCCGCGGCCCTCGCCAGGATGAACCGCGACCTGAACGACGTGCTGCTGCGGCCCGACGTGGTGGCGAAGTCGCGCGAGCTGGGAACCTACCCGCGCCCGGGCACACCCGAGCAGCTGCTTGAGCACATCGAGCAGGACAGGAAGACCGCACAAAGCGTGCTCGACAGGCTGGGCATCAAGCCCGAATGAGTTTCCGCCGCCGGCACCCGCGCCGGCGGCCTATCAATCCGTGGAGAGAGTTCAATGAATCCCAATTCAATGCCGGTATTGGTTGCCGGTGGCGGTATCGGGGGCCTGGCCGCGGCCCTCGCGCTGGTTCGCCAGGGCTTTACCGTCCAGGTGCTGGAGCAGGCGTCGGAAATCGGTGAGATAGGCGCAGGCGTGCAGCTCAGCCCGAATGCCTTTCATGCCTTCGACGCCCTGGGTGTCGGCGAGAAGGCGCGCAGCCGCGCGGTGTACACCGACTACGCGGTGATGCACGATGCGCTTGACGAGTACCAGGTCGGCCGGATAGAGACGGGGGAAGCCTTCCGCCAACGTTTCGGCAATCCCTATGCGGTGGTTCACCGTGTGGATGTGCACACCGCCCTGATGGAGGGCGCGGCGGAGACCGACAGGGTGGAGTTCGTCACCAGCACCCGCATCGAAAAGGTGGAGCAGGATGAAGCCGCCGGCACCGTGACGGCGACCGACCAGAACGGCAAACGCTGGACCGGCCAGGCGCTGATAGGCGCCGACGGCGGCAAGTCGGTGGTGCGTGCGCAGTACGTCAACGACCAGCCGCGCGTGACCGGCCACGTCGTGTACCGCGCCGTGGTCGACGAGGCCGATTTCCCCGCCGACCTCAAATGGAATGCCTCCAGCATCTGGGTCGGCCCGAACTGCCACCTGGTGCACTACCCGCTGCGCGGCGGCGCGCAGTACAACGTGGTGGTGACCTTCCACAGCCGCCAGCCGGAGCAGTGGGGCGTCACCGAAGGCAGCCAGGAGGAGGTCGAAAGCTACTTCCAGGGCATCTGCCCGAAAGCGCGCCAGCTCATACGCCTGCCGAAAAGCTGGAAACGCTGGGCGACGGCCGACCGCGACCCGATCGCGCAGTGGAACTTCGGCCGCGTCACCCTGCTCGGTGATGCCGCGCACCCGACCACGCAGTACATGGCCCAGGGCGCCTGCATGGCCGTGGAGGACGGCGTGACGCTGGGCGAGGCGCTGCGTGTGTCCGGCAACGACTGGGCCGAGGCGCTGGCGCTCTACCAGCGCAGCCGCGTTGCCCGCACCGCGCGCATCGTTTTGTCCGGCCGTGAAATGGGCCGGCTGTTCCATGTCTCGGGCGTGGAGCGCCTGGTGCGCAACAGCCTCTGGAAGGGCCGCAGCCAGGAGCGCTATTACGACGCCATCGAATGGCTCTACGGCTGGAACGTCAACAACTGCCTGCAGCCCGCCTGAGCCCGCACAAGGAGCATCACATGCAAGACAACAGCCGCTTCGAGTCCCTGGGACGCCTGGAAGATTTGCCCCAGGCTTACCGCGATGAACTCGCCGCCCAGAACCTGGCGCCGCTCTGGCCCAGCCTGCGCGCCATGCTGCCGCCGCACGTTCCGGCGCGCAAAACCGAAACCACGCACTGGGCCTACCAGTCGCTGCGCCCCTTGCTGCTCAAGGCCGGTGAACTGACGCCGATTGAAAAAGCCGAGCGGCGTGTCCTGGTGCTCGCCAACCCCGGCCACGGCATCGACAAGATGCAGGCCAGCCCGGCCATCTACCTGGGCATGCAGTTGCTGCTGCCGGGCGAAAAAGCGCCGGCCCACCGGCATACACCCAACGCCGTCCGCATGGTGGTGGAAGGCAAGGGCGCCTGGACCCTGGTGGGCGGCGAGAAATGCACGATGAACCGAGGCGACCTGATCCTCACGCCGAGCGGCATGTGGCACGAACACGGACATGAGGGCACGGACCCGGTGATCTGGCTGGACGTGCTGGACATCCCGCTGGTGTACTACATGGAAACCTCCTACCACGAGGAAGGCCCGCATCAGGAAGCGCAAGCCGGGCAGGGCGCCAAGGCTTATGCACGCGGCGGCGTGGTGCCGACCACGGTGTTCCAGCGTTCCGGCAACAGCTACCCCATGCTGTGCTATCCCTGGGCGGAAACAAGGGCCGCGCTGCTGTCGCTGGCGGAGGACCAGCCCGGCGAGGGCGCGGTGCAGGTGACCTACGTCAACCCGGAAACCGGCCGCGACGCGGAGAACATCCTGGGCTTTTATGCCCTGATGCTGCGCCCGGGCCAGACGCTGCGGCTGCCGGCCCGGTCACCCGCGCAGGTGCTGCACCAGATTGAAGGCAGTGCCGGTGTGACCGTGAATGCCAAGACCTTCACCTTGCTCGAAGCCGACACCGCGGTGGTTCCCGGCTACACCGCCGTTGAGCTGCGCAACCGCTCGGACCTTGAACCGGCCTTCATCTTCATGGCGGATGAATCGCCGCTGCACCGCAAGCTCGGTGTCTACGAAACGCGGTGAACTCCCCGAAACTTTGAAAGACCCCCGTGCCCCTTCATACCCCTTCCGCCGAAGTTGTCGACAAGCTCGTGTATGCCAACCGCATCCTCTATGACCAGGGCGTCGTCGACGGCCTGGGCCATGCGAGCGTACGGCACGAGAGCGACCCGGATGTCTTTCTGCTGTCCTGCAACCGCGCGCCCGGCCTGGTCCGCCGCCAGGACATCGTCTGCTACGGCCTGGACGGAAATGCCGTGTCGCAAACGAATGAGCGCCCCTACCTCGAACGCTTCATCCATGCGGAAATTTACCGGGCGCGCCCCGACGTCATGGCCGTGGTGCACAGCCACTCGCCCAATGTCATCCCTTTTGCCAGCACACAGACGGCTTTGCGGCCGATATTCCATATGGCGGGTTTCCTGGGGGAGGGCAGTGGCCACTTTGAAATCCGCGACGTCGCGGGCAACAGCGACATGCTGATCCGCAGCACCTACCTGGGCGCCGCGCTGGCTGCTTCACTGGGCCGGCACAGCTGTGTGCTGATGCGCGGGCACGGATCGACCGTGGTGGGCGCTTCCATCGAGCAGGCGGTCTACCACGCGATCTACACCGAGACCAACGCCAGGCTGCAACTGGCGGCCCAGGGCCTGGGCGAGATCACCTTCCTCAATGCCGAGGAAGCCCGGCTGTGTTCCGAGGCCAATGACGGGCAGATCCCGCGCTCGTGGAACCTGTGGATCAAGCGCCTGGGCGCCGTCGACCTGGACAGCTGAAGAAGTTTTTCCTCGTTGCCCGTCCATCACCCTTAAAACCCAAAAACAGGAGACAACCGTGATCCCCAGATTCAAACTTTTGCGCGCAGGTGCATTCGTGCTCTGCTGCCTGCCCTTGTGGCTTTCGGCCCATGCCGCCGACAAGTACCCCGAAAAGCCGGTTCGTGTCGTCGTGCCTTTCCCGGCGGGCGGCGGCACCGACACCATGGCCCGCACCCTGGGCGTGGCCTTGCAGCAGGCGCTGGGGCAACCCTTTCTGGTGGACAACAAATCCGGCGCCACCGGCAACATCGGCACCGAGTTCGTCGCACGGTCGCCGGGAGACGGCTACACGCTGCTGGTGGTGCCCAACTCCCTGGCGATCAACAAGTTTCTGTTTCCCAAACTGTCCTTCGACCCGCAGAAAAGCTTCAAGCCCGTCGCCCTGTTGGGATCATCCCCTGTGGTGGTAGGCGTCAAGGCCTCGCTGCCGGTGAACTCCATCCAGGAACTGATTGCCATGGCCCGAAAGAACCCGGGCAAGCTCAGCTATGCCTCCTGCGGGTCCGGCTCGCCGCAGCACATCGCCGGTGAACTGTTCAAGATGATGGCCAAGGTGGACATCGCCCACATTCCCTACAAAGGGTGCTCCCCGGCGGCGGTGGATGCCGCCGGCGGCCTGGTGGACGTGGTGTTCAACACCGTCGCGAACATCCGGCCCTTCGTGCAGACGGGAAAGGTGAGGGCGCTGGCCGTCACCAGCGCCAAGCGCTCGGCGCTGGCGCCTGAATTGCCGACGGTGCAGGAAAGCAATCTCCCGGGCTATGACATCGAGGTCTGGTTCGGCGCCCTGGCGCCCGCCGGAACGCCGGACGCCGTCATCGCCCGCCTCAACGCCGAGATCAACAAAACCCTGGCGCGCCCGGAAATCAGGGAGGGCATGGAAAAGATATCGTACGAAGCCGTGGGCGGAAGCAGCAAACAGTTTGCCGACGTCATCCAGCGGGACCTGGAACGCTACGGCGCGATCATCAGCAAGGCGAATATCCGGATTGACTGAGCCGGCCAGGCGCCGAACGGCTGGAGCGCCGCCACAGCGCACAAGCTGTCAGGGCAAGCCGGGCGGCTAAAACGGCTGTTTCGGGTATTTTTGGACCATTTCAGGCGCCAAAAGTGCCTGAAACGCAATAGCAGGGCGCTACCAGCTATTGAATTCTTGGCAAACAGGAGGTGTAAGGCGTCCCCAGAAAAGGGGACATACAGGTGGCAAGCGGACTCATAAGATTTAGAGGTTTTGTCACGGTTGACGCGCGCCGCGCCCGGCCAGTGCAAGGCCGCAGGGGACTCCCCCGTTTTCCGAAAGAACCTTGCCATGAAGTCGCACGCCAGCATGAACCGCATTTACCGCCTTGTCTGGAACGCTGCACTCAGCCTGTGGGTGGCCGTGGCAGAAAACGCCAAAGGCAAAAGCAAGGGCGGCTCGGCACGCAGCAGCGTTGACTGCAGTTCTATTCATCAGGGCGGGGAGGGGCGTGGCGGCGATGGTGGCAGTAGCGGGTTCACGCTCAACGCCGCGTGCAAGGCGGCGGTCGGCGCGCTGGCCTCGTTGATCTTGCCGGCCCACCAGGCCTGGGCCGCGGATGCCGCCAATGCGGCTGTGGTGGCGGGGGCGGGCAGGGTGGCCACGGCAGGCAACACCACCACCATCAACCAGGCCACGCAAAACCTGGCCATCGACTGGACCTCGCTTTCCACCCGCGCCAATGAAGCCCTGGTCTTCAACCAGCCCAATGCCTCGGCCATTGCCCTGAACCGCATCGTCGGCAGCAGTCCCAGCGAACTGCTGGGCAGCCTCACCGCCAACGGCCAGGTCTTCATCCTCAACCCCAACGGTGTGCTGTTCGGTGCCGGCTCTCAAGTGAACGTGGGTGGACTTGTGGCTTCAACACTCAGCATGAGCAATGCCGATTTCATGTCGGGCAAGCATGTGTTCACGAGTTCAGGCGGCACAGGCCCGGTCGTCAACCAGGGCACGATGACGGCAGCCCAAGGCGGCTACCTGGCCTTGCTGGCGCCTGAAGTGCGCAACGAAGGCGTGATGACCGCCAGCCTGGGCACGGCACTCCTCGCCGCAGGCAACAAGGTCACGCTCAACCTCGACAACGGCTCGCTGCTGGGCTACAGCATTGACCAGGGCGCGATCAATGCGCTGGCGGAGAACAAACAGCTGATCCAGGCCAACGGCGGCCAGGTGCTGCTCTCCGCCAGGGCGATGGACAGCCTGACGACCGCGACCGTCAACAACACCGGCGTCATCGAAGCCAGGACCCTGCAGAACAAGGCCGGCCGCATCCTGCTGATGGGCGACATGGAGAAGGGCACCGTCAATGTGGCAGGCACACTGAACGCTTCAGCACCTGACGGTGGTAATGGCGGCTTTGTGGAAACGTCGGCTGCCCATGTCAACGTCGCGGATGGCGCACGCATCACCACCAAGGCGGTAAGCGGCAAGACGGGCCAATGGCTGGTCGACCCGTTCGACTTTGTGGTCGCAACAGCGGGCGGCAACATCACGGGCGCGGCCCTCGGTGCCCAGCTGGACAACAACAACGTCACGCTGAACACCACCTCCGGCAACTCGGGCACCAACGGTGACCTGAGCGTCAATGACGCGGTGAGCTGGTCCGCCGCCAACACGCTCACACTGATCGGCGAGCGTGACGTGAATCTCAACGCCAACCTCAGCTATTCGGGCAGCGGCACCGCCGGTGTCACGGTGCAGGCGGTGCGCGACATCAACGTCGCCACCAACGTCGGTATCACCTCTACGGGGACGGGCGCGCTGCCCGTGGTGTTTGGCGGCGCGACAGTGGGCACGGCGGCAGGCGGCAACATCAACATGGCCAGCGGCTCGTCGATTGCCAGCAAGGGCGGCAATGTGAGCTTCAAGGCCAATGCCATCACGCTGTCAGGCGCAACGGTAGCGTCAGCGGGCGGCAACATTGCCATGACGGCATCGGGCGCCAACCAGTTGCTAGCAATCACCAACGCAGGAGCGACTGAATCAAGCGTGAGCAGCGCGGGCGGGCAGATCAGTCTGGCAGGCGATCGCATGACGATTGCCGGCGCGGTAAATGCAGGAACCGGCCGGGTGCTGATCACCCCGACGAGCATCACCCGGCAAATCACCCTGGCGGGCGCCGATGAGAACGCGGCCTTTAACCTGTCCAACGCCGAGCTGAACCGCATCACGGCCGGCACGCTGGCCATAGGCGGCACTACCCTCAGGGGCGGGATAAGCATCGGCGACATGGGCGGTGCGGTCAACATGGTCAGCACGTCATCGCTGAGCCTGATCAACGAAAGCGAGGACGGCCTCGGCAACATTACGCAGAGCGCGGGCCTGACGGTTGATAATTTGAACGTTGACGCCGCCAGCATCTACCTGTCCAACACATCCAACCAGATCAGCCAGATCAGTGGCCGCACTACCATAGGCACCATTGACGTCTACTCGGCCAGGGCACTGACGGTGGGAACAGTCGACGGCATGACCGGAATTGCCGGCTATGGCTCCGTTACGCTGACCAGCGGCGGCGTCCTGACGGCAACGGCCGCGGGTATCACCAACCTCGTTGGCCCAATAACCGCCTCGAGCGTCGGTGGCATGAGGCTTGACAATGCCGGCAACCGGATCGGCCAATTCGGATCTATCCAGAACAGCGGCTCTGGCGACATCATCCTGCGCAATTCCATTGACACCACCTTTTCCGGCGCCGTCTCGAATGGCGGCGGCCGCATCGACATCAACAACACGGGTACGGTGGCGCTGAACTCGCAGATCAGCTCCAGCAGCGCGAACGCGGGAAGCACCGCAGCCACAGCCGCCGTCAGTGTGGTGTCAACTCGTCGCATCAGCGCAGGCACTGGCGTTGGCCAGGTGATCACCAACTCGGGCGGCGGCTCGGTCTACCTGCAGGCCGGCAACGGCTACATCGGGGCCAGTTCGACCACCGGTGTAGCCGTCTCCACCTCCGGTGCGGTCACCGCGGTGGCGGCTGGCGGCACTTCGCAGGTCAACCTCGCCCTGGCGGGCGGCGCAACGGTAGAAAACATCAGCGCCCTCGGCACCGTCAACGTCACTACTGCAGCCGGCAACCTCGCGGTGAAGACGGTTTCAGGCAGCATCGTCACACTCAGCGCGGCGGCCGGCGCCATCCTCGACGCCAACGGCGCAGCCAACAACATCACGGCCAACAGGCTCAATGCAACTGCTGCGAACGGGATTACGCTGGGCACCAACGTCACAGGTATTCAAACACTCACAACCACCGGCGCCGCGGGCGACATAGTCATCACCGCCGCCAATGCGCTGAACACCAGCGATGTCATCGTCAGCACCAACGCAGGCGCTGCGCAAACCGTCAGCCTGGCCTCCAGCGCAGGCATCACGGTCGATACCACTTTTGGCAATGCGCAGGACAACTTCAAGCTGACGGCGACAGGCGGCAACCTCGACGTCAATGCGGCATTGACGGCCAACCAACTGACGCTGTCCACAGCAGGTACATCGGCGCAGACCGAAGCCATCACGGCCACGGGCCTGGAGCTGCTCGGCAGCGGCAGCCACGCACTCAACCACGCCGGCAACGCAGTGACCACCATCGCCGGCAACACCGGCAGCGTGGACTACTCGCAGGCCGGTGCACTGACGATTGGCACGGTCAACACCGCGGGCTTGGCAACCACAGGCAAGGTGCTGGTGCGCACCACAGACGCGGCCAGCGACCTGACGGTGGCCAATGCCGTGAGCGCGGGCAGCACCGCCGGCGATGCGCTGGTGCTGGCAGCCGGCCGCAACTTCATCAACAGCAGCGGCAGCGCCACGCCAATGACGACAGGCAACGGCGGGCGCTACCTGGTGTATTCAACCGACCCGGCGGCCAACACCTTTGGCAGCATGACCTCACCCGGCAACGCCTTCAACCGCAGTTACGCCGCCAACGGGCCCGCCGATGCCTCGACGACGTCCATCGCCGGCAACCGCTTTGTGTACAGCGTCCAGCCCACACTCAACATCAGCGGCGACAACAAGACGAAGTTTGTCGGCGGCGGCGATCCGGCGCTGACATATACGATCAACGCCGGCCTGGTCGCGGGCGACACCGCCGCCAGCGCTTTGGCCGGCGCACTGTCGGCCCCCACCGGCGCGGCGGTCACCGGCCCGACGCACGCGATCACCCAGGGCACCCTCGCATCCAGCCTGGGTTACGCCATCAACTACACGCCCGGTACGCTCACCCTCACAGACGCACCGGTCCCTGGCCCGGTGGCTGACGCACCATTGAGCCCGCTTGCCGCAGCCATTGCAGTTATTCCCGGCACATCACCGGCCCCTGGCGCGGCATACAACAGCGCCATTGAAACGGTCGGCAAGCTCGCATCGGAAAATCCCGCGGGACCAGGCGGTGGCGTGTCGGCAGCGCTTGATCGGGGCGGCGCAGCACTGAACGCATCGGCGGCGGAACGTGACCAGGATGGCGGTAGCGACTGAAATGTTGTCAACTTCATTTCGCCGGACGGCAGCAAGCCGAATGGCTTCCTGTTTCCGTCTGCAAGGCAACTATCAGGATCGATCGAAGAGGGCGTTCAATCCACCCGTTGAACAGGCGGGTAGCTGAAGCCGCCCTCCAGGTGGGCGCTGCGCGGCTGGTAAAGGCGCAGCACCAGGTAAAACGCTTCGCCCGCGGGGGCCGGCAGCCAGTTCTTTCCCTCGCCGGGATCATGGGCCTGGATAGCAATGCCCAGGCCGCCGTCGGCCTCCAGCCGCAGCCCGCGCGTGCGGTCGCCAATCGAATAACGCCCAATTGGATTGGCCGCCAGCAGGCAGTCCTTGCGCTGGTAGAGCGTGATCGACCAGAAAGCGTCCACCTGCAGCGGTGCGCCGGCGGGGAAGCGGAGCAGGTAACGCAAGCTGCCGTCGAGCTCGGCGCCGGCGGCGTCGACTTCCGCCATGATGTACATGGCCTCTTCGATGCCCAGGGTCCCTATCCAGTTGCGGGCCACACGCGCCCGTGTGGCGAAATCCCGGCCGAAGTGCGTCCGCACCGAGACGGCCGTGGTCCAGCCGCCGCCCAGCTCCGCGTCATGGCTGGCGCCGCGCAAGTCACGGTAGACCTGGGCAAGCGCCGGCTGCAGTTCGCCCGGCGAAGGCGGCCAGCCGGTCAGCGCGTGTTCCGCGGGGTTGCGGGACATCATCTCTCCAAGAACGCGCAGGTACTCGCCGGCCTCAGGAACGCCGGCGCCGCGTCCATCGAGTAGGGTGTCGATGCGGGACACGGCCGGGGAGCCGTCCGGCCGGCTGATGCTGAAGCGGCCCTGCAGGGAATGGACAAGCGCGTGGTCTTTCTCATCGTGGTCCACCAGGATGCGGCCTATGACCCAGACGTCGTCGCCCGGGGCGCTGATGGTGTGCATGCCGGCGGGCGCGGCGCCCCGCCATGCCGGGCCGTGCACGAAAAGGCGTTGCGCGCACCCGCCCGTGGTGCGCCTCCCGGCATAGGCCCAGGGGTTGGTCCACGCATCCAGGAAGCCCAGGGTCCAGTAGCGTTCGCCCATGTCGGGCACGTCGATGACGACCGGGCCGTTTGACAGGTCCAGCCAGGCGTTCGTGAAAAGCGTGTCGTTGTTCGGCGTGACGACTTCCCTGTCTTCAGGGCCGCGCAGCCGCCGTGTGTGCGTGAACTGGTTCACCCAGCGCAGCGTGGAGGCCGGGCCGTCGCCGGCGAAGCCGTGCACCGGATGACGCCGGGCGGTGTTGGCCGCGCGCATGCGCGCCATTTCAAAAAGCGGCAGCGTCTCCATCACCGCCTGGGCCGCCGGTAGCGGGGACACGGTCGCCCGGCCCAGCACCACCGCGTCCAGCGCCATCGCGCCTTTTCCGCGCGGCAGTACGGTAAAGGGGTTGATGTCGATCGCCTCCAGCGAATCACCGGCGGCCATGGCGAGATCGGACAATTTCACAATCGCCTGGGCCAGGGCGTCGACGTCGGCCATGGGCGCGCCGCGAAAACCGTGCAGCAGGGCGGTGGTCTTCAGTTCGCTGATCATGCCGCGTGCCTGGGCAAGGTCCACCGGCGCGACGCGAAATGCCACGTCGCGCAGCAGCTCCACGTTCACGCCGCCCAGGCCCAGCATCAGCACATGGCCCAGCACCGGATCGCGGTGCACGCCAAGGATGCACTCCACACCGCCGCGCACCATGGGCGCGACCAGAACACCGTCGACGCGTGCTTCGGGCGCGGCCGCCTTGACGCAGGCCTGGATGTGGTCGTAGGCCTCGCCCGCCTGCGCGGCATCCGCCACGGACAGCACCACACCGCCGACCTCGCTCTTGTGCGTGATGTCCGCGGAGAGTACCTTCATCACGACGGGAAAGCCGAGTTCGCGCGCGCCGGCGATCGCCTCGGCGCGCGATGGCGCCCGGCGCAGCGGCACCGCCGGCACGCCGTGGCCGCGCAACAGGTCCAGCGCGTCGGCCTCGTTGTACATCGCGCGATCCAGGACAACAGGCGCGGCCGGCGGAGGCTGCGCATGGCTGGCTTGCTTTCGGCTTTCGCAAAAGAAGTTCACCGCGGCAAGCACCCGGATGGCGCGGCTGGGGTCCGGGAACGTCAGGCAGCCCAGCGCTTCCAGCGCGCGTTGCTGCGCCGGGTCCGCCAGCGTGCTGAACATCACCAGGCGCCCCGGGTAGTCGCGCCGCAGCGTGCGCGCGAGCGTCTTCTGCATGTCCTGCATCACGGGTGAAAGCCCGGCGGCGGCGAGGAAGATCAGCAGGCTGCCGTAGCCGCCTTCACCGAGCATCGCCCCGGCGGCAAGCGCCAGCAGGCCGGGGTCCGAAGTCACCTGCCCGGTCACGTCCACCGGGTTGCGCGTGGCGGCGAAGGGCACGCGGGCCAGGATGCGGTCCTGCGCGGATTGCGCAAGCGGCGCGATGTCGAGGCCGGCGTCCGCCGCTTCGTCGGCCATCAGCACACCCACGCCGCCGGAGACGGTGAGCAGGCCTACGCTGGCGTTGGCGGGCAGGCCCGAGACGGCCAGGCAATGGGCGATGTCGAAGAACTCGTCGATGGTGCGGGCGCGCCAGACGCCGTACTGGCGGAACAAGGCGTCAAACGCGGCGTCGTCGCCCGCCAGCGCGGCCGTGTGCGAGGCGGCGGCCATGGCGCCGAGTTCCGTGCGCCCGACCTTCACCATGACCACCGGCTTGCCCGCCGAGCGCGCCAGGCCGAGCGCGTGCTTGAGCTTGGCGCCGTCCTTGCAGCCTTCCATGTACGCCATGATGACCTGCGTCGCCGGGTCGCGCGCCATCCACGCGATGCAGTCCGCCACCTCGATGTCCGACTCGTTGCCGGTGGTCACCCATGTGGAAAGGCCCACCTGGCGTTCGCGGGCCATGCCGTAGGCATAGGCGCCGAAGGCGCCGCTCTGGCTGGCGATGCCGACGGAGCCGGAGGGCGCGATGCCGGTGGAGACGGCCGGCGAGAAGGTCGCGTACACCCCCAGGGCGGCGTTCATGAAGCCCAGGCAATTCGGGCCGAGCACCCGCATGCCCGCTTCGCGCGCCTTGTGGATGAAGCGCTGCTGCGCCTGCGCGCCTTGTTCCCCGGTTTCGGCAAAGCCGGCCGAGAACATCACGATGTTTTTGACGCCGGCCGCCAGGGCGTCGTCCAGGGCCGCGTCGGCCTGCGCGGCGGGAATCGCGAAGATCGCCAGGTCTATGGGTTTGCCGATGGCTTGCAGGCGCGGATACACACGCAGGCCCAGGATTTCAGCGCGGCCCGGGTTGACCGGGTAGACCGCCCCGGCATAGCCGTGGTCCAGCAGGTAGCGCAAAGGCGCGGCGCCGATTTTTTCCGGCGTGGCGGAGGCGCCTACGACCGCGATGGAACCGGGCGCAAAAAAAGAATCGAGATCGGGTGGGGCCACGGCGTGCTGCTTGACGGTTGAGGAGGGCAGGGCCCCCGGGATCGCCTGCGGCCCGTGAATCAAGGCCCGCCCGCGATGCAGCCGCCCAATATAGCCAGCGGGCTTTTATCGGACAAGACGTGAATTTCTATCCACTTATCAGATTTTGTGAAATATGGGCCCGCCGCCGAATGCGCGGCCGTGCGGGCTGGGCTTTAAATTGCTGTTCCGGCGTCGCGGCCGGCCTCCCGGCTGAGGGCTTCCCAGGTGCTGGCCAGGTTCAGCGTGAAGTTGACGAAACTTTCCACGGCGGGCGACAGCGATGCCCGGCGCCGCACGAACATGGCGATCTTCCAGCTGACTTCGGGTTGCGCCAGCGGCAGGAACTTCAGGCCGAATCCGTGGACCAGCGGCTCCGCCATCGAAGGGCAGATGACGGCGCCCTGTCTGACCTTCAGCAGGGACAGGGCGGTGTTCACCCGGTGCACGGGCACCAGCTGCAAGGGGTGATGCCGCGGCGGTACGTTGCTCAGCACGTTGAGGGCGAAGTTGGGCATGTAGTTGATCAGCGGGCGTTCGCGCAGGTCCTTCCAGGTCACGAAAGCGCCCTTGCTGAGCGGATCGTCGGCGCGCAAGGCAACCCGCAGCGGATCGGCCCACAGCGGGTGAACGTCCACGGAGTCGTCCACAACGACCTTCGCCGGGCCAAAGCCGATGTCGCTGGCGCCGTCCTGCAGGCCCGCCAGCACCAGGTCGATGGGCACGTCGTCGAAACGCACCTCCACACCGGGGTGGCTGCTGTTGTACATCGCCATGAGTTTCGGCATCAGCGTGCAGGACAGCGGCTCGGGCGCGGCCACCCGCACCAGGCCGCGGCGCAGTTCCTTGAGGTTGCCCAGGCTCTCCAGCGCTTCGTCCAGGTCGGACAGCACGCGCCGCGCCATCGGCTCGAAAACCTCACCGACCGCCGAAGGGCTGACGCTGCGGGTGTTGCGGTCCAGCAGGCGCATGCCGACGCGGTTTTCGAGTTCGCGGATCAGGCCGCTGAGCGCCGCCTGCGACAGGTGCATGGACTTGGCCGCTTCCGAGAAGCTGGCGGTTTCCAACACCTCGACGAAGGCGCGCAGCTGGCGCAGGGTCACGTGCATGGACATCCTGGTACTCCCGCCGCAGGCACGCGGCATTTATAAGATTAAATGATAGGTTCGTCGGAAAATACATATTGTCTTGCGGAAGGCGCACGCCTATCGTTGCGGCCTGAGGCGGGTTTTGCAGGAGGAGGGGAGGCGGCGTTCTGGTGAGAAGACGTCGCGTGACCCTGTTCTTTTCAATCTTCCTATTCTTATAACGCAAGGAGACATTCATGAACGTCACACGCCGCACCGTGTTGGGTGCCGCTGCCGCAAGCCTGTCCGCTGTTCCCGCCTTGCAGGCGCTGGCGCAATCCGACTGGCCCTCGCGCCCGGTGCGGCTGATATCGCCCTATGCGGCGGGCGGCGCCAGCGACATTTCGGCGCGCATCCTGGCCGAGCACCTGAGAGGCACCCTGGGCCAGACCTTCCTGGTGGAGAACAAGCCCGGCGCGGGAACCCGCATCGCCAACGAACTGGCCGCGCGCGCGGCGCCGGACGGGTACACCGTGCTGTATGCGGCGGCGCCTTATGCGACGGCTGAAGCGCTCTACGGAAAGCAGGCGTTCGACCCGCGCAAGGATTTGAAACCCGTGGCCATGGCCGCGCTGGCCCCGCTGTTCCTGATCGTCAACAGCGAGACGCCCTTCAAGACCGTGAAGGACTTCATCGCCTTTGGCAAGGCGCGGCCCGACGGCCTGACGTTTGCGTCTCCGGGCGCGGGATCGCAACCGCACCTGGCGGCGCAGTTGCTACTGCGCGATGCCGGCGTTAAAGGGCTCAACGCCCATGTACGCGGCGATGCCGTCGCCTACACGGAACTGCTGGCCGGCCGGGTCGACGCGACCTTCACGGCCATCACCACCGCCTTGCCGCACATCGAGAGCGGCAAGTTGCGCGTGCTGGGCGTGGCCTCCGCGGTCCGCTCGCCGATCTATCCCCAGGCGCCAACCCTGAGTGAGCAGGGCTTTCCCAACGTGGTCGCTTCGGGCTGGTATGGCTTCATGGTGCCGGCGGCCACGCCCGCCTCGATTACCGCCCGCCTGCAGGCCGCGGTCATTCGCGCGCTTTCCGATCCGACGGTCAAGGGCAAGCTGTTGGCCCAGGGCCTGGACGCGCGCGGCACCACCGCCGCCGAGTTCGGGAAGTTCATCGAAGACGAGACGCGAAAGTGGACGGATGTGATCCGCAAGGCGGGCATCAAGGGTGAATAAAATGCCGCACCCGAAGTCAAGGCTTTCGCCGCCATAGCGGCTTGTCATCACACCATGGCCAATCCACGGGGTGGCATGCCGGCTTGCAAACGCATCGCCGCCGCAATGCCGTTTGCCGAAACGCGCCGCCTGCGCGCCGTGAATATTCACGCCCAGGCATATAGCGATTTAGTTCTCTCCAGAACCTGTCGCTAAAACTGGGGACAGACAAGGCCATGGATGCGTCCCACCATGGGGCGCTCTGTGCCTGCTTGCGCGGGGGCGGCCAGGGAGCGGTGCATGGATTAATCACCTGTCAGAACTGACAGTCAAGATAAGTTGCCGCCACGGCCCAAACTCCTGTTTAATCAACCCCGCCAAGACTGCCGCAGAGCAGCGCGAGAAGAAATTGAAAGCATGAAAGCGGGGCATGACTGCCCCGGCTTGCTGGTCGATGAACTGATCGGAGAGGGATTTCCTTACGGGAGTCATCAGGGAATGGACAAAAAAAGAAATTTCGGGAGACGCTTTTTTCGAGGCATCGCAGGGGAGCCGCGCAACGCAGCTGCCGGCGTATCAACTCACGCCAATAGAGCAGGCGCTTCTGCATGCGCTGAGCACGGGCGCCTCCAATAAACAGATCGCGAACGCGATGCTCAAGAGCGAACAAACCGTGCGCAACCAGCTCAGCACGCTGTTCAAAAAAATCCACGCCAACAATCGCACTCAGGCCGCTTGCTGGTATCGGGAGAGGGTAGACATTCGTCTGGGCGCATCGCCGGCCCCCTTGTTACCCGCCGGCAATGCATTGATCGAGGTGGATATGCGGCACCAACGCGGGCCGAAAGTGGGCTTATGAAGATAGGGTTGCTTGTTCTGGTTCTACTCGCCGGGTGCTATCTGCCCGCGGCTCGGGATGATCTCTCGGGTTTGGGTGGCGATCAGTTTTCGAATTTGATCCGTGAGGCGTATTCGGACAAAGTCATCGAAGGCCGCAATGCGGTGGGAATTGACCGCATCGACAAAGTCAAGGCCAACGACATTGCCCAGAGGCTGATGCTGGGAAAGACCTTGGACGAACTTGGCGCGCTGTTCAGCCAGGAAGGCGGGCAATGCTCGTCGGCGGTGGCAAACCTGGACAGGCAAGTCATGACTTGCGAGCTAAGGCGGGCATGGAAACTCAAGAATATCGGAGCTGAGTTTCCTGCGGAGAACTGGTCCGAGCCGGCGTTGAAGATGCTTTTTCGAATCGGAGTTCAAAAAGGAAATTCAAGTGTCGATACCGTGGTTCTTGAAATTACTGATATCACAAAGTACTCCATCGGGAGGAGAGAGTAGACATTCGTATAAACGACGCCGGTACATCTGTACTATTGCGTCCCCGCCTGACATCCGCCAACAATGCATTGCCGGCCAATTCGAAGTATTTCAAGAAAACCGGGGCGTGTGGTGTTGATTAATTCAAAGAAAATAAATCGAAACTTTCAGCATGACAATTTCACCACATTCGCTTCTCCGCTGCGTATTGACCGGTCTGGTCTTTTGCGCGGCCACACAAATCCACGCCCAGAACACAGCCTCGCCGGCGGCACCAGCAGTCCCATGGGATGCGCGCAGTTGGGAAGATCGGGCCTTCAAAGGTGCTTACGAGGACTTCCACACGTTCAGGCACAAAAAAAGTTTTCCTTTCGACCCCTTTGTGTGGGCATACAGCCAGGAGTTCGCGGACAAGTTCCGGATGCCCAGGGAATGGGTAGACCCCGAACTCAAGGGCGCCATGGCCGTGGCCTGGCGTATGACGAACATCGGGCAAACCACATGCGGCCTGGGCGGCCGCGCGGACAACTGCTGGCCTACGCTGACCTGCCAGCTGGATGTCTACTTCGACAGCAAGACCTCGTTGCCGTGGCGTTACACCGATGTGGTGCGGGACAACTTCATGCGGGGAATCGCGTCGTCGGATTACCTTCCCCCTTTGTCCGTGGAGTCACGGAATCTGCGATACGGCCGGGCCGGCTCCAGGGGCGAACCGTTGCTGACGGGTGCGTTCAACTATTTGAATTCACAGACAAGCACATCGGGGTTTTTGATCACCTATTTTGATCGTGAGTTCGAGCCCGGCGTGATGTTGGTTGGATTCAGGGATACCTGCCCCAGGGCAGGTGTGGACAGCCCGGCGGTGCTTAAATTTTTCAGCGCCGAAGAGCAGCGGAGAACGCGTGGCGTTATTGAACGCTACGACCATGAAATCCTGTTTTCGCGCGCCTATATGAAAAAAATCACCGAAGCCTATGTGGCGCAGAACAAGCCAAACGAAGACATCACGAAGCGATTGATGCAGGACTTTTTTAACAGCCGCAAGGGCGATCCCAACTTTTCACCACGGCAGTAATTTTCGCATGCGTTCTTTTGGGTAAACACATTCATTCCTAGGAGCATTGGCCATGACACCAGCAGAACTAGTTTCACTTGGATCAACCATGGGCAATATCAATGCCTATAACCCCAATGCGACCCCGCCACCTGGGTGGGAACTTGTAGCTTCGTTGTCAACAAAGGATGCCGCAACGGGTTTTCAGGCTACCACCTACTACAACGCCGCCACCAAACAGTATTTCTTTGCCGTGGCTGGAACCAACGATGGCAAGGACGTTGGCTCATGGCCGTCTGCCCTTTCCGGGTACAGCGGCAACAAGGCACAAATCGATGTGGCATTGACTTTGATGAACAGTGTGAACGAAGCCGCCGCTGCGATACCGGGCGCCACCGTGGTCGCTTCGGGGCATTCGCTCGCGGGCCAGTTTACCGACATCGGAACCTACACCTTCGGGTGGCAGAGCGTGAAATTCGACGCTGTGGGGGCTTCAAGCGTCATCAACAGCAGCGGGTTTACCAATCAGCTTACCCAGATGGGGATTACGCCTGTTGGTGGTGGAGACGTGGTCTCTTGCAACATCAATGGACTAGGGCCGTTCGGTGGCGGCGTGGTGGGCAATTTCGGCGGCAATGACATTCCAGGCACCATCAATTGCCGGATTGAGCTACCTTCAAGCACTGCCAGCGGCATTGTCAGTGGCGTGATCACGATTGCCACAGGGCCTGTCGGCTTCGTGTTATCCAAATTGGTGTTTGGCGCTGTACAACACGATGCCGCGAATATAAACCAGGCTGTTCAAAGCGGAAATTTCACGGTCAACGGCGTCAAGCCGGTATCCACTGCAAGCTACCAACCCTACAGTTACACCGACGACGAGGGAAATATCCTGCGGACAATACAGGGTACTGACGGCCTCCTCGTTCTGGATACCGAAGGCAAGCCAAAGCTGGAGTTGGTGATGGCGCCTCCCACCACGGGCGTTGGCGGAATCGTCATCGAATTTGATTCCCGGGGGCGAGTTCTGGGAACAACAAGCGACGCGACGCCAGCTACTCAAAACGGCACGGAAACCAATCTCATCAACCTGGAAGTCGCTCCTCCAACCCCCACTCCCAGCCAGCCTCCGATTCCCGATGGCACCAGTTCCGTCAACACCAGCAACAACACGCTGATCAGCAATTTCGACTTCACGGTCACCGGCATGGGCAACGTCAACAACGACGGCGCCGCGGTAGCTGCAGCGAACAATACGGTTGCCGAGTTCATACCGGGCAATCACCAGCAGGTCTACGATGGTTTCGGCAATACGCCGTATGACTCGGGCTTCGATGCCAGTACCGCTTACGGCGCAAGCCAGATCGGCAGCGACGTCAACCACTTTGCCAGCGGCCTGACATTCCTGATCCCGACGGATCCGCTCGTGCTGGATCTGAACGGCGACGGCGTCAAGCTCACCAACTACACCGACAGCCCGGTTCTTTTCGACGCCGACAACGACGGCGGTTCGCTGGAGCAGACCGGCTGGATTTCCGCCCAGGACGGCATCGTGGTGCACGACCTGAACAACGACGGCAAGATCAACAACATCAGCGAGACGCTGAGCGAGTATTACAACGGCGTGGCCGGCACGGGCGGCGCCGCCGGCACCAAGCCTTTTGCCAACGGCTTTGCCGCGCTGAAGAGCCTGGACAGCAACAGCGACAACCAGTTCACCAGCGCCGACGCCGCCTGGGGCAGCCTGCGCGTCTGGGTCGATGCCAACCATGACGGCAAGACCGACGCCAATGAGCTCAAGACCTTTGCCGACCTGGGTATCACCGCCATCAACCTGAACACGACCGCGCAAAGCGGCGAGGTCAGGGATGGCAACGAGGTGCTGGCCCGGGGCACATTCACGCAGAACGGACTGACCCGTGAAGCCATCGCAGCGAACTTCCTGGCCAACCCGGCCGGCAGCACCATCACCCAGGCAGGTGGTGGTGTTGTGGTCTCCACGGAAAACACCGGCGGTGGCGGAGCCATCACCTCATTTGTGTCCCAGAACACAAATTCCGCAGTCGCCGAGACTTTGAATGCCGCCGCGCTGGGCGTACGCCACATCACAGGCGGCGCGGGCAACGACAGCCTCACCGGCGATGCGCAGAATAACTGGCTGGCGGGCGGCCTGGGTGCGGACAGCCTCGACGGCGGCGACGGCGACGATGTATTGCTGATTGATGCCAGCGACACCGTCATCAATGGCGGTGACGGCCTGGACATCGCGCAGGTGGTCGGCAGCCAGGGCATCAGCCTCAACCTGAGCCAGAGCAACATCGAAATCGCCGTGGGCGGCGATGGCAATGACGTCTTCATCGGCGGCGGACGCAGCACGGTCTTCGTGCGCGGCGGCGCCGGTGACGACATGATCATAGGTGGCGCGGCCAACGACGTGCTGAGCGGCGAAGACGGCGCCGACCTGATTGACGGCGGCGCCGGCAACGACCTGATACGCGGCCATCGCGGGCAGGACCAACTGCTGGGCGGGCAGGGCGACGACGTGCTCGACGGCGGCCTGGAAGACGACGCGCTGGGCGGCGGCGCGGGCAATGACGTGTTGATAGGCGGCCGTGGCGACGACAGCCTCAACGGCGGCGACGGCATCGACGTGGCGCAGTATTCGGGCAGCTACGCCGATTACCGGATCACCAGAATCAGGGATGCCGCATCGGGCGCCTCCGTCTACCGCGTGGTCGACACCCGGACCGGCCAGGACGGCGCGGACACGCTGACCCATATCGAGAAGCTTTCATTTGCGGACGTGAGCCGCGTCGACCTCACGCTGGCCGCACCGCTTCCGGCCAAAGACGTGCTTCGCGTCAACGGCAGCGGGCAGGCCCTGAGCCGGACGGCCGCGCACTTGCTGTCCAGGCAGCAGTTGCTGGGCAATGACCGCGACTGGGACGGCGACACCTCGCAGCTCAGCATCACCGAGGTGCTGGAGGCCAAAGGCGGCACCGTGAGCCTGACGGCGCAAGGCGACGTGCTGTTCACACCCGATGCCGGTTACACCGGCGTGATGAGCTTCAAGTACAAGGTGCAGGACGCGCAGGGCAACTACACGCAGGTAACCTCGCCGACCGGGCAAACCGAGGCCATGAAGGCGGCCGTGTATTTGCAGACCGGCGACCTGCCCAGCGACCCGTTGCTGGTGGAGCAGTGGTACCTGACGGACACCAACATCATCGCGGCCTGGGGCACGGCGGCGGAGCAGGCCGCGGGCCAGGGCTATAGCGGCAAGGGCATCAAGATAGGGCAGTTCGAACCGGGCGGGCCTTTCAGCACAGGTCCGGAAGTGTTCGACTACCGCCATCCCGACCTGGCCCCGAACGCGGACAAGGCCTGGCTCAATACCCTGGACGCCAACGGCAACAACAACACGCCGCAGGTCTTCAGCAACCACGCCACCATGGTCGCGGGCGTGATGGTCGCCGCCAGGAACGGCGAAGGCGGTGTCGGCGTGGCGTACAACGCCAGCCTGGCGGGCCACTACATCCAGGGCGAGGGCCTGGAGGTGAGCCAGCTCAACCAGGAAATCACCAATGCCCTGGCGAAGTTCAAGAACTACGACGTGGTCAACAACAGCTGGGGGCCCACGTCCAACTTCATGCTCAACGTGACCCCTGTGGGCCTGCTGCAGACCGGCATGGCGGACGCCGTGCAGAACGGCCGCAACGGCCTGGGCACGGCCATCGTGATGGCGGGCGGCAATGACCGCGAGCACGGCGCCAACACCAACTACAACGCGCTCACGGCCAACCGCGCGGTGATCACGGTCGGCTCCATCAACGCGCCGGGCGACCTGGGCACCCTGCAGATGGGCAGCAAGCCTTTCAGCAACCCGGGCTCCTCGATCCTGGTGAGCGCGCCCGGCAGCAACATCGACTCGACGAGCCGGGAACTGATTGCCGACAACGGCTCGACCTTCGGCAGCGACTACAACACCAGCCAGGGCACCAGCTTTGCCGCGCCCATCATCAGCGGCATCATCGCCCTGATGCTGGAGGCCAACCCGGGCCTGGGCTACCGCGACATCCAGACCATCCTGGCCATGAGCGCGACCCAGTTCACCGACCCGAACGGCACGGACTGGACCTACAACACGGCCAAAAACTGGAACGGCGGCGGCATGCATGCCAGCCACGACTACGGCTTCGGCAAGGTCGATGCCAGGGCCGCAGTGCGCCTGGCCGAGACCTGGTACGACGTCAGCACCTTCGCCAACGAGCAGAATAAAACCGCCAGTAGCGGCACGCTCAACGCGGCCATCCCTGACGGGGCCGGCGTGCTGACGCGCACGTTGACCATGGCCGCCGGCCTGGAGGTGGAGACCGCGCAGGTGACGCTGGAGCTGAACCACCAGCGCTGGGGCGACCTGATCATCAAGCTGATCTCGCCCACGGGGACCGAGAGCATCCTGGTGAACCGGCCGGGCAAGGCGCCGGGCAGCGCGGGGACCGACCTGGGCGACACCAGTTCGGGCACCTTGAGCTTCAGCTTCAACACCACCCACGTGCGCGGCGAGGCCAGCGGCGGAACCTGGACGCTGCAGGTGATAGACGCGGCCACGGGCAACACCGGCACACTGACAAACTGGAAGCTGGACCTGTATGGCGCCACGGCGGACAGCAACGACGTGTATGTCTATACCAACGAGTTTGCAAGCACGGCGGGGCGCACGACGCTGACGGACAGCAACGGCGGCAACTCCGACATCATCAATGCCAGCGCGGTCACGGGCAACAGCACCATCAACCTCAACAACGGCAGCACCAGCACGCTTGCCGGGAAAAACCTGGTCATCAGCGGCGACGTTGAAAGGGCTTACGGCGGCGACGGCAACGACACGCTGACCGGCAACGCCCTGACCAACGTGCTGCTGGGCGGGCGCGGCAACGATACGCTCAACGGCGGTGGCGGCGAGGACCGGGTCGAGGGCGGGCGCGGCAACGACACCCTGACGGGCGGCGCGGCGCGCGACTGGTTTGTGTTCCAGAAGGATGCGGGAAGCGTTGACACCATCACGGACTTCGCGCCGTCGGAGGTGGGCGAAAAAATCGCCTTGATTGGTTTTGAGAACGTCACCGACTTCAGCCAGGTGGTGGTAACCCAGGAGGGCGCCAACACCCGCCTGAGCCTGGGCGACGGCCAAAGTGTGCTGCTGCTGAACCTGGCCCCCAGCCAGGTGAGCGAGCAGAACTTTGTGTTTGCCAGCGATGCCGCCTCGCTGGAAATTTATTTGAACTACGCCTTCAAGGCGCTCGCCTGGGGCACGCCCGGCGCGGAAAACCAGCTGCTGCCCAATAACTGGGGCGACCTGGCCATGTATGCCCTGGGCGGCAACGACGTGCTGGGCTCGCAGACGACCAACGACCTGATTGACGGCGGCGACGGTAATGACACCCTCTGGGGTGACTACCCCGGCGCCTCCCCGACGCCCGGCTCGGATTGGCTCGAAGGCGGCGCGGGCAGCGATGTGTTGTTCGGCGGGGCCGGCGGCGACAGGCTGGTGGGCGGCAGCGGCAACGATGAGCTGTATGGCCAGGACGGCGACGACCTGCTGATCGGCAACACCGGGGCCGACTACCTGGAAGGCGGCGCCGGCAACGATGTGCTGGCCCTGGACGGCGACTTCGGCACGGTCAGCGGCACCAGCTTCGGGTTTTACGGAACACGGGTGGGCGGCACGGGCGCCGATGTCTTTAAAGTGCTTTCTACCGGCGGCGGTTCGAACGGCTTTATCGCCAGCGGCACGCAGTTTTCCGGCGCCAACATGATTGCCGACTTCGACCCGAACCAGGTGGGCGAAAAGATAGACCTCACGGCGTTCAAATGGATCACATCGCTGAGCGACCTGGTGATCAGCAACTGGTCGATCAACGGCAACCAGCTGGCCCGCATTTCCGCCTCCAACGGCACGGCCGCGGTGAACCTCAACCTGCGCGGCGTCACGTCGTCACAGCTCAACGCCAGCCATTTTGTGTTTGCGCCGGCCACACCCGGCGCCATCAACGGCACGGCCGGCAACGACACGCTGACCGGCGACGCCGGGGCCAATACCATCAACGGCCTTGCCGGCGCGGACAGCATGACGGGCCGTACCGGCGACGACGCCTACGTCGTCGACAACAGCGGCGACACCATCAACGAACTGCCGGGCGGTGGTTATGACAGCGTGCAGTCCAGCGTGAGCTACACACTGAGCGACAACGTGGAAGCCCTCATGCTGTCGGGCACCGCAAACCTCGATGCGACGGGCAATGCGCAGCGCAACCGGCTGGTGGGCAATGCGGGCAACAACCGCCTGGACGGCGGCGCCGAGGCCGACAGCCTCATAGGGGGCCTGGGCAACGATGTGTATGTGGTCGACGACCAGCTGGACACCGCGTTTGAAAACGCCGGGGAGGGCACCGACACGGTGGAGTCCGGTGTTTCGTGGACCCTGGGAAACAACTTCGAGAACCTCACGCTGACCGGCTCGGGCAACATCAACGGCACGGGCAACGAGCTGGCCAATGTGCTGACGGGCAATGCGGGCGACAACATCCTGGACGGCGCCCAGGGCGCGGACGCCATGGCCGGCGGCGCCGGCAATGACGACTACTATGTCGACAACGCGGGTGACACGGTCAGCGAAGCGCTGGATGCGGGCGTGGACACGGTCTACACCAGCGTCAACCTGACCCTGGCCGCCAATGTGGAAAACGGCGTGCTGTTCGGCGCGGCCACCACGCTGACGGGCAACGGCCTGGACAACACCCTGCTCGGCAACAGTCTCGTCAACACCCTCACGGGCGGTGGCGGCAATGACGTGCTGGATGGCGGCACGGGCGCCGACGCCATGGCCGGCGGCACGGGCAACGATTCGTATTTTGTCGACAACGCCGGCGACACCGTGGCCGAGAACGCAGCGGAAGGTATCGATACCGTGATTGCAAGCCTGGGCTACACCCTGGGCGCCAATGTCGAAAACCTTATCCTGGCGGGCAGCGCCAACCTGGGCGGCAGCGGCAACGCGCTGGACAACCAGATCAGGGGCAACAGCGGGAACAATACCCTCAGCGGCGGTGGCGGCAATGACGTGCTGGACGGCGGGGCAGGGACCGACGCCATGAGCGGCGGCACCGGCGATGACACCTTTTATGTGGACAACGCCGGGGACACGGTCTCCGAGAGTGCGGCCGAAGGCACGGACACGGTGATCAGCGCCATCGGCTACAGCCTGGGCGCCAACCTGGAAGGCCTGGTGCTCGGAGGCTTCGGCAACAACAACGGCACGGGCAACAGCCTGGCCAACCTGCTGCGCGGAAATTCCGGAAACAACACCCTGGACGGCGCGGGCGGCTTCGACGCACTGGAAGGCGGCGCGGGGAACGACATCCTGGCGGACACCTCAGGCGCGAGTTACTACAACGGCGGCGACGGCGCGGACACCTTGACCGGCGGCGCCGCCGCGGACTTCCTGATCGGCGGTGACGGCAACGACACGATCACCAGCGGAAATGGCCCGGATGTGATTGCCTTCAATATCGGCGACGGCCAGGACACGGTGAACCCCGGCGGCGGCCTGGACGACACGGTCTCCCTGGGCGGCGCCGGGCTCAGCTATGCCAACCTGAGCTTCCAGAAAAACGGCAACGACCTGATCCTGAACGTCAGCGCCAACGACAAGCTCACCTTCAGCAACTGGTACGCGAGCACCGCCAACAAAAACGTGCTGAACCTCCAGCTCGTCGCCGAGGCGATGTCGGCGTTCGACGCGGGATCCAGCGACCCCCTGCTCAATAAAAAGGTCCAGGCCTTTGATTTCCAGGGCTTGGTGAGCGCATTCGACACGGCGCTGTCGACGGACCCGGGCCTGAGCAGCTGGTCGCTGTCCAACGGGCTGACACAGTTCCACCTCGCGGGCAGCGACAGCGAAGCCTTGGGTGGCGACCTGGCTTACTACTATGGCCGTGACGGCACACTCGGGGGTATCGGCTTTGACAAGGCCCAGGACGTGGTGACCGGATCGCAATTCGGCGCACAGGCACAGACGCTGCATGCGCTCAACACACTCCAGGCGGGGGTGTTGAGATTGGGTTGAGGCTTGGTGGCGTCCGTCGGCACCTCCAGCCCGACGTGAGCGCTGCTTACAAGGCCGCGATCACGATGATTTCCACCAGCAGCTCCGGCGCGGCGAGCTTGGCCTCGCAGGTGGCCCGGGTCGGCACCGCGTCGGCGGGAACCCAGGCTTCCCACACCGCGTTCAGGCCGGCGAAATCGCGATCGATGTTCTTGAGCCAGATCTGTGCGCTCAGGATTTTCTCCTTGCCGCTGCCGACGCTGGCCAGGCGCGCGTCTATGGTGTCGAGCACGCTTTTCGTCTGCACGCTGATGTCGCCATCACGAATGGCGGAGGTGATGCCGGCGAGGTAGACGATGTCCTTGTGCACGACGACGCGGGACAGGCGGGGAGTGGATTCATGGCGCTGGATATCGGACATGGAAGAGTCTTTCTTTGTAGTGGTGGGAAGGGAAGGAAACGGAAAACAGGAGGCGAGTCAATGCGCGGCGGCCGACGCGAACCGGTCCACGGCAAAGGGCGCGATCGGCAGGGTGCTGCGCCCGTCGAGCACCAGCTCGGCGACGATCTGCCCGCCTATGGGGCCGAGCTCGAAGCCGTGCGCCGAGAAGCCGAAAGCGTGCACCAGTTGCGGCGCATGGCGGCCCAGGCTGATGACGGGAATCTCGTCGGGCATAAAGGCCTCGACGCCGGCCCAGGCGCGCACCACGTTGATGCCAGCCAGGTGCGGGAACAGGTCGGTCACGGTCTGCGCGCTCGACGAAAGCTTGAGGAAGTCGACCTCGCCATGGCGGCGCACCACGTCGGCCGGGCAGCGCAGGCCGCCGCCTATGAGTACCGTGCCGTTGGCGAACTGCTTGAAGGACAGCGGCCGGCCGGCCGCGCCCAGCACAGGGTCGACGAAGTGCGGCACACGCTGCGTGATCATGAGCATCAGCCCGCCGGGCTGCATGGGCACCGTGTCGCCCGCCTGCGCGGCGAAGTCGCCGGACCAGGCGCCGGCCGCATTGACCAGCCACGGCGCGGTGAAGATGCCGCGCGGCGTGCTGACGCGCCACTGGCTGCCGGCGCGCTCTATCGTCCGCGCGGGCGTGGCTTCATGAAACTGCGCGCCCAGGCGTTGCGCGGCATGGCGAAAAGCCGTGACGGCGCGGTAAGGCACGGCATGGCCGTCGTCCTTGACCCAGATACCGCCGACCACGTGGTGCGCCAGGCGCGGCGCGATCTCGCGCACCTGCTGCGCGTCCACGATGACCTCGTGCGTGAAGCCGAGCGCGTTCAAGCCGGCCACGCGGCGGCGCAAGGTGTCCAGTTCCTGCGGTGTTTCTGCGATCTGCAACTGGCCGCTCGGCACAAAGCTGCCGTCTTCACCGAGCAACTCCGTCAGGCGATGCCAGAGTCCCAGCGAGGCGCGCGCCAGGGGCACCTCGGCATGGTGGCGGCCCAGGGTGCGCACGCCGCCGGCGTTGACGCCCGAGGCATGGCGCGCGCAGTATTCGGACTCCAGCAGCGTGACTTTTGCGCCGCGGCGCGACAGGTGAAAGGCGCTCGACGTGCCGTGGAAACCGCCGCCTATGACGATGACGTCGCTGCCCAGCGGCCGCCCGGCGCCCTCAGGCTTCACGCGCAAGTTCCCCGAGCGTGATCGGCTTGATCGGCGGACGGATGCGGAAGTAGCCGGTCTCGCCGGGCGACACGCCGCGCGCATCGGCAATGACTTCCGTCACCGTCAGGCCGCACTGACGGCCCTGGCACGGCCCCATGCCGCAGCGGCCGAAGCTCTTGGCCTGGTTGGGGCCGGTGCAGCCGATGCCGACATAAGCGCGGATGTCGCCGGCGGTGACCTCTTCGCAGCGGCAGACGATGGTGCCGTCGGCCGGAATGCGGTTGGCTTTCTTCGGGCGGTACAGGGCATCGAGGAAGGGCCGGATAAACAGGTGCCCGCGCATTTCGGCGCGCAGCGGCGCGGCCAGGCCGTCCCGCGTGGTGGCGGCCAGCTTGCCCAGTTGTGTGGCGGCGGCCAGCCCGGCGAGTTCGCCCTGCAGCGCGGCCACGCGGGCGCCGCCTATGCCGCCGCTGTCGCCGGCGACGAAGATGCCGGGCACGTCGAGCTCGCCCCAGGCGTCGGTGACGGGCGACCAGCAGAGCTGGGCCTCGTCCCACAGGTGTTTGGCGCGCAGCGACCAGGAGAACTGGGTGTTCGGCACCACGCCCTGGTGCAGCAGCACCAGCGGGCTGTCCACCTTGCGCAGCGCGCCGCCGCTGGCAAAACCCAGGCCGCTGGCCTTGCCGTCGCCCAGCACGTGCAGTCCGGAGGCGCCCTTGTAGAAGGGCACACCGGCCTTTTTCAGCGCGGCCATGAGCGACAGGCCTTTCCGCAGGTAACGCCAGCCGGCCAGCGCACCGCCCGCATGGCGGATGGCGCGGCGGTAGTCGGCGCCGTCGGTGGTGTCGACGATGGCCGCAATCGGCACTCCGGCGCGCACGTACTGCCAGCCGAGCAGGTAGAGCAGCGGGCCGCAACCGGCCAGCACCACGGGCTGCGTGGGCGCCATGCCGGAGCCCTTGAGCAGGATTTGCGCGGCGCCGGCCGTCAGCACGCCGGGCAGCGTCCAGCCCGGAATGGGGAAGGGCCGCTCCATGGCGCCCGTGCACAGCAGCACGCGGCCGGCCTGCACGGAGCGCACGCCGCCGTCCTGCAGGTAATGCACCTGGCGTTCGGCCGTGACCTGCCAGACGGCGGCGCCGGTGACGTGGCGCGCGCCGCTGGCGCTGAAGTCCCGGGCCAGCGCCGCGCCGGCGCCGTAGTCGGGGCCCAGGATGTCCAGGCGTTTGGCAGGCACGTCGGTGATGCCGCGGTAGATCTGGCCGCCGACGGCCGGCTGCTCGTCGAGCAGCACGACACTGGCGCCGTGTTGGCGCGCGGCGATGGCCGCGGCCATGCCGGCGGGGCCGGCGCCGATGATGGCGATGTCGACCTGGTCAAGCGGACGGGGCGCAACCGGTGGTGATGCTTCATAGGCCATGGGGTGCCTCCATCGCCTGGGCGATAGCCAGGGCCGGGGCGCTGGCTTCGGCGAGCAGGTCGCGCATGCCGTCCTGGGTACGGATGGCCATGCCGGCCTCCAGCGGCACCAGGCAGCCCTGGCGGTTGGGCACACCGTCGATCTCCAGCAGGCATTCGAAGCACACGCCCATCATGCAGTAGGGTGCGCGGGCCTCGCCCGACACCGGCGAGTTGCGAAAACGCTTGACGCCGGCGGCCAGCAGGGCGGCCGCCACGCTGGAGCCAGTGGGCACTTGCAGTGGCTGGCCGTTGAGGGTGACGGCGACGGTCGCCGTGGTGGAGGCGCCGGCCTGGGCCAGCGGTTGAAAGAAGGAATCAGTGAAGAGGGAATCAGTGGGCATGGCTGGGGCGGTAGTTGGGGTTTAAAAAGCGGTCGCCCTGGAAGACGCCGAGCTCTTCGGGCTGCGGCGCGCCGCTGATCCAGGGCGCGACGCGAAAGGCGTGCGCAGCGGCGAGCGTGACGCCGCTGTGGCAGGTGGTGACAAAAGCGCCGGGGTGCCGGGGCGACTCGTCGTAGATGGGAAAGCCGTCCGGGCTCATGACGCGCAGCGCACCCCAGGCCCGCACCAGGCGCAGGCCGGCCAGCACGGGAAAGGTGCGCACGCCGCGCCGGGCGATGTCGGCCAGCACGCCGGTGGTGACGTTGTCGTTGAAGCCGACCTCTTCCATCGAGTCGCCGAGCTGGATGGTGCCCTCGTCGGTCTGCCGCACGTTGAGCGTGGGGTAGTCCAGGAAGCGCGCGGTGCGCTCGCCGACCAGCACCTGGCCGCGGTTGGGCACCACCGGCGCGTGCAGGCCGACCTGCGCGGCCAGGTCGCGATTGCCGAGGCCGGCGGCCAGCACCACGCGCGGCGCCTGCCAGCGGCCCTCGACGGTGAACAGGCTGCCGCCCGCGCGCGGCTGGGCCGTCACGGTTCTGACCGGCTGGCCGCCGAAGTAGCGCACGCCGCGCTTGAGGCTGGCCGCATGCAGCGCACGCAGCAGCTTGAGCGGGTTGGTATGGCCGTCCATGGGCGTGTAGCTGGCGCCGGTCACGGCGGGGCCCAGGGCCGGTACGCGGGCGATGACCTCCTGCCGGTCCAGCATCTCGAAGGGGTAGTCGCCCGCGAGTTCATCCTGGATGGCCTGCATGCGCAGCCGCCGCTCTTCCTTCTCTTCGTCGGAGAAGGTGAAGCAAAAGCCGCCGGGCTGCTCCAGCCGCACGTCGATGCCGGTGTCGTCGAGCAGCGCCTGCGCCAGCTGCGGCCAGAGGCCGGCCGACGACCGCGTCCAGCGGGCATAGGGCGTCATGCCGAAGCCTTTGCCCTGCACCCAGACCAGGCCGAAGTTGCCGCGCGAGGCGCGCAAGGCCTGGTCGCCTTCGTCGAGCAGGGTGACCTGGGCGCCCTGGCGCGCCAGGCCGTAGGCCACGGCGCCGCCGACCAGGCCGCCGCCTATGACGATGACGTCGCTGTTGTTGTGGGGGGATGTGGTGTTTGTCATGCGGTATTCAGTTCTTGCCGATCAGCACGCGGTCCAGGCCGACGAGGCGGTCCATCACGACCATGACGGCCAGCGTGCCGACGATGAGCACGGTGGCTACCGCGGCCACCAGCGGGTCTATGGTCTGGGCGATCTGGTTGTACATGGCGACGGGCAGCGTGGTGGTGCCCGGCGTGGCGACGAAGACCGTCATCGTGAGTTCATCGAAGCTCTGGATGAAGGCCAGCATCCAGCCGCCGGCCACGCCCGGCAGGATCAGCGGCAGCACCACGCGCCGGAAGGCGGTGAACGGCGAGGCCCCCAGCGACAGCGCGGCGCGCTCGGCATCGCGGTCCAACCCGGTGGCCGAGGACAGCACCAGCCGCAGCGCGTAAGGAACGATCACGATGACGTGGGTGGCGGCCAGCCAGGCGAAGGAGCCGGTCACGTTGATCGTCGTGAAGAAGCGCAGGAAGGCCACGCCCAGCACCACGTGCGGGATCATCAGCGGCGACATGAAAAAACCCACCAGCACGCCGCGCCCGGCGAACTTGTATCGGGTCAGCGCCAGCGCCCCCGGCACGGCCAGTGCGATGGCGACGGTGGCCGAGGCCAGGCCCAGCCACAGCGAGAACCAGAACGCCCGGATGATCTCGGTCGAGCCGAGGATGGCGCGGAACCAGCGCAGCGAAAACCCTTCGGTGAAGGGCATGGAGATAAAGCCCTTGCTGGTGAAGGACACCAGCATCACCACCACCAGCGGCGCGATGATGAAGCCGATGAACAGGGCGTGGTAGAGCAGCGAGAAAAAACCGTTCTTGCGCATGGGAAGTCCTAGGCTTTAATGAGTGCACTGATGAAGGTGTGAAGAAACCGTAGCGAGCGCTTCGAGCCCGGTACGAGGACCGGAGCCGTACATCAGTACGGTGAGGACCGCAGTGCCGGGATCGAGGCGCGCAGCAGGTTTATTCATACCTTCAGGCGTCGAAGACCTGGCTGAAGCGCCGCTCCACCCAGCGGTTGGCGCCGAGGATGATGAGCACGTTGGCCAGCAGCAGCAGCATGGCGATGGTGGCGCCCAGCGGCCAGTTCAGCGTGTTGAGGAACTCGTCGTAGGCGGCCGTGGCCACGACCTTGAGCTTGCGCCCGCCCAGCAGGGCCGGTGTGGCGAAGGCCGAAGCCGACAGGGCGAAGACGATGATGCTGCCCGAGAGGATGCCGGGCAGCAGCTGCGGCAGCATCACGCGCCAGAACACCTTGCGCGGCGGAGCGCCCAGCGAGAGGCCGGCGTTTTCCACCTGCGGATCGAGCTTTTGCAGGTTGGCCCAGACCGAGATCACCATGAAGGGAATCAGCACATGGGTCAGTGCGATCGCCACGCCCGTCATGCTGAACAGCAGGCGCACCGGCTCGCTGGTGATGCCCAGGCCCATCAGCGTGCTGTTGATCAGCCCGTTGTTGCCGAAAAGGATGGCCCAGCCCAGCGTGCGCACCACCACCGAGATCAGCAAAGGGCCGAGGATGACGATGAGGAAGAGGGCGCGCCAGGGGCTTTTCATGCGCGCCAGGATCAGCGTCTCCGGCACGCCGAAGACCACGCACAGCACGGTCACGCCCAGTGCCAGGCCGCCGGTGCGCAGGAATATCTCGTGGTAATAACCGTCTGAGAACACTTCAAGGTAGTTGCGCCAGGTGTAGTCGGGCAGCACTCCGCGTGTGCCGTCGAAAGCATGGAAGGACAGCAGTGCCGTCAACAGCAGCGGCACCAGCAGCAGGCCGATGAACAGCAGCAGGGCGGGGGACGCCAGCAGCCAGGGCGCTGCGCCCGCGCCATCGGTGGATTTGCGGCGCGGCAGCGCGGCGCCGGCGTGAGTCATGGCGGCGGTCGCTTCAGCCATGGGCCACCTCTTGCCGGGGCAGCACGCGCAGGTCGTCGTCCGACCAGTTCAGGCCGACGGTGCTGCCTTCGGCCGGCGGCACTTCGCCGATGTTGGGCAGGCTCACGCTCATCAGGCCCATGGCGGTGTCGACCTGCAGCATCCAGTGGTTGCCGAGGAAGACGCGCGTCTTGACCTGGCCAGGCAGGCCGCCGCCGGCCGCGCCCAGGCGCAGCTTTTCAGGCCGCACGAAGACATGCACCTCGCCGTCCAGGCTGCGGCCGCCGTGCGGGATGTGCAACTCGCGCTCGTTCACATTGACGACGGCGCAGCGCTGGTTGTTGGTGACGACGCGGCCGCTCAGCGAATTCGTCTTGCCGAGAAAGGCCGAGGCGAAGGGCGAGCCGGGCTGCTCGTAGGCCTCGAACGGCATGGCCAGCTGCACGATCTTGCCGCCGTGCATGACGGCGATGCGGTCGCTCATGGTCATGGCCTCGACCTGGTCGTGCGTGACCAGCAGGGTGGTGATGCCCAGGTGGCGCTGGATGGCGCGCAGTTCGATGTGCATGTCCTCGCGCAGCTTGGCGTCGAGGTTGGACATGGGCTCGTCGAGCAGCAGCAGCTGCGGGCGGATGGCCAGGGCGCGGGCGATGGCCACACGCTGGCGCTGGCCGCCCGAGAGCTCACGCGTAAAGCGTTTGCCCAGGCCGCCCAGGCGCACCAGGTCCAGCGTCTCGCCGATGCGCTGGGCGCGCTCGCTGCGGCCCATGCCGCGCATCTCCAGGCCGAAGCCGACGTTGGCCTCGACCGTCATGTGGGGAAACAGCGCATAGCTCTGGAACACCACACCCATGCCGCGCTTTTCAGGGCGCAGCGCGGTGATGTCCTGGCCCTCGAGCACGATGCTGCCGCGCGTCGGGTTCACAAATCCCGCGATCATCTGCAGCGTGGTCGTCTTGCCGCAACCCGAGGGGCCAAGCAGCGAGATGAACTCACCGCGCGCTATGTCCAGGTCCAGCGATTCAACCGCGACAAAATCGTCGAAGTGCCGGGTCAGCTTTTGGAGGGAGAGGAAGGTCATAGGTGTTCAGTTCAGGTGGCTAAGGGGCTGCCGGAAAAAAGAGATCGCCAGGGAACTGAAGGGTCGAGAAACCGTAGCGAGCGGGCCTAGGCTGGTGGGAGGACCGGAACCGTACACCAGTACGGTGAGGACCGCACCGCCGGCATCGGGCCGCGCAGTAGGTTTATCCCCCCTTCAGCGCTCGATGGTGCGGTTCCAGCGGTTGGTCCATTCGCCCCGCTTCTCGTTGACGACAGACCAGTTGGTCGGCAGCAGCTTGCCGATCTGCGCCGGGCCGTAGGGCACCTTGGCGGCGATGGCGGGCTCCAGCTTCACCTTGCTGTTGACCGGACCAAAGCCCTGGGTCTCGGCCAGCAGGACCTGCACCTCGGGCGTCATCAGGTATTGCAGCAGGGCCTGGGCATGCTCGGGCACGTCGCTGTTGACGACCGGGCAGGCCGCGATCAACAGCGCCATCGCGCCTTCCTTGGGATAGACGAATTCGATGGGGAAACCCGTGGCCCTGAAGGACTCCGTGCGCCCGCTGCCCCACACCGCGAGGTTGATGTCGCCGTTCTGGAACAGCTCGGTCATCTTGCCCGGCGACGGCTCCCAGGCCAGCACGTTGGGCGCGACTTCCTTGGCCATGGCGTCGAAGCCGGCGTCGATGGCTTTTTCGCCGCCGCCGCGCATTTTTGCGTACATGATCAGCGTCTGCAGGCCGTAGGTGTTGGAGATGGGCGGGATGGCCAGCTTCTGCTTGAACTTCTTGTCGATGAGGATTTGCCACGAATCCGGCTTGGGCAGGCCGGCCTTCTTGAAGGCTTCGGTGTTGTAGGCCAGGCCGGTGGCGACGGCGCCTATCGCCATGGAGCGGTCGTCGATGCGGGCCAGCGGATAGAGATCCTTGTAGATGGGCGCGTCCTTGACCTTGTCGCAAAAGCCGAACTGCACGGCCTGCTGCATCGGGCCGTCATCCAGCAGCACCAGGTCGAGCTCCTGCTTGTCTTTCTGCGCCTGCAGCTTGGCCAGGGTGTCGGTGGAGTTGCCCGCCACGTAGACGATCTTGACCTTGCGCGATGCCTCAAAGGCCGGAATGATTTTTTCCTTGAACGCCTTTTCGGTGGAGCCGCCGTAGGCGCCGACGTAGAGGGTAGGCACGGATTGCGCGTGGACGATGCCCGCACAGGCCAGTGCGATGGCTGCGGCAAGCGGTGCAACAACCAGGAATTTTGCTTTCATCAGGGGTTTCTCCATAACGGTGCATCCGGCCCACTCTGGGGCGCGACACGCACTAATTTGACACACCAGGTTATGGGATGAAAATGTCCACACAACCCGCCACTACGCTGACGAATTCAATGGTAGGTGGCAGATTGATGTAAAACCAATACAATTATTTTTTTCATCCATAACATTGTGTTATGGGATTACCGGGGTTTTCCCTTGCGCCTCAGACAACTCGAAGCCTTCCGCGCCGTCATGCTCTGCCAGACCGTCACCCGGGCGGCCGACATGCTGTTCATTTCGCAGCCGGCCGTCACGCGCCTGCTCGCCGACCTGGAAGAAAGCGCGGGTTTCCCGCTCTTCGAACGCGCGCGCGGGCGCCTGCATCCGACGGCCGAAGCGCAGCTGCTGTATGAGGAGGTCAACCGCTCGCTGATCGGCGTCGAACGCATCGCGCGCATGGCCCACGCCATCAAGACGCAGCAGCGCGGCGCGCTGCACGTGGCCGCGCCGCCGTCGATTGCGCTGTCCTTCCTGCCGCGCGCCATCGCGGGCTTCCTGAAGGACCACGGCGAGATCAAGATCATGCTGGGCGTGTACGACTCCCGCACCATCGTCGACATGGTGATAGGCCAGCGCTGCGACCTGGGCATCGTCAACCTCTCCATCAGCAACACCGGCACGCACGGCGACACCCTGCTGACGGCCGCGCACGTGTGCGTCGTGCCCGTCGGCCACCGCCTGGCCGGCCGCGAGGCGCTGGTGCCGGCCGACATCGAAGGCGAACTGTTTATTTCGCACCCGAACAACATCGCCACGCGGCTGCTGATCGACGCCATGTTCGCGGCCCACGGCGTGAAATACCAACCGGCGCAGGTGGAGGTCCAGGTATCGGCCGCGATGTGCTCGCTGGTGGCGGCGGGGCAGGGCATTGCGCTGGTGGATGCGATCACGGCCATGGAATACAAGGGCCGCGACCTGCGCTTCATTCCCTTCGAGCCGTCGGTGCCGCTGGAGTTTTCGGTGCTGACGCCCCTGCAGCACACCCCGCCCAAGCTGGTCGATCCCTTCATCGCGTATGTGCGCAAGTTCGCGATCGCAGAGCTGGATCCGCGGCTTCTGATGAAGTAGGTCGGGCAGGCTTCGGCGCAGCGCCACTCATCCTGTCACGACGGCACACGCAGAGGTGAATGCAGCTTTTCAACGGAATTCAAGTCGATATCAAAGGGACCGACCTCACGGAGCGTTCGTCAGTACAGGTCGTTTCGAACGGAGTAACCACCGTAGCCCGCGGGCCCTGCACCCTGGAGGGCACGGCGGCAGGTTGAGCTGCGTAGCTGCCCTGCATGACGCAACTGTTGCGGAAGACACACAAGTTAGTAAAAACCCCGTCTCACCATGAAGCTTCACATTCAGCAGTCGACAGTAAATCGTTCGGCTTAAGCGACGGCCGCACGCGTGCGCTGAACAGAACTATTCCGCATTGCATTTCGCGAGACCTCGCAAAACCAAAATTTTGCGAGCAAGCAAATGCGTTTCACGGACTTACAAATATCCTGCATTTGTGGGAGGAGGTTTTTCTCTCCACCCATTGATCATTCGTGCTGCAACGTAAGGGGCATCACATGAAAATTGCATCGACCGTTTCATTGTCGTCCGCGGATATTGCCGAACTGCTGCCTGCGCCGGTCATCTATCTGGTCGGCTTTGCTGCACTTGACGACACCGCTGCCGCTGCGGTGCTGGCGGATGCCGACTTCGATGTGCTGATCACCGACCGGATACCCCCGGGCGGTGTATTGCGCGCCTGGTCGCAGGCGCGCACACGCGAAGTGATCGTGCTGGTCCGCCAGCCCCTGGGGCGGTCGGGGTGTTTTACCAGCCGCAGTGACGGCGCCATCCACGTCTTCTTCGGCAAGGACCGCACGCCGATAGCGCGCGCTTTCGAGGCGGCCGAGCGCCTCTACAGCCGCGACCTGACCGCTCGCGCCACGGCGGCGCATGTTGCGGCCGCAGGCCGCAAGGCGGCGGCGGCCGAGACGGTACTGGTGGTCGGTGCCGGGATCGTGGGCCTGATGACCGCACTGCACCTTGTCGATCTGGGTTACCAGGTCGAGGTGGTTGAGGCCAGCGCCGACCCGCGCGGCGCGCCGGACTGGCTGTCGCTCGGCTGCACCCACGGCGGGGCCAATGCCCGGATGTTTTCTTTGACGGAATGCGACAACTACCACGACCGGGACGCCGCCCCCGGCGAGCTGCTGCACGGCTACCTGCGCAAGCGCGTGTCGGAGTTCGGCTGGCTTATAGGCCGGCCCGACGGGTATTCAGCCGAGGATGAGGCCTGGATCGAGGATTCGCTGGCCATGCCCGTCTGGCTGGCCGAGCGCTACAACGACGACATCTTTGCGCTGAACCACGAAAGCCTTGTCTACTGGCGCGAGCTGATCGCCGAGAGGCCCGGCCTTTTTGAAGGGGTGGAATTCTGCGAGCCGCTGCTGCGCGTCGCCTCGACCGGGCCCTACCATGCCAAGCAGGTGAAGCGGCAAAAGCGTGTGGGCTCTTACCTGAACGAGCTTGACCCCGCCGCCGTCGCCACCGCCTATCCGTCGCTTGCCGACGGTGTGCGCAGCAGCGAGATCGAGGGCGGAATCGAGGTTACCGGTTTCACCGTCAATGTGCATAGTTTCACGCGCCGCCTGATTGCCCATCTGGAAGAGCGTGGTGTGCGCTTCCGCTGGCAGGCGCAGGCCGGGCGCATCGTGACCGAGAACGGCGTGGTTGCCGGGATCGGCATGGATGGCGGCATCCTGCGGAGCAACCATTACTTTCTGTCGCCCGGCGTCTACGGCGGTGAATTGCTCAAGGGCACGGCGTCCGAGGGCAAGGTGCATGGCGTGTTGGGCGCGTGGATGAGCATTCCCAACCTCGAACCCCGTTTGAGCAATGCACTGAAGATCGCCCGCGAGGGCCATATCGCGTGCAGCGGCAACATCATTCCCGCGCGCAGTCCCGAGGGGCGGGATATTCTCATCTTCGGGTCGGGCTTTGGCTATCTGGGCCATGACCCGGGCAACATCGATCCGGCGGAACTTGAGGCCCTGTATATCTCAATGGAGGATTACCTGGCCGCCATGTTCCCCGAGGCCTTCCGGCAGGCGCTGGCCGACGGGTCGCTGCGCCGGAGCCGGAAATACTGCATCCGGCCCTGGACGGCCAGCAGCCTTGGCATGTTCGAGATCCAGCCCGCCGAGGCCGGGCTCCTGGTGGTGGCCACCGGCCACAACACGGGAGGGTTTTCGCAGAGCACCGCCATTGCGCGCGCGACCACCGATGCCTTCCAGGGCCGTCCGCATCCCATGCACATCGTGTACCACCCGCGCCGCTTCGAAGCTTTCTGGCTGGGCCGCGACCGGGTCGAGCGCGACGAGGCGGCTTCCCCTTCCGCTTTCGCCATGCCCATGGCACAAGCCGTCGCATGAGCGACGCATAGGCGACGCATAGATTGTTTGCGGCAGATGATTTTTACCTGAGGACTTTTCCATGACCCACACCGTTTCCATCCGTCCCGCCACCCGCGCCGATACCGCGCTGATCTGCGAACTGATCCGCGACCTGGCGATTTATGAAGAGCTGGGAGATTCCTGCGTCTCCACGCCCGACGTGATCGGCGAGGCGCTGTTCACGGACCGCCCCTCGGCCGAGGTGCTGATCGGCGAACTGGACGGCGGCGCCGTGGGTTTCGCTCTTTTTTTCCACAACTACTCCACCTTCCTCGGCAAGAAAGGCCTGTACCTGGAGGACCTCTTCGTGCGGCCCGAGTTCCGCGGCCACGGCGTTGGAAAGATGCTTCTGCAGGCGCTGGCGCAGGTAGCGGTGAAGCGCGACTGCGCGCGCATGGAGTGGTCGGTGCTGGACTGGAACGCCCCTTCCATCGCCTTCTACTCCTCGCTGGGCGCGGCGCCCATGAAAGGCTGGTCGGTGTTCCGCATGACGGGCGACGCGATCACCCGGCTGGCAAAGGACGAAAGCAAAACTGAAGCAGGTGCCGAAGGGCTGGCCGCTTGAACTGCGCCGCCCCCCCGCATCTTTCCCGCCGCGAAACCGGGATGCCCGAAAGCCTGCGCGCCGGCGCGGACAGCCTCTTCGATCTTCTCGCCGCCGCGCCCGCCTTGCCGTCGCACCTTGTGTCACTGCGCGAGGTGTCGCGCCCCATGGCCGAGCATTGCATGGAGATTGCCCGCGCCATGGAGGCCGCGCCGCCCGCCTGCCTGTCGCGGGTCGCGCAAGGGCGATGCCTGGGCGTGATGTTCTATCAGCAGAGCACCCGCACCCGGATGAGCTTCGAGGCGGCGATGCTGCGCATCGGCGGCCATGTGGTGGGCTTTGCCGACCCGACGACAACCCGCGCCGTGGGCTTCTACGAGGAAACGCTGGAGGACGTGGTGCGCTTCACGGCCGAGATGGCCGACGTGCTGGTGCTGCGCCACAGCGAGACGGGCGCCGCGCTTCGCGCCGCGGCGGTGTCGCCGGTGCCGCTGGTCAATGCGGGGGACGGCTACGGCGAGCACCCGACCCAGTCGCTGGGTGACATCCATCACCTGCACAAACACTTCGGCCGGCTTGACGGACTGTGCATCGGCATCGTCGGCCATCTGGGTTGGCGGGCGCATCGCTCGCTGGTCACGGCGCTGTCGCTGTTCGATGTCCGGCTTGCGGTGCTCGAACCGCCCGGTTCGGCGCCGCCGCCCGATGTGCAGGAACTGCTGCGCGCGCGCGGCACCCGGGTCACGCACTGCGCCCATATTGACGAGGTGCTGCGGCTGGCCGATGCCGTCACCACGCTCGGGGTGTATCACGCCAATTTCCACGCCGACTTCGGCGATACGGCCAATGCCTGTGCCCGCCAGGAACGCGCGACGCCCGACAGCCACCGCATCACGGCGGCGGCGGTGCGTGCGGCGGGCCGCCACCTTCCGGTGCTGCATATCGGCCCCATCGCGGACCATGTCGACCGCGCGATCGACGCCATGCCGCAGGCACATTACTTCAAGCAAGCGCGTGACGGCGTCTGGATGCGCGCGGCGCTGCTCGCGCTGCTCTGCCGTGGCGCGGACGCAGGGGAGCCGGAATGAAACTTGTCATCGATCCCGGGCCCACCGCCCTGGGCACCGACCATATTTTCCTGGCGACCTCGGCGCTGGCCGACGACGCCGGCCTGCGGGACGCGGTGCTCCGCGAGTTGCGCGCCATTGCCGCAAGCGCCGCCTATCTCGACTGGGCGGCGGGGCTGGCCCAGCTTCAGCCTTTCGAACCCGGCAGCGCGCTGCGGGGCGGCGCGCTGTCGCAGGTCGGCTTGCTGCGCGACCGCCGGCTGTGCGTGCGTGTCAACACGGTGGAGCGTGATCTCCTGCTCACCGATGGCGTCTGGGTGGACGCGCGCCTGCGCGTCTTTCCCTTCCCCGATGAAAGCGCTGCGATCCACCGCTACTGCCTGGCGCGCGGCTTTGTCGCGGATGCCGACGCGGTGATAGACCTGGCCACCGGCAGCGGCCACAACCTTGCGCATTTCGCGCCCGACATACCCGGCCTGGGCATGGACATCAATCCGCGCGCGCTGGCTTTTTTCGGGCTGAACCAGCGCCTGAACGGCCGCGGCGCCGGCGTAGCCTGCCTGAACGACATCCGGCGCGGGTTCGCCGACATCGTTCCTTTCCCGCAGGCGCGCCGTCCGCTGGTCCTGGGCAACATGCCCTTCGGGCTCGCGCCGACGCGCGAGATACTGGCGCTGACCTCTGACGGCGGTGAAACCGGGCTTGTCCTGCAACGCGCTGCCTTCGAGGCGGTAGCGCGCTTTCGCCAGACGCCGTGCGGGCGGCGGGCGAGGGTGGTGATGCTCGGCTACTCGGTGGGGAACGCCGCCGAGGACCGTTGGGAGATGGCCGAGCTGGCGCGCGATATCGTTGGGGCCACGGGGCTCAGCTGGACGATTCTCGCCGGCGAGGGGCTGCTGCGGGTGGATGGGCAGCGCATCATGGCCAATCCCGCGCCGCTGTCCCCGGCACTGCATGCGGCGGGCGGCTGCGGCCTTTATCACCGCGATCCCGCGGCGGTACGAGCGGTTTATGCTGAACTGGCGCAACGGTTGGAGGCGCGCGGGATGCCCGACCTGTCCTATCTTGTCGTCGAGTTCGCGCCCGCCGAGCAGGGCGGCCTCGAATAACCGTCACATCCACTCCAGGAAATATGTCCATGACAAATGCCTCCGACAGTGTTCAACGGCCGGCTCCGGCGGGCCTCTTTTACGGCTGGATCATTGTTGCCTCGGTCTTCTGCATGTCGGCGACTGCGGCGGGCATCATCTATTCTTTTCCGGCCTTCGTCGCGGCATTCGAGGCTGAATTCGGTGCCGGGCGGGCCGACATTGCGTTTGCCTTTGCCATCAGCGAGTTCATCTGGTTCATGACCGGTTTCGCCGCAGGCTCCGCGGCGGACCGCTTGGGGCCGCGCAAGGTGGGACTTGCGGGCGCGCTGATCATGGCGGCGGGCCTCGCGGCGGCGGCACAGGCCGGATCGCTGACCCTGCTCTACATCGCCTACGGGGCGGGGGTCGGGATAGGCGGCGGCATGATTTATGTCCCCGCCGTCGGCCTGGTGCAGCGCTGGTTCCGGGTGCGGCGCGGCCTGGCCTCGGGCCTGGCCATCTGCGGCACCGGGGTCGGCACCCTGGCCTTTCCGCCGCTGGCCATGGCACTGACCGAGGCCTTGGGTTGGCGCGGCGCACATATGGTGCTTGCGGCCTGCGCGTTAGGCATCTGTGGTGCTGCCAGCCTGATGCTGGTCGCTCATCCTCGCGAGATGGGCCTTGCCCCCGATGGGGGAGCGGCAGTTGACACCGCAGATCCCGCCACCCCCATCCCCGGCTTGACCTTGGCCGAAACGCTGCGATGCGGCCATTTCTGGTTGCTCTATGCCGCAAGCTTGCTGTCGGCGGCCGCCGTGTTCATCAACTATGTGCATCTTGTTCCTTACGCTACCGACCACGGCATCACCGCGCAGAGTGGAATCGTGCTGGTCAGCATCCTCGGGATTTCCGGAACGGTGGGGCGCTTTCTGCTTGGCGGGGTGGTCGATTATTTCGGCCGGCGCAATGCGCTGACGCTCATGTTCGCGGGGCTGGCTCTGGCGATGTTGTGGTGGTTGCTTGCCCCCCCGGGCTTCGCGGCCCTCGCATGTTATGCGGTCGCCTTCGGCCTGCTGTATGGCGGCTACATTGCCATGCTGCCCGTGCTGACGATGGAGTATTTCGGCGGGCGGCGCATCGCCACGATCATCGGCGCGCTCTATACCTCATGGGGCTTCGGTGCATTGTTCGGCCCCACGCTCGCGGGCGCCATCCGCGACATGGCGGGCGGGTATTTCTTTGCCATCCTGATGGGGATTGCCTGCATGGCGGGCGCGGCGATCTGCTGCCTTCTCATCCGCGAGCCCGCGACGCGCTACTGATCTCATCCTTTTCCAGAACCGGGACCCGCCATGACCCTGCAGCACCGCACCGCCGCCCCCGACGCGCCGGCGCTTCGCCCTTCGCTTTCCGACGACACCCTGCGCGAGGCCGCCCGCCGCTTCGGCACGCCTTGCTGGGTTTATGACGCCGCCGAGATCCGCAGGCGCGTCGCCTCGCTGGCCGGGTTCGATGTGATCCGCTACGCGCAGAAGGCCAATTCCAACATCCATCTGCTGCGCATGCTGCACGCCATGGGTGTGACCGTCGATGCGGTGTCGCTCGGTGAAATCGAGCGCGCGCTGGCGGCGGGCTATAGCAGGGCGGGAAACTCGCACGATATCGTGTTCGCTTCTGACATACTCGACCGCGCCACGCTTGCACGGGTAGTGGAACTGGGCCTGCCGGTCAACGTCGGCTCGCCCCAGATGCTCAGCCAGTTGGGCGAGGTCAGCCCAGGCCACCCGGTCTGGCTGCGCATCAACCCGGGTTTCGGCAGCGGCTTCAGCCGCAAGACCAATACTGGTGGACAGTGGAGCAAGCACGGGCTGTGGCACGAAACCCTGCATGAATGCTACGACCTGATCCGGTTGCACCGGCTGAAGCTGGTGGGACTGCACATGCATATCGGTTCCGGCGCGGATTTCGATCAACTGCGCCGTGTCTGCGACGCCATGACTGGCGAGGTACGGCGCTGCCCCTTTGACATCCAGGCCATCTCGGCAGGTGGCGGCCTGCCTATTCCTTACCGCGATACCGATACCGAGATCGACCTTGTCGCCTATCGCACCCACTGGGCCGCGACGCGAGCGGCCGCTGAAGAACATCTGGGCCATTCGGTGTCGCTTGAGGTCGAACCGGGCCGCTACATCGTCGGCAATTCTGGCTACCTGGTGTCGGAGGTGCGGGCGCGTAAGGCCGTCGGGAACAACTGGTTCATCCTTGCCGATGCCGGCTTCAACGACCTGATGCGCCCGGCGATGTACGGCAGCTTTCACCGCATCGGCATTCTGCACGCGGAGCCACGCTCCGAGAGCGCCGAGCGGCGGCCCACCGTGGTGGGTGGCCCGCTCTGCGAGGCGGGGGACGTGTTCACAGTGGATCAGGGCGGCATGGTAGTTCCGCGGGAACTGGCCGTCCCGGAAATCGGCGACCTGGCGGTGTTCCACGATTGCGGTGCCTATTGCGCCAGCATGTCGTCGAACTACAACTCGCGAGGCCTGGCACCCGAGGTGCTGCATGAGGGCGGCGCGCTGCGCATGATCCGGCAGCGTCAACCCGTCTCCGATCTTCTGGCGCTGGAGCTGTCCTGTGAATGAGACCGCGTCATTCAGGACCGGGCTCGTCTGGCATGAAAGCTATATGTGGCACATCACCGGCATGGGCGCGGGCGCGCAACCCGCGGGCGGCTTCATGGAGCCGGGGCTACAGCACATCGACAGCCCCGCGAGCAAGCGGCGCATGCGCAACCTCATCGAGGTCAGCGGCCTCATCGATCACCTCGCGCCGGTGCGTCCGCGCCCCGCGACCGAGGAGGAACTCCTGCGGGTTCACACGCCTGGCTACATTGGCCGCCTCAAGCGGCTGAGCGCGCAAGGCGGTGGCGATGCGGGCGAAAAGGCGCCGGTCGGCCCGGGCTCCTGGGAAATTGCGCAGCTCGCGGCAGGCGGATGCCTGGCGGCCGCGGATGCGATCATGGCCGGCACGCTGCGCAACGCCTATGCGCTGGTGCGGCCGTCCGGCCACCATGCCGAGCCGGAGCGTGGCCGTGGCTTTTGCCTGCTGGCGAACGGGGCGCTGGCCGTCGCCCACCTGCGTGCCGTGCACGGGCTGCGGCGGATTGCACTGGTCGACTGGGACGTGCACCACGGCAACGGTGCCCAGGGCATTTTTTACGAGGATCCCGGGGTGCTGACGATCTCGCTTCACGAAGAGGACAACTATCCCCGTGAATCCGGCGGCATCACCGAGCGCGGCCGCGGCCCGGGATTCGGGGCCAATATCAATGTACCGCTGCCGCCTGGCTCCGGGCATGGCGCCTACCTGGCGGCCATCGAACAGGTGGTGCTGCCCGCGCTGGAGCGCTTCGCGCCCGAGATGATCCTGGTGTCGTCCGGCTATGACGCCTGCCTCTACGATCCGCTTGCCCGGCAGATGGCGATGATGGAAACCTTCCGCCTGATGGCGCGCGCGCTGGTGGATGCGGCCGACCGGGCCTGCAGCGGGCGACTGCTTGTGCTGCAAGAGGGCGGCTATTCTGATTTTTATGCGCCGCTTTGCGGTCTGGCGGTGGTGGAAGAGCTCTCGGGCCACCGGACCGCCGTGCAGGATCCCTTCGTGTCGCATCTGAGCCGGGCTGCTCAGCGCTTGCAGCCGCATCAAGCCGAGGTGATCGATGCTGCCGCCAAGCTGGTTGAGGATGTGCCGCGGATATGGTCCGGTCCACCTCGGAGGGCCGCCGCAAACACGCGTGGACGGCATCTCGAGCCGCGTGACAACAGTTCGCATGGCATCGCTACCCCGTAACTGGTCAGCCCAATAATGGAGTTGCCGTTCCAGCTTTTGACCAAAGCCTTGCCTATGACAACCTGAACCGTCTCATCAACGCCACGCTCGGAGGCGCAGCGATGAGGATGGCTCGAACTGCGGCCGGGAGGGCGCTTCACCCAGATGCCCGCATTTGCGCGAACGCTCCGAAAAATTGCCCCCGACCCAATCAGGTTGGCGGGCAACCTGCCGATTTTGTCGTTTTTCGAAGTGTTGATTTGGCAGCGATCCAGGCCATCTGTCCGGCATACGTATGTAGCGGTGGCCGGTGTTGAAGATGCGGCAGTAACGATGGCCACCCAAATTTCACGCAGCAGCGGTGACCAGGAGTCGCTCGGAAGCCAGTTGAGGCGCTAGCTGGTCAACGTTACTCCGCTGGGAAAACAAACGTATAGAAGTTTATAAAGGCTGCTTGCTTCTGGATACCTTCCTGGCATTGTCCAAATATTAGTTAACATAATATACATCGTAGAACATCATGATGGGCAATTAGCCTCTCGGCATCACGCCGAGCCGCATGCGCCCTGGCTGCCGGCAGATCAGGAGTTCAAAATCTCATTGATGGATTGAACGATCGTGACAAGCTTTGTGTGTGCCGCCTGGTCCTCGGATGGGTGCAGATAATTCCTGATCTCTTCCGAGTTGTATGAACGGCCGTTGGTAATCGCTGTCAGCTCGTTCTGGATGCGGTTGGGGTACTTTGATTCATGGCGCTCGTCCTTGACGAATACCGCAATGAAATCATTCCAGATATCCTGCTTTTTGCCGCCTATGAATGACTCTAGCAATGCGCAGTTGTAGCCGCTTCTTTTCCCCCAGTTCTGCAGAGCCACCCCGCTGTCAGGGTAAAACCGCCAGCAATCCACCGGGTATCGATGGAAGGCTCCGTTGGAAGGCACATTGATGAAAAGCAAGCCGGTGGGCTTGAGAATTCTCAAGGCTTCATTAAACAGAAGCCAGAAGAATTCCGAATGCTCAAAGCACGATGAGCTCACCACCACGTCCACGGATTCATTTTTAAAGGGCAACGAATAGGGATCCGTGATGACGATATCCACGCCGTTGGCGTTCTCAAAATCCACTCCGATGTATTGGTTATTTGCCGGAGCGACCGATCTCAGACTGCCGTTCACGTCTTGTGAACCGATGTCCACAATGGTCAAATCCATCGAATTCTTCACATAGGTGTTGAAGAAAGCGGCCCCGTGGTCCATGGCGGTATCGTGCATTTTTTCCTCTTTTGTTGAGCGGCGCTTTAAACGGCGCCTCGCATTGCTGCAGTTTAATGGCCGGGCTTTGCCGAAGTGCCCGGACTTTTATTCTTGCGAATGGCAAGCTCACCATTGCCCAGCCGGCTTTTTGACCCGAACCGCTGCGGCTAGCAATTGCACGGCGTCGGGCCGGCTGGCGCTCTCGGCGAACTCCAGGGCTGTCAGGCCTTGCTGGTTCTTGAGCTGCGGGTCGGCGCCTTCCTGCAGCAGCAGTTTGACGGCCGCGGCCGTGCCGTACATGGCGGCCATCATCAGGGGCGTCGTGCCGTTCGGCGATTCCGCGTCAATATAGGCATGCTGCTCCAGCAGCAGGCTGATGATGGCCAGGTGGCCCTTGGTGGCCGCGTAATGCAGTGGCGTCCAGCCGGTCTTGTTGACGTCGGCGCCCTTCTTGATGAGTTTTTCGGCCAGGTCCTGCTGGTCCGTGAGCGCGGCCAGCATCAGGGCGCTTTCACCTTTGCCGTTGAGCCGGTTGACGTCGGTCTTGGGCCAGTCGATCAGCAGCTGGGCGACTTTGGGGGATGGCTCACGCAAGGCGATAAACAGGCCGGTCTGGCCGTCGGGGTCCACGGTGTTGGGGTCAAAACCGCGCCGCAGCAGGTTCTGGATAGGATTGGGCGTGTCCTGTTTGACGGCCATGAAAAAGTCTTCGTAGGAGCCGGCGCTTGCAACAGAAACTCCAGCAATTACAACAAGGTAAATTGCATTTTTAAAGTATTGGGTGAAGTTTTTCATGATGCTTTGACCCCGGTGAAAAGCTGCTCGAAGTTGCGGCTGGTGGCCTCGGCGATGGTCTCCAGCGGTTTCTGGGTCAGCTCGGCGATCTGCTTGGCGACGAAGGGCACGTAAGACGGGTTGTTGGTTTTGCCGCGGTAAGGCATGGGCGCCAGGTAGGGGCTGTCGGTCTCTATCAGCATACGGTCCAGCGGCACGAACTGGGCGACTTCGCGCAGGTCGGCAGCGTTCTTGAAGGTCAGGATGCCGGAAAACGAGATGTAAAACCCGAGGTCCAGGGCTGCGCGGGCCACGGCCAGGGTTTCGGTAAAGCAGTGGAAAACACCGGTAGCGGCGCCGGCCTGCCCTGCACTGCCGCCCTCTTCCTTGAGGATGGCAATCGTGTCGTCGGAGGCGCTGCGGGTGTGGATGACCAGCGGTTTGGCGGTCTGGCGGGCCGCGCGTATGTGCACCCGGAAGCGCTCGCGCTGCCACTCCATGTCGGCCACGGTGCGTTCGCCCAGGCGGTAATAGTCGAGGCCGGTTTCGCCGATGCCGACCACCTTGGGCAGGGCCGCGCGCCGCAACAGGTCTTCCAGGCTGGGTTCCTGGACATCCTCGTTGTCGGGATGCACGCCCACGGTGGCCCAGAAATTGTCATAGCCCGTGGCCAGGCCGTGAACGGTTTCAAACTCTTCGAGCGTGGTGCAGATGCACAGCGCCCGGTCGACCTGGGCGTCCCGCATGGCCTGGCGGATTTGCGGCAGCTGGGCCTGGAGCTCGGGAAAGCTTAAATGGCAGTGGGAGTCGGTGAACATGGCGCAAGGGCTCTGGATGGGGATGCCGCTGCCGCTATATATATATATGAGGGGGCAGGAAGCATGAAAGGGGGCGGCCAGCGCAGCGGCCGGTTCGCTTAAATCGTCTGCGTGGGCCGGTCAGAGGCCAGGTGCGCGCCGAGGATTTCCTCGATCTTGAGCTTGAGCAGGCGGGATTTTTCGTCGGCCGGGAAACGCACGCCGACACCTTGGGTGCGGTTGCCTGCCGCCCTGCCGGGCGTGACCCAGGCGACCTTGCCGGCCACCGGGTAGCGCTGCGTGTCTTCGGGCAGCGTCAGCAGCACGTAGACGTCGTCGCCGAGCTTGTAGTCGCGTGCCGTGGGAATGAAAACGCCGCCTTCCTTGAACAGCGGGATGTAGGCGGCGTAGAGCGCGGCTTTTTCCTTGATGGCCAGCTGGACGACGCTGGGGCGCGCGCCGGCGGCTGCGGGGGTGCTGGCGGGTGGGGGTGTACTCATGGCCTTAGTTTATCGGTTTGAGGATGACGGCGCCCGCAATTGCTGCACATTGCCGCACAAAAATCGGCCTTCTTATTTCGTGTTGAGCGCCAGCCGGGCGCGGCTGACCAGTGATTCCAGCATCAAGCCCGGGTTGTAGGGGTGCTCCACGGTGCGGGCGGTGGTGGCCAGTTCGCGCGACCAGGCGGCCAGGGCATACAGGCCGCCGCTGGGCTTGCCGGCCGTGACCGGCGCCAGCGCGGGCAGGTCGCCGGCATTAAAAAACCGCGGCGCCGCGCCCATGCGCACGGCCAGCACGTCGTGGCAAAGCTTTTGCAGGGCGTCGACCGCCTGCGCGGGCGCCCAGTCCGACAAGGCGCTGACGTCGCCGCGCGCCATGGCTTTGGGCAGGGCCTGCCAGTGTTGGGCGGCGTCGCCGGGCGGGCTGCTTTGCGCCCACGCCAGGGCGT